>NZ_CP050308.1:3283703-3912407 GCF_014189535.1 Rhizobium lusitanum | reverse complement strand
CTTCAGGACCGTCAGCGTTTTCAGGCCGAGAAAGTCGAACTTCACCAGACCGGCCTGTTCCACCCATTTCATGTTGAACTGGGTGACCGGCATGTCGGAGCGCGGATCGCGATACATCGGCACCAGCTTCGACAACGGCCGATCACCGATGACGATACCGGCGGCGTGGGTCGATGCGTGGCGATAGAGGCCCTCGATCTTCTGGGCGATGTCGAGCAGCCGGGCGACGACCGGCTCTTTGTCCGCCTCTTCCTGCAGGCGCGGCTCTTCCTTGATCGCCTGGTGCAGCGGTGTCGGACTGGCGGGGTTGTTCGGCACCAGCTTGCAGATCTTGTCGACCTGGCCATAGGGCATTTCCAGCACGCGGCCGACGTCGCGAAGGGCGGCGCGTGCCTGCAACGACCCGAAGGTGATAATCTGCGCCACCTGCTCACGGCCATACTTGGCCTGGACATAGCGGATCACCTCTTCACGGCGATCCTGGCAGAAGTCGATATCAAAGTCCGGCATCGATACGCGTGATGGATTGAGGAAGCGCTCGAACAGCAGCGAGAAGCGGAGCGGATCGACGTCGGTGATGGTCAGCGCATAGGCAACCAGCGACCCCGCGCCGGAACCACGGCCCGGCCCGACTGGAATATCGTGCCGCTTGGCCCATTTGATGAAGTCCGCAACGATCAGGAAGTAGCCGGGGAATTTCATGCCCTCGATAACGCTGAGCTCGAATTCCAGCCGCTCGCGATAGTCCTTTTCCACATAGCCCGGCGCCATGCCAAGCGAAGCGAGACGCTGATCGAGACCCTCGACCGCCTGGGCGCGCAGTTCCGCCGATTCGGCGCGATCGGCCTCTTCCTCATTGTCGGTGGCGCCGGTGAAGCGCGGCAGGATCGGCTTGCGGGTCTTCAGAACGAAAGAGCAGCGCCGCGCGATCTCGACGGTGTTTTCCAGAGCTTCCGGCAGGTTGGCGAACAGCTTTGCCATATCGGCGCGGCTCTTCAGATAATGATCGGGTGTCAGGCGAAAACGGGTGTCATCCGAAACGATGGCATTGTGGGCAACCGCCATCAGCGCGTCGTGGGCATCGTAATCGTCGCGGGTCGGGAAGAAGGCCTCATTGGTGGCAACCAGCGGCAACTCATGCTCATAAGCGAGCGCGATCATCTTCTGTTCGTGGCGACGGTCATAGGTGCCATGACGTTGCAGCTCGACATAAAGCCGGTCGCCGAACAAGCGCTTCAACGCCAGAAGCCGCGACAGCGCCTGCGGCGCATGTCCCTCCTTCAGCGCCATATCGACGGGACCGCCAAGCGCGCCCGTCAGCGCGATCATACCCTCCGTGCCGATCTCCTCCAGCCAGGAGGTGGTGATATGGACGGCCTGATTGCCCTCGCCGCCGAGATAAGCGCGGCTGACAAGGTCGACCAGCCGCTCATAGCCGCGATCGGTGGCGGCGAGCAATACAATCGACGGCAGCTTGGCCAGCGCCTGCTGCGGCCCGCGCCTCTCGCCTTCGACGCCATCCTCCATATCAATCGACACCTGGCAGCCAATGATCGGCTGCAGGCCCTCGTCCATTGCCTTCTGAGAGAACTCCAGCGCGACGAAAAGATTGTTGGTGTCGGTGACGGCAATGGCCGGCTGATTGTCGCCGGTCGCCTTGGCGAGGATCTTCTTCAGGGGCAATGCGCCCTCGAGCAGCGAATAGGCGGAATGGACGCGAAGATGCACGAATTCCGGCGTGTCACCGACCGGTGCGCTCATCGCGCCGCTGCTCGCCATATCCGCCATTTTATGCCCTTCCGCATGCCCAAATGAATCGGCTGCATTGTCGGCATAGCGGACGGTAAAGTCCAGAAGCAGTCCTCATGAATCACGGGTGCATTGCAACACCCGTGGGGATAAGATTCACATCGCCATCATGATCAGGGAAAAGCTGGCGACGAACATCACGATGGAGGTGAATGCTGCAACGTCTCGAATGATATCGGTCATTTACGCGCTCCTTACTCGTTATGTTTCTTATTTGTTCTATTTTTGTTCGAGAGTCAATAGGAACATCAATAAATTTCATCATCGACGTTCTCCTCCATGTCGATGGACGGAAGATCAAGCCGAGGCTAAGAGAGAGTGAACGGGGAGATCACCATGAAGCCGCTTGTTGTCGCAGCCCTCATTTCGCTTTCTACCACTGCGGCAGCCGCTGCCGAAACCGCCATCGCGCCCGAGCGCATCATCGATGCCGCAATCGGCGACTGGAACAAGGACGGCAAACCGGATCTTGCCCTGCTGGTGGCGCCGGCCCCCGATGATCAGGCGGACGCGCCCATCGGCATCTACATCTATCTGCGCGACGACCAGCATTCCCTGCTGAGGCTTGCGGCGGCCGCACCGAACAAGGTTTGGGGCAGCACGGAGCCAGACGGCATCTTCGGCCAGGAGCCGTCCATCAAGGCCCTGCCGAATGGCTCGATCGCCGTCACCTCGCAGAACGACGCCATCGGGCGAGACCGCTGGGAGCAGACGCTCACACTCGCCTTTCGCAACAACGCCTTCGTCGTTGCCGGATACACCTATGATTACCGTGACACCCTGAACCCCGACGCCGGCTATAGCTGCGATTACAATGTCCTGACCGGCAAGGCGACGAAGGGCGATAAAGACCTCAAGGCCGAGGCCAAGACCATCAAGATCGAGGACTGGAAGGACGATTTCGGCCAGAAAGGCTGCGGCATCAGCCAGTAGCAATCTTCCATTTGTTCACTATATGTTCTTTACTAATCATAGTGCACGTGACATGCTGAGCGCCCACCATGAATGGAGAGAGCCGTGCCGGATCTTGCCGAGCTGAATGATTTCATTGTCACCGCAAAGGCCGAAACCTATGTCGGCGATGGCGAGAGGCTGCCGTCCTGCCGCAGCGGCTCGCATGACATCGGCTATGCCCGCGGCCGCTGGCGCTATCTCGATAGCTATTTCGGCGGCACTGATTTCGCCGGACAGGAACTCATCTGGCTCGATGACGAGCCGGTCTGGGCGATGAATTATTTCGGACGCATCGTCGAGCCCGATCTGATCGACGGCACGACCGCGGGAATGATCATCAAGGCGTCGCTGCTACGGCTCTACCTTGATGAGAAGCGCTTTCTCGGCGGCTACGAATTCGACCATCCGCTCGGCCGCTATGTGGACCGCAGCACCGGCGGCTGCGATCACTTCATCGGTCACGAAGTCATTCTGCTGAACGAGCGCAAAGCCTATGAGCTGGACTATCGCGGCGGGTTGATCGTCCCTTAAGCGATGATCAGAACTCGGCGACCTTGCCGTCATTGATGGTAACGCGACGGTCCATGCGGGCGGCGAGGTCGTGATTATGCGTGGCGATCAGCGCCGCAAGACCCGACTGGCGCACCAATGCTTCGAGCGCGTCGAAAACGTAGTGTGCGGTCTCAGGATCGAGGTTGCCGGTCGGCTCATCGGCCAACAGCACCAGAGGCGCATTGGCAACGGCGCGGGCAATGGCGACGCGCTGCTGCTCGCCACCGGAAAGCTCGGTCGGACGATGATCTGCGCGGTGACCGATGCGCATGTAATCGAGAAGCTGGGCGGCGCGGACGCTTGCCTCCTTCCGCGACAGGCCGGAAATCAGCTGCGGCATCATGATGTTTTCAAGTGCTGAAAACTCGGGCAGCAAATGATGGAACTGGTAGACGAAGCCGATGTCGCTGCGACGGACCGCCGTGCGCTTTTCATCGGACAGGCCTTCGCAGGCATGGCCGTTGATCGTCACTTCGCCGGCATCCGGATGCTCCAGTAGACCGGCGACATGCAGAAGCGTTGACTTACCCGTCCCCGACGGCGCGACCAGGGCGACGATCTCGCCGCTGTGCAGGGCGAAATCGGCGCTTTTCAGGATCGACAGCCGGGTATCGCCCTGGCCGTAATGACGCTCCACGCCCGAGAGCTGGAGAACGACGTTGCGTTTCATCAAATGTGGAATTCCTTATTCGTACCGTAGCGCCTGCACCGGATCGAGCCGTGAGGCACGCCAGGCCGGGAAGATGGTGGCGAGGAAGGACAGCGTCAGCGCCATCACGACCACGGAAATGGTCTCGCTCATATTCATCTGGGCCGGCAGCTTGCTGAGGAAATAGACTTCCGGGTTGAAGATCACCGTGCCGGATATCCAGGAGAAGAACTGGCGGATCGATTCGATGTTGAGGCAGACGAGAACGCCAAGAGCGACGCCGGCGAAAGTACCGACAACGCCGATCGCAGCGCCCGTCATGAAGAAGATGCGCATGATCGCCCCTGACGTCGCGCCCATGGTGCGCAGGATGGCAATATCGCTGCCCTTGTCCTTCACCAGCATGATCAGTCCGGAAATGATATTCAGCGCCGCGACGATGACGATCAGTGTCAGGATCATGAACATGGTGTTGCGTTCGACCTGGAGCGCCGAGAAGAAGGTCGCGTTGACCTGCCGCCAGTCGGTCAGAAAGATCTGCCGCCCCGCCGCCGCCTCGATCTTCGGCCTCAACGCGTCGACGTCGTCAGGATTGCTGATGAAGAGCTCGATCTTCTCGACGATCCCTTCGGCATTGAAAAACAGCTGCGCCTCCTCGAGCGGCATGAAGACCACGGAGGAATCATACTCCGACATACCCACTTCGAAGATACCGGAAATGGCATAGGCCTTGACGCGCGGGTTGACCCCGAAAGGCGTGACGTCGCCATCGGGCGCTGTCAGCGTAATCTGATCGCCAACCGTGAGGCCGAGCTGCCGAGCCAGGCGCGAGCCCACCATGACACCCTGGCCAGCGGCAAAGCCAACCATGTCGCCATCAACAATATGGTCCGAAACCGTCTTGAGCTTCGTCAGGTCCTCTGAGCGGATGCCGCGCACGAGCGCGCCCGTTCCCGAACCACCGCGACCGGAGGCGAGCGTCTCACCCTCGACCAGCGGCAAAGCCATGGTGACGCCCGGAACGGCCGAGAATTTCTGCGCCAGTGAGGCGTAGTCATTCAGCGGTGAATCGATAGGCTGGACAATGACATGGCCATTGAAGCCGAGAATTTGCTTGAAAAGCTCGGCACGAAAGCCGTTCATCACGGCCATGACGATGATCAGGGCCGCGACGCCAAGCATGATGCCGACCAGCGAAAAACCGGCAATAACCGAAATCGACGCTTCCTTGCGCCGGGAGCGCAGATAGCGCCAGGCGACAAGCCGCTCAAAACCGGAGAATGGACGCGAAGACGGACTAGTCGTGGTAGACTTTTCCTGCTGCTCGGCTGCCGCGGTTACCGCCATTCGCTTCTCATCCTATCGCTTTATCAGCCTGCCAGTTTATTGATCGCCGCTTCGACGGTCATCGTCTCGCGGGCGCCGGTCTTACGGTCCTTGACTTCCACTTCGCCGCCCGCGATCGAACGCGGCCCGACGATGATCTGCACGGGCACACCAATCAGATCGGCCGTGGCGAATTTCGTTCCGGCGCGATCATCGCGATCGTCAAGCAGGACATCCTTGCCGGCCTTGGACAGGGCCGCGTAGATCGTCTCGCAAGCGAGGTCGCAGGCTTGATCGCCCGACTTCATGTTGATCACCACGACATCAAAGGGCGCGACCGAGGCCGGCCAGATGATTCCGTTCTCGTCATGCGATGCTTCGATGATGGCGGGAACAAGGCGTGTCGGGCCAATACCGTAAGATCCCATGTGGACGGCATGTTCCTTGCCGTCGGGACCCTGCACTTTGGCGCCCATCGGCTCGGAATATTTCGTACCGAAATAGAAGATATGACCGACTTCGATGCCACGAGCCGACAGGCGTTCGCCTTCGGGAATGGCATTGAAGGCCGCCTCGTCATGCATTTCAGAGGTTGCCGCGTAAAGCGACGTCCACTTGTCGAAGATACCTTTCAGGCCGGCGGCGTCGTCAAAATTCGTGTCTTCCGCGGGGATGTCGAAATTGACGAAATCCTTGTGGCAGAAAACTTCGGATTCACCGGTGTCGGCGAGGATGATGAACTCATGGCTGAGGTCACCACCGATCGGGCCGGTGTCGGCGCGCATCGGGATCGCCCGAAGACCAAGGCGATCGAACGTGCGCAGATAGGCCGCGAACATCTTGTTATAGGCGATCACGGCGCCTTCCTGCGTCAGATCGAAGGAATAGGCATCCTTCATCATGAATTCGCGCGAGCGCATGGTGCCGAAGCGCGGACGGATCTCGTCGCGGAACTTCAGCTGGATATGGTAGAGGTTCAGCGGCAGGTCCCTGTAGGACTTGACGTAGGAACGGAAGATGTCGGTGACCATTTCCTCATTGGTCGGGCCATAGAGCATTGGCCGATCCTGCCGGTCCTTGATACGCAGCATCTCCTTGCCATAGGCGTCGTAACGGCCGCTTTCCTGCCAGAGCTCGGCCGACTGCAACGTCGGCATCGACAGCTCGATGGCACCGGAACGGTTCTGTTCCTCACGGATAATCTTGTTGACCTTGTCGAGAACACGCTTGCCCAACGGCAGCCAGGAATAGATGCCTTGCGACTGCTGGCGGATCATGCCGGCGCGCAACATCAGCCGGTGGGAAACGATTTCCGCCTCCTTGGGATTTTCCTTCAGGATAGGCATGAAGTAGCGAGACAGGCGCATGGGTCGATTCCAGATGGTTTGACGTTCCGCGTCCGGCGGAATCGTTAAAAAATTGACTGCTGGAGGCAGTTCATAACTGCTTCGGGGCAGGAAGGAAACCCGCATTTGCGCGGCGCGAATCCGGCGGACGACCGCGAATGCCGAGTGCCGTCAATTACTTTTACGAATTCGAAAAAATGCATGTTTATAAGGATTTGTGGCGATAAACTGTCAACAGAAAAATTCTGCGCGACTGAAGTAAAAAAGCAAAAAAACAGATGACAAAGCTCAATGTTTGAGCTAATTTCAGCTCACAAAAGAGGCAGGAAGGTTAAATTCTTGTCGTTTCGCGGTCAAGTCTTGGGAGGATTAGATCTTAGGCGCGCTCGTCGCTGCCCCGGCAACGGATAAGGATCACGCGATACTTAAAAACAAGGCTTACCGCCTTGTTTTTTTTGCTTTCTTGCCTCAAGCAGCCACAGGACTTTCTCAAAATCCAGGCTTTGAAACGCCCCTTGGGGCCAGCCAGCCGGCACAGTGGGACGACCGCTGTTACGCAGTCTCTTTGCCCCAATCACATGACGAAGGTGTGACAGTTTCCGGGCCATTCAATGACATGCGATTTCCAGCCGTGCATCCCGCAAATTTCAGGGCACGGACCTTAGTCGTCGTAGTGCGGAATGATCTGCGGCATGGAGTTAAAACCGAAGCCGAAATAATGCGCGCTGACATACCATGCCCCATAGATCACGGCGGATACCAGCGTCGTGATCAGCACCACCCGCGCCGCCCGGAATTTCGTCGGTGCGCTTTCGATTGTACCGAGGATCACATGATTGTCCTCGGCTTGCGTGCGCAGGCCAAACGGCAGGACGGCGAAAAGCGTGATCCACCAGACCACGAAATAGACGGCGCAAGTCGAGAAAATCTGCTGGGCCATATGCTCCCTCAAGACAGGTCAAAATCGGCCCGTCCCCTCCTCATCCACAACAGCTTATAGAGCCAAATTCGTCAGGTTTCAAAGCGCGGCCCAGCGCCCTAATGTCACACTTGCTCGAGCTCGATGAGCGTCCCGAAGAAGTCCTTGGGATGCAGGAAGAGCACCGGCTTGCCATGGGCGCCGATCATGGGTTCACCATCGCCCAGCACCCGCGCGCCGCCTGCGATCAGCCGATTGCGCGCCGCCAGGATATCCTCCACCTCGTAGCAGATGTGATGCATGCCGCCAGTGGGATGCTTGGCAAGGAATTTCAACAGTGGCGAGGCATCGCCAAGCGGTTCCACAAGCTCGACCTTGCTGTTCGGCAGCTCGACGAAAACGACGGTGACGCCATGCTCCGGCAAGGACTGCGGCTCGGATACCTTGGCATCAAGCGTTTCGCGATAGATGGCGGCGGCGGCGGCAATATCGGGAACGGCAATCGCAATATGATTGATGCGTCCGAGCATGGCTGTTCTCTCTTCCTTGATCGGATCGAAACGTGGATCAGCCCGCCATGCGCGTGACGAAGACCGTCACGACAGGCTTCTTGCCCCAGCCATGATTGGCGGCAGCACGCACGGCGCGGCGCGCGGCTTCCTGCAGCATGTCGATATCCTTGCGGCGAGCGCGCGGAATGCTTTCGATCGCGCTGACAACGGCATCGAAGAGTGTATCTTCCATCTCTTCGCCCTCGTCGTCATAGGCCGGCAAGCCGATTGCAACGACATCCGGATCGCCGACGATGTCGTAGCGGGCATCAAGTACAACGTTCACGGCGACATGACCAACAAAGGAGAGCTTCTTGCGCTCGCCGATGCCCATCTCGTCGAAATCGCCGATCAATATGCCATCCTTGAAGATGCGGCCATGCGGCGCTTGACCGATTACCTCGACTGAACCGGGTGCCAGCCGTAATATATCGCCATTGCGAACCTTCGGCACGATGGCGATGCCGGATTGCTCGGCCAGTTCCTTATGTGCCGCCAGATGTGTCGGCTCACCATGCACCGGTACGACGACCTTGGGCCGCGTCCATTCGTACATCTTCTGTAGTTCGTTGCGGCGGGGGTGGCCGGATACATGTACGAGCGCTTCCGCGTCCGTCACCACATGTACGCCCTGTTCGGTGAGACCGTTCTTGATATCCTGGATTGCCTTCTCGTTGCCGGGAATGGCGCGCGAGGAAAAAACGACGATATCGCCGGCGGCAAGCGCAACGTGACGCATTTCATCGCGTGACAGTTTGGCAAGGGCGGCGCGGGGCTCGCCCTGGCTGCCGGTCAGAATGATGACGACCTTGTCGCGCGGGATATAACCATACTCGTCTTCGGCGATGAACGGCTTGACGCCTTCCATGATGCCGAGGTCGCGGGCGACATCGACAACCCGCTTCAGCGAACTGCCGAGCAGTAATATCTCGCGGCCCGCAGCTTCAGCTGCCTCAGCGATAGTGCGAATACGGCCAACATTCGAGGAGAAAGTGGTAATCGCCACCCTGCCCTCGGCATTCTCGATGATCTTGCGCAGGCTTGCGGAAACTTCCTTTTCCGACGGCGAGACACCATCGCGCAAGGCGTTGGTGGAATCGCACATCAGTGCCAGCACGCCCTCGTCGCCGAGTTGGCGGAAACGCGCCTCATCGGTCAGCGGCCCGAGCGATGGTTCGTGGTCGATCTTCCAGTCACCGGTATGGATGACATTGCCGACCGGGGTGCGGATCATCAGCGACATCGGTTCTGGGATCGAGTGGTTGACAGCGATGCCTTCGATGCTGAAGGGGCCGACATTGATACGGTCACCGGCCTTGAAAGGGGTGATCGGGATCTGGCCCATCGTCCTTTCATAGCTGCGCTTGGCTTCCAGCAAGCCGGCGGTAAAGCCCGAGGCATAGACAGGGACATTCAGGCCTGGCCAGAGATCGCTCAACGCACCGTAGTGATCCTCATGCGCATGCGTGATGATGATGCCCTTGAGGTTCTTGCGCTCCTTGGCGAGGAAGCGGATGTCGGGGAGCACGAGATCGACGCCCGGCAGATCCGGCCCCGGAAAGGTGACGCCGCAATCGACCATGATCCACTGACGATGTTCCGGCGCGCCATAGCCGTAAAGGGCGAGGTTCATGCCGATCTCGCCGACGCCGCCGAGAGGCAGAAACACCAGTTCGTCTTGCTTCGCCATATCTATATTTTACCTACGATCTGAAAAAAACGTCGCCCGCCGCGATCGGCAAAATCTTGCCGCCGCCGGCGTCGAGCATCAACAAGCCATTATCATCAATTCCGGCAAAATGCCCGGAAATCGAACGGTCCGGCAGATTCACTGTAATCTTTTCACCAACGCCGCAAGCAACGTCGCGCCAGCGCGCCGTTATCTCGCGAACACCCTTGCCGCTGTTCCAGACGGCCAGCGCCTCGGCCATGGAGGCATAGAGGTGTGCAAACAGCTCTTCCGGCGATACCATCGAGCCCTGCTCGCGCAGGCAGGTGACCGGATACATTGGATTGTCAGGCATGACGGCGACATTGATGCCAATGCCGATCACCAGCGCGTAACGCCCATCCGGGAGAGCCTCGCCCTCGATCAGGATACCGCAGGTCTTCTTGCGGCCAATCAGGATGTCGTTCGGCCATTTGACCTCGACGGACTCTGCCGCCAGCGGCAACACGCCGCGCACTGCTTGATGCACACCGACGGCAACAGCCAGAGGCAGCGAGCCGAGGCGGTCCATGGGGGCGGGATCAATCAGGAGAAGAGAAGCATAGAGGTTGCCACGTTCCGACACCCAGGGGCGTCCGCGGCGTCCACGGCCACCGGTCTGGCGGTCCGCAGTTACCCAGAGATTGCCTGCATCACCCGCTCGCGCCCGCTCCAGGCACGCGCTGTTGGTGGACGCAGTCTCCAAGACAGCATCATGCCGGAAGTCGACGAGCGACTTCCGGCTATTCATGTCAGACGCCATCAAAACAGCGTCGCGGCTGCAAGATCGGCCGCACCACCGATAGCACCGCCAAAGAAGACGTAGGTGAGGACGAAGAGACCCGAGAGACCGAAGACCAGGCGCAGCGAACCGTCGGTGCGGACGAACTCGTCCTTGGCTTCATCGAACCACATCAGCTTGATGACGCGCAGATAGTAGTAGGCGCCGACGACCGACGAGAGAACGCCGATAATGGCGAGCGCATAGAGATGGGCCTGGATAGCGGCAACGAAGACGAAGTACTTCCCGAAGAAGCCTGCCAGCGGCGGGATGCCAGCCAGCGAGAACATCAGCGCCGTCAGCACGACTGCCATGAACGGGTTGGTGGTCGAAAGGCCGGCGAGATCGTCGACATTTTCAACCTGACGACCGTCCTTGCGGCGCATCGCCATGATGATGGCGAAGACGCCAAGGGTCATGACCATGTAGATGACCATATAGAGCATGACGCCGGAGACGCCGGTCTGGTTGCCGGCCGCGAGACCGACCAGCGCATAGCCCATGTGACCGATGGACGAATAAGCCATCAGTCGCTTGAAGTTGCGCTGACCAATCGCAGCGAAGGCGCCAAGCACCATCGAGGCGATCGAGATGAAGACAATGATCTGCTGCCAGTCGGCAAGCACCGGATGGAAGGCGGTGATAACGAGACGGACCAGGATCGCCATGGCCGCAACCTTCGGGGCAGCCGCGAAGAAGGCGGTGACCGGGGTCGGCGCACCTTCGTAGACGTCCGGCGTCCACATGTGGAACGGCACGGCGGAGATCTTGAAGGCAAGGCCGGCGAGAACGAAGACCAGGCCGAAGACGAGACCGAGCGAACGGGTCTCGGCGCTGAGCGCGGTAGCGATGGCGTCGAAGGTCGTGTGGCCGGTGAAGCCGTAGACCAGCGACATGCCGTAGAGCAGCATGCCCGAGGATAGCGCGCCGAGTACGAAATACTTCAGGCCGGCTTCCGTCGACTTCAGGCTATCGCGGTTGATGGCGGCAACGACGTAGAGCGCCAGCGACTGCAGTTCCAGCGACAGGTAGAGCGAGATCAGGTCATGCGCCGAGATCATCAGCAGGATGCCGAGGGTCGCCAGCAGCAGGAGCACCGGGAATTCGAAGCGATCGAGCTGCTGCTCGCGCGCCTGCCCCATGCTCATGAACATAGCCACGATCGAGCCGACCAGCGCGACGATCTTCATGAAGCGCGAGAAGCCGTCGGCGAGATAGGCGCCGCCGTAGGCCAGGCCTTCGCCCGGCACGAAGATGATCCAGAGACCGGCCACCGCGAGAACCGCGATGGCAAGAACGGTGACCATCGGACCAGACCGTTCGCCTGAAAAGACGCCGATCATGAGCAGCACCAGTGCACCGACCGCGAGGATGAGCTCCGGGATGGAAAGATGCAGGCTTGCGAGAATTGTGTCAGCAGTCATGTCGAATAAGTCCCGTCATCAATTCATCGACAGCGCAACATTCTGCGCGGCGTGCAGGGCTGCGGTGTAGTTGTTCACGAGCAGGTCCACCGAAGCGGCCGTCGCATCGAAGATCGGAGCCGGATAGACGCCGAAGAGGATCGTCAGTGCAATCAGCGGATAGAGGATCAGCTGTTCGCGTGGCGACAGATCCAGCAGCTTCTTCAGGTTTTCCTTTTCCAGCGCGCCGAAGATGACGCGGCGGTAAAGCCAAAGCGCGTAAGCGGCCGAAAGAATGACACCGGTGGCGGCAAACAACGCAACCCAGGTGTTGGCGCGGAAGACGCCGATCAGGGTCAGGAATTCGCCGACGAAGCCGGAGGTGCCGGGCAGACCAACATTGGCCATGGTGAAGATCATCATCGCGACCGCGTATTTCGGCATGTTGTTGACCAGGCCGCCATAGGCCGCGATTTCGCGGGTATGGGTACGGTCATAGATCACGCCGACGCAGAGGAAGAGTGCGCCCGAGACGATGCCGTGAGACAGCATCTGGAAGATCGCGCCCTGAACGCCCTGCTGGTTGGCCGCGAAGATGCCCATGGTGACATAGCCCATGTGCGCGACCGAGGAGTAGGCGATCAGCTTCTTGATGTCTTCCTGCATCAGCGCCACCAGCGAGGTGTAGATGATGGCGATGACCGACATGGCGAAGACGAGCGGTGCGAAATATTCCGACGCGTTCGGGAACATGCCGAGCGAGAAGCGGATGAGACCGTAGCCGCCGAGCTTCAGAAGAATACCGGCCAGGATGACCGAGCCCGCCGTCGGCGCCTGAACGTGTGCGTCGGGCAACCAAGTATGCACTGGCCACATCGGCATTTTCACCGCGAAAGAGGCGAAGAAGGCAAGCCATAGCCATGTCTGCATCTGCGGCGGGAACTTGTAGGCGAGCAGCGCCGGAATATCCGTGGTGCCGGCCTGCCAGTACATCGCCATGATGGCGAGCAACATCAGCACCGAGCCGAGCAGCGTATAAAGGAAGAACTTGTAGCTGGCGTAAACGCGATCCTTGCCGCCCCAGACGCCGATGATCAAGAACATCGGGATGAGGCCGGCTTCGAAGAAGACGTAGAACAACACGATATCCAGCGACACGAAGACGCCGATCATCATCGTCTCGAGGACGAGGAAGGCGATCATGTAGTCCTTCAGGCGCTTCTCGACCGAGAGCCAGCTTGCCAGCACGCAGAAGGGCATCAGGAAGGTCGACAGGATGACGAACAGCATGGAGATGCCGTCGACACCAAGGTGATAGCTGATGCCGGTGCCGAGCCAGCCATGCTTCTCGATCATCTGGAAGCCCGGATTGGCGTTGTCGAAGCCAATCCAGATGAACAGAGAAACGATGAAGGTGAAAACCGTCGTCAGCAGCGATACGTTCAGGATATTGCGCCGGCCATTGGGTCCGTCATCCCGCATGAACAGCAGGATGAGAACGCCGACCAGCGGCAGGAACGTGACCGTTGAAAGAATAGGCCAATCGGTCATCAAAGGGCACTCCCGAGCATCATCCAGGTAACGAGGGCTGCAATACCGAGCAGCATCGCGAAGGCATAGTGATAGAGGTAACCGGTCTGCAGGCGAACGACGCGGTTGGTAACATCAGTGACGCGGGCCGCAATACCGTTCGGACCATACGTATCGATGACCCCGACATCGCCCTTCTTCCAAAGGAAGCGACCTAGCGCCTTGGCGGAACGAACGAAGAGGAAGTCATAGAGCTCGTCGAAGTACCACTTGTTCAGGAGGAACTCATAGAGCGCGCGATGCTGCTTGGCGAGCGCCTTCGGCGTCTCCGGCGACTTGATGTACATGTACCAGGCGGTCACGAAACCAACCACCATTGCAATGAACGGGCTGAGCTCGACCCAATGCGGAGCATGCTCCATCTCTTCGAGGATCTTGTTGTCCGGTAGTATGAAGAGCGCGTGCTTCCAGAACTCCTCGTAGTCATGGCCAACGAAGTAGTCGTGGAAATACCAGCCGGCAAAGACGGCGCCGAGCGCCAGCAGATAGAGCGGAACCAGCATGACATTCGGCGATTCATGCACGTGATGCATGACCTCGTGCGAAGCGCGGGGCTTGCCGAAGAAGGTCATGAAAATCAAGCGCCAGGAATAGAAGCTGGTGAACAGCGCCGCGATGACCAGCAGCGTAAAGGCAAAACCGGAAGCCGCATTGTGCGACGTATACGAAGCCTCGATGATCGCATCCTTGGAGAAGAAGCCGGCAAAGCCGATCGGCGTGAAAGGAATGCCGACGCCGGTGATCGCCAGCGTGCCGATGATCATCATCCAGTAGGTCTTCTTGATGTGCGAACGAAGGCCACCCATGTGACGCATGTCCTGCTCGCCATCGACGGCATGGATAACCGAGCCGGCGCAGAGGAACAGCAGAGCCTTGAAGAAAGCATGCGTGAACAGATGGAAAATGGCAGCACCGTAGGCGCCGACGCCCAGCGCCACGAACATGTAGCCGAGCTGCGAACAGGTCGAGTAAGCGATGACGCGCTTGATATCGTTCTGCACGAGGCCGACGGTCGCCGCGAAAAAGGCGGTGATCGCGCCGATGATGGTGACAAAGGTCAGGGCATCCGGCGAGAGTTCAAAGATCGGCGACATGCGGGCGACAAGGAAGACGCCGGCGGTGACCATGGTCGCGGCATGGATGAGCGCCGACACCGGGGTCGGGCCTTCCATGGCGTCCGGCAGCCAGGTGTGCAGCAGGAACTGCGCCGACTTACCCATGGCACCCATGAAGAGCAGCAGGCAGACGCCGGTGAGTGCATGCCCACGATCAAGATGCATGCCGAAGAGGTTCAGTACGATATCGCCCGGCTGACCGCCCTGCCCCGCGGCAAAGGCCTGGGCATTGCCGAAGATGACGTCGAAATTGATCGAGCCGAAGAGAACGAAGACGCCGGCAATACCGAGCACGAAACCAAAGTCGCCAACGCGGTTGACGATGAAGGCCTTCATCGCAGCGGCAGATGCCGACGGCTTCTTGAACCAGAAGCCGATGAGCAGATAGGAGGCGAGACCGACGCCTTCCCAGCCGAAGAACATCTGGGCGAGGTTGTCGGAGGTCACCAGCATCAGCATGGCGAAGGTGAAGAGCGAGAGATAGGCGAAGAAGCGCGGACGATGCGGATCGTGATGCATGTATCCGATCGAATAGACGTGAACGAGGGTAGACACCGAGTTCACGACGATCAGCATCACCGAGGTCAGCGTATCAATGCGCAGCGCCCAGGCGACATCGATGCCGCCGGACTGGATCCAGCGCAGCACGTCGACCTTGATCGGGCCGTCGACGTGACCGAGCGCCACGGTGAAGAAGGCGACCCAGGACAGGATCGCGGCGATGATCATCAAGCCGGTAGTGACGTATTCCGACGCCTTGGCACCGATGCCGCGGCCGAACAGGCCGGCGATAACAGCGCCAATCAGGGGAAGAAAGACGATAGCCTTATATAACAACATAGCTGTATCAGCCCTTCATCACGTTGACGTCTTCGACGGCGATGGAGCCGCGGTTACGGTAGAAGACGACGAGAATTGCCAGACCGATGGCAGCCTCAGCAGCAGCGACGGTCAGAATGAACAGAGCGAAGACCTGGCCGACGATGTCGTTGAGGAACGACGAGAAGGCGACCATGTTGATGTTGACCGCGAGCAGAATGAGCTCGACCGACATCAGGATGATGATCACGTTCTTGCGGTTCAGGAAGATACCGAAGACGCCGAGCACGAAAAGAATGGCGCTGACCGTGAGGTAGTGGGAAAGTCCGATGACCATGTTCTTGTTCCTTTAACCCTCGTGCCTCGCCTCAGACGCCCTGCCCCGGCTTGACCTTGACCACCTCGACGGCGGTCGCGGGCGTGCGGGCGACCTGTTGGGAAATATTCTGGCGCTTGATGTGCGTGCGATGCCTCAGCGTCAGAACGATGGCGCCGATCATCGCGACCAGCAGCACAAGGCCGGCGATCTCGAAGAAATAAACGTAGTGAGTATAGAGTACGTCGCCGAGTGCGGCGGTGTTCGTCCGTTCCGTCAAAGCCGGGATGGGCATTGCGACCGACTTGGCGATCTCAGGCGAAATCACGCTGCCACCGACGACGACGATCAGCTCTGCGGCCAGGATGATGCCGATCAACGCGCCGATCGGGGCATATTCCAGAATGCCGGCCCTGAGCTCCGAGAAGTCGATGTCGAGCATCATGACGACGAAGAGGAAGAGAACCGCAACGGCGCCGACATACACGACCAGCAAGATCATCGCCAGGAATTCTGCCCCCAACAGGAGGAAGAGGCCAGCGGCATTAAAGAAAACCAGGATGAGGAACAGGACCGAATGGACCGGATTCCGCGCCGAGATAACCATGAACGCCGACGCCACCGCGATGAAGGCGAAGATATAGAAAAAAGAGCCTGCAGACCCATGTTGGTGCCTTTTTCGTCTTCCCCGGGCAGCCGGGAGTGTCTCTGCCCGATGGGACCTGGCCGGACACATGTCCGGCACAAAGCCCCGGTCTCTATTCAACCACGACGGCGACTATTTAAGCCGTCCGTCACGGCATATTCAAAAGTCCGCTTAGCGGTACGGCGAGTCGATCGCGATATTGCGTGCGATTTCGCGTTCCCAACGGTCGCCATTCTCCAGAAGCCGCGCCTTATCGAAATAAAGCTCTTCGCGGGTTTCGGTGGCGAATTCGAAGTTCGGCCCTTCGACGATGGCGTCGACCGGGCAGGCTTCCTGGCAGAAGCCGCAATAGATGCACTTCACCATATCGATATCGTAACGCACCGTGCGGCGCGTGCCGTCATTGCGGCGCGGCCCGGCTTCGATGGTGATGGCCTGGGCAGGACAGATCGCTTCGCAGAGCTTGCAGGCGATGCAGCGCTCTTCGCCGTTCGGATAACGGCGCAAGGCATGTTCGCCACGGAAGCGCGGGCTGACCGGTCCCTTTTCGAAGGGATAATTGATCGTCGCCTTCTGTTTGAAGAAGTAACGCATCGACAGAAAGAATGCGCCGACGAATTCCTTGAGGAACACCGAGCTGACGGCGTTGGAAAATCCGGCCATCTTCAACCTCCAAATCTGCTTGAAGCGAGGAGCGACATCATCATGCCCATCCCATCAGCTTCAGCACGAATGCAACGATAACGACCATGGCGAGCGACAGCGGCAGGAACACCTTCCAGCCGAGGCGCATGAGCTGGTCGTAGCGGTAGCGCGGCACGAAAGCCTTGACCATCGCGAACATGAAGAAGACGAGGCACGACTTCAGCATGAACCAGATGATGCCCGGAACCCAGCTCAGGATCCAGATATCGACCGGAGGCAACCAGCCGCCGAGGAAAAGGATCGTGGTCAGCGAGCACATCAGAACGACGGCGGCATATTCGCCGAGCATGAACATCATGTACGGCGCGGAACCGTATTCGACCATGAAACCGGCAACCAGTTCCGACTCCGCTTCCGGAAGGTCGAAAGGCGGACGGTTCGTTTCAGCCAGCGCCGAAATGAAGAACACGATGAACATCGGGAACAGCGACAGCCAGTGCCAGTCGAGGAACGAGGCCGGCAGGCCGAGCTTGGTGCCGAGGCCGGTCTGCTGCGACATGACGATATCCGTCATGTTGAGCGAACCGACGCAAAGCAGTACGGTGACGATGACGAGGCCGATCGAAACTTCGTAGGACACCATCTGCGCGGCGGAACGCAGCGCGCCGAGGAACGGATACTTCGAGTTCGAAGCCCAGCCGCCCATGATGATGCCGTACACTTCGAGCGACGAGATCGCCAGAATGTAGAGAATGCCGACATTGATGTTGGCGATAACCCAGCCGTTCGCCACCGGCACGACGGCCCAGGTGGAGAGCGCCAGCACCACGGAAACCAGTGGTGCCAGCAGGAACACGGCCTTGTTGGCGCCGGCCGGGATGATCGGCTCCTTGACCATGAACTTCAAAAGGTCGGCGAAGGACTGGAACAGGCCGAAGGGACCGACGACGTTCGGACCGCGACGCAGCTGAACGGCCGCCCAGATCTTGCGGTCGGCAAGAAGGATATAGGCGATGAAAACCAGCAGGCAGACCATAAGCAGCAGGGACTGACCGATCATAATCAGCGCCGGCCAAAGATAGGTCGAAACGAATGAATCCATGGTCCTCTGCCCTTACTCTGCCGCAGCCTGGAAATTGTTGCGGGCCAATGCGGAGCACTCGGCCATAACAGCCGAGGCACGCGCTATCGGGTTCGTCAAATAGAAGTCTTTGATCGGCGAAGCAAACGCGGATTTGCCCATCGCGCCGGCTTTTTTCGCAAGTGCGACAATTTGAGCGCTATCGCCTTCGGCGATCTCGTCAATACCAGCGAAATGCGGGAAAGCGGCATAGAGCTTGACGCGCAATTCTCTCAGCGAATCAAAGGGAAGCTTCTTGCCGAGTACGTCGGAAAGGGCACGGATGACGGCCCAGTCCTCACGGGCATCGCCTGGAGCGAAGCCGGCGCGGTTGCCGACCTGGACACGGCCTTCGGTGTTGACCCAGGTGCCCGACTTTTCGGTGTAGGTGGCTGCCGGCAGGATGACGTCGGCATTATGCGCACCGTTGTCGCCGTGCGAGCCGATGTAGACGGTGAACTTCGAGCCCTTGCGGCTGAAATCGAGTTCATCGGCGCCGAGCAGGAAGAGTACGTCCATCGAGGCAAGCATCTGAGCTGCGTTGACGCCCTTTTCGCCCGGCACAAAGCCGAGATCGAGGCCACCGACGCGGGAGGCTGCGGTGTGCAACACGGCGAAGCCGTTCCAGTCATCCTTGACCACGCCGACGGCAGCGGCGAGCTTGGCGGCATTCGCCAGCACAGCTGCACCATCTTCGCGGATGAGCGCGCCCTGGCCGATGATGATCATCGGCTTTTGCGCGGTCTTCAGAACTTCGGCGAAGCTGTGCGAACCGTTGACAATATCGGCAAGCGTTTCGGGGCCAGCGCCGAGATATTCGAAGGGGTAACGCAGGTCTGTATGTTCGCCGATCACACCGATCGGGAACTTGCCACGACGCCAGCGCTTGCGGATGCGCGAGTTCAGCACGGCCGCTTCGAAGCGCGGGTTGGCGCCGACGATCAGCAGCGCATCGGCGGCTTCGATGCCTTCGATGCTCGGGTTGAAGATGTAGCTTGCGCGGCCCAGCGACGGATCAAGCGCCGTCCCGTCCTGGCGACAGTCGAGATTTTCCGATCCCAGCGATTTCAGCAGTTCGGAGAGAGCATACATTTCCTCGACGGAAGCAAGATCGCCGGCAATCGCACCGATCTTGTCGCCGCTGGTGGTGGCAACCGCGGACTTGATGGCGGCGAAAGCGTCGCCCCAGGTCGAAACCTGCAGACGGCCGTCCTTACGGACATAAGGCTTGTCGAGACGCTGCGTCTTCAGGCCGTCCCAGATGAAGCGGGTCTTGTCGGAGATCCATTCTTCATTGATCTGCTCGTTGACGCGCGGCAGAACGCGCATGACTTCGCGGCCACGTGTATCGACGCGGATGGCCGAGCCGAGTGCGTCCATGACGTCGACCGATTCGGTCTTGTTCAATTCCCACGGACGAGCCGTGAAGGCGAAGGGCTTCGAGGTCAGCGCGCCGACCGGGCAAAGGTCGACGACGTTGCCCTGCAGCTCGGAGGTCATCGCCTGCTCGAGATAGGTGGTGATCTCGGCGTCTTCACCACGGCCGATCAGGCCGAGTTCGGAAATGCCGGCGACTTCGGTCGTAAAGCGGACGCAACGTGTGCAGTGGATGCAACGGTTCATCACGGTGCTGACGAGCGGGCCGATATACTTGTCTTCGACGGCGCGCTTGTCTTCCTGATAGCGCGAGCTGTCGATACCGAAGGCCATGGCCTGGTCCTGCAGGTCGCATTCGCCACCCTGGTCGCAGATCGGGCAATCCAGCGGATGGTTGATCAGCAGGAATTCCATCACGCCTTCGCGGGCCTTCTTGACCATCGGCGTATTGGTGAAGACTTCCGGAAGTTCGCCGTTCGGGCCGCCACGGATATCGCGCACGCCCATGGCGCAGGATGCCTGCGGCTTCGGCGGGCCACCCTTCACTTCGACGAGGCACATGCGGCAATTGCCGGCCACCGACAGTCGTTCATGGAAGCAGAAGCGCGGGACTTCGGCGCCGGCTTCCTCGCACGCCTGGATAAGCGTGTAGTGATCCGGGACTTCGATCTCGTTACCGTCAATCTTCAGTTTTACCATCGTCCACTCAGTCCTATGTCCCGTCTGCCGCCGAGCCTGGCCGCAGACAATTTCATGACCGCAACACCGTTTCGCCACCGGCACGGCATTTGAGCCGCGTGGCACCAGTCTTGCTCACAATCACCTTTGCCGAACCTTGTCCCCTGCCAAGATCCGCATTCCGGCGACACTATCACGGACCGCGCCCGCGCCATGTCCACCGCTCATTCTCACTCCACGGCTGGATCAGCCGTGGAAAACTCTCAAGCCCGGCCTTTCGGCTGGAGCGCCTTTGCCTGGCCGACCCAGTCGTCGCGGCGGATACGGCCATCGAAACCAAGTTCCGCGTCGATCCGCTCGACATCGGCGTCGCTCCAAGCGGCAATATCGGCAACCCGCAGAATGCCGCGTCCGTTCAGAACTTGCTCCAGCTTCGGACCGATGCCCGAAATCCGCTTCAGGTCATCCGTCTTCACCGCAACGTTGCGGCGACGCACTGGAGCCGCCGCTGGCTTTGCCTCGACCGGCGCTACGACAGCAATCTTGGCTTTGGCCTTGGCCGGAACCTTTGCTGGTGCAGCTTTCACTGCCGCCGGCTTCGGCTCGACCTTCTTCACGACAGCCGGCTTTGCAGCGGCAGGCTTGGCAGCAGGCGATGCCTTTACCGGCTTCGCTTCCCCTGCCCCGTCCTTCTTTGCTACCGGCTTTTCTTCGGTCGGCGCCACAACACGCTTGTTCGTCGCTTCGACCGCGCCCTGCAGCGCGCCGAAGAACGCACCGGCGATCTGCGACGTGAAACCGAAGCCGATGGCGGCGGCCGCGGCGAATGCCGCCGCGGGATGCGCCATCAACGGATGGATCGGCATGACAGGCGCGTTCCGCAGCATATCCGCGGCAATACGAGCGAGATCAGCCGATGCATCGGCCGCTCCGCTGTCCTGCCTGGTATCTGTGGTCTTCGCCATCGTCATCCCTACTCGGCTGCTTCCAGCACCGCGCCGTGACCGGTCGCATTGGCTGTGTACTGATCGATGCGCTTTTCGATTTCCGGACGGAAATTGCGGATCAGACCCTGTACCGGCCATGCGGCGGCATCGCCGAGCGCACAGATGGTATGGCCTTCGATCTGCTTCGTCACCTGGAACAGCATGTCGATCTCGCGCTTCTGCGCATTGCCCTTGGCCATGCGTTCCAGCACGCGCCACATCCAGCCGGTGCCTTCGCGGCACGGCGTGCACTGGCCGCAGCTTTCATGCTTGAAGAAGGCCGAGATACGGGCGATCGCCTTGATGACGTCGGTCGACTTGTCCATGACGATCGCAGCAGCCGTCCCGAAGGACGACTTGACTTCGCGCAGGCCGTCAAAATCCATCGGGCAGTCGATAATGTCAGCTGCCGGAACGATCGGGCACGACGCGCCGCCGGGAATGACTGCAAGCAGATTGTCCCAGCCGCCGCGAATGCCGCCGCCATGCTTGTCGACCAGCTCGCGGAAGGTGATGCCCATCGTTTCCTCGACCGTGCACGGACGATTGACGTGACCGGACAGCATGAACAGCTTCGTGCCGACATTGTTCGGACGGCCGAAGGAGGAGAACCAACCGGCGCCACGGCGCAGGATCGTCGGCGCAACGGCGATCGACTCGACGTTATTGACGGTGGTCGGGCAGCCGTAGAGGCCCATGTTGGCCGGGAATGGCGGCTTCAGGCGTGGCTGGCCCTTCTTGCCTTCCAGGCTTTCGAGCAGCGCGGTTTCTTCACCGCAGATATAAGCGCCGGCGCCATGATGAACGTAAACATCATAATCCCAGCCTAACTTGTTGTTTTTGCCCAGAAGTCCGGCATCATAACATTCATCGATCGCCGCCTGCAGCGCTTCGCGCTCGCGCATGTATTCGCCGCGAACGTAGATATAGGCGGTGTTGGCGCCCATGGCGAAACCGGCAATGACGCAGCCTTCGATCAGCGTATGCGGATCGTGACGCATGATGTCACGGTCCTTGCAGGTGCCCGGCTCGGACTCGTCGGCATTGACGACGAGGTAATGCGGACGGCCGTCATTTTCCTTCGGCATGAAGGACCATTTGAGACCGGTCGGGAAGCCTGCGCCGCCGCGACCGCGAAGGCCGGAAGCCTTCATCTCGTTGATGATCCAGTCACGACCCTTTTCGAGGATCTGCTTGGTGCCGTCCCAATGGCCGCGCGACATCGCGCCCTTCAGGGACTTGTCCTTGTGGCCGTAGATATTGGTAAAGATGCGATCTTGATCTTGTAACATGCTTCACCTCTTACCGCGGCTTCTTGCCGAAGACCTTGATATATTCCGCTTCGCCACCCTTAGCGAGTGCCTTGGCCTGATTGATCCAGTCGTCGCGCTCGATGCGGCCCTTGAAATTCAGATAGCCGTCGACCCATTCGCGTTCGGCCTTCTTCCACTTTGCGACCTGCGCGAAGGTAAAAATACCCAACTCGTGCAGGATGGCTTCGATCTTGGGACCGACGCCAGAAATCAGCTTCAGATCGTCCGGGGTCGCGGGCTTCTCGATGCCGGCCGGACGGTTCTTGTCGGTCAATGTCGGCTTCTGCCCGCTTTCGACATTACTGGTAGCCGGCTTGGCCGCAGCAGTTCCGGAAAGCGGCTGCGCTTCGGCTGCCTTGGCATTTTTGGCGGCGGCTGCCGGCGCTGTTGCCGGTGTCTTCAGCGCTGCGTTGGTTTCAGCGTCGGTGCTCTTTGGGCGAGCCGCTTCGGATGGCGGAACCGGAGCTGCATCGACCTTGGCGGAAGCCTTGCCGCTTGCGCTCTTTGCTTTCGGGGCCTCCGTCGTCAGCGACGTCAGGCCACCTTCCGGCGCGGAGAAGACGCGGTCGATCTGCGGACCGGTCGGGACTTTGCTGCCCTCGCCTGCGGAGAATGCATCGATGATCTCTTCGAGACGTTCAGGCGTCAGATCCTCATAGGTATCCTTGCCGATCACGACCATCGGTGCATTGACGCAGGCGCCCTGACATTCGACCTCTTCCCAGGAGAGCGTGCCGTCGGCGTTGCGTTCAAAGGCATGGCCATTGATCTTGCTCTTGCAGACCTTCACCAGCCCTTCGGCGCCGCGCAACATGCAGGGCGTCGTGCCGCAAACCTGGATATGCGCCTTCGTGCCAACCGGATTGAGCTGGAACTGCGTGTAGAAGGTCGCAACTTCAAGCGCACGGATGTGGGCCATATCCAGCATGTCGGCGATCGTCTCGATAGCCGCCCTGGTGACCCAGCCTTCCTGCTCCTGCGCACGCATCATCAGCGGGATAATCGCGGATTGCTGGCGACCCTCTGGATATTTCTTGATCGTCTTTTCCGCCCAGGTCGCATTTTCCTTGTTGAAGGCGAATGCGGCTGGCTGGAATTGATCTTCGGCTAGTCGACGAACGGACATCTTTCACGCCTTATCTCAGTTTATGGACCCACACCGCGTATCCGTCAGGGACAAGAATTCGCAGGCATAGGCCGACTGGTCTTTTTGCATAAACACAACAAACTTTCCGCCGTTCGGCACAGCGGCCTTGATTTCATACCCCTGAGACACGAGATCGGCCATGGTCGATTCCTTGCCCGGCGGGACTGCATTGTCACCCTTTGCACCATTCGCGCTTTTCGCATTCGAACCTTGCAAAGAGATGCTGGGCAACGTCTGCGTCTTGCCGGCTTGCTGGGCGGAAGCCCCGGAAGCGAAAAGAAGCACAGCAACGATGACCAGCCATTGCTGCATCAGCGATCCACCTCACCGAACACGATGTCGAGCGAACCGAGCACGGCCGCGACGTCGGCGAGCTGATGGCCGCGGCACATGAAATCCATGGCCTGCAGATGCGCATAGCCCGGGGCGCGGATCTTGCAGCGATACGGCTTGTTCGAACCGTCGGAGACGAGATAGACGCCGAACTCGCCCTTCGGCGCTTCGACGGCGCAATAAACCTCGCCGGCCGGTACGTGGTAGCCTTCGGTATAGAGCTTGAAATGGTGGATCAGCGCTTCCATCGAGCGCTTCATCTCGCCCCGCTTCGGCGGCACGACCTTGCCGTCGAGCGAAGAGACCGGACCGGTCTTGGCATCGCCGAGCAGACGGTTGACGCATTGCTTCATGATGCGGACGGATTCGCGCATCTCGATCATGCGGATCAGATACCGGTCGTAGCAATCGCCGTTCTTGCCGATCGGAATATCGAATTCCAGATCCGAATAGCATTCATAGGGTTGCGAGCGACGCAGGTCCCAGGCGGCGCCAGAGCCGCGGACCATGACGCCGGAGAAACCCCAGGCCCAACAGTCTTCCAGCGAGACGACGCCGATGTCGACGTTACGCTGCTTGAAGATGCGGTTGCCGGTCAGAAGCGAATCGATATCGTCGAGCGCCTTCAGGAAGGGATCGCACCAATCGCCGATATCCTGAACCAGCTTTTCCGGCAGATCCTGGTGAACGCCGCCCGGGCGGATATAGGCGGCATGCATGCGCGAGCCCGAGGCGCGCTCATAGAACACCATCAGCTTTTCGCGCTCTTCGAAGCCCCAGAGCGGCGGCGTCAGCGCGCCGACGTCCATGGCCTGCGTCGTGACGTTCAGGAGATGCGAAAGGATACGGCCGATTTCCGAATAGAGCACGCGGATCAGCTGGCCACGGATCGGGATATCGATGCCGAGCAGCTTTTCGACGGACAGCGCATAGGCGTGTTCCTGGTTCATCGGCGCCACGTAGTCGAGGCGATCGAAGTAAGGAACGGCCTGCAGATAGGTCTTCGTTTCGATCAGCTTTTCCGTGCCGCGATGCAGCAGGCCGATATGTGGATCGACGCGTTCCACAATTTCGCCGTCCAATTCGAGGACGAGACGCAAAACGCCGTGCGCAGCCGGGTGCTGCGGACCGAAATTGATGTTGAAGTTGCGGACGTTATGTTCTGTCATGGCGACGGGCTCGCGTTTTCAGGTATTCTCGAGAATGGCAGGCTCAACCCGCCACACACCATCAATTTACTGCTTCGCCTTTTCGTCGCCCGGCAGCACGTAGTCCGTGCCTTCCCAGGGAGACAGAAAGTCGAAGTTGCGGAATTCCTGCTTCAGCTCGACCGGCTCGTAGACGACGCGCTTGGCAGCATCGTCATAGCGAACTTCAACGAAGCCGGTGGTCGGGAAGTCCTTGCGCAGCGGGTGGCCTTCGAAACCGTAGTCGGTCAGGATGCGGCGCAGATCCGGATGGCCGGTGAAGAGAACGCCGTACATGTCCCAGGTTTCGCGCTCGAACCAGTCGGCACCCGGATAGACGCCGCAGGCCGAGGGAACAGGCTGATCTTCGGCGACCGGAACCTTGATGCGGATGCGCAGGTTCTTCTTCGGCGACAGCAGATGATAGACGACATCGAAACGATCAGGGCGCTGCGGCCAGTCGACGCCGCAAATATCCGTCATGTTGACGAAGCCGCATTTGGCGTCATCACGCAGGAAGGTCAGCAGCGCAATGATGTTTGCAGCGGTCGTCGTGACGTTCAGTTCGCCATACTTGATCTCGCTTGACGAAATCAGGGCGCCACGAACTTCCGTAAGATAGCTGGCGAGCTCATTCAGGGCTTCACTCATAATACCTTGTCCCCTGCCTTACCGTTCGATCGTGCCGGTGCGCCGGATTTTCTTCTGCAGCAGAAGCACGCCGTAAAGCAGCGCCTCTGCCGTGGGAGGACAGCCCGGTATATAGATATCGATCGGCACGATGCGGTCGCAGCCGCGCACAACCGAATAGGAATAGTGATAGTAGCCGCCGCCATTGGCGCAGGAACCCATCGAGATGACGTAACGCGGTTCCGGCATCTGGTCATAGACCTTGCGGAGCGCCGGAGCCATCTTGTTGGTCAGCGTGCCGGCAACGATCATGACGTCCGACTGGCGCGGCGAGGCGCGCGGCGCGAAACCGAAACGCTCGACGTCGTAACGCGGCATGGAAACCTGCATCATTTCGACGGCACAGCATGCAAGACCGAAAGTCATCCACATCAACGAGCCGGTACGGGCCCAGTTGATCAACTCATCGGTCGAGGTAACCAGAAAACCCTTGTCGGCGAGTTCATTGTTGATCTCGCCGAAGAACGGATCGTTGCTGCCAACCGGCTTGCCGGTCGCAGGATCAATGATCCCCTTCGGCTGCGGCGCGACAAGCGGCGTGTTGCTTTGGGCTACTCCCATTCCAGGGCTCCCTTTTTCCATTCATAAATAAAGCCGATGGTCAGCACACCCAGGAACACCATCATCGACCAGAACCCGAACCAGCCGATCGCACTAAAGGATACGGCCCACGGGAAGAGGAAGGCGACTTCCAGGTCAAAGATGATGAAGAGGATCGACACCAGGTAGAAGCGGATGTCGAATTTCATGCGGGCATCGTCGAATGCGTTGAAGCCGCATTCGTAGGCCGACAGCTTTTCCGAATCGGGCGCCTTGAAGGCGACGGCAAACGGCGTGATCAGCAATGCCACACCAATGACGATGGCAATACCAATGAAAATCGCTATCGGAATATAGGAACTGAGTAGTCCAGTCATCATGTCCATCCCTGCTTGCCATGAGCGCCGGGGCGGCGCCTCTGAGCAAATGCCCAGCAAGCGAAAGAGCGTTGCAACAAAGCCGTGGTTAGCGCAGCCAGAGCGCGGGCGCAAGCCTTTTGAATAGCTCGCTTCAAGCACTACCGAACGGGACTTATCAATGTGTTGCAACGATATCGCGACAAATAGGCGCAAAGGCGAAAAGGGCCTTTCGCACTCGCAACAAATAGATGATTGATTGTAGTCACTTGAAACGAATGGCGCGAGTGACGGGGCTCGAACCCGCGACCTCCGGCGTGACAGGCCGGCACTCTAACCGACTGAGCTACACCCGCGCATTGTTTGACCTTACGGCCCGGCAAAAGCCCGGAATTCATTCTTTGAAATGGCGCGAGTGACGGGGCTCGAACCCGCGACCTCCGGCGTGACAGGCCGGCACTCTAACCAACTGAGCTACACCCGCATTTCATTTCAAAGCGTTCCGGATGCTTTCGCACCCATCAAAGCGGCCTTGGCCGTTCGATGAGCGGCTAACTACGGGGTTCGTGTTTGGGTGTCAAGCAGGTTTGAATACAAATCCATGACAGAGCACGAATTGTTTTCGGAAGCGGCGGCGGCACGTTTCCGTTCCATCGATTTAGCATGGCAGGTTCGCGTCTCATGCATTTCAAAAACAGCCCATATGCCCCGCCCTCTCCCGGCATGCTTTCGAGAAAACACATATTGTTGATAACTTGCGCCGATACCGCGCGAGCAAAAAAATCAAAAAATCTTCACAAACACTCTTGCGGTTTTTCGTCGTTCCGCATAGATCACGGCCACCGAAACGCGGCGGGCAATTGCACCGCTTCGCTGAAGGGCGATTAGCTCAGTTGGTAGAGCGCCTCGTTTACACCGAGGATGTCGGCGGTTCGAGTCCGTCATCGCCCACCATTTTTCCAAAAAGAAGATGAATAGGCAAAGCGACTGGCTTGCCAATTGTTCGACACCCGTTCTCACTTCGGGAAGGGAACGCCTCTATGTCTTGCGCACGAATGGAACCGGGCACGCCGAGGCGTGCCGCTCAGTAGTTGCCCGTGATGACGATCGTCAAAAGTACCGCTGAAACAAGTACGAGAGCTGCGATGATCGCGAGCAGCTCCTTCAGCATAAACCGTTCCATCTTACTGCCATCCATGATGTTTGCTCCCGGCAAACCGCGTATTCGATCTTTGTCTTAACGCCGAATCGACGCGTTAAGTTTACTACGATTCCTTATGTAAGGTGCCGTTATGTCAATTTCAGGGTCGGCAGCCTCATCGGCGACTCACATAAGCAAGAGTGAGCCGTGCTGCTTTTCCGAAGCTGATCGGACCTTCTGCTCGAAAGACACCTAGGGAATATCGATCTTCACCGGCTTTTGCCGTGGTGGTGGGTCCATATAAGCCTCCGGCAAGTTGACGGTTCGTGCCAGGAGCCGGTCCACAATCGCCGCCGCTGCCGCGCGCGCACCGGCACGGGAGTAGAAATTCCCACGAACCTGGATGGAGGCGGCCAGCAATTTCAGAAATGCACCGCGAATATCGGCCGATGGCGCTGCGGGATGCACCCAGAAGAGGTCCAGCGGCTTCTGGTCGGTCAAACCTTCGATATCGTAGATGGCCGCTCCGAGAACCTTCACCGGCCTGTCGGCTTGCAGCGCCGAAAGTGCTGCCGTGGAATTGACCGTCACCATGCCACGGCTCGCCGCGATCAATTTTTCGAGATCGCCGCCGTCAATGAAATGGACGCGCAACGAAACGGCATGGGAAGCGCAGACGCCGTCGATATAGTGCTTCCAATCGACTAGCCCATTATCAAGTGGATGAAGCTTGACCACCAGATGCGTGTCGGGAGCCGCATGAGTGGCGAAGGATCGTATGATCTGCCTTATGGCATCCTGCTGCTGCTGGAAGAGAGAATGCGAGCGCAACTGATAATCCGTCTGAAGCTGCAAGGGGTAGACGAAGAAGCATGTCCCATCGGCGATCAGGCTCTCAATCGTCCGGTCGGCCTCCCTCGCGCGCCTGCCGCCCGACGGCAGGCGGCGGAGCCAACCCGCATATTCCACCAGCGGATGATAGAGCGCATGGCGCTGGTAGCCGGGATAAAGGAACCAGAGGAAGGCATTCGGGAGATTGTAGAGAAGATCATAGGCCGCCTCGGCAAGGAAGCTGTGGCTGAACCGGCGTGCCCAATCCGGCTCGGGCAGCCCCACTGCCGCTTGCAGAATATGTTGTGGATCAACGGGAAAGCGCGAATTGGACGACATTCCGTCCCGCTCAAGCGTCACCCAATCCGGCCGCAAATATCCCATCTCGACGATATTGATCTTGGCACCCCGCCTGCGCGCCTCTTCGATCGCCACCTGATGATAGGGGCGCTCCTCGCCGAGAAGAATCACGTCGGTGATCTTGTCCTCCTCGATTCGGCGGCAAACATAATCACGCCAGCCGGGGAAACCGCCGCGATAGTTGAACGTGCCGCGGCGATGCCAGAACATCCAGTCGCCGGGATTGAGGTTGATTCGGATGCAGCGGCAGCCTGCGGCCTCCAGCCCCCTCGCGATTTCGACAAAAAGCGGCGATGACGGCCCCTGCAAGAAGAGAAAGACGCGCGCCGTAGTCTCCGGCCCGTCATCAGTCCCCTGCCCGGAAGCCATCACTCCGGGACCTCCGTGCTGAGACCGGCATAGCGCAGCAAGGTGCCGATGAGGTTCCAGGGCGCCTCTTCCTGCGCCGGCATCGGCTTTTGCGAATGCGCCCGCGCCCGGCCGAGCGGAACGACGATGTAATCCGTGCGCGGATCCGGGAAGGGATCGGCGAAAGCCTTCAGCAGCGGCGCGTGATCGCCATAGAACAGCAGCCAGACAGGACGATCGAGCCTGTCGAGATGATGAGCGAGATTACCGAGCGCGTGGTCGGCGCGCATCAGCAATTCGCTATAAATCTCCACCGGATCCGTCAGATCGCCGCAGCGACCGGGCTCCCAGGGGCCATGATTCGCCATGGAGGCGACGAAGACGAAATTCTTTGCCGTGCCCTCTTCGTCGATCGCGCGAATCACGCTCTTCGTCAGCGCCAGATCGCTGACATAGGGTCCATCGCGATCAGGCCTGTGATCGAATTCGTCCAGCATTATCATCCGGTCGAAGCCGAGCTGCGGCATGGCTTTGTGGCGCAGGAAGAAGGTTCTGTCGTAGGGGTGGATGAACTGCGTCTTCCAGCCGACTTTCTTCAGCCGCGCCGGCCAGACGACATCCTTGTAGTGGCTGGCGCGCAGATAGGGATAGCTCGCGTCGATATGGACGTTTTCGGGCAACAGGCCGCTCAATACGGCGAATTCTGTGCGCAGCGTATAGCCGCCCTCGAAGACGCTGGTCATCCGCCCCCATTGCGCCGCCTGTTCCCGCAACCGGTCGAGATTGGGCAGCTTGACGCTCTCCACGCCGAAATGTCGAAGGTCGATGAAGGATTCGGATTGCCAGACGACGATCAGCGGCTCGTCGTCGCCATGCTCCCAAAGCTCGTGAAGGACGGAGATGAGGCGCTCCGACAGCTGCGTCACAATCGCCTCACGCTTGACGCCGACCCAGATGACGAAATGAAAGACGACAGATTCGAACGTGCCGAACCTGACCGTATCCTTCTTGACGTCGACCTTGCCCAGAACCTTCTGTGTGAAACGACAGACCGGATCGCTGACGATGCGGCTGAACAAGGCAAGCCAGGGACCGAAGGCGACGGCCAGCATCACGAGAACCCACAGGAAGCCGTTGCTGTCGGGCAGGATCGACGGCTCGAAATACATGTAAAGACCGCTGACACCGAACACATACGAAAGCGCGATGATCCAGAAGACGACGTTCAGGGAACTCGCGTAGAAAATTTCCTTGTATTTGAAAACGTCGACCACCAGGGCGATATCGGAAAAGACCAGGGGCTCGCGGATGAACTGGAATTTTGCGCGCGAAATGCCGGTGAAGATGACGAAAAAGCTAATCGCACCCTGCGCGCCATAAAGCGGGCGCCAGGAAATAGCGAAGAAACCAGCATAGACCAGAGCGATGACCGGAATTTTTGCAGCCCATTCAAAGGCTCGCCGCCTCAAGCTTCTCTCGGTACGATTTTGCCTGTTGATGGCGGCGGGCATCGCAAAGGGATCGGTCAGGAATATGACGACGCAGGAGAATGCGAAGCAGGCAACCGTCAGAAGAGCTGGAAAATCATGAAGTTTCAAAACTATATCGTCCAAATACCTGCCATCTGCCCCCGTTTCTTCCGAACATCGGAACGAACAAAGGCCCCAATCCAAATTTCATCATCTCTTGTGCGCCTCACGCCGGGCGCACCGCATTGTCGTATGGGTTGAGCAAACTCCGTGCTCACTTCCCGCGATCAAAGCCTCCATCGACCGCGTCTACAAGACTTACTTCTTGTCCTTGCCCAGTTATTTTTCTCATTTTGCGGGAAAACCACCACATCAGCGGCGGTTTTATCAACGGGCCGAAATAGGCGAGCGCCGTCAGTGACAATCCGAAATGGATTCGAGCCTTGCCACGATCGAGGCCTCGAACGATCCTCGCCGCCACCGCGTCGGCGCTCCAGGGTTTGACAGCGCCCATCATAAGCTCCGCTTCGGCGGGCCGCATCGACATCTCACGGCGATATTGCGGCGTAAGCGTATCCGGCGGAAAACAGATGGTGACGCGAACACCTGAGACACCCGCCTCAGCGCTCAAGGCTTCGGCAAAGCCGGCCAGCGCCGACTTGGAGGCGCAATAGGCGGTGTAGCCGTAAATGCCGATCAGCGCGGCACCCGAGGAGATCATCATGATCTTGCCGCCGCGACGCGCCTTCATGCCCTTGTAGACCGCGCGCACCACGTTCGCGGTGCCGAGGAGATTGGTCGTGATCTGTTCGTCGAAGGCCGCCGCCGGCATCGCGTCGAAAGCAGAGGGTTCGACAATCCCGGCCGAGGCGATAAGGATGTCGCAAGGGCCGAAGGTGCGTTCGCAGAGTCCGACGGCTTCCAAGGTCTGACTGGCGGATGCGACATCGACGGAGGCAATCTGGATGTGGGAAGGGTCGACGCTGGAGATGGCGGTCAGCTCGCCGCGTGCCTGGTCAAGACGCCCGGAGTGACGGGCGAGCAGGGAAACGCGTGTCCCCCTGGCAGCATAGAGCTTGGCTATCGCCAGACCGATCCCGCTTGAGCCTCCGGTGACGATAACATGCATGAAATGATCGCCTTGACGTTATGATGCGCCGGAGGTTTGGCGCGTCGGCAACAATTGCATCACCTTGTCCATGTCGATGGACCCTAGGCCGAAATTCCGATCCTGTAAATCTTTGAGTTTTCCGGTAGTTACGGCGACGGAATGACGAATTTGCTCTTCGGTGTGATCGCAGGTGATAAAGAAGCGCAGGCGCGCCATGCCCTCGGGCACGGCCGGATGAATGATGGGCAGAACATTGATGCCCTCACTCAGCAGATCGTTGGAAAGCTGTACGGCGCGCAACGAATCGCCGACGAGAACGGGAACGACCGAGAAGCCGAGGCTCAGGCCAGTATCGAGACCCGCCTGCCTGGCGCATTCCAGGAACAGATTACCGTTGTGCCGGAGCCGCGCGGCCCTCTCTGGCTCCGATTCCAGTATTTGCAGACCGGCGATAGCCGCTGCTGCCAGAACCGGTGCCAAGCCGACGCTGTAGACGAAGCCGCCCGCTTCTGCTTTCAGGACATCAGCGAGTGCGCTGCTGCCGGCGATATAGCCGCCACAGCTCGACGTCGTCTTGGAGAGCGTTCCCATCCAAATGTCGACATCGCGTGGATCGAGCCCGAAATGTTCGAAAGTGCCACGGCCGTTCGCGCCCAGGATGCCGAGCGCATGCGCTTCGTCCACCATCAGCCAGAAGCCATAACGCGCCTTCAGCTCCAGCAATGCCGGCAGGTCGGCGACATCGCCGTCCATGGAGTAGACACCTTCGACGACCACCAGGATACGACGAAAATCGGAAGACAGCGTCTTCAGGATGCTTTCGAGATTTTCGGCATCATTGTGCTTGAACAGACGCCGCGCCGCGCCGGAAAGCTTGACGCCGGCAAGCACGCTGTTGTGGATGAACTCGTCGTGAATGACGAGGTCCTGCGGGCCCATCAGGCAGCCGATCGTCGCGACATTGGTCAGGTAGCCGCTGACAAAACAGACGGCGGCATCGACGCCATAGAGCTTGGCAAGCCGCTGCTCCAACTCGATATGCACCGGCCGCTCTCCAGCGACGAGACGGCTCGCGGAAGCCGAGATGCCGAAGCGGTCGATGGCCTCCTTGGCGCCGGCCGTCACCAGCGGGTCGGTGTTGGTGCCCAGATAGTCGTAGGAGGCGAAGTTGATGAACTCGCGTCCGCCCATGCGGGTCGTAGCACCAGCGGCAACATCATGCGAGCGATAGAAGGGATTGGCGATACCCGCCATTTCGCCGGCAATCTTCTGCGTCATCACACGCTTGTATTCCGGTAAATCTTCAAAGCGCGTGGCTTGGCGCACCGGCTGCTGCGTCTGCTTGTTCAATCGTTCGGCCCGATTGCGTCCCGAGGATTCGCCGACGCGACGCATTTGCTCCAGCAGGCTGCTCTTCCGGTCGCCCGCGGGAGTATCGTCGTTGGCATCCTGCGTCATGACTGCGCGGCCTTCTTCTGTTGCGGAGAATGGCTCTGCACCAGACGGCTGACCACCTGATCCTCACCCACCGCTGAATTTGTCGCCTCCTCGCCGCTACGGTTCATGACGCGATCGCACAAGCGGCTGACGACATCACTCACCGTTGTCCCCTCCCCGACACCGCTCAAGGGAATGTCGAAGCCGGTCTTCTGCTGGAAGCTCATTCCAAGCTCCATCGCCATCAAACTGTCGAGGCCGATGTCCTTCAACACCTTGTCAGGCGTGATCGTATCTTCCGTCACCCGCAGGATCGCGGCGATTTCAGAGGCGACGAGCGTGTGGAGAGCGGCCTGCGCCTCGTCCTCGGACTTGCCTTTGATCAGTTCCCTGAGATCGATCGTATCGCCGTCGTTCAGGGTTTGATGGCTGCCCGCATGGCGCATCAGCGGCTCAAATAGTGACCGACCGGCGATCGGCAGCATACGGGCGGCGCTCCAATCGATTTCAGCGATCATGACGGCGGCGGCCTCGACCTTGCCGGTATCGGCAAGCATGTAGCGCTCGACCTGCTCCAGTGCAGTGCGTGCCTTCAAGGCGGCCTTGCCGATACGCTTGGACAGGAGTTCATTGACCTCGCCGTTGCGGGCCAGGAATCCCTTGTCGGCAATAGCGCCGAAGCCGACAGCGAGCGCCGGTAGCCCGGCAGCGCGGCGCGCGCGCGCCAAGCCTTCGAGATAGCCGTTCGCGGCAACATAATTCGCCTGCCCCGGATTACCGAGCATGGTCGTCGCCGAGGAAAACAGCAGGAACAGATCGAGACGGTCGTATCTGGTCAAACGATCGAGAACACCAGCGCCGCGAACCTTCACATCGATGACAGGCCTGTTGCGCTCCGGCGTCAGGTTGGCGAGCAGCGCATCGTCCAGAACCATCGCGGCATGAACAACACCCCTCAGCGCACCTTCGGAGCGAAGCAGGCCAAGCAGGGATTCGACGGCCGCCTCATTGGTGATGTCGCAGGCATGCAGCGTTGTCACCGCGCCTTTCTTTTCCCATTCACCAACAGCTTTCAGCGTCTCCTCATCGGCTACGCCCCGGCGCGAGCACAGCGCGATGCGGCGCGCACCCTTGGAGACCAGCCAATCGGCGGCGGCGAGACCGAAGCCGCCAATGCCGCCTGCTACGAGGAAAATACCATCAGAGTCGAGCCGCAGCGATTTGGCGGGAGCCGGCAAGACACGGTCGATACCCAGAACAGGCGGGCGGACGACAATCTTGCCGATATGACCGGCGTTCTGCATCAGCCGGAAAGCACTGCCGATCTCGTCGTAGCCAAAGGCACGATAGGGCAGCGGCGTCAGCTTGCCGGCGGCAAAGAGTTCACCAATCTCGGCAAAAATCCGCTTCGTGAGGGCCGGAGCGCTGACCAGCAACTGGTCGGCGTCGATGCCGAAATAGCTGATGTTGCGGCGGAAGGGACGTAGGCCGATCTTGCGGTCGGAGTAATAGTCGCGCTTGCCCAATTCCAGGAAGCGTCCGAACGGCTTGACCAGCTCGATGCTGCGCTCCATCGCTTCGGAAAACAGAGAATTCAGTACGAGATCGACACCTTCGCCGCGCGTGAGATGGCGCACGCCCGCAACAAAATCCAATGAGCGGGAATCAAGCACATGGTCAGCTCCCAGCATATCCAGGAAACGGCGCTTCTCGACCGTGCCCGCGGTGGCGATCACCTTGGCGCCCTTGAGCTTGGCAATCTGAAGCGCAGCGAGGCCGACACCGCCGGCCGCGCCATGGATCAGGATCGTCTCGCCAGGTTGAATACGCCCGAGCTCGACCATTGCATAATAAGCAGTCAGGAAGGCGACAGGCACCGTAGCCGCGGCAACGGTCTCCATCTTTTCCGGCAGCTTGGTCACGCCATCGCGGCGCACCCGCACATGGGTTGAAAACGCAGCAGGGCCGATCCCCATAACCTTGTCGCCCGGCTGGATATCATCGACGGCGGATCCAGTCGCGAGAACCCGGCCGGCGAATTCCATGCCGATCGTGGCGCCGGCAAACCCGTCCTCCAGCGCCTCTTCCGGAAGCAGGCCCATTGCCCACATGACATCGCGAAAATTGAGGCCGGTGGCTTCGACCGCGACAATCAACTCACCATCAGACGGCAACGGTGGGTTCGTCTCCTCCCAAGCAACGCTATCGACGCGGCCGCTCGTATGCTGCCGGATGGTGGCTGCCGAGACATCACGACGGCTCATATCGGTCGAGGCAAAAGGACCGGCCGCAGCGCGAATCTCGCGGACTTCGCCGGTCGCCCGATCCAGCACCCATTCCCTGTTGTCGGTCTTGGCGACAAGGATGGTCTCCACGGCCGCGATCGCCCGCTTGTCATCCGTTTCGGCATCCAGGAGATGCACATCAAAGACGTCGTATTCGTTCTGCAGCACGCGCGCGAAGGCCCAAAGGCCGGCATTGGCACTATCAATCCGCTCCTTGGCCAGCGGCGAGCCGCCCGGAGCGATAATCACCAGTCGTGGCCTGTCGCCATCAGCGCGACGCGCCAAGGCATCCGCCAGTTTCGCAAACGTCCGCAGCCGTATCAGCGTCAGGTCGGACGCGTCACGATCGCCCTCCCGTTCCGCCGCGTAGAGAACGCGAACCGGATGATGTTCGAGCGACGTTACGACATCGCCGAGATCCAGAAGCGTGGTTCCGACGTCGATTACGGTGGTCTGCGTATTGGAGATCCCAATAGAAGGAGCCCCACACTCGGACAGAACGAGGAGCGGTGCATCCACATCTGGCAAGGTGGCAGCGTCGACCGCTTGATGTTCAGACACGGCCCTTGCCGTGATCAGCACGCCTTCCGGAAAGACCTTCTCTTCGATTTCCGCCTTGCCGAAACCAAGCGCTGCGAAGATATCCTCGACCTGTTGCGGCGTGCCGAGCTGGTCAACGGGAAATTCCGGCGACTGACTGCCGGCAAACCATCCGTCCGACAGACCGAAGGCAAAATCATTAAAGGCGCTTGGAGCGCGATCGGCGAACAGGAACTGCGCATTGCGCAACGCAGCGGCACGGATGGCGGCTTTCAACCCTTCATCGCGAGACAGCAGATACTGGCTCTGATCGCCGGAAGCGACAATGATATCCGCAAGCGGCTGATCTGCAAGCTTAGCAGGCTCCGTGACGATGACATGCGCATCCCGCTCGAAGGCGATTTCAAGCGCGCGGCGCACCTGCTCCCGTGGCTCGGCAATGATCAGACCGGCACCGGCCTTGGCGGCAATCGCGGCCAGCCGTTGGCTGAAAGCCGCGGATGTCGAACCTGCCTCCAGAATATGGCCGATGATACCAGGATTGGCCTCCATGGATGCTGTCAGCGCTTCTTCGATGATCAAAAGTCGCTTGCCGCTCAGAGGAGCGTGAATGAGCACATGCTCCAGAGTCGCCCCGCCCACCGCATGAACGGCTGTCTTGGTTGGTGACTGGCCAAGGACATGTTTATGGATTGTGGCGAGACGCTCCAACGCCTCACGATAGGCATTGTTGACGAGAACGGCTTCGGCAACCCGCCCTGCATCCTCATGGTAAAGCTCCCGCAGGACTTCGCTTACTGGCGGAAAGGTAAAATCGAGCGGCACGCGCCACTCGTCGTCCCCTGCCGAGGCAATACCGGCATCCTCCAGAATATAGAGGCAGTTGACCAGGAACGACCGGAACTCAGCTTCGTCAGAAAGGTCGGAAAGCGAGACTACGCCCCCTTTGCCCGCAACCGCCAGCGCGATCTCATGGCATGCCCGATAGATGGCCGCATCGAGAAGCAGTGTCGCATTGTTGAGCGGATGCGTCCCCGAAGAGTTTTGCAGCACCGAGGCATCCGGCAGCGCCATGTCCGAACCAGGCCGACGTCCGAAGATTGCCGATGGCACGGTCTCATAGTGGAACGCGACAGAGGCAAGCGTTGTATGACGGCGCAGATAGGTGCGGCGGAAGCGGCAGTCGTCAAAAACGGCGATCTGACCGCCTTCGGCATCCAGCATGCGGAAACGGGCCTTGATCGAATTACGGCTGAACCGATCGATCTCTATGACAGCTTTGGCGATCCGCCTTCCCTTGCCCGAAACACGCACGGTGCCGAAGCGAACCGGAATATAGGGAGCGCCGGCCTCATCGCCGGACAGTTGTTCGAACAGCGCGACGAGACCATGGAACGCCGCATCGACCGACATCGGATTGAGATTGTAGCTCGCGAAAGGGTGACTGGGAGCAGCGGCCCGCTTTAGGTCTACTTCGATGACGTCATGGCCGAAAGCGACAGCCTTCGACAGAAGCTGGAAATGTGGGCCGTATTGCAGACCGAAACGCTCCGCTGTGTCGTAAGTCTTCTCGGAGGTCAGGATGGACTTCCGACCCTCGGACCGACGCTGGGCTCGCTCCTCGATCACGCCGAGGTCGATCGGCTTGCGGCCGCGTGCGACGGCATGGACGGTCCAGTCGTCATTGCTCAGCCGCTCGCGCGAGCGGATCTCGATGTTGCCGGTCTCAGGCGACAGGATGGTCGACAGCTCCACCATGCGGTCCTGGCGCAGTTCCAGGGGCCTCAGGATCTCGAGGTTGCCGATCTCGACCTCATCGGCCTCGTAATATTGCTGAATGGCGGTAACGGCGATCTCGATGAAGCCACTGCCCGGCAGGATCGCCTTGCCATCAACGACATGCTCGGCAAGATCGGCGAACAGATGCGCGTCCAGATGGTTCTTCCAGCTGGAGCCGTTGGGGTCCGTGCGCCAGCCGAGCAAGGTGTAGGGGCTCTTGCCGTCGCGACCGAAAATGTCGATCTCATCAGTTGTCGGCTGCGAACGCAGCTCGACCGGTTCGAACGGCAAGGGCGGCAGCTTGACGAAGGCATTGCGCGTCGCACTTCCGCGCGAACGCAGTGCCGGCGCACCATGGGCGACAGCGCGCGCGAAGGACTGCGAAACGGGATCTCGGCCAGGGACCGGCGCCTCGCGCAGCAGTGTCGGTATCGCAACCACCTGGACGGACGCCTGCTTGGCGATCTCCATCACATAGTTCGAGAGGATTGGACGCGGTGCGATCTCAATGAACAGGTTGCATCCCATGGCCATCGCCGCCTGACAGGCAACCTTGAAAAGCACGGGATCACGAACGTTGCGCCACCAATATTGGGTATCCAGCAGACGACCGTCATGGAGCTCACCGGTCACCGTTGAAATGAACGAACCCGCACCAGCGTCCGGCGCGACATCCGGCAGATCCGCCAGGAATGCGTCCTTCGCCCGGTCGATGATCGGATGATGAAAGGGGTAATTGATATCGAGTATATGCGCGACGATATGCGCTTTGCGGGCGGCATCCTTGAACGCCTCGATCTCGTGGACAGGACCGGAAATCGTGACCGAATTCGGCGCATTGATCGCTGCGATGCAGATTTCGTCGAGACCATTCGACTTAGCGAAAGCGAGTGCGGCGTCCTCGTTGAGAACGACAGCAGCCATTTTGCCCGCGCCGGCAAGGAGATCCTGATGCAACGAGCGCTTGGCGACGATCGCGACCGCTTCGGCAGCCGTCAGTGCCTTGGCCGCATAAGCGGCGGCGATTTCGCCGACCGAGTGGCCGAAGACAACATCGGGCTTCACGCCAAGCGCCGCCAGGCAATCCGACAGCGAAGCCTGAACGGCAAACAGCAGGGGCTGCGCGATCTTGGTATCGGCAAGCCGCAAGCTCAGGCCGTCCGAAACCAGAATGTCCGTCAGCTTCTCGCCAATATAATACTCGAAGAGCGCGCTGAATGATTGGAAACATTGCCGGAAATGGCGGTTTTCCTGATAGGCTTCGACGCCCATTCCCGCCCATTGCGAGCCGTTTCCGGAAAAGACGAAGGCGATCTTGACGGTCTGGCCCGGTACTTCCCCGGTTTCACCGATGGAAGCCTCGCCGGACAAATGCGCATCGATCGCCGTTAGTACCGCCGCACTATCCTTCGCTTTGGCCGCAAAACGGTGGCGCAAGGGCTCGCGATTGGCCGCGGCGGACGCGACGATCTGCCGGGCCTCCTTGGGCTCCGCATAGGTCAGGCTGGTCTTATAGTCCTCAAGCAGCCTCGAAAGTGCCGAGGCCGTGTGTGCGCTCGCGACGAAAATGGTGCCGTCGCCCCGCATCTGCGGCTCGGGTGGAGCAATCGGGTCGGGATCGCTGATGACGACATGGGCATTGGTGCCGCCGAAGCCGAAAGAATTGATGCCCGCAAAGCGCGGGCGTTTCGCCGGAAGAAGCTCGATGGCCGATGTGTTGACCCGAACGTTCAATCCTTCGAAATCGATCGTCTCATTCGGCTGGTCGAAATGCAGCGACGCCGGCAGAAAATTGTTCTCCAGCGCGATCATTGCCTTCAGCAGGCCGAAAAGGCCGGAGGCAGGTTCGGTGTGGCCGATATTGGATTTGATCGAGCCGACCGGCACGGGCGCCCGTCGGTTTCGGCCAATGACTTCGCCGATCGCCCAGACTTCGGCGGGATCACCGACCTTGGTCCCTGTGCCATGACCTTCGATGAAGGCGATACGGTTGACGTCGATATTCTTGCCTTCGTAGATCGAGCGCAGCAGAGCGGCTTGCGCCTCCCGCGACGGCAGCGAGATACCATTCGTGCGGCCGGAGGAGTTGACCCCGACCGCGTGAATGCGGGCGTAACTGCGATCCTTTTCGCGTAGGGCGCGATCGGTCCTGCGCAGAATGATGGCCGCGCCGCCTTCCGCACGGACGTAGCCACGGCCATTATCGTCGTAGGCCCGACAAAGGCCTTCCGGCGATAGCATACGCGCTTGGGCAAAGCCGACGAAGGAAAGCGGGTGGAGCAGAAGGTTGATGCCGCCGACGATCGCAGTGTCGATGTCACCGCTCTCCAAAGCCCTCACCGCCTGATCGAGCGCCACAAGCGACGACGAACAAGCCGTGTCGATCGTCATGCTCGGCCCCTGCAGGCCGAAAATATGTGAAATGCGGTTGGCAACGATCGAAAGCGTGTTACCGGTCATGAAATAAGGGCTGCCAGACGCCGGATCTTCGGCCGTCAAATTGCCATGGTCGAGCGACGATGCGCCGACATAGACACCGACCCGTTCACCCTCAAAGCCATCGACAGGCAGGTTCGCATCTTCCAAAGCCCGCCAGACGAGGTTGAGAAGGATACGCTGCTGCGGATCCATCTGCATCGCCTCGCGCTGCGAAAGGCCGAAGACTGTCGGGTCGAAAGAGTAGATGTCCGCCATGATTCCGGCGGCGTAGCTATAGGTTTTTCCTTGAGTGCCGACGACCGGATGCCAGAAACGGGCTAGATCCCAGCGTTCATCGGGAATGCGGCCAACCGTGCAACGCCCTTCCTTGAGAACGAGCTGCAGCTCTTCAATCGAACCCGCCCCCGGGGCGATACTCGCCCGTCCGATAATTTCAATCGTCATGATCTCTCGGCGTTATTTTTTAAACTGCCCCAGGATGAAAGTAGCCAACATCATCTAATAAACGTTCTCATCATAATTATCTCCAGTTGTCACCCGTAAAAAGATCAAGTGCGGAACGCCGCGTTGAGTAACAGATAACAAAGATGACGCTTTCGACAAAAAGTGTCGGCGCGCATTCGCTTTCAAATCATCGAGGAGCAACACTTGGAAAAATGCAGGCAGCGCCTTGCCGGCTCCTGTAAATCTTCGCGATCTCTTATGAATTCTGATCCTTCGACAACACAACAACCTGCCGAAATCATGCGGATGCCGGTGTCCGAACGGTGATCAACGCGCGAAGCATGCGGAGTCAGGCGTCCCCCACCCACAGGATTTACTGCCCTAGGTTAGCTGCCGTCGAGGCACCCTGGGAGGCGATCCCAAGAGGGGAGCCGACGAGCGTCAGGAACTTCCGGATGTCGACCGAGGGATGACGCGATACATAGATGACGTCACGGCTCTTGACCGGGAATGTTTGCCCAACGATGAGACTGTCGGGATGCGACATGTCAAATCGATAGACGATCGGATAACGGCCCTTGGAATCCGGCGCCATTCCCTTTTGCAGAAGCGCCTGGAAACGGGCGGGGCCGAGCAGGCTCCTGACGATATCCGGCTCTTCATAGCGGAACAGGAAGAACCCCTGGGCATTGCTCGATTCATCGGTCGCGCCGTGACCCAAAGCGACAGCTTCGAGAAGATTGAGGTCATTGGCGCCGAATTCCAAACGGCCGTCACCCTTGACGGAGCCCATAAGGGTAAAGGTTCGCGGGTCGCGGACGAGGAAAACCTGATCACCGGGCTGGACATAGATGTCCTCGGACGGGTGCTCGACGATCGACTTCAGAAGTGCAGTGCCGATCTTGTTGCCGCGAACCAGCGTGACAGACGTTTCATAAGGCTGAGTGACCGGTCCGCCCGCCTTGGCGATCACCTGCGTGATCTTTTCGCTGGTCAGGTCTAGGGGAACCAGCGAGGGACGACCGACAGCCCCGGAAACGGTCACTGTGCGCGATGCCGTACCAGTGCTCGTGACAATCACATCAGGCTCGACCGCCTTGGTCGCCAACGCGGCCAGAACCGCCTTGCGCGCCTGCTCCAGCGTCTTGCCCGCGAACCTCACAGAGCCAGCATAGGGAATAGCCGCCGTTCCATCCGGCTGGACGACGATGTCCAAAGACACCTGCTTCGATTGAGCCGTCGAAAACAACCCGTCGGAGCCTGCCTCGAAAATGGTCACCCGCAGTGCATCGCCGACACCGATGACCACACGTCCGACACCGCCGCCGATGCCGAACCGGCGGTTGAGCGCGGTGGAGACATAGTCGGAAACGAGACGCGCCGAGCGGCTATCAATATCGACGAGATCGAAAACAGCCGCATTCTTGCGCCCGAGCTCAGCACTGGACCGCCCCGCGTCGCCATCAATAGCACCGGCCAAAGGCCCTTCGCTCGATACGGAATTACATCCCGCCAGAACTACGCAAACTAACAACGCGGCTACGCGATTCAATTGAATAACCTCAAATTAACATCAGCCGTCACAACCGACTCGGTCAGAGCAGCGCATTATTCACAAATCCGTTGACACCTTGAAAAGCATAATGAACGCTCCTCAACAAGCCCATCCAAGACACACGCCCCCAAAAAATGTGCGCTATCTCGTGAACACACTTTAATCGCGAACGGCCGCACAACCCTATGCCCCATAGGCTGAAAACATCACTAACGCAATTTATCTCAGTAGTTTTGTATAAATTTAAATTAATATTTACTGAATGATAAAAGTATCCGTTAAGAAATGACCGCAGGCAAAGCCCAACTGTAGTCGAATTGAATGACGTTACCTTACCGCCTCCTTTTCATAAGCAAGCTCTTGCCTATCGTAGTTGCGAACTCTAAACCGTGACGGATACATGGGTGCCGACCATGACAATCAGGAACGAGTAAAACTTCGGCATCGTTCTTCGCAGGATTTGCCACGGCAAAAGCGATCGAACGAAATGGAATCATTAGAGTGGTTACGGGGCGCAACACATACTGCGCGATGTAGCGGCTCGATCCGGTCTGGAGGTGCCTCGAAACCGGGATGAAGTGCTAATGAGAATGAAGGTTTTGCCAATGTTCGGCTTTCCAAAGCGATCCAAGAATAAGACCCAGGAGAACTCTCTCGGAGCGATATTCGATCAATACGAACAAGGTAAACCCGATCATCAGAATGCAATCGATGCTCTTCCGGGCTGGAGTTGCGCCTTTCCTGCCGCCCTCAAGCTAAAAGCTGGAAATCTCCCTCTTTATGCGGATGACCGCATCAACTGGGCCTTGAAAACCTTCGGTTCCATCAAGGGAAAGAAGATTCTCGAGGTCGGGCCGCTGGAAGGTATGCACACCTATATGCTGGATCGCCAGCAGCCGGCTCGAATCGACGCCATCGAAGCAAATCGGCTCTGTTTTCTGAGATGCCTGCTAACGAGGCAAATTCTCAATATCAATAGTGCTTCATTCTTATTGGGCGACATACAGGCATGGCTTGCCGAGCACGACGAAGTCTATGATTTCGCCCTCGCCTCCGGCGTGCTCTACCATATGGCCGACCCTGGGGAATTCTTGCGACGACTGGCGAGCCGCACCAACGCCGTCTTCATCTGGACGCATTTTTTCCTCGATGAGGCCATGCCCGAAAGCGACGTGCGGCGACGTCCTTTCAGCGGCAAAATCGAAACGAAGACGATCGCGGGTGTTCCCGTGCGCTATTATGAGCGCAGCTACCAGCTCGCCAACTCCAATGCATCCTTTTGCGGCGGCATGAAGGATCGGCATTTCTGGATGCATCGCGACGACATATTGATGCTGTTGGAAAAGCTTGGATACAACGATATCGTGATCAGGGATGAGAATTTGGACCATCCCGGCGGTCCATCTTTCTCTCTCCTGGCGCGCAAGGCGTCTGCTGCTTCGTGACAAGAGAACACGCATGCCGGCATCGAGCGCCAGGGCATTTGGGACGATCTTAACGTGTTTGAAGACACAGACGACAATTTGATGGTTCTTGAAGGCCAACGCGCCCTCCCCGCCGAACGGGCCAGGACGCCTGGAGGCATTCGTGCTGTTTAATCTCGAATATGATCGCGGCACGGTTCTCGAGGGTTATCTTATCCCGGACGGGTTCTCCGATATGCCGCACATCAGGGTGTCGGATGCGAACGGCGACCTGATGGTTCTGCCCTGCGATCAGCTCAAGCAGGCCGTCATTGATTCGGGCCGCCACGAGAACGGCCGGGTTGGCTTCAAACTCGATACGAAGATCATTCCTGATCTCGCCGAGCGCAGTACACTCATGATTCACGACGCCAAGTCGGGATTGCTGATCTATCGGCGACCGCAAGTATCACAACTGGTCCCCCAGAAGATCTTGCGGCTGGAAACGCAACTCCTGCCGATGGTCAAATTCGATTATCACTGCGGTCGTCATTTTCAGTATGAGCTGTCGTCGGTGGAACGCTTCGGCCATGAGACGGCTCTTCAGGCCTTTCATCTCAATGCCATCAAGTCGATTTACATCAGCGGACGCTTGCTGTTGCGGAACTATGAGGAGTTCCTCGACAAGGGCTTCAAGGCAATCGTCCTGCTGACCGATCCCTATTACGAGCTGGCCCTGCGTATCTTTCTCCTGAAGCGCATGGCGAAAACCCAGATCTCCTTCTTCGGCGACCGCGACAAGATCATCCTGGCGCCCGCGGCGGAACACTTCGCGGAAGTCGATCTCGAAAGCGATGCGTCGCTTAAAACCGCACTGAAGAAAGCGCCGCAGAACGTCACGAATGTTCTGGTCTCGCCCGTCACCCGCCAACTCGTCACAACCACGCCGGAGCAACTGGCAACCCGCGGCGATGTCGCAGCCGCGATCGACCTGCTTTCCCGCTTCACCGTGGTCGGACACGATACCAACAGCATTCATTTTCAAGACGCGATAGGTGAACTATTTGGCATTTCGATCGGCGACCTTCCGTTACTGTCAAGGCATACCGCTCTTGAAGACGTTGCTACGAGATTGCGTTCGTTGCATATTGCCGAACTAATGCTCGAAGAAGATTTGATCTTTGATCATTATGTGCGTGAGGCGATGAAACCAACCGCGCCGAAATTGCTGAACACGAGTGCAAGCCGACATGCCCAAAACAGTCATTGAAGAGACGGTCGATCAGCAGTATCCGCAAGTAAAGCCGGCTCGTCATGTTCTGCCGTCATTGTTTCGGCGATGGGTCCCGGAGCGTCGCGAACGTACCGATCTGGAAGAGATCGAGTATGTACCGGCGCCTGGCATGCAGGACCCGGAGCTTCAGACCGGTGGAAAACCACCGATCAGGCTCATCACCTTCTTACTGTTCGCGATCCTGCCGTTTCTGGTGTGCTCGGTCTATTACATCTTCATTGCTTCGGATCAGTATGTCGCCGAAGCTCGCTTCGCCGTTCGCTCGCTTTCCAGCACCGGTTCGAGCGACAAGGGCGATGGTACATCATCCGACAATAGCTCCGGGCCCTCTGGCCTTCTCAACATGCGCTCCGCCTCGCAAGACGCCTACGTCGTTACGAGCTTTATTCACTCGACGGAAATCCTCAAGCGGATTGGCGAGAAGCTCGACTACCGATCCATGTTTGTGCGGCATGATGCGGATTTTCTCTCTCGATTTCGCGCTTCGCAATCCGACGAGGAATTTCTGGACTATTGGGCAAATCACGTCAGCGCCTACATCGACGTCTCCTCAGGCATCATTACCCTGAAGGTGCGCGCATTCACGCCCGATGATTCCGTCAAGCTCTCCCTGGCCATCATCCAGGAGAGCGAGTTGCTGATCAACCAGCTTTCGCAGCGCGCGCGCGACGACATCGTGCAGAGCATGCGGGGCGACGTCGAGAAAAACGGAAAAGCCTATAGCGACACCTTGACCGCGCTCAACCTGTTTCAGCATCAATCCGGACTTCTCAGTCCGGAGACGCAGGCCACCAGCAGCAGCACGCTTCTGACGGGACTGCTTACGCAGAAGCTCGAATTCGAAACGCGCCTGTTCGTGATGCGGCAGTCAAATGCGGATAGTTCGCCGGCCTATCAGCAACTGACCCTTGCTCAGCAAAGTCTCCAGGATCAGATCGACAAGATGAAACTGGAGTTGACGGGCCCGGAAAATGCAAGCCTTTCCAAGGCATTGCTGGAATACTCCCAGCTGGACACGAACCGGATGATCGCGGAGAAGCTCTATGAGGCTTCTCAAAGGAATTACGACACGGTGCTTGCCGAGGCGCTTCGAAAGACGCTTTATCTCGCCGTTTTCGTCAATCCGACGCTTCCGGATGAGGCCATCTTTCCACATCGGTTCACTACCCCGTTGATGATACTGCTTGCCCTTTCCGTTATCTGGATGACCCTTTCGCTGATTTGGGCGTCCGTGGAGGATCACCGGATATAGTGAGAGACGACCGATGATCCGCTTCAAGAACGTGTCGAAACACTTCAAGACACAAAATGGCAAGAAAGTAATCCTGGATCGCGTGAGCTGCGAATTCATGTCGGGCTATTCCTATGGCCTTCTCGGCGTCAACGGCGCGGGAAAGTCGACGACTATGCGGATGATCGCCGGCACGATGCTGGCAAATTCAGGCAAGATAACCAAGGACGTACGGGTGTCCTGGCCCCTGGGTTTCGCCAGCGGCTTCAACCCCTTCATGACGGGCAAGGCAAATCTCCACTTTGTCGCCCGCGCCTATGGAGAGGACGTCAGGCGGGTCTCGCGTTTCGTCGAAGAATTCGCGGAGTTGGGTGACTATATCAATGCGCCGGTGCGCACCTATTCCTCCGGCATGAGCGCGCGATTAGCCTTCGGGCTTTCCATGGCCATCGAATTCGAGTGCTATCTGGTCGACGAAGTTCTCTCCGTAGGCGATGCCCGCTTTCAGGAACGCTGCCGCGCTGCCTTCGAGAGCCGCCGAAAATATTCGGATATCATCATGATCTCGCATAGTATGGGCATGATCAAAAAGCACTGCGATAAGGGTATGGTGCTCGTCGACGGCAGACTTATGGTTTTCGACAAGGTCGAGCAGGCGATTGAAGCCTATTATAGATTGAACAGGTAAGATGCGGCAGAGTGGCAACAAGGTCCCATATGGCTCACGATAGCGGAAAGACGTCTGACTCTGTTCAGCTCAGCGCGATTCAGCACAGCCGCGATGTTGCCGCGAAGCTGTCCGTGACCGCGCGCAAGTTGCGTTTCTCGACATCGAAGCGAAGCCAGCTTTTCAAAGCAGTCGGACTGCGTCCCCGTCCGTTGGAGCAAATCATCGGACGGCTGATACTGGCTGCCGCGGTGCTGATTATTGTCATTCCGAATATCGTTTCGGTCTACTACTTCATGTGCATCGCCGTGGATCAATATCAATCCGAAACGCGTTTTACCGTCCGTTCCTCGACGCCGGCGCTTGGTAAGGATCAACTCGCCAAGGTCACGGGCCTGCCGTCAGCGCAAATCGCCCAGGATACGCAGATCGTCACGAATTTCATTGCCAGCAAGGACATGGTGGCCGCCCTCCAGTCCAAGGTCGATTTCCAGAAGCTCTATGGAAACTCGGACATCGATCCGCTGGCGAGGCTCAGACGCGATGCCTCGACGGAAAAGCTGCTCGATTATTGGGAGGACATGGTCGCCATCAAGACCGACGCGACCAGTGGTATCGTGACGGTCAAGGTTCGTGCCTTTTCGGCCACCGACGCGCAGAAGGTATTGCAGGAGGTGGTCGCCGCGTCCGAAATCGTGGTCAACGATGTCAACAACCGTATCTGGCGCGATGTCATCACCACCGCTCAGGCCAATCTGGACAATGCAAAAAACCAATTGCAGAAAACCCGGGAACAGCTTCAACTCGCTCGCAATCAAACCGGCGTCCTCAGCGTTGCGGGATCATCGGCGATCTTTACGAGCCTGATCACAACCGTGCAGACGGACAGGATCAATCTCCAGCAGCGATACGATGCGCTGCTAGGCAACGTATCGCCCACGGCACCACAGATGCGGGTGCTGAAGCGCGAGATCGAAAGCAAGCAAAAGCAATTGGACGATCTGAACAGGCAGGTGGCCGGACAGGGAAAATCCGAGCAAAACCTGGCCGACGTGTCGGTCGACATGTCTCAGCGAGAGCTGGAGCAGACCCTGGCCGAACAACAGTTTGCGGCCAGTATGAAAACACTGGAGCAAGTGCAGTTCGTCAGTAAGCAGCAACTGCTTTATCTCGATACGTTCCTGGCTCCGAACCTGCCCGACGAGGCTAAATATCCCAAGCGCGCGCTGTGGATCGGCGCTGTTCTGGCTGCAACCATTGCCATCTGGGGCATTGTCGTCGGCCTGCTGACGGCCCTGCGAAATCGTCTCTCGTGATTTCTCCCGGTCGGTCCTCCATGCAAATCCTGCGTAACATCATCTACGGATTGCTTCCACGGCCACGGCTTTCCCCGGCACCGGCTGATGTTGCGCCTACCGCTGCCAAGCGGCTTCTCGTATTGTCGCGATACCCTAATCCAAGCGTCAGCTATTATCTGGACGAACGAACCAAGGCCCTCACCGATATCCCCATCATCATGAAGGGGCTCGACGAAGGATTGGAAGACCTTGATAGCGAAGGGCTCTTCGTCATTATCTGCCGCTATATCAAGGAACCGCAACTGCGCTGGCTGGAAGACAGGCGTCGTAGCTTGGCGGGGGTAGCCTATTTCATTGACGATGATATCCCTGCGGTCGTTGCGGGAGACGAGGCGACCTGGCCTTACAAATTCACCCTGCTCAATCTCGCCGTCCGGCCGCTTCCGCGCGTCAACCGCTTGCTCACGCATCTGTGGACATCGACGGAGACCCTGGCGGACACGCTGGCAAATAAACATAAAAAGATCGAGATTCTTGCGCCGATGCCAGCGGATCCGGGCCGGAGATCGTCCGAAATCGCCGGTGAAGCCTCCGCGCCGCTGAAGATGATCTATCATGGGACGGGTGTTCATCGCCGAGAGCACGAGTTCCTGATGCCCATCGTCAAGATGGCAATGGACAAGCACAGGAATTTGCATTTCGAGGTTTTCGCCGAGGGCAGCCTTGCGCGCCAATGGAGCCGCCAGGACATCGACCCGGCGCGAACGACCATAAGCCTTCCATTGCCCTGGGCGTCCTATCTCGCAAAAACCACTGATCAAGGCGCGGATATCGCCCTGGCGCCGCTCCTGGTCGGCAAGACCAATGATAGTCGGTCGGACACCAAGCGGATCGATATCAGCCGCATGGGTGCCGCCGCAATATTTTCCCGATGCCCGACATTCGCCCGCTGCGCCGTCGCTGGAGAAATCCACATCGGCAACACAGCGGAGGAATGGCTGGCGGCGATCGACCAGCTCGTGAGCGATCGCGATCGACGGTTGATCGCGCGCAATGCCACGATGAAATCCATAGAAAAAATGCGGCAAAGCGCGACGACGGCGTTTCCCGGCATACGTTTCGATGCGCTTGGCAGCATAGCATGAATCGACCATGCAAGCGCTCTTTACTGCCGGCTGTTTGGATACCCAGGGATCAATGACACTCAAGATTTTACCGAACGCCGACCTTGAACGCGAGATTTCGCCGGAAGCGAATTCCAATTTATGGAAGTCGCTTGGGGACGATCCTGCCTTCGAGATCAGATTTGCGCCCGTCAGAAAAAAGCATGTCGTCATTCATATCGCCGCCACCGATGAGGCCGTAGATCCGAAATTCTATATCAATCGTGGTCGTGGTTTCCGCGAGAAGGATACGGTCACGCTGCCGGCCGGGAGCCGCTTCGTTGTCACGGCTGACGTTGGGACTATAGGCACCATCTGCGCCCTGCGCGCCGACCCGGCGACGTTTCCCACAACGCTCGGCTTCGAGGTCAAGGCGTTTTCCTCAGCGAAATCAGCCGAGAAGCACATCGCCGCCTTGCTTGGCGCCCATGGGCCGGCCGAGCGCGTGGATCTCGGAAAACTGCCGCAATACTGGACGAAAATGCCGAAGATGGCATTCGGAAAACGTTCGCCAAGCAGGACGATACAATATGCGGAAGCGAGCTATCGGCTGGCCGCAGACCTCGCCCCTTCGCCCGTTTCCGCAACGTCCGGAATCTGGCTCAGCGTCGTCGTGCCGGTTTATAATGCCCCGCCCCGCTACCTCGACGATCTCGTCCGATCGTTCGAATCGCAAAACGAACAGGGCACGGAACTCATTCTCAGCGACGACGGATCGACCTCGCCGGAAACAAAGCAATGGTATGAGACGCAGAAATCGAAGGACAATATCCGGTTCGTTGTGAACGGCAGCAATGGCGGCATAGCGGCTGCCACCAATGCCGGGTTGTCTCAGGCCCGTGGCCTATGGGTCGCCTTTCTGGACCACGACGACATGATCGCGCCGCATGCGTTCAAGGTTATGCGGCATGTCTTCGAGCAAAACCCGAATACCAATTTTCTCTACACCGACGAACTGGTGGTCGACGACACGCTGAGGCCCACAGGACTGATGCTGAAGCCGGCTTACGATCCCGTGCTCCTGACGGGTGTCAACTACATCAATCATTTCTCCATCTATCGCCGGAGCCGGCTCCAGGAGATCGGTTATCTGCGCATAGGCTATGATGGCTCACAGGATTATGACCTGTTGCTGCGTTATCTGGAAGGATTGCCGGACGATACCGTCCTACACCTGCCCTACCCGGCCTATTGGTGGCGGCGCAACGGCCGCACCTATTCGCGCAAGTTCATGGACGCGGCAACTGCCAATGCCCGCAAGGCGCTCTCCGAACGGTTCGCGCTCCGCCAGCAGCCCATTCGCGTGGAAGAGGCGCTGACAGACACCCTGCATCGCGTCATGTTCGACCGGCCGGAGGCTTCCTGGCCCAAGATTTCGATCATCATTCCCAGCAAGGATAGCCTCGATCTGATTTCCCGCGTGTTGAAGGATATCTTCGAACGCACGGACTATGCGAATTTCGAAGTGTTGGTCGTCGACAACGGCTCCTCGGACCAGGCCGTCCTCGATCTCTACGATCATTACCGCCAGACCTACCCGCAGTTCTCCGCCTCGATCATGCCGGAACAGTTCAATTTCTCCCGCTCGGTCAATCGTGGCCTCAGCACCGCCACGGGCGAGCACCGTCTGATCCTCAACAACGACGTCGAAATCATCGAGCCGGGCTGGCTGAAAGAGATGGTGACCTGCCTCGCCTATGAGGGAACCGGCATTGTCGGCGCCAAGCTGCTCTACGGTAACAACAAGCTACAGCATGCCGGCGTCGTCGTCGGCTTCGGTGGGCTCGCGGGTCATTGGTATATGAGCAAGCCCAGGGAATTCGGCGGCCCGATGAACAGGCTGCATGTCCGCAATTCGATGACCTGCGTGACCGGTGCGGTCATGTTGATTTCCGGCGACTGCGCCCGCGCCATCGGCTTGTTCGACGAAGAGAATTTCGCGGTCGCCTATAACGACGTCGACTATTGCCTGCGCGCCCACAAGGCCGGGTTCCGCATCATATGGACACCCTTTGCCTGCCTCTATCACCATGAATCCCTGTCGCGGGGATCGGATAAATCCGGTGAGCGAAGGAAACGCTTCGAACAGGAGAAGAATAACTTGCGCAGGCTGCATGGGACGCTGACCTTTGCGGACCGCGCCCTCAATCCTGCCTATAGCCGGGACAAATCGGACCCCAAAATCCTGATCCCGACGAAATTGCATACGCCACAGTGAGTTTGTGGCGATCCAGCCGGATCGCCGCTTATCATTATGCGCGATACTGCTCCTCGGTCACATATTCCATCCAGTCCGCGGCCTTGCCGTCCTGCGTCTCCTGAATGGCGATATGGGTGAGCGCGGTCTCCGGTCCGGCGCCGTGCCAGTGCTTTTCGCCGGGCTCGAACCAAAGGACATCGCCGGCATTGATCTCCCGGATGTCGCCGCCCCAGCTTTGCGCAAGTCCCTTGCCAGCGGTCACCACCAAGGTCTGGCCGAAAGGATGCGTGTGCCAGGCGGTGCGGGCTCCCGGTTCGAAACTGACACTGAAGACCTGGGCGCGAGCTGGCGCCGGAGCCTGCATCAATGGCTCCTGACGCACCTCGCCAGTAAAATACTCGGCCGGCGCCTTCAGCACCGGGCGTGATCCATTGGGCTTGATTTCCAAGGCTTATCTCCTGCTACGAACGGCGCTCGCCGCGCCTCGTTCCTACAGCCAACCTATGCCATTCGATGACGCCATCCAAGCGAGAAGGTCGGCATTCCACCGGGCACTCAAAGCTGGATCAGATCCAGATCTGCACCGATCTCCCGTTTGGCAATCTCGACGACGCTCATCTCATGGGTGAAAAGAATGGTCTGGAAGCGCTCCGCCGTGCCGGCAAGCGCCTTCAGTCCGGCGCTGGCGCGCTCGTCGTCGAAGGTCTGGAAGATATCGTCGACGATCAGCGGCGCCGGCTCATTGCGGGCGGAATAGTCTTCGAGGAAGGCAAGCCGAAGGGCAAGATAAAGCTGATCGCCGGTGCCCTCGCTCAAGCCTGCGAGCGGCACCCGTTCGCCGCCGGAGCGTTCGGCCAGCAATTGCAGCGCGTCGGCATCGTCGTGTTCTTCGACCAGCCGCGTGAAGCCATGGCCGGTCAGCAGTGAGAAGAGTTCTCCTGCCCGCGTGATCACCGGATCGGCCTGCTGTTCGCGATAGGCTTCCATCGAGCTTGCCAGCATCTGTGCGGCAAGCTTCAGCACCACCCATTGCCGCGCCAGATCCTTGGCTTCCTGCTCGGCGGAGAGCTTTTCGAAGACGGCGTATTCGGCGCTGACGCCGGTTTCGAGGGCGCTCCGCTGGCGCTGGTTTTCCGCCAGGCGGGCTGCGAGTGCACCGTTCGCGGTGAATTGCCTTTGATCCTCTGCGGATAGCCGCTCAATCTCCAGCCCGGCGGCAACGCGTTCGAAGCCGGCGAGCTCGGCGCGGATCGTCTCCTCGCCATCGCCTTCCGATTGCTGGCGCAAGCGGTCGCGGCTTTCCGCCAGCCGGGCATGCAAGCGGGCACGATCGCGCAGGCGCGAGAGCAGAGCCGGCAGATCGGTGTCCTGCGGCAAATCTGCGGTTAACACGCCAAGGGCGGCCTCGACCGTCGCAAGCGCCTCGCCACAACGGGTGGCCTGCGCCTCCGCACGTTGGCGCTCCTCCTCGAGCCGGTCGTACTTCTTCTGTTCGCCGCGCACGGCGCTGACGCGGGCGTGCAATGCCTCCGCTGCGGTGTCCGATGGCAGATGATCGAGCTCTAAGCCGACGGTTGCGGTAAGACTCGCGAGCCGCCGCTCGAAATCGGCCATGTCGCGGCGCATGCCGCTGACGCGGCGTTGGCGATTGTCATGCTCCGCCAGAGCGTCCGGCAGCTCTGTCCATGCCTTCAAGGCGATGGAGGCCATCTCCAGCGTTGCATCGGCGGAAAGGCCGAGTGACAGCACAGCCTTGCCGAACGCATCGCGCCAACCAGTCTGACGTCGCTCGATATCCTGCTGCTGCTCACCAAGCCGCGTCAACCGACCCCGAGCAGCGACGACCTCGCCCTCGCGCGTGCGGCTCTCGCTCCAACGCTCCGAAAGCAGGCGAAGATGTTTTCGCAAGCCTTCCGCCATAGCACCTGGCGGCAGGCGGCCGCTCTTGTAACCGGTGGCCTCGGCAATATCCTTCAGCGCCGGCGAGACACGCGTCTCTGCCAGACTGGCTTCGTTTCGCTGATCCAGTAGATCGCGGAGAGCCCGGCGCTCGCGGAACAGGGCTTCGACCCCACGCCGCCATTCCAGCATGGCTGCCGGATCGAGGGCTGAAACACCGGATGCATCAAAGAGCGTGGAGAAACCAGCCAGCACTTTTGCCAAGGCCTCTTCGCGCTGTTGCAATCGCTTTGCGGCCGCCTCGCGCTCCTGCAACAGTCGAGCCTGACGCAAGCGATTATCAGCATGGCGCGAGACGCGATCCGCGTCGCTCAGCGCCGCATCGGCCAGTCGATCGGCCTCAGCGACGGTAGTCGCAAAAATGGCGATCGTTTTGCCATCTGGAGCTGAGCCCGCATCCGTCAACCCGTCGCGGATCGATCGCCATTGAGCATCGCGAGCCTCACGCGCGTCGGCGATCTGTTCACGGGTGACGATCAGGCCGGTGCGCTGCGCATCTTCCAGCGCCTGCTCGATCTCGGCCAGTTGTTCATCATAGCCACGCAGCTTGTCGGATGCTTCGCGTACGCTAGCGCGGGCCGTATCGACGGTTCCGCGATGCGCGGCAATCTCGGCAGCGTCCGGCAGCGGCGCAGCAAAGAGCGCATCGATGTCGGCGACCGGCGGGCGCAGGCGGCCAGCGGCTTCGCGAAGATCCGCCTCGATGCGGCTGATCTGCGTCTCCAACCCATCGAGTCGGGCAAGGCTGGCGAGATCATCACCCAAGGCTTCCAGCTGATCAGTATAGGGTCGAGGATCGATCAGGCGGCCCTCGCGACCATCCTTCTCCAGCGACGCGAGCTGTCTGCGCTCGCTGTCCAATTGCTCGGCATTTCCCTGCGCCTGCAGCAACAGGCGTCTGCCCTCCTCAACTAATTCTGAGAGGCGGACGCGATCGGCATCACTTGGCTGCTGCTTTTCCAACTGTGATGCATCGGCAAAGCCAAGACGGCGGCTCAGTTGGGCAAGCGTCGCGTCATAGCCGGCCAGTTCCTGATCGACGCGGGGCAGATCCTGGCGCTGGCTGCGATAATTGCCGGTATCGGCAAAGAGCAGGGTGATATCGTCCGATATTTGCAGCACGGTTTCGTCGATGCGGATCATCGACAGTTCTTCGCCGGCGCGCGCGGCCAGCTGCTGAGCGCGGCGCAGTTCGTCTTCGGCGGCTCGCTTGTCGTTCAGGCCCTGTTCCAGCCGATTGGCGAAACTGTCCGGTATCGCCGTGAGATCAGCAAGGTCGTCAAGGGCGGCTCTCTCGCCGTCGATTTCAGCCAGCAGCGGCTGCAGCATCTTCAGCTTCTGCAGTCGATCGAGCGCTTGGCGCGTCTGGCGGCGCTGGTCTTGCAGGCGCTCCAGCTCGGCTTCCAGCTCCGCAGCTTCGGCCAGCAGCTTTTTCCAATCACCGGATTTGAGCTCGTTGTCGCGTTCAGCCTTGCGGGCCTCGTCATGGCGGTCCAGCGCCTGATAGAAACTGCGATCCTTGGAGCGGCGCTGCGCATAGATGGCCTCGGCTTCGCCGTCCAGCGACTGGCGCAGGCGAGAGAGGCCGGTGAGACCGGAGGCAGCAGAAAACAGCAGGCTGCCGATCTCGCCGCCGCTCCGCAACATCGCCGTCGCCCCTTGACGCAGACGCAGCGAATCCAAGCCGAAGGCGCGCTCGAAGACGTCACGGCTCAGATTGCCGAGAAATGGCGCCAAGGCGTCTTCGGCAAGCGGTGTTTCCTTATCGTCGGGCGCAAGCAACGTGTTCTTGCGCCCGCGACGGCGGCGAAAGGCGAGCGTTGCGCCATCGCGCGTGGCGATCGATGCGCCGACGCGCAGGGTCGTCGGCTCGTGCAGAAAGCTCTGCTCGGCAGCAGTCGGAAAGCCGAACAACAGGTCGGAAATCGCGCTCAGCGCCGAGGACTTGCCCGCTTCGTTCGGCCCGTAAATGACATGCAGCCTGGCGCCTGCACGAAAGTCGAGCGTGCGGTCGGTCAGCGCGCCGTAGCGGAGAATGTCGAGCCGGTTAAAGCGCATGGGTCAGCCTGCCCCCTGCCCGCGCGCCAGCAGCAATTGCCGCGCCTCCTCGATCAAGGCCTCGACCGTATCGTCCAGCGGCAGCTCTGCCGCGCCCAGTCCTCCTGGCAGACGAACCGCAATCTCGCCGACGAGCCGGCCCGCTTCAGCCACGATGTCCGCATCGCCGGCATGCTCGGAGAGCAATTGCCCGAGATCGAGCGTGCCATTGGCCTCGACAGCCGCCGCTGTGGGTGCTTCCAGCCGCAGTTCCAGCTTTTCCAGCCAGATATCCTCATGGACGCGATGACACGCTGCCTCGACTTCGTCACGCCATTGCTGGCGATTGGCTGCAATGGCGCCCTGTAGCGGTGTGATACCCGAGAGCCGGACGCGCAGCGCTGTCATCCGCCCCGCCATGTCATCGGTGAGCTGCTGTACAGCCTGCTCCACACGGCGTAGGATCGCGGCCTGATCGTCCTCGGGGTCGACCGTTATATCGACCTGAGCAAACCGCGCTTCGTCGACGATCAGTCGTTCGTGGCTGATACGGCCATCCTCGACGGTGACGAGCACGGCTCCCTTGGCGCCACGCTCGCGAATGCTGCGCCCCTGTAGATTGCCGGGAAAGATCACCAGTGGATCAGTTGCCACCACTTCATAGTCATGGACATGGCCGAGCGCCCAATAGTCGTAACCGCGCGACCGCAGATCATCCACCGAGCACGGTGCATAGGGCGCATGCGGCTCGCGGCCGGTGAGCGACGTGTGGAGAACACCGATATTGAACCAGCCGGATACGGGTGCCGGATAGTTTATCGCCAGGTTGTCGTTGGCCGAGCGCTCGGCGAAGCCCTGCCCATGCAGCGCCACCTGCAAGGCCTCCAGTCGGACGGAACCGGGCTTGCCGGTCGGGAATTCATGGACGTTCTCAGGCAGCGTGATGGTCTTGGTGATGACGCTCGCCGCATCGTGATTGCCGCGCAGCAGATAGACCGGGATGCCGGCTCGCTCCAGCCGCGCCATTTCGCGATTGAAGAACAGGCCGATCTTGTTGTCCTTCCAATCGCCGTCATAGACATCGCCGGCGATAAGGAAGAAATCGACCTGTTTCTCGATCGCCAATCCCACCAGCGTCGAAAAGGCCTTGCGGCTGGCCTCCACGAAAATTGCGGCGACAGCGGCATCCTTCAGGGCAAGTCCCTGGAAAGGACTGCCGAGATGCAGGTCGGCGGCGTGGATGAAACTGAAAGAGGCCATAGGCTCCGGTCGATGTCAGATATCTGGCATTCCTTTTAGGCAAATACAGGGGCAATGAATACCTGCCGATAGCGCTCATCCCATGCTTTCGTGGATTGCCGAACGCTGTCATATTCCTATGTCACGGGATTGCGATGCTGCACCACCCTCACGCGCTTGCCGCTGCTTCAGACGGCTGCTACTGCGCTAGACTTTCAGTACGAACGGAGAGATTTTCATGAGACACCATGCTTTCGGCCGCACACCCTTCACCGTCACGAATGTCGGCTTCGGCGCCTGGCAAATCGGCGGCGCCTGGGGCGATGTCAGCGAGGCCGATGGCCGCGCGGCACTGAACGCAGCACTCGACGCCGGCATGACCTTTATCGACACTGCCGACGTCTATGGCGACGGCCGCTCCGAAAAGATCATCGCCGACGTGCTGAAGGCCCGTGGCGGCGAACATCCCATGGTCGCGAGCAAGGCCGGCCGCCGGCTGAACCCGCATGTGGCTGACGGCTACACCAAGGCCAATCTCGAAGGCTTCATCGACCGCAGCCTGAAGAACCTCGGCGTCGACAGCCTCGACCTGGTACAGCTGCATTGCCCGCCGACGGAAGTCCTCTATCGCCCCGAAGTCTTCGCAGGTCTCGACGACCTGCAGAAGACCGGCAAGATCAAGGGATACGGCGCCAGCGTCGAGAAGGTCGAGGAAGCGCTGAAAGCGATCGAGTATCCTGGCGTCGTCAGCATCCAGATCATCTACAATATCTTCCGCCAGCGTCCTGACCACCTGTTCTTCCAGGAAGCCAAGCGGAAGCAAGTCGCGGTCATCGCTCGCGTGCCGCTGGCCTCCGGCCTGCTCTCCGGCAAGATCACCCGCGACACCCAATTCGCCAGCGACGATCACCGCAATTTCAATCGCAACGGTGAAGCCTTCGATGTCGGCGAGACCTTTGCCGGTGTACCCTTCGAGGTCGGCCTGCAGGCGGTGGAAGAGGTCCGCAAGCTGGTCCCGGCCGGCGCCAGCATGGCGGCGTTCGCATTGCGCTGGATACTGATGAGCGATGCGGTCACCGTCGTCATCCCCGGCGCCCGCAATGCCGAGCAGGCCAAGGCCAATGCGGCCGCCGCCGACCTCGCGCCACTATCGGCTGACGTCATGGCGGCAACGCGCGAAATCTACGAGCGCCTGATCGCCCCGCACGTCCATCATCGTTGGTAAAAGCAATAACCTTTGAGGCAACAGGTGGCCGGGTGTAGATCCGGCCACGAACGGAGACGCAGGAGGAGGATTCAATGAAAGTGGCGTTGGTAACCGGCGCATCCCGCGGACTTGGCGCGGTCATCGCGCGTGGATTGGCGGAGGACGGTTGGGCAGTCGCAGTCAATTATGCGAACGATACGCCTGGAGCAGAAGCGGTGGTTGACGCGATCCGGCAACGGGGCGGCCACGCCTATGCGGCAAAATTCAGCGTGATCGACAAGACTCAGCTGACTGAGGGACTGGATGCAATCAGGGACGCGCTCGGCCCCGTCGACCTGATCATCAACAACGCAACGGGCTCACAACCGAGCATGCCATTGATGGAGCAATCCTGGCAAACCTATCTCGATCAGCTTGAGTTCTTCGTCAAAGCGCCCCTCGAACTGCTTCAGGCGGTATTGCCGGATTGGCGCGCGCGCAAGTCGGGACGCATTATCAATATCGGCTCGGAAATAGCGGAGCTCGGCAACCCCAATGTCGGAAACTATGCGTCAGCAAAAGGCGCCATGCTTTCCATGACACGCTCCTGGGCCCGGGAACTGGCGCCCGAAGGGATCACGGTCAATCTTGTCGCTCCCGGCTGGATTCCCGTCGAACGCCATGTCGGATCGTCTCAGCAGTCGATCGATGACTATCTCACCCAAACCCCGCTTGGACACTTCGGAACGCCGGAGGACATCGCCAACATGGTGGTATTCCTCGCCTCGAACAAAGCAGACTTCCTGACGGGTCAGAAATTTGCGGTCAACGGCGGACGGACGCTTCTCTGATCGCCGCACGACAAAACTTCGTGGCTGCCGGGTATCGCCGCATGCCAACAAAAAAGGGGTCCGAAATACTTCGAACCCCTCATATCGTCCACCATGGAGCAACCGCTCCGACGGCGGGTGAAAACGGATCAGCTGTTAACAGCGTCCTTCAGGCCCTTGCCGGGCGTGAACTTCGGCACGTTACGGGCCGCGATATCAACTTCAGCGCCGGTCGACGGGTTACGACCCTTGGACGCTGCACGGTGAGAAACGGTGAAGCTACCGAAACCTGCGAGACGAATGTCGCCGCCCTTCTTCAGTTCAGCCTGCACAGCATCGAAAACAGCGTCAACAGCGGAAGCAGCGTCGGCCTTCGTAATACCGGCCTTCTCGGCCACTGCGGACACGAGCTCATTCTTATTCATGTTTCCACCCCTTTCTACTGGTATGAAACGACTAGTCTGTTAGCGGGGCGCAGAATACGTATGCTCCGGCCCGCCGCAACCCCAAAAGCCCTGCAAATCAAGGAAAAGCAAGCGTTGCCAAAAGCTTTTCACCAAAAAAGACCGGCAGAATCGCCGGTCTTTTCACCTTTTGTGACAATTTGGCAGAAATCAGGCGCAACCGCACTTAATGCGCGATTGTCGCTCCGACATCGTCCACACCCTCTACCGTTGCGATCACGGGCGTCTCGACGGTTCCGTCCCATTCGATTGGCTCGGGCCGGCGTACCAGTGCATGCTTGATCACCTCGCCCATGCGGGATACGGGGATGATCTCCATGTTGTTCTTCACGTTGTCCGGAATCTCCGCCAGGTCCTTGGCGTTTTCCTCCGGAATCAGCACCTTCTTGATGCCGCCGCGAAGCGCTGCCAGCAGCTTTTCCTTCAAGCCGCCGATCGGCAGGACACGGCCACGCAGCGTGATTTCACCGGTCATGGCAACATCCTTCGAAACCGGGATGCCGGTCATGATCGAGACGATGGCGGTTGCCATGGCAACGCCAGCTGACGGACCATCCTTCGGCGTAGCACCTTCCGGTACGTGGACGTGGATGTCGCTCTTGTCGAAGCGCGGCGGCTCGATGCCGAAGTCGACGGCGCGCGAGCGGACGTAGGAGGCCGCTGCGGAAATCGATTCCTTCATCACTTCCTTCAGATTGCCGGTAACGGTCATGCGACCCTTGCCCGGCATCAACACGCCTTCGATCGTCAGCAACTCACCACCGACTTCCGTCCAGGCGAGACCGGTGACGACACCGACCTGATCCTCGCCCTCGGCTTCGCCGTGGCGGTAGCGCGGAACGCCAAGATACTGGTCGATGTTCGTAGCGGTGACCGCAACGGACTTGGTCTTGCCCTTGATGATCTCGGTGACCGCCTTGCGGGCGAGCTTCATCAATTCGCGCTCGAAGTTACGCACACCGGCTTCGCGGGTATACTGCTGGCTGATTGCCATCAGGGCATCGTCGCTGACCGAGAATTCCTGCGGCTGCAACGCATGTTCCTTGATGGCCTTCGGCAGCAGGTGCCGCTTGGCGATCTCGCGCTTTTCATCTTCGGTGTAGCCGGCGATACGGATGACTTCCATGCGGTCCATCAGCGGCGCAGGGATGTTCAGCGTGTTCGCCGTCGTGATGAACATCACGTCCGACAGATCGTATTCGACTTCCAGGTAGTGATCCATGAAGGTCGAGTTCTGCGCCGGGTCCAGCACTTCCAAAAGAGCCGAAGACGGATCGCCGCGATAGTCCATGCCGAGCTTGTCGATTTCGTCGAGCAGGAAGAGCGGGTTCGACTTCTTGGCCTTCTTCATCGACTGGATGACCTTGCCGGGCATCGAGCCGATATAGGTGCGGCGGTGACCACGAATTTCGGCTTCGTCACGAACGCCGCCAAGCGCCATGCGGACATACTCACGGCCGGTCGCCTTGGCGATCGACTGGGCGAGCGAGGTCTTGCCGACACCCGGAGGGCCGACGAGGCACAGGATCGGGCCTTTGATCTTGGTGGCACGCGCCTGGACGGCCAGATATTCGACGATACGCTCCTTGACCTTGTCCAGACCGAAATGATCCAGCTCAAGGACCTTCTCGGCATTGTTCAAATCGGTCTTGATCTTCGACTTCTTGTTCCAGGGGATACCCAGCAGCCAGTCGAGATAGTTGCGCACGACGGTGGCTTCCGCCGACATCGGGCTCATCTGGCGCAGCTTCTTCAGCTCCGCATCGGCCTTTTCCTTGGCTTCCTTGGACAGCTTGGTCTTGGAGATGCGCTCTTCCAGTTCGGCCATCTCGTCGCGGCCTTCCTCGCCGTCGCCAAGCTCCTTCTGGATCGCCTTCATCTGCTCATTCAGGTAGTATTCGCGCTGGGTCTTCTCCATCTGGCGCTTGACGCGCGAGCGGATACGCTTTTCTACCTGCAGGACCGAAATCTCGCCTTCCATGAAGCCGAGCGCCTTTTCGAGGCGGCCCTTGACGCTGGTGGTTTCCAGCATCTCCTGCTTCTCGGTGATCTTGATCGACAGGTGCGAAGCAACCGTATCGGCGAGCTTCGAATAGTCCTCAATCTGGCTGGCAGCGCCGACCACTTCCGGCGAAATCTTCTTGTTGAGCTTCACATAGCTCTCGAATTCCGAAACGACCGAGCGGCTCAACGCCTCCAGTTCGACCGGATCTTCCTTCGCCTCATGCAAGACGTGGCCGAGGGCCTCGTAGAAATCCTCGCGCGCCGTATAGGTGTCGACCTCCGCGCGTGCCTTGCCTTCGACCAACACCTTGACGGTGCCGTCTGGAAGCTTCAGGAGCTGCAGCACATTCGCCACGGTGCCGACCTTATGGATCGCATCCGGGGCAGGATCGTCATCGCTGGCATTGATCTGGGTCAGCAGCATGATCTGCTTGTCGGACCCCATGACCTCTTCCAGCGCGCGGATGGACTTTTCCCGTCCGACGAACAGCGGCACGATCATGTGGGGGAAAACCACGATGTCGCGCAACGGCAATACCGGATAGGCAATGCTCTCATTTGCCGCAGACGTTTTCTTACTCATGTCATTTCCTTTCCGTCGTCCCGTTCCCGGGCTCTCTACCGGCTTTAGGGGATTAGCCGGCTCTCTCACTTGGGTTAGAAGTGGAGCTTCACATTATCTATTTCAAGTCGTGCAGGACGCGCGCGCCGTGGGGCAGCGAAACACGTCTTCACGAAGAGGAACGCAACAACAAACACCGGACCCCGGCGACTAGAACACTGCCGGCAACGCGGCCCTCGGAGGACCAAAGTTGGGCGTGAACCCAATCCACCGACGATTCCGGAATCATGCCATCATGGCTGCGGCGGGCGCGCTTCACAACCGGTTTGGACGGCGTTCCCATAAGCTTATCCCGGACTTTATCAGGAAACTGTACGATTTTTCAAATAGAAAGGGGCCCGTCAACGACGAGCCCCTGGATTTAAGCCGCAGATCTGTCGATCAGGCGGTGGCGTTGGCCTTTTCTTCCTGCCGATCGGCATAGATGTAGAGCGGGCGGGCAGAGCCGCGAACCACTTCCTCGGAAATGACCACTTCGCGAACGCCTTCCAGCGCCGGCAGATCGAACATCGTGTCGAGCAGGATCTTTTCCATGATCGAGCGCAGGCCGCGAGCACCGGTCTTGCGCACGATCGCCCTCTTGGCGATTTCGCGCAATGCGTCCTCGTGGAAGTTCAGTTCGACATCTTCCATCTCGAACAGGCGCTGATACTGCTTGACGAGCGCGTTCTTCGGCTCGGACAGGATCTGGATCAGTGCGTCCTCGTCCAGGTCTTCCAGCGTCGCCAAGACCGGCAGACGACCGATGAATTCCGGGATCAGGCCGAACTTGATCAGGTCTTCCGGCTCCAGTTCGCGCAGCACTTCGCCAACGCGGCGGTCATCCGGGCCCTTGACGGCCGCACCGAAGCCGATCGAGGTCTTCTCGCCACGGGCGGAGATGATCTTGTCGAGACCGGCAAAAGCGCCGCCGCAGATGAACAGGATGTTCGTCGTGTCGACCTGCAGGAATTCCTGCTGCGGATGCTTGCGTCCACCCTGGGGAGGAACGGAAGCGACCGTGCCTTCCATGATCTTCAGAAGCGCCTGCTGCACGCCTTCGCCCGAGACATCGCGGGTGATCGACGGATTGTCCGACTTGCGGGAAATCTTGTCGACTTCGTCGATGTAGACGATGCCGCGCTGGGCGCGCTCGACGTTGTAGTCGGCAGCTTGCAGCAGCTTCAGAATGATGTTTTCGACGTCTTCACCGACGTAACCGGCTTCGGTCAGCGTCGTGGCATCAGCCATGGTGAAGGGCACATCGATGATGCGGGCCAGCGTCTGCGCAAGATAGGTCTTGCCGCAGCCGGTCGGGCCGACGAGCATGATGTTCGACTTCGCCAGTTCGACATCGCCGTTCTTGGACGCGTGAGCGAGACGCTTGTAGTGGTTATGAACCGCTACCGACAGGATCTTCTTCGCCTGTCTCTGACCAATCACGTATTCGTCGAGAACCTTGATGATGTCCTGCGGCGTCGGCACGCCGTCACGGGACTTGACCATCGAGGATTTGTTTTCCTCGCGGATGATGTCCATGCACAATTCGACGCATTCATCGCAGATGAAGACGGTCGGCCCGGCAATCAGCTTCCGGACTTCATGCTGGCTCTTGCCGCAGAATGAACAATACAGAGTATTCTTGGAGTCGCCGCCGTTGCTGCCGCTGACTTTGCTCATATCCTTTTCCTTCCAGCACGCCGCAGATTTCCAAATCGAAATCGCGGTCCACTCAATGCGCCCGCCGGACCTGCTCCTCGTTTCATCAGCAGGTCGCGGCGCTCTTCGGGGTACTGAACGCTACCAGGCAACTATAGCCGGGCCACGCTGGCAACGAATCCCCCTTCGAATGCCGAATGCCATGTCATAAAAACGCTACATAGCATGAATGCTTACTATTACCGTGTTCCGCTCCACATTAAACCCCTATTCGATCACAAATGGGATAGAACTGTGGCGTAGAAGTCACCGCTGCGTGGATAACTCACTAGCGGCTTCGCCTTCCATTTCGGTACGCGACGTCAGCACCTTGTCGATCAGACCCCAATCCTTGGCCTCGTCGGAGGACATGAAATGGTCACGATCGAGCGTCTGCTCGACCTCTTCATAGGCCCGACCGCAATGCTTGACGTAAATTTCGTTCAAACGACGCTTCATCTTGATGATGTCGCGCGCATGGCGTTCGATGTCCGAAGCCTGCCCCTGGAAACCGCCTGACGGCTGATGAACCATGATGCGGGAATTCGGCGTTGCGAAACGCATGCCCTTGTCGCCAGCAGCAAGCAGCAGCGAGCCCATCGAAGCCGCCTGGCCGATGCAAAGCGTCGAAATGGCCGGCTTGATGAACTGCATCGTATCATAGATCGCCATGCCGGCGGTTACGACGCCACCGGGCGAATTGATATAGAGCGCGATTTCCTTCTTCGGGTTTTCGGCCTCGAGGAAGAGAAGCTGGGCGCAGACCAGCGTCGCCATATGATCTTCGACCGGGCCGGTCAGGAAGATGATGCGTTCCTTCAGCAGGCGGGAATAGATATCGTAAGACCGTTCCCCGCGGTTGGTCTGCTCAACAACCATCGGCACCAGAGCCATAGCTGTATCGACTGGATTTCTCATGTGCGTCCTTTACCAAGCTTGCCCCGGCGGCGAAAACGCCGGGAATCGAATAAATTCTTTATCCCTACATAGAGTGTCACCGCCCTGCACTTCAAGACGCCCGAAGGGATAACGTCAAAAAGGCCTGGTGCTCATTAGATGTTGAACAAGCGTTTCCAACCGCCGATGCCAATAGAACCAATGACGTGGTACGAGTACTCCACCGCATTTCCCAACCAAAAGGTGAAGGAAGGGTGAAATCCAATCGATGTTGGCACAGCGCGCGCCGCATGCGCAGCTAAAATTTACCAAACGGCTTAAGAAACTCACCATCTTATTCAGCGACGATGCGTCGATTGCATGCGTTGCCGTGTCCCCTTACACCGACGCGTTCCGCGCCGCGGAAAGGGAGAAACGCCGACCGTGCTCAATATCACCACGGGACTGATCATCTGGTGCTCTGAAGCGACCACACTCGCCGCCGTGCTTTTTCTTGCCTGGCGGCACGATCGCCGGTCGCCGGCCTATCTGATGTGGGCGCTGGGCTTCGCCTTCAGCGCCGTCGGTCTTGGCCTCGTGGCAGCGCGTGGCCTCATTCCGGATACTCTATCGATGGAGTTCGGCAATGGCATGGCTCTCCTCGGCGAAAGCGCCTGGATTGCTGGTTTCCATCGGATAGACAAACGCAGGCTCCAATGGTCGGCGCTACTGCCGCCGGCGATCTGGATCGTTGGCATCAAGCTGCCATGGATCCACGAGAGCTATGCCAACCGCGTCTTCCTGTATGATCTCGCGGGCGCTGTCGGCGCCAACCTGCTCGCTTCCGCGGTGCGCCCGGCGGAGGGCCGGCGTGAAACAACGCGCTCCCAGCTCGCCTTCGTGTTCATGGCGCTCGCCGGCGTCTGCCTTGCGTCTTCCGTGTCGATGATCGTTCTGAGGCCGAGCCTCGAAGAAGCGTTGACCTATCGCGGCTATTCCGCCCTCGGCTGTGCGCTGCTGATCACCACGGCCATTGCGCTCAGCGGCCGACTGCTGATGGAACGCGCGGAGCGGCGCTGGCGGGCGATTTCGATCACGGACATCCTGACGGGCGTCCTGAACCGGCGCGGCCTGCAGGACTACTTTCCACTTGTCGCCGAAAAAGCCACCAGAGGCTCAGCCAAGATTGCAGCGCTGCTGTTCGATCTCGATCACTTCAAGGCGATCAACGATCGTTATGGCCATCAGAGCGGCGATACCGTGCTTGCCGAATTTGCCCGTATCGGTCGGCAATTCGTGCCGGGCAGCGCCGCGTTCGGACGCATGGGCGGCGAGGAATTCATCGCCTTCATCCCCGTTGTCGATCAGGCCGAAGCCGAGGCGATCGCCGAAACGGTCCGGGCGGATTTCTGTCGTGTGCCGCTGCTTGCCGGCCAATCGCTGGTATCGGCGACGGTCAGTGTCGGCCTGGCGATCATGCCTTGCGATATCGCCAATTGGGACCGGCTCGTTTCCGCCGCCGATCGGGCGCTTTATGCAGCCAAACGCGCCGGCCGCAACTGCACCATCGTCTTCAACGAGGCGGAAGCAGCCTTGACGACCGACGCGCCGCCCGATCCGAACGGTGGCGAGCTTGTGCCGACACTCGACGATCAAATACACGCCTTGCGACGCCTCGGCACGCTGGCGCAGATGTAACGGTCTTTTCCCATTCGATTTATTCCGATAGTCCTCTCGTCATGACCAAATCATCCGTTTTCTCCATCGATCCCGTCGCGCGCCGCCTCTCCCTCAACGGCCGCGATGCCGCCTTCTACAGCAACCCGAATGCGGTCTACGCCGCCTTGCATGCCGAATGTCCCACTTTCTATTGGGAAGAGCAGAAGCAATGGTATTTCACCGGCTACGACCACGTGAACGGCCTGCTGCGCGACCGCCGATTCGGCCGGCAGATCCTGCATATCGCCAGCCGCGAAGAGCTCGGCATGCCCGCGCCGCTGTCGCATCTGAAAAACTTCGACCTGGCCGAGCAGCATTCGCTGCTCGAAATCGAGCCGCCGGAACACACGCGGCTTAGAACCCTCGTCAACCGCGCCTTCGTCTCCCGCCATGTCGAGAAGATGAAGCCGGAGCTGGCTGAACTCGCCAACCGGCTGATCGACAAGTTCGAGAAGAAGGGCGAAGTGGAACTGCTGTCGGCCTTTGCCGATATCATTCCCGTCACCATGATCGCCGGGATGATCGGCATCCCGGAGGAGATGGGGCCGCAACTGTTGAAATGGTCGCATGACTACGTGCGCATGTACATGTTCGGCCGCACGCGTGCCGACGAAGATGCAGCGGATCAGGCGGCCAAAGAATTCGCCGACTACGTGAAATCCGTCATCCACGAGCGCCGCGCCAATCCGCGCGAGGATCTCCTCACGCATATGATCACCACCGAGCAAAAGGGCCAGTATCTGACCGAAGACGAGCTAGTGTCGACGACGATCGTGCTGCTCAATGCCGGGCACGAGGCGACGGTGCATCAGATCGGCAACTCCGTCCGCGTCATCCTGGAAAGCGGCCATGCACCTGCTGCCATTTTCAAGGACGAGGCGACCACGGAGCGCACGGTGGAGGAGACACTGCGCATCTGCGCGCCGGTGCATATCTTCCAGCGCTGGTGCCTGGAGCCCGCGGAGATCGACGGGATCGCCTTCCAGCGCGGCGACAAGGTGGCGATGATTCTCGCCGCCGCCAATCTGGACCCTGCCAAATTCTCCGATCCCCTCACCTTCAAGCCTGACCGCAATGAAGCGCCGAACCTCTCCTTCGGCGCCGGCATCCATTTCTGCATCGGCGCGCCGCTGGCGCGACTGGAGCTGAACGTGGTGCTGCCGATCCTGTTCGAACGCCTGCCCGGCCTGAAGCTCACCAAGACGCCCGAGGTCAAGGATGTCTATCACTTCCACGGTCTCGACAAGCTCGAGCTGAGCTGGTGAGCTGAGGGACAGCAGACCGAGCCGCTCCATCATCCACCCAAAACGCAAAATGGCGCGCCAAGCGGGCGCGCCATCGTAAGATTCTCGGCTGCGGGCGCCGCCCGCTTTTGCCAAATCAGCCGTACCGGCCGGTGATGTAGTCTTCCGTGCGCTTAACCTTCGGCGCCTGGAAGATCTCTTCGGTCGGACCGTATTCGATCAGGTCGCCCAGATACATGAAGGCGGTGCTGTCGGAGATACGGCTTGCCTGCTGCATATTGTGCGTCACGATGACGATGGTGAACTCGCCCTTCAGCTGCGATACCAGCTCCTCGATCTTGGCGGTCGAGATCGGGTCGAGAGCCGAGGTCGGCTCGTCGAGAAGCAGGACTTCAGGACGCAAGGCGATGGCGCGGGCGATGCAGAGGCGCTGCTGCTGGCCACCGGAAAGGCCAAGTCCGCTCTGGTGCAGCTTTTCCTTCACCTCGCTCCAAAGCGCTGTTTCCGTCAGCGCCGCTTCGACGCGGACGTCCATTTCCGCCTTGGAAATCTTCTCATAAAGCCGGATGCCGAAAGCGACGTTTTCATAGATCGACATCGGGAACGGCGTGGGCTTCTGAAACACCATGCCGACCTTGGCGCGCAAATCGTTCAGATCGACGTCCTTGGCGAGAATATTGCGGCCGTCCAGCAGGATCTCGCCCCCAACCGTCTGACCCGGATAGAGATCATACATTCGGTTGAAGGTGCGCAGCAGCGTGGACTTACCGCAACCCGAAGGGCCGATGAAGGCGGTAACCGCATTTTTGCGGATGTTCATATTCACACCCTTCAGAACGCGATGGCCGTTCTGATAGGTGAAATCGAGATTCTTCACCTCAATTTTCGCGAGCATGCCGAGATCCGACTGAGAAACGGCGTCCTTTCCCGGCTGTGCGTTGACGCTCTGGAAACTGTTGTCGCTCATGTTCATGGTTTGATTCCTATCGTTCGGCGGCTGCGTCATTGGCGACGCCCACTCAAGACACGGGCAAGGATATTGAGGGCAAGGATGGCAACGGTGATGATCAGTGCGCCGGCCCAGGCCAGTTGTTTGAGATCCTCGCCTGCGTCAGCGGCGAGCGTATTGATGGCAACCGGCAGCGTGGCGATTGGACCGGTCAGGCTTGCATTCATGAATTTGCTGTAGCCGGCCGTGAAGAGAAGCGGCGCGGTTTCACCGCTGATACGGGCGACGGCCAACAGGATACCGGTGAGGATACCCGTCCAGGCAGAACGGTAGATCACCATCGTCATGGACTTCCAGCGCGGCGCGCCGAGTGCTGCGGTCGCCTCACGAAGCTCGTTTGGCACCAGCAACAGCATGTCCTGCGTCGTGCGGTTGACGACCGGAAGGGCGATCAGCGCCAGCGCGAGGATGCCAGCGAAGGCAGAGTTGCCGTGCATGGGCACGACCACGGCGCCGTAAACGAACACGCCGATGATGATCGAGGGTGCGGACAGCAAGATGTCGTTAAGGAACTTGGCGGCCTCGGTAAGTTTGGTGCCGTTGGCATATTCCACCAGATAGGTGGCGGCGAGAATGCCTATCGGCGCGGCGATCAGGATGGCGCACCCCGTGACCAGTGCTGTGCCGTACATTGCGTTGATCAGGCCACCGCGCGACCCTTGAGCCGGGATCGACATGGTGAACACGTCAAGATTGAGCGCCGATACACCGCGATAAAGCAGGGTTCCAAGGATCACGCTGAGAAAGAATATGCCGAGAATGGCCGCGATGAGGCACAAGACCATCATCACCCGGTTCTTCCCATAACGCCTCGACACGAGGTTCTGACGAATTGCATTGTCCATGGGTTTTTTCCTCAAAGCGCGTTGCCGCGGCCGATCATCCATCTCGCCAGCGCGAGCACGCAGAAGGAAAGGACGAACAGCAGCAGGCCGAGCGCAATCAGGCTCGACAATTGCAGACCGTCGGCATCGCCGAAATTGTTCGCGATCTGGGCGGAAATGGTGGTGGACGGCGAGATGATCGACGATTGCAGACGGCTCACCGAGCCTATGACGAACGTGACGGCCATGGTTTCGCCAAGCGCGCGGCCGAGGCCGAGCATGATGCCGCCGACGAGGCCGCGACGTGTATAGGGGATCAAGATGTGGCGAGCCACTTCCCATGTGGTCATGCCCGTGCCGTAAGCGGATTCACGCAGCATCGGCGGCACGGTGCTGAACACGTCGCGGGAGATCGCGGTGATAAAAGGCAGGATCATGATGGCCAGCACGAGGCTTGCCGTCAACAGGCCGACACCAGGCGCCGGCGCTTGGAACAGCAGGCCGATCAACGGCACCTGGCCGATCGTCATCATAAGGAAGGGCAGGATATAGGTCTGCATCAGCGGCACGAGAATGAACAGGCCGACGATGCCGTAGATAATGGAGGGAATACCAGCCAGAAGCTCGATGGCCGTACTGATCGGACGTCGCAGGCTACCGGGGCAAAGTTCCGTGAGGAAAATGGCGATGCCGATGCCCAGGGGAACGGCGATCAGCATGGCGATGAACGAACTCACCAGCGTACCGACCACGGCAGGCACAGCGCCATAGATATCAGCAGGAGCGCTCCACTTCGTGCCCCAGAGGAACGAAAACCCAAAGGCCTGGAAGGTTGGCAAGGCATCGATGATAAGAACCACGATGATTGCCAGCAGCAGAAGCACGACAAGAGTAGCCGAGCCAAGCGTCATTAAATAGAAAATTCGATCCTGTATCCGGAATTTTCTGGTGACGGCGCTGGTATCCAGTGCCTGGAAGCCAGCCGTCTGAGTCGCATCAGCCATCGATTTCCCCTTGTCCTGTCACGAAAGGCGGACAGGGCCATGCCCTGTCCGCCGTAACTTCTCAGCTAGCACAAATTACTTCGCGCCAAAGTCCTTCGTCCAGGACTTCTCGACAACCGCAGCAACACTCTCCGGGATCGCAAGGTAAGACAGGGCGGTCGCGTCCTTCTGGCCATGCTCATAGGACCACTTGAAGAACTTCAGCGCCTCTTCGTTGAGAGCAGGATCGGCCGGCTTCTTGTAGAGCAGAACCCAGGTCGAAGCTGCAATCGGCCAGCTCTGATCGCCCGGCTGGTTGGTGATGATCAGGTTGAAGTTCTTGGCATTGGCCCAATCGGCGTTGGAGGCAGCAGCCTTGAATGTGTCGAGGCTCGGCTCGATAACCTTGCCGGCAGCATTCTTCATCTTCGCGAAACCGATGTGGTTGGCGATGACGTAGGAATATTCAACGTAGGAGATCGAACCAGCCGTCTGGTTGACCGTGGTGGAAACGCCTTCCGAACCCTTGGCGCCGAAGCCGACCGGCCATTCAACCGCCGTGTTCGAACCAACCTTTTCCTTCCACTCCGGCGAAACCTTCGCCAGGTAGTCGGTGAAGTTGAAGGTCGTGCCCGAGCTGTCGGCGCGATAAACGACGGAGATCGGCGTGGAAGGCAGCTTTACGTCGGGGTTGAGGGTCTTGATGGCCGCATCGTCCCACTTGGCAATCTTGCCGAGGAAGATGTCAGCCAGCGTCTTGCCGTCGAGAACGAGTTCGCCCGGCTTTACGCCTTCAACGTTATAGGAAACGACGATGCCGCCGGAGATCATCGGGAACTGGGCAATGCCGTTCTTCTCGAGGTCAGCGTCGCTCATTGGCTTGTCCGAAGCGCCGAATACGATGGTCTTGTCGAGGAGCTGCTTGATGCCGGCGCCCGAACCGACCGACTGGTAGTTGACGACATTGTTCGTCGCGGCCTTGTAGCCTTCAGCCCACTTCGACAGAACCGGAGCGATGAAGCTCGAGCCGGCGCCCGTGATGTCGGCAGCCGAGGCCGAAACGGACATAGCCGCGATGAAGCCTGCGGTCAGGCAAAGCGAACGAAATTTCTGGTTCAGCATATTAGACTCACTTCCTCAAGTGATGAAAGGATGGCGAGCAGGAGTCTGGCGCGGGGTGTCCCATCGGTTGGTAACCCCCACCTCTATCTCCTGGCGACAGTGATGCGTCTAAAGGCGCAGTGTTTCAGTTTGATGACAGTTTGGTGAAAGCCCGGTGACACAACCTCTGGCAATGGAAACGGCCATCGCGCGGACGGCACGACAAAGACCGGCGCGCATCGAAGCGGCAGCGGTCTTCATGTTTTGATTCAACTGGCTTTGCGACGGAATCCAAGGCGCCGTCAGAGGCGGATCACATAGTCCTTGCGAGTCGTTTCAATGACTTCCCAGGTCCCCTTGAAGCCAGGCCTTAGGATCATCCGGTCGCCGGCGCGCAGGTGAAAAGTCTCGCCATTCTCGGCAGTTACCACCGAATGACCGGAGAGGATGTGGAAATATTCCCACTCGTCATAGACGATCTTCCATTTGCCCGGCGTCGCCTCCCAGATGCCCGCATAGAGCCCGCCATCGGCTTCCTCGGCATTCCAGTTGCGGAATTCCGGTGTTCCGGAAATGAGGCGATCCTCGGCCGGGGCACCCGTTTCCGGCTCGATGCCGTCGGTGTCCAATCGTAAATATGTTGTCATAAACCCCTCATGACGATCTGGAAACACTCGATCGCAGTGCACCGCATTTTGGTCGGCTTCGCGACATTCAAGAACACCAGGACCTGAATATCCGGTTATCGCCCGCCTCTTGCAAGCCCGTGTTCAATCAGCCGGTCGACGAGCGCCGGATAGGAGATCCCGGTCGCCTCCATGGCCTTCGGATACATGCTGATATTGGTGAATCCCGGCATCGTGTTGACCTCGTTGACCACCATGCTCATGTCCGGCCTCACGAAGAAATCGACGCGCGCGAGACTTTCGCAGCCCAATGCACGAAACGCATCCAGCGAGAGCTCGCGCAGACGCTGGGTGAGATCGGCGGGCAATTGCGCCGGAACGCTGACTACTGCACCATCCTCATCGAGATATTTCGCTTCATAGCTATAGAAGCTGTGAGCCTGGCCGGTGACGATCTCGCCCGGCAGGGAAACGAACAGCGTCCCGTCGGTCTGCTCGAGGACAGCGCATTCAATTTCGCGTGCCTTAACAAACTCCTCGATCAGAACCTTGTCGTCATGCTTGAACGCCTCGATGAGTGCTGCGCGAAATTCCTCGGCGTTGGCCGCCTTGCTGACACCAACGGAAGAGCCCTGTCGCACCGGCTTGACGAAGACCGGCGCCCCCAAGGCGCTCGCCGCCTCTTCGAACGACAGAGTATCGCCAGATCTCACCGTGATCGAACGAGCGACCGGCAGGCCGGCGTCGCGCAGCAGACGCTTAGCGATGTCCTTGTCGATGGCGGTTGCCGACCCCAGGATGCCGCAGCCGACCAGAGGAACCCCGACCATTCGAGCGAGACCCTGGATGGAACCGTCCTCGCCATAGAGACCGTGCAGGACCGGAAACAGGATATCTATTGCCGGTAACTCGCCAGATCCAGCGGGATCGCCGACAACGAGAAGCCGGCCCTTGCCGCCCGGCAACAGGCAGACTTCCTGACCGGCATAAGGGACCGGGTCAGGCAGAGCCCCCTCCTCCAGATCGATCAACAACCACCGTCCGTCGCGGCTTATGACGATCGGCGCGATCTCATATTTTTCGATATCGATTGCTTTTATGACGTTGCGGGCGGACAGGAGGGAAACATCGTGTTCAGAGGACTGTCCGCCAAAGAGGACCGCTACGCGCAATCTTGAGATCATGGTTTTCTGGAGCTCACCGTTTCAATTCGTCGCTAAAGTTGTAGCGGACCAATTGTAACGAAATTGAGATTTCCACGAGCCGTAAACCGAGAAAGTAGTGCAGCCGTCAATGTGGTTCATCACATACATCCATAATCTGCACCTCGGAAATCATTGCATTTCTTGTTGATCAGAATCGGATACCTATTTCACATTCGTCGCATACGTATCGCTACCATAGACCTCCAGCGGCCCAGGAAGTTCTGATGGCTTCGAAAAAAGATCACCTCGGACTGAGTCTTGCAGATGACATAGTAGTATCCCTGCTACACGCGTATTTCGGAAAAGCGGCTTCAGACCGAATGATCGACGACGTCTTGTACGATGTCGTTCCCTCAGGCGCTTCAGAGCGCAACTACACTGTCAGGCTATTTCTAAAGCCTTCCGCTCTGACGCTTCCCGCGCTCATGCTGAAGGCGAAGGGCCCAGATTATCTTTCCGCACACTCAGTCAATAACATTGCTGAGATGCTGCGAAAATTCGTCTATCGCAGCTATCCGATAATCTGGCGTGAAACGAAAAAGGAAGACTTTGATGGACCACTGTTCGATCTGGTTTCGGCAGGTTGCAGATCGACACTCGTGAAGGCGTTGGAAAAATCCTCGATTTTCCGCCCCCGCATAGACTGTAACGCGTTTCCAATCACCCCCATTGTCGTAAAGGCGGATTTCGATTGCAGTGACTTTTCGTTGATTGATGTCAATTCCATCACCACCGGAAACGCTGACTGGATTCGCGAGAAATATCTCCGGGGTGAAGAAGTCGGCGGATGGTTGGTTGTGAAAGCCGAGTCTGTTGAAGTGGCCAAGAAGAACCGACGCTTGATTCTCGGCGCTCTGGCTCTATCCCTCGATCAACAGCATCGCCACGGCTTTACCCTCCGAAAGGTTGCCACAGGTTTTTTGCGGTTTCCAGGTCCCCGGACAATCAGCGTGTCCTCAAGCGGGGGCCACACACCGCCTATCGGCAGTCCTCTCACGATAATAGAGTCCGATCATCAGTGGCTGAACATGCTACCTGCTATCCTCTCCAGATCCTCATCGCTCACCAAACGTCATGGGAAAGCGCTCGAGTATTACTACAGGGCATGGTTCATGGATGAGTCTGACCGCTGCTTTCTCCTGTTCATGGCCCTCAACGCAATCTTCGGGCAAGGCAAAGGCGGTTTTGCCGTAGGCATGAAGACAGGGGTCAAGGAAACGCTGTCAGAAGACCTCCCGGAGAAACGCCTCGATGCCCTCCTTGGAATTCGCAACACAATGCTGCACGGCGGTGCTCCTGACCTATTCGCTTCGTCCAACTACTTAGAGTACGCCCAGAACTACTCGACCGATCCCTCCACCGACATCCAGCTTCTTGTCGCAAAATGTCTCCGAAAGCATATTTTTGGCGATCAGTTTCGCCCTCAAGATAACCCTGACGCTGAGATTATGCAGTTCGCTCAAGCGGAAGGTTTGCTCCCCCTCCGAGAAGGACGGCTGCTCAATCATGCAGGAGTGGCCGTAGGGCGAGACCTACCCGATTTCTTGCATCAAACCTTCGCCAGGGCTTGCTCCAGATCGGCAATGATGTCCTTCACATCCTCGATGCCGATCGATAGGCGCACGACATCGGAACCGGCGCCGGCGTCGGTCCTCTGCTCATCGGTGAGCTGCTTATGCGTCGTCGAAGCGGGGTGGATAACCAGCGAGCGCGTGTCGCCGATATTGGCGAGATGAGAGAACAGCTCGAGACCCTCTACCAAGCCCTTGCCCGCCTCATAACCGCCCTTCAGGCCGAAGGTGAAGACGGAGCCTGCCCCCTTCGGGGAATAGCGCTGTTGCAGCGCGTGGTTCGGGTGATCCTCGAGGCCGGCATAGTGCACCCAAGCCACCTTGTCCTGCCCCTTCAGCCACCGCGCGACCGCGATCGCATTGTCGGAATGTCGCTGCATGCGCAGTGGCAGCGTCTCAATGCCGGTCAGAATCAGGAAGGCGTTGAAGGGTGAAATGGCGGGGCCGAGATCGCGAAGGCCAAGGACGCGGCAGGCGATTGCGAAGGCGAAATTGCCGAAGGCCGCATGCAGCACGATACCGTTATATTCCGGCCGCGGCGTCGACAGCGTCGGATAGTTGCCCGAGGCCGACCAATCGAAGGTTCCGCCGTCGATGATGATGCCGCCCATGGAATTGCCATGGCCGCCGATGAATTTGGTCAGGGAATGCACGACGATGTCGGCGCCATGCTCCAGCGGCCGAATGAGATAGGGGCTGGCCAAAGTGTTGTCGACGATCAGCGGCAGGCCATGCTTGCGGGCGACGGCGGCGATCGCCGCGATATCGACAAAGGTGCCGCCGGGATTGGCGAGGCTTTCGATAAAGATGGCGCGGGTGCGTCCGTCGATCTGCGCCTCGAACGTGGCGGGATCATCGGAATCGGCCCAGCGCACATGCCAGTCGAAATTCTGGAAAGAGTTGCCAAACTGATTGATCGAGCCGCCATAAAGGCGCTTCGCCGCGACGAAATTATCGCCCGGCTTCAGGATGGTGTGGAAGATGAGCAACTGAGCGGCATGGCCGGAGGCAACCGCCAGGGCGGCCGTGCCGCCTTCGAGAGCCGCCACCCTCTCCTCCAGCACCGCCTGGGTCGGGTTCATGATACGGGTATAGATATTGCCAAACTGCTGCAGTCCGAAGAGTGCTGCGGCGTGATCCGCATCCTGAAAGACGAAGGAGGTCGTCTGGTAGATCGGCGTCGTGCGGGCACCCGTCGTCGGGTCCGGCTGCGCGCCCGCATGGATCGCCAGTGTGTCGAAACCCGGATTGTTCGTTGCCATACTTTTTCCTCCCGTCAACATTATTATCGTGATGACAGGATCATAGCGCCTTGGATCTGAAAGGTAACCGCGAAGATTTCCAAGCTCTTCCTCTTACAGGAAAAACTTGCTCTCTTTCAGCGATACTGCGCGACAAACGGCCGGCGCTCGCGGATGAGCGCTATGCCCGCGTCAGGCGACCAGTCGCGGATATTCGATGGCCGGGCAGCGGTCCATGATGACCTTGACGCCGGCCGCTTCCGCCCTCGCCGCAGCTGCGTCGTCACGCACGCCGAGCTGGCCCCAGATAACGGGCGGGCGCGGCTCGATCATGATCGTCTCCTCGACCACCGTTCGCAGATATTCCGGCGCGCGAAAGACATCGACCATGTCCACCGGCTCCGGGATATCGGACAGATGGCCAAAGACCCACTGGCCGAGGATCTCCTTGCCCGCCTGTCCGGGATTGACGGGAATGACGCGATAGCCCCGCGCCATCAGATAGGCCATGACGCCGTTGCTCGGGCGCTCGGGATTAGGCGATGCGCCGACGAGCGCAATGGTCCGTACGGATAGAAGAATATCGGCGATATAGGAATCGTCATAACGGTCGTGGTTCATCACGAAGCCTCCCAATTCGATCACACTTGTGTTTTGTCACAAATCCAGAAGCCAAAGCTTCGGTTTTGGATGTATATATAAGAATTATAACAGTTTCAGGGAGGGTTGCCTCGATGAAAAAAATCATCCTGCTGGGCCTGCTGATCGCCTCGGCCGCCACCCCGGCATTGGCGATATCGCGCTACAATGCAATGTCTTTCACTTGCGCCGAGGCCAGGGCAATCATCAGCCGCGAACGGGCCGTCATCATGCGCTATCCGTCCACGAGACAGCGCAACATGACGCTTTACGATCGCTACGTATCCGACAGCAACGCCTGCGATGTCGGCCACTATGCCGCTCAGGATTATCTGCCGACCAAGGACCGGGCCAATTGCCCCGTCTATACCTGCAAGCCGACAAGCGACCTCGACGACGACGATATTCTCTTTCGGCGCTGATAAGGTTTTCGTCGTCACCGGATTGGTCAAGGTCCGAGAAGCATCTGAGCGCTCCGGACCTTCTCTATTTCTGATTCTGCGCGCCGATTCTGAATCAGATCGGCCGCCATCGACGCGCCCTCAACTATCGCTATTGCAACGCAAAATAGTTTCTGGTGCATAGGATTTCGCGGATATCGCCAAAGCGCTTTCAATCACACCCTCCTCGACCGGCGGGTTGTGTTCTCATGAAATGCGATTTTTGTTCACTTTCTATTCAGAGGCTAATTAGCGAAGCCTTATAATAAGTTATCGAATAAGAACAGAATGTGAACGGAGATATATGCCAAAACATAGATTTATGTGAGAAAAGGATGCGGTTAAAAAACCCTTCATTCCACAATAAATATTACTTATTATTGTTTCATGCCGGAATGATAGTCGATTTCACCAGAAAAAGCCAGAGTCGCACGGATAGGTTATTGCTCCTGCAGTTTTCCGATATCCTGATCCATTTGTCGTCTTTTATGCCGACGCATACTCGCCGCGCCCGTTCAACCGACGATCGAACCGGCCGATTCTTCAAATTGGTTAACCCTATTTCTCTGAGAGAGATTCAAAGCGCTTTGGGAATTTATCGACAAGAGCCGTCATAATGCGTTCACTCCACATCCAATTTTTGTTCTTGCTTCATACCCACATGCATTAGAAACGTCTTATAGTTGCATATCGGAAATAGAACAAATGGGAAACAAGATGAGCGATGCTTTTCCTGAGAAGCAGGGACACGGTGGTACGCCATGCTGTTCCACAAACGCTTGGTCTGTTGCTTTTTGACGCATTGAGGATCAAATGGCGGCGAGATAACCACAAATTATCAAAATTTTTCCGGCCATCGCCTATTTTCCCGAGGTTTCCGTGTCTCTTGACGTCATCGCCCTTGTCCTTTTCGGGGCTCTGCTGCACGCGACCTGGAACGCGATCATCAAGGCCGGTACGGACAAGTCGCTGGATGCGGCTTTGGTTTCGGCAGGCGGCGCGGTCACCGCCCTGCCCTTTCTGGCATTTCTGCCGCTGCCAGCCTCGGCCGCGTGGCCCTTCATCGGCGCGTCGGCGATCCTGCAGTTCGCCTATTTCCAGTTGGTGGCCGCAGCCTATCGCGCCGGTGATATCGGCCTCGTCTACCCCCTGATGCGTGGTGTTGCACCGATGATCATCGCGGCGACCAGCGGCTTCATCCTCAAGGAGAGCCTGTCGGGCGGGGCTGTGCTTGGCATCATGACCATCTGCGCGGGCATCATGACGCTGGCCTTCGAAGCGCGGAAGGGCGGCCGGACAGCCATTAAGCTCGCGCTTTCCAATTCCGTGGTGATCGCTACCTATACCTATGTCGACGGCATCGGCGCGCGGCTATCGGGCAACTCCATATCCTATACGCTGTGGATGTCGCTGCTGCCACCGGTGCTGCTGTTCACCTGGGCGATCTCGCAGCGCGGCGTGAACGCCGTGGCCGCCCATGTCCACTACAACTGGTGGCGCGGCCTGATCGGCGGCGCCGGCTCCATCGCATCCTACGGCCTGGCGCTATGGGCCATGACAAAGGCGCCCGTCGCCACCGTCGCGGCATTGCGCGAAACCTCGATCCTGTTCGCGCTGGTGATTTCCGTGGTCATTCTAAAGGAACGCTCAAGCATCTGGCGCTATATTGCCGGCGCGATCATTGCCGCGGGCGTATTGATCCTAAAGCTGGTTTGAGGTCAGAAACTATGTGGTATATAGATACCACGCAATCAACATACTGATTCTACTCGTTAATTTTTATAGCCGTCAAAATCCGTCATATTGACCTTCCCGCACATTCCCTCTATAAGCCGCCCCAGATTACAGCCTTTCCGGGCTGTTTTCTTTTTGGCGTGCGTTTCGCTCGCCAAACCAAGCAACAAGAAACGCCCTGATGCCTTCGGGTTCCGGGGTCCTAAAAGAGAGTATACAACATGGCAACCTTCTCCCAGAAGCCTGCAGAGGTGGAGAAGAAGTGGATTCTCATCGACGCCGAAGGGCTTGTCGTTGGTCGTCTCGCTTCTATCATCGCTATGCGTCTGCGTGGCAAGCATAAGGCTACCTTTACGCCGCACGTCGACGACGGCGACAACGTCATCGTCATCAATGCCGACAAGATCGTTTTCACCGGCAAGAAGTACGAAGACAAGGTTTACTACTGGCACACCGGTTATGCCGGCGGCATCAAGGAGCGTACCGCTCGTCAGATCATCGAAGGCCGCTTCCCGGAGCGCGTCGTCGAGAAGGCTGTCGAACGCATGGTTCCCCGCGGCCCGCTCGGCCGTCGCCAGATGAAGAACCTGCGCGTCTACACCGGCTCGAACCATCCCCATGAAGCCCAGCAGCCCGTCGTTCTCGACGTCGCCAAGCTGAACAAGAAGAACGTAAGGAGCGCCTGATAATGGCTGATCTCTCTTCCCTGAAGGATCTCGGCACGGTATCGGAAGCAGCTGCTCCCGTTCACGTCCGCAAGGTTGACTCGCTTGGTCGCTCCTACGCGACCGGCAAGCGCAAGGACGCAGTTGCCCGCGTATGGCTCAAGGCCGGCTCTGGCAAAATCATCGTCAATGGCAAGGACTACACGGCTTATTTCGCCCGTCCGGTTCTGCAGATGATCCTGCGTCAGCCGATCTTCGCTGCTGCCCGTGATGGCCAGTTCGACATCATTGCCACCGTTGCCGGTGGCGGTCTCTCCGGCCAGGCCGGTGCCGTTCGTCACGGCCTGTCCAAGGCTCTGACCTACTTTGAGCCGGGCCTGCGCCCGGTCCTGAAGAAGGGCGGCTTCCTGACCCGCGACAGCCGCGTTGTCGAACGCAAGAAGTACGGCCGTGCGAAGGCACGTCGTTCGTTCCAGTTCTCCAAGCGTTAGTCGCTTATCCGAGATCGGATTTTGGAAAGGCCGGGTTTTCGCCCGGCCTTTTTGTTTTTCCTGTTCTTTTTGACGGATGCAATATCGCCATGCAGGCAAAGCGCGCATTTTATGGCAAACTCCCGCATCACTCATGGAGGAGCTTTAGGATGACACGGACGATAGCCGCATTGATCCTGCCATTTTTGCTTTTGATATCGGGCATCTCGCCTGCCTTTTCGGCAGACGCTCCGCAACCGGCGACGGAAGAGCAGGCACGGATGGAAAGCATGAAGGAATTCATACAGACCAATCCGGATTGCAAGGAGTTCACCGATCAATGCTCGATCTGCACACTTGCCGACGGAAAAGCCGAATGCTCCACGCCGCAAATCGCTTGTGTCAAGCAGGCATATCAATGCACGGCTCCAGCCAAAAAATAGCAAAGACGGGAAAACCCTCCATTTGAAGCCCTGCAGGCATGGACGCTTGTGTGCGTCGAGATAGACTGTGCTTTCAGCGTAACCGAAGGAAAAGTCAGTGCCGAGCACGTCGATCGATCATGCCTTTACAGCAACCAGCCTGACATCCGCGGCCAGCGACCCGACTTTTGCCGGCGCGCTCTCCTTCATGCGCCGCCGCTTCACCAAATCGCTGGAAGGCGTCGATGCCGTCGTCTGGGGCATCCCCTTTGACGCAGCGACATCCAACCGGCCGGGAACACGCTTCGGGCCGCAGGCGATCCGCCGCGCCTCGGCGATCTTCGACAACGACCCGCAATACCCCTTCAATCGCGACCTCTTTGCCGAGATGTCCGTCATCGACTATGGCGACTGCCTGCTCGATTACGGCAACCACCAGGAAACGCCGGCGGCGATCGAGCGCCAGGCGAACACCATTCTCGACACCGGCGCCTTCCTGCTGACGCTCGGCGGCGATCATTTCGTCACATGGCCGTTGCTCAAAGCGCATGCCGCCAAGCACGGGCCTTTGGCGCTGGTACAATTCGACGCGCATCAGGACACCTGGTTCGACGATGGCCGGCGCATCGACCATGGCTCCTTCGTCGCCCGTGCCGCCCGCGACGGCCTGATCGATCCCGACCGTTCCATCCAGATCGGCATCCGCACGCATGCGCCGGAGGATTACGGCATCCGGGTTCTTTATAGCCACGAGGTCGAGGATATGAGTGCAGCCGATATCGCCTCTACCATCATCACCCATACCAGGGGCGCGCCCACTTACCTGACCTTCGATATCGATTGCCTCGACCCAGCCTATGCGCCGGGCACGGGAACGCCGGTCGCGGGCGGTCCGTCGAGCGCGAAAATCCTCTCGACGCTGCAGCGCCTGCATCAACTCGATATCAAGGGCGCCGATGTCGTTGAGGTATCACCGGCCTATGACCATGCCGACATCACCGCCATTGCAGGGGCGACGGTGGCGATGTATATGCTCGGTCTCCACGCTGAAAGGCGTGCGGCTGGACGTTAGGGCATGATCCCGAAAAGTGCGAAGCGGTTTTCGGATAAGGTCATGACTGGACCAAAGCAGCTGTTATCATTTTGAATCAACTTCATGGCAAACTGAGTCCGGAAACATTCTGAACCTATTGAAAGAACAGGAATAAAGAACATGGCACCGAAGATCTTCATCGATGGCGAACACGGAACCACGGGCTTGCAGATCCGCACGCGCATGGCCGACCGCCGCGACGTCGAGCTTCTGTCCATTCCGGAAGCAGAACGGCGTAATGCCGCCATCCGCGAAGACATGCTGAACAGCGCCGATATCGCCATTCTCTGCCTGCCCGACGATGCGTCGAAGGAAGCAGTCAAGATGGTTTCGGCCAACAACAATGTCCGCGTCATCGACACGTCGACCGCATTCCGCGTACATCCGGACTGGGCCTATGGCTTTGCCGAAATGGACAAGGAACAGGGCGGCAAGATCACGAGCGCGCGTTTCGTCGCGAATCCGGGCTGCTATCCGACCGGCGCCATCGCTCTCATCCGCCCACTGCGTGTTGCCGGCATCCTGCCGGACGGCTATCCCGTGACCGTTAATGCCGTTTCCGGCTATACCGGCGGCGGCAAGCAGATGATCGCGCAGATGGAAAATGCCGAGCATCCGGATGCGATCACCTCCCCGCATTTCCTCTATGGCCTGCCGCTGACTCACAAGCACGTACCGGAAATGATGACGCATGGGCTGCTCGACCGCGCGCCGATCTTCTCCCCCTCGGTCGGCAAGTTCCCGCAGGGCATGATCGTGCAGGTGCCGTTGTATCTCGACGACCTTGCCGAAGGCGCGACGATGGAAAGCATCCATGCCGCGCTTGCCGCCCATTTTGCCGGCCAGGACATCGTACAGGTCGTCCCCCTCGCCGATAGCCGCGCCTTGCCGCGCGTCAATGCGGTCGAGCTAGCCGGACAAGACACGATGAAGCTGTTCGTGTTCGGCACGCCGGGCACCACGCAGGTCAATCTCGTCGCCTTGCTCGACAATCTCGGCAAGGGTGCCTCGGGCGCTGCGGTCCAGAATATGGACCTGATGCTCTCCGCCTGAGATTTTTCAGCGGCATTTCCAATCTTCGGCGCTCGGGATTTCATTCCGGCCGCCGAATGCATTTGACGAATGCTTTACCGACAAGGTGAGCCGACCGGCCCATACAGCGAATTCACCGCTCAACGAAAAATTGATTGCGTGTGATAATTACGCCACATTCACTCCCTACGGCCTGCATCAGCCGCTCCGGGACGTAGCGGCTATGGGCAATGCTCGTCAGGCAATTTTCAAGATCGCGCCAGCGTAAAGGAATTGGTTACCATAATTCGGCATGCTTTCCGATAACCGGCAAAGTGACGGCCGGACGCAGGTTTTGCGTCCCGGCATGGGCCCTTTGTGAGCCGGCGTGGTGCGTATTTAGTTTGGATAACGAGTATCATGGCGTTTGCGACCGAGACGTTCGGTAACTTCAATCCCCGTTCCGGGTCCGCTCTGCGCCGGAAAAAATCCTCCGGGATCAGTCCCGGCACAGTTATCACCGGCGTTTCCGTCGCGGCCTTCGCATGGGTGGCCGCGACCCTGATCACCACGCAATCGATGGTTCTGTCCTTGCCTGGCGCGAATATGTCGGCGATTGATTCGTTCACGCCGAGGGCATCCGCCTTTATCGTACCGCAGAGCCATCTGACGCGCCCTGCCCGCGTGGCGAGCCAGACCTTGCCGGTGAACCAGCAAAGTCACGCGAGCCGCGTGCCGGCCGACGCACCGATCGGCGGGGCCGGATATACGGCGACTAGGGACGTCGTCGTTCAGCCCAAGGCAACCGCTGCCGATGCGATGCGTGCACAGCTTGCAAGCGCTCTTGCGCAGCAAGCCTCCGAGTTTCGACAGGCGCAAGTTTCTGCATCAAGCATGAAAGGCGGCCGTCCGGTCATGGAGGCGTCGCCCGCCGCGATCGACCATCTGCGCAAGGTGATCGCCCTCAACTTCGCCAACACCGTTCTACCGCTGATGCAGGCCAGATATGCCGCCGCATCCTTGCCGACGGTAGCCTCAGTGAATGCCGCCCCGCAGCCGATTGAGATTGCCTCCGCTGCTCCCCTTGCCAGCGTGCCGGCAGTAATTGACGCTGTGCCGCTTCCTGCAAATGACGCCGACCTGCCCGTCGCGGAGACTTTGCCGGTCGCCGAAAACCTGCCGAGCGTAATACCGCTCGCCCGCCCGGAGCATGTCGTGGAAAGGGCGCCCGTTGTCGCCTCCGCTGCGCCAGCCAGGTCCCGCAGCGACGACACGGTTGTCGTGGCGCCGCCCGCGCGTTTGATGGCCTATGCCAAGACGGACGACGACGAAACCCGGCCGAAACCCTTCCTCAACCCCTTCGCGGCTATCAGCCCGCGCGGCGGCAACGGCACTGCCATCTACGATATCTCGGCCGGAACCGTCTATCTGCCGAGCGGCGAACGCCTCGAAGCGCATTCCGGTCTCGGCCACATGCGTGACAATCCCCGCTATGTCGACCGCAAAAATACCGGCCCGACGCCGCCTGAAACTTATAACCTGACATATAGGGAAAGTCTGTTCCATGGCGTGCAGGCGCTGCGTCTGACACCCGCGAACGGCGCCCGCGTCTATGGCCGTGACGGCTTGCTCACTCACTCGTACATGCTCAGAGGAGGCCGCGGCGAATCGAATGGCTGCGTGGTCTTTAAGGATTACGGCCGCTTCCTGGCTGCCTTCAAGCGCGGCGAATTCAAGCGTATACAGGTGGTGACGCGTCTATCGTCGGCGCCTAGCAATATTGCGTCGCGCTGAAGCTTTGCGAAACAAGAGAGCGAGGCGATCATCCGCCTCAGCCCCTCACCGCAATGACCGTCTGGCGCGGATATTCACCATAGAAACCGCGCCAGTTGGCAATGGCAAAGCCAAATACGATCAGCGCGCCGGCCTGATGGGCCAGCGCCAGATGCAGCGGCACCTGCAAGAGCAGCGTCGTGATGCCGAGGATAGCCTGGATCAGCACCAGCACGAATAACACCACTGAGCGGCGGGCATGCGTCGTCTGTGCCGCAGCACGCAACGAGATGATCATATTGATCGCGACGACGGCAAAAAGCGCATAGGCGCCAAGACGATGGACATATTGCACCATCTTCGGGTTCTCGAAGAAATTGATCCAGCCCGGCGACTGCACGAACAGCCCACCCGGCACCACCGCGCCATCCATCAGCGGCCAGGTATTGTAGGACATGCCCGCGTCAAGACCGGCAACCAACGCGCCGAGATAGATCTGGAATAGCGCCATGAAGGCGATGAGGCCGGCGAGTTTCGCCGAATAGCGCGTCGGCGCCGGTTCGTTCGAATGCGGCGACAGCGCGCGCATGAACCACATGCAGGCGGCAAAGATCAGACAGGCGGTGACAAGGTGGGTGGCCAGGCGATACTGGCTGACGTCGGTACGCGCTTGCAGACCGGACGACACCATCCACCAGCCGATCGCTCCTTGCAGCCCGCCGAGCAGGAAAATACCGCCAAGCGGCAGCCATAGCTTGCGCTCGACGCGGCCGGTCAGCACGAAGAACAGCAGCGGTACGCCGAAGATGACGCCCATGGCGCGGGCAAGGAAGCGATGCGCCCACTCCCACCAGAAGATGCCCTTGAACTCGTCGACCGTCATATCCTTGTTCAGTAGCTGGAACTGTGGAATGCGCTTGTAGAGATCGAACTCCTCCTGCCATTCCTGTGCATTGAGCGGCGGGACGACGCCATGGATCGGTTGCCACTCTGTGATCGACAGGCCGGATTCGGTGAGGCGCGTCGCGCCGCCCACCAGCACGAGGGCAAAAAGCGCCAGAAGCACACAACCGAGCCAGATGCGGATAGCACGGCGATTGTGGTCCTGACGGGCCACTTCGTTCAAAACAGCCTGTTCCGACGTCAAATTAGCGACAGCCATGGAGTCTCCCTTCAATCCGCCTGTTGATTTGCCTGATGGGGGCGTGCAAAACAAGTCCCGGGAGTTTGCGGCATGCCGTCGCGGTATGCCGTCGTAAGAGGAGAAACCAACCCGTGCCCCTTCGCCTGCGCAAATTTGTCGGCATGATCCTGCTCGTCCTATTGGTGGTGATCTATGCAATCGTGGCGATGATCGTGGCAGTGCGCACGCTGGCCGATCAACCCGGCTGGATGCATTTCCTCTATTTCTTCATCAGCGGCATCATCTGGGTGCTGCCGGCGATGGGGATCATCAAGTGGATGGCCGGACCCCGCGCCCGATAAACATCGGTTCAATCCATCGCGGATTAACGCGGGGATAACCGTGATAAGCGGGAAATCCGCCGTATGACCTCACCTTAAATCAAAAATAAGCTGCCTCAGCGAAGACTGTGCCCGAATGCCGTCCGATCGGAGACATCAGGTGCAGAGGCAGAAGCTCGATATCGCTGACATGCCCGCTACGAATGCGGTGCGCTGGGATATTGCGTCCGCTGCCGTGCCATCGGCAGCGAATGGTAGCATCAACATCGAAGTCTTCGACAATATGGCGCCGTTGGAAGCCGAATGGCGAGCGTTGGAGCAGGACGATCTCGCCTCGCTTCACCAGAGCTATGACTGGTGCGCGGCCTGGGTCGAAACCTCTGGGCATCGACTGGCAATCGTCAGCGGCTCTTTCAACGGGCGCACCGCATTCATCCTGCCGCTAGAGATCGTCCGCACCAAAGGCGTGCGCCGTGCCGAATTCATCGGCGCACGTCATAGCAATATTAATACCGGTTTGTTCTCCGCGGAATTTCTGGAGACCGCAGCCGATGGCATCACGGTCTCACTACAGGCCGAGATCGTGCAGGCGCTGCGCAGCAAGGCCGACCTGATGTTGCTGCGCAATGTGCCGCTCGCATGGCGCGGCCGCAAAAGCCCCCTCGCCTCGCTGCCAGCGGTCGAAAACCAGAACCACGCCTTTCAACTGCCTTTCCTCGGCTCCTTCGAAGCAACCCTGAAACAGGTGAATGCGAAGCGGCGGCGCAAGAAATTCAAACACCAAAGCCGCATCCTCGATGACAAGGGTGGCTATGAGCATGTGATCGCGGGGCCTGATCAACAGGATGCGCTACTCGACCTGTTCTTCCAGCAGAAGGCAGTTCGCTTCAAGGCGGCGGGCTTGCCGGACGTGTTCCGGGATGCATCGACACAATCCGCCCTGCACCGGCTGTTAGCGCACCGGGACGTGGCAGGATCCAATACCACGCTCGAGATGCATGCGCTGCGGCTGAAAGGTGAGCATGAGGGCCACATCCCGGCGGTTGCCGCGTTATCGCGCAAGGGCGATCACGTCATCTGCCAGTTCGCCTCGATCGACGAGACGCTGGTTCCTGAGGCGAGCCCCGGCGAACTGCTATTCTGGCTGATGATCGAGCGGCTGCATCGCGAGGGCGTCGCCCTTTTCGACTTCGGCATTGGCGATCAGGGGTACAAGCGCTCCTGGTGCCCGGTGGAGACCGTGCAGCACGATCTGATCCTGCCGACTTCAGCGGTCGGCCATGTCGCGGCTTTCGCACAGAGAGGCATGACCCGCGCCAAGACGGCCATCAAGGCCAGTCCGTGGCTCTATGGCCTGATTCAGCGACAGCGGGCACGGCAAGGTGGCGGTTCCGCTTCAACGGAAGAGATCGACAAGGACTGATCAGGCCGCGTGCTGGCGAGCGTCGGAGCCACGCTCGGCGCGCCAGCCGGACATCAGGATGATGTGCTCATAGCCCGCCTTCTGGAATTCCGTCATCGCCGTCATGAACTGGTCTTCGTCGGGCTCCGGCATGGAAAGCAGGATTTCCGTATCCTTGCTACGCGTCAGTTTGGCGACGCCGGAGACGTCGGCGGCACCGCATTCGACCAGAACGATGTCATAGGCCGAACCGAGCGCATCGAGGATGAGCGACAGACGGTCGGCGCCGCGCATCGCGCGACTGACGTCGCTGGTGCCCTGCGGCACGAGATGGGCGTCGGATAGCCGATCGGGGTGAATGGTATCGGCAAAGGCGGCCTCCCCGCAGAGAAGGTCCGTCACGCCTGAAAGATCGTCGGATTCGGCCATCAGCCGCGACGGGCAGCCGGTTCCCGTCATATCGACAAGCACGATGCGGCATCCGGCATCGGCAATGGTGCGCGCCAGCATCACGGTTGCCGTCGAGCCATTGTCACCGGTCGGCGATATGGCAATGGCGAGGCGGGAGCCACGGTCGATCAGATAGTCGGCGACCGACTGTATGGAGAAATCCTCCTCGTCTTCCATCTCTTCAGCTGCCTCGTGGGGCAAATGTCCGAAATCGATCTTCTCTTCCATCTCGCGCGCCAATGCCTGATCGGCAGCGACGGAGAGCATGCTTGCCGGCACAGCACCCTGTTGTGCATTGGCAGCGGTTATCGGACGAGCAGCGCTTTCTTTCTGAACCAAAGCCTCGCGCTCCGCCGGGCCAACGGGTCGCAGGGCGCGGCCGCTGAAGAGCTCGATCAGCATGATGACAATGCAGGTCAGGATGAAGGATGCGAGCGCGGCGACGACGACGATCGGCCCGACTTTGGGGAAATAGGGATCGACCGGCTCGACGGCCTGGGAGACGACGCGGGCATCCGCCGGGCTCGAATTCTTGTTGACGCGGGAAGCGGCCTCCCGATAGCGGGCGAGATAGGTTTCCAGCAACTGCCGTTGCGCGGTCGCTTCACGTACCAGCGCATTGAGGCCGACTTCATCCTGCCCTGCCCGCGCGCTGTCAGCCTTCAGCGTGTTCGATTGCCCCACAAGCTGCTGTTCACGCAACTGCGCGACCTTGGCTTCGCTCTCGATGCTGGCGAGAATCTTCTGCGTCTCGCGGTCGATCTGCTGTCGGATATCGGTCAGCTGGGCGCGCAGGCTCTTCAGCCGGGGATGTCCCTCCATCAGGCTCGTGGACAGATCTGAGATCTGCGATTCCAGACCGGATTGCGTTGCCTTCAGCCGCTGGATGGTTTGCGAGCCCGAGACGTCGGTGAGGGTATCGATGGAACGGCCGGAGGCAAGTGCGCCACGCACGGCCTGGGCGCGTGCTTCGGCATTGGCCCTTTCACCGCGCACCTGCGCCAGCTGACCGGAAATATCGGCAAGCTGCTGTGTCGCGAAGGTATTGGTGTCGCTGGTCTGCAGAAGGCCATTGGCGGAGCGGTAGTCGGCGACCTTCTTTTCGGCTTCGCTGACCTTCTCGCGCAGATTGGCGATCTCCGGCTCCAGCCAGCGTGTCGCCTCGCTATTGGAATCGAGCTTGGCGCCGCTCTGCATCGACAGATAGACCTGCGCCATGGCGTTCGGAACGCTGGCGGCTAAATCCGGGTCGCGGGACGTGAAGCTGACGCCGATGACGCGGGAACTGTTGATCTGATAGACCTGCAGCCGGTTGGTGAAGGCATCGAGCATCCGCTCTTCCGGCGCTTTATCGAGCGAGCTCTTCTTCAGGTGCAGCATGACCAGAATATCGGAAAAGGCGGAGTTTCTGGTCGCCGCGTCGAATTCCGGATGCTCATAAAGCTTCAGATTGGTAATCACCTGCTTGACGAGATCGGCCGATTGCAGGATCTGCACCTGGCTGGCGATATTGAGCTCGTCCAGCAAGGGAGCCGAGCCCGCATCGCTATTCTGCGTCGTCGTCGCAAATGCCGGCGCGCGCTGCTCGATCAGAATGCGGGTTTCGCTGCGATATTCCGGGGAGATGACCTTGGCGACGGCAAACGCCAGACAAGCGCCGACAAGCGTAATGGCGATGACCTGCAGCCGTCGCTGCCATACGGCGCGAAAGAGCAGCGCGAGATCAATATCAACATCCTGCTGGCTGTTGTTGATGCCGGGCATATACAAGAACTCCATAATATAAAGCCAAATTTAATCGTAAACGACTATAGTAACCCAAGCGTTAATAGTATTTTCGAGTATTGTTTTCGACATCGCTAATGAATGACATGGAATTTTGTTCGCTCTTTACCGACCGTTAACCCTAACGGATCGATAACGACGACAGTGATTTTCCTCACCCGTGAGCGCGAAATGCCCTTCGCAAAGCCAAAGATTGTCCTGGCACTCGGCATGGCTGCCGTAAGCGCCGCGCTCAGCGGCTGCAACACCTATCAGCCTGCGCCAAAAGCCTTCAGTGAAGCGACGATCCAGCCCTATATGCTGGATAGCGGCGATCGCCTACGCGTGACCGTCTTCGATCAGGAAGGCCTGACCAACACCTATACGGTCGACCAGGCCGGTTACATCTCCTTCCCGCTGATCGGCCAGGTCCCTGCCCGCGGCCGCACGCTGCAGCAGCTCTCCGGCCAGATCGCGCAGAAACTTCGCCAGGGTTACATCCGCGACCCCGATGTCACCATCGATATCGACCGCTACCGCTCGGTCTACATCATGGGCGAAGTCGGCCAACCTGGCCAATATTCCTACGTGCCCGGCATGACGATCCAGAACGCCATCGCGGTTGCCGGCGGCTTCAGCAGCCGCGCCAACCAGGCCAATGCCGACGTGACCCGCAAGATCAACGGTCATGTCATGACCGGTCGGGTCGGTATCTCGGATCCAGTGCTGGCGGGCGATACGATCTATGTCCGCGAACGGCTTTTCTGACCGTTCCCGATCATGACAAAACCGCTCCGCATCCTCCATTGCTTCAGATCACCGGTCGGCGGAGTCTTCCGCCACGTCCGCGATCTGGCGGAGGAACAGAGCAAGGCAGGACATCAGGTCGGCATTCTCTGCGACAGCTTGACCGGCGGGGAGCATGAGGACCGGCTGTTCGACGATGTCAGGCCCTTCCTTGCGCTCGGCGTGACGCGCATGCCGATCCGGCGTCATATCAGCCTGTCCGATATGACGACGCTCTGGAAAAGCTACAAGACAATCAAAAGTTTGCGGCCGGATGTGCTGCATGGGCATGGCGCCAAGGGCGGCCTGCTTGCACGCATCATCGGCTCAGTCCTGCGGGTGAAGAAGTATCGCGTAGCCCGCCTCTACACAGCGCATGGCGGCAGCCTGCATTTCTCACGTACCTCGCCGCAGGGCATTCTGGTCCATAGCCTCGAGCGGATACTGGAATTCCTGACCGACGGGCTGATCTTCATCTGCGATTTCGAACGGCGAAGTTACGAACGCAAGATCGGCAAGCCGCGCACGCGCACCGCTTTGATCTATAATGGCATCAGCGATAGCGACTTCAGGACCGCCCCCACACGATCGGACGCGGTCCATTTCGTCTATATCGGCATGCTGCGGGACCTCAAAGGTCCCGATCTGTTTGTCGAGGCCTTCGCCAAGACGGAGCGGCGGATTGGACGTCCCCTCTCCGCGCTGATGATCGGCGATGGACCGGACAGGGACAAATACCGGACGATGATGATCGAGCGTGGCCTCGGCCAGCGCATCGGCCTGTTGCCCGCCATGCGCGTGCATGACGCCTTCGCCATGTCGCAGACCGTCGTCGTCCCCTCACGCGCGGAAGCCATGCCCTATATCGTACTCGAGGCACTTGCGGCGGAAAAAGCAGTGATCGCCTCGCGCGTCGGGGGTATTCCGGAAGCGCTTGGCGAGAACAGTGCGGCGCTTGTGGTTCCCGACGATACAGACGATCTTTCGCGCGTGATGGCCGAGGCCATTACCGAGCCTGATTGGGCTCGTCGCGTCATGCCCGATATCGGGACAATCCGCTCGGCCTTTTCAGCTTCGATCATGGCAAGGGATACTGTCAACCTATATTACAATATACTTGAGCCAGGTGCCGAACGTTAGAATACAAACAACTCTTGTAAGCGTTTCTTAGCTCATACCTGCTAGGCGATATCCGGTAACGATCGGATGAATTGCCATGAACCCCATCGAGAAGTCCAAGCAGTTTGACTTGGACCATATTCGCAAGCAGGTTTCGGAAATCCGCGCCCGCGGCACAGAGGAACGAGGCGTAGATGACCGGTCAGGCGACATCAACGCCTATGCCCGCCAAATCGCCGAGCAGTTTCGCGAAGGCAACCAGACGCCGGCAATCATCATCGGCCAATACCGGCTCTTCGAATTCCTGTGGCTGCTCGTCGTCGGCCTTGCGGTTCTCTTCTTCCTGACAGCACCGGGCGATCATTCCTTCCTGGCGAGGGCAACGGTAACGATCTCGCTCAGCGCACTCACCATCATCTTTCTGCAGGTGGCCGACGCCTATCAAATCCCGATGCTGCGCATGCCGCACCGCTTCCTGCAGCGCATCCTGCTGCCATGGGTGGCGGCGTTCGCGGTGGTCGCCATTGCCCTCGTGCTGTTCCACATCGATGGCGTCTATTCTGCCCACCTTCTCACCACCTGGTTTGTCGCCGGTGCGGTTTTCCTTGTTGCCGCACGCCTGATATTCGCCTTTGGCATCCGTCATTGGGCCCGCAACGGCATCATGGAGCGCCGCGCTGTCATCGTCGGCGGCGGCGAGCCGGCCAAGGAACTGATCCGAGCGCTCGAGCATCAACCCGACAATGATATCCGCATCTGCGGGATCTTCGACGATCGCGGCGAGAAGCGCTCTCCGGTCATGATCGCAGGCTATCCGAAACTCGGTACCGTTCCGGAGCTGGTCGAATTCGCCCGGCTCACCCGGGTCGACATGCTGATCATCGCGCTGCCGATGAGCGCCGAAGACCGTATTCTGCAGCTTTTGAAGATGCTCTGGGTGCTGCCTGCCGATATCCGCCTCGCGGCGCATGCCAACAAGCTGCGCTTTCGCCCGCGCGCCTATTCGCATGTCGGCGCCGTGCCGATGCTCGACATTTTCAACAAGCCGATCCGCGATTGGGATGGCGTTGCCAAGCGCATCTTCGATGTCTTCTTCAGCCTGCTCGCGCTGTTCCTGCTCTGGCCGGTCATGCTTGCCGCCGCGATCGCGGTTAAGACGACCTCGAAGGGGCCGGTCTTCTTCATGCAGAAGCGTCACGGCTTCAACAACGAGATCATCAAGGTCCTCAAGTTCCGCTCGATGTACACGCATATGAGCGACCCGACGGCCCGCAACGCCGTCACCAAGAACGACCCCCGCGTCACGCCGGTCGGCCGCTTCATCCGCAAGACCTCGGTCGACGAGCTGCCACAGCTCTTCAACGTGCTGCTCGGCAACCTGTCGCTCGTCGGCCCACGCCCGCATGCCGTGCTGGCGGCGAGCCACAACCGCACCTATGCCGACGTGGTCGAGGGATATTTCGCCCGCCATCGCGTCAAGCCCGGTGTCACCGGCTGGGCGCAGATCAACGGCTGGCGTGGCGAGATCGACAGCGACGACAAGATCAAGTTCCGCACGGCCTATGACCTCTATTACATCGAGAACTGGTCGCTGCTTTTCGATCTGAAGATCCTGTTCCTGACGCCCTTCCGTCTTCTGAACACGGAAAACGCCTATTGACCGCGATCGACCTCCCATACCAGCGCGTCGACCGGCCGCAGCTTGCCACGTTCCGGCTGATCGGCACGGCTTGCGTCGCCTTCGGGGTGTTCCTGTCGGGCTTCGTCATTGCCGAGCCCGCACCCTATGAACTGTGGCTCGCTTTTCTCATCGGCGTCTGGTTCCTCCTCGGGCTGAAGATCTCGCGCAGCACCGCGCCGCTGCTGGCTCTGTTCCTCGCCTTCAATGTCGGTGGCATGCTGTCGCTGACCCAGATGCGCGATCTCGGTGCCAGCGATCATCTCGACGGGCCGGTCTATATCGCCGTTTCCACCTTCCTGGCGCTCAGTGCCGTCTTCTATGCCGCGATCATCGAGGACAGCGAAAAACGGCTGAAGCTGATCTTCAACACCTGGGTCGTGGCCGCGCTGATCACGGCAAGCCTCGGCATCCTCGGTTATTTCCACGCCGTTCCGGGTTTCGGGATTTTCACGCGCTACGACCGTGCCATGGGCGCCTTCCAGGACCCGAATGTCTTTGGTCCCTACCTGGTGACACCGACCATTTTCCTCATGCATGGCATATTGATCGGCGACCTCAAGAAGGCGCCGATCAAGGCACTGTGCCTCATCGTTCTGGCCTTCGGCATCTTTCTCTCCTTCTCGCGTGCCGCCTGGGCGCTGTTCGGCTTCGCTTCCATGATGCTGATCTTCTGCATGCTGCTGAAGCACCGCAGCAATGCCTTTCGGCTGCGCATCCTCGTGATGTCGCTGACGGCGATCGTTCTCATGGTCGCCGTGCTGATCGTCGCGCTGCAATTCCACCAGGTCAGCGATCTGTTCTCGACGCGCACCCAGCTCGTGCAGGATTACGACGGCGGGCATCTCGGCCGCTTCGAGCGCCATCGCCTCGGCTTCATGATGTCGATGGAAAGGCCGCTCGGCATCGGGCCGCTGGTGTTCTCCACCCTCTTTCGCGAGGACGAGCACAATATCTGGCTGAAGACACTGACCACCTATGGCTGGCTCGGCTTCTTCTGCTGGGTCAGCATGATCTGCTGGACGATCTATATCGGCTTCCGCAACCTTTTGAAGGAGCGGCCCTGGCAGCCTTACGTGATGATCGCCTGGATCGTCATTCTCGGCCATGTCGGCATCGGCAATGTCATCGATACCGACCATTGGCGCCATCTCTACATGCTGATCGGTATCGTCTGGGGCTGCGGGGCGCTCGAACACCATCATCAGCGTGGCTTGACCCGAAGGGAAGCGGCACCGTGAACATCAATGTCGCCATAAAGCGCCTGTCGCTGCTGCAAGTCCTCGAACCGAGCGGCGGTGGCTCCGGGCGACACTTCCTCGATCTCTGCCGCGCCATGCAGCGCCGGGGCCATTCCGTGACGGCGGTCTATTCCCCGCTGCGCGCCGAAGCGGCCTTCGTCGCGGAACTGGAGAGCATGGGCCTCGACAGCGTCATTCCGCTCGCCATGCGACGCGCGCCGGGGCCGTGGGATATCATCGCGTGGTGGAACATGCGCCGGATCGTCGCGCAACACGGACCATTCCATCTGATCCATGGCCACAGCTCCAAGGCGGGTGCGCTGACGCGCCTGCGGCTGCCGGGGCCGCATGTCCCGGTCATCTATACGCCGCACGCCTTCCGTACCATGGACCCGACATTGGGGTCCAAGGGCCGGACGATCTATGGCGGCATCGAGCGGCTGCTTGGCAGTCGGTTGTCCGACCGTCTGATCTGCGTGTCCCGCGATGAGTATAATCACGCGCGGTCGCTGGGCATTCCGGAGGACCGCCTGCGCATCGTCGTCAACGGCGTCAGCACGCCGCCAGCCGGACAACGCGCCGCCCTCCGTGCGCGCTACGACATACCGCAAGACGCCCTGCTCTTTGGCTTCGTCGGCCGGCTGACGCGACAGAAGGCACCGGAGCGGCTTGTCGAGGCGTTTGCCCGCATTGCCCGGGAGTTGCCGCGAGCGCATCTGCTGATGATCGGGGTCGGCGAACTGGCCGACACGGTCAAGGCCATGATCAAGGCCGCCGGCCTTGAGGGACGCGCCCATCTCGATAATGCGATCCCCGGTGCCGCCGCCATCGATGCCTTCGACGTCGTCGTCATGCCGAGCCGCTACGAGGCCATGTCCTATGTCATGCTGGAGGCTGCGGCCGGCGGCAAGCCGCTGCTTTTGACCGACGTCGGCGGCGCGCGCACGGTGATCGAGCCTGGCCGCAACGGCTATATCGTCGCCAACACGGACGATCCTTCGGAACTGGCGATGGCGATGCGACGCTTCGCCGACCCGAAATTGCTGCGGAACTTCACCACGGAGGCCCGGCAGCGTAAGGACGGTTATACGCTCACCGGCATGGCCGACGCGACGGAAGAAATCTATTTCGAACTGCTCGGCTATCGCGCACCCGCACAATTGAGAAAGCCGGAAAAACTCATGCTGCGCAGCGCCTCCTGAAGGAGGCACGAAAAACACCACCGGATTTCAGTTTCCAGGTGAATTCCATCCGAAATCAGTTCCGATTTTCGGGCTTTTGCGCTAAATTTCAACCATGATCACATCAGCGCAACTACGCGGCGCACGCGCCATGCTCGGCCTCACACCGGAGGCGCTTGCCGCCGAAAGCAAACTGCCCCTGGCGACGATCAAAACGCTGGAAACGGATGTCAGTTCGGCGGACGCCAAGGCGCTTATCGCCGTGCGCTCGGTTCTCGAAGCCCGTGGCGTCCTTTTCCTCGCCAATGGCAGCGATGGAAACGGCGGTGCCGGCATCCGCTTCAAGCACTGGGCGGACAATGGCGGCACTCGGCCGGAAAACCTGAATGCCACCAACGACGACTGACCCTTACGCCAGGCCCCAACTCTGAACGAGTTGCTCCGGCGCGGAGATGGCTGCGGACAGGATGAAACGCTCGGTATCGTTGGCCGGCTCCCTGCCCGCGACGATCGAGCGGATCGGCAGGCCGTGGCCAAAATCATTCAGAGTTACCAGGGACACCACCACGTCACCGTGATCGCCGCGCCATTCGCGCCGCTCGCCGCCTTCAAATAGGCGCAACCGGCCCTTCGTCTGCGGGCGCTCGTGCACAGCCAGCCACTGTGCCACCGACGCCTCGGCATTGGCATATGAGACGGTGGCGTCGTCTGATCCATGCCAGATGGAGACCGACGGAAAACGGACGGCATCCGGCGAGACTTCGCGGACGAGTTCGGCCCATTTGTCGGCCGGGCGCGCAGAGCCCCGTCTCATCACATCGAGCGCCGACATGGCATCGCGGGCCGCGCCAAATGGCAGGCCACCAATGATGGCGCCGGCGGCGAACAGTTCCGGATAGGTGGCGAGCAGTGCCGACGCCATGGCGCCACCGGCCGAGAGGCCCATGACGAAAATTCTCTTATCGTCGATTTTGTGCAGCCGACAGCTGAAATCGATCATCTCGCGAATCGAACCCAGTTCGCCACGGTCGCGCGTCACCGAGCTCGGGCGAAACCAGTTGAAACAGAGATTGGGATTGTTGAAGGACTTCTGCTCGGCATAAAGCACCGCGAAGCCATGCTTGCGCGCCAAGGCTGTCCAGCCGCTGGCACGATCGAAATCCTCGACATTCTGCTGACAGCCGTGCAGGACGATAACGAGCGGCATCGGCCCCTCGACACCCGGCGGCACATATTCCAGCATGCGCAGGTCACCCGGATTGCGCCCGAACCACAAGACCTCCGTCAGGCTCTGCGGCACGAGCTGCGTGGATACGCGCTGGCGCGCCGGCTGCGAGCGCGGCCGCGTTACGGGAAACTTGAGCTGTGGCAACTCGACGGAATCGACGAGCAAACGGCGGAGCCGGCTCGGAACCTTGAAATTCATCCTAGACCTTTCAATCATCCGCGCCCGTCGTTGTTGATCTTGTTTGGCGGGCAGCGACCGCACTTCGTCCCAGGCGGGCCGACATCGAGAAACTCGACTCTATTTGTGCGATGCAGCAACTATAGGGCGGAGTACAGGATTCGAACAGGCACAATGCATCATTGCTGCTATGTGAAATCAGCTTAAATCGATTAGATTATCATCGACAAAAATACCTGGATGTCAGAGATAAGCTCGTGCCAGCGCGATAAGCTTCGCGTCGTCCTTCACACCCTGACGATAGAGCTGGATGATCAGTGCCCCGAGACGCTCGGCTTCCGGGCCGCGATGATCGATACCGCGATCCTTGCAGACGGCATCCAGCACCTTTTCCAGACGATCCAGATCGTCCGAAAACAGGGGTAAATCCTGGGGATAAATGGAGGTTTCCAACATCGCGCTGCCTCGTCCGTCGAGCGGAAGCACGCCAACACGCTCGCCGGAGCCCGCTTTATAACCGACGATACCGAAAATAATTATGCGCCCTGCCCGGGGGCTTGGCAAGGAAGGTTTTGTAAATCAGACGTGCCGGTTACCGCCGATGCAACCCTTGCAATACTACAATTTTAAGCGACACAATCATCAAGTCTTGACGTGCATCTGACATAAGAAACCAAGAAAACGGAGGCCTCCTGATGAATAACCGCATGATCTCGGCGACGCTTTGCATGCTCTTGCTTGGCGCGGCTACGCCGGCCTCTTCACAATCTCTCTCGGCATTACCGCTCCGCAACCCGCGTCAGATTCCCGATGGCTATATTTCCGTGCAATCGGGGATATCGTTTTCCATCCCGATCACGGACGATAATGACGAGCGGCAACGTCAGGATACGATGAAATCCTTTTACCGCATTGCCGCCAGCAACTGCGCCATGCTGCTCGACACCATCGCCGACGAATGCCAGATCAGCAATCTTTCCAGCAACACCGACGTCACCAACATCGATGCCCGAGGGCCGAAGTTGGCGGTGCGCGGCCAGATCACCATGACGGTCAAGTTGAAGCCCGCTGCCCTCCCCGCAAAATGAAGAACGATCCGCGCACGACGAAAACGACCGGAAGCCAACGGATCGGTAAGAAATCGCGGCGATAATCCCCTCGCAATCGAGGGATGATTCCATGGCAAAAGCGAAACGGCGCACGCGGCGCAAGCCACAGTCCAAAGCGGGCAATTCGATGTGGCTATGGGGCATGGTGGGTCTCGCCGCCGTGGCCGGCATCTTCGCCTATGAGCACCGGCGGGAAATGCCGGCACTGCTGGCCGACGCCAGCGCTACCGGCGCCCGGCATGTATCGCAGGTGACAGAGGTGGTAGAGGCAGCGCCGACGCCGGCGGCAAGACCGAAGGTCAAGACGGCGGTCGTCGTTCCCGAGCGCCCGGATTCGGCAATGCCTGTCCCGCCCAATGCCATTCCCGTCTCCTTGCCAGTGGAGCGCTCCGCTCCGGTTCTGGCCACCGCCCCTGCTCGCGAAAGCGGCGGCCGATTCAGCCTCTGCGGCGGGACGACCGGGGTCAACTGCGTCATCGATGGCAGTACTTTCTGGCAGAATGGGGTTAGAATCCGCCTGGCGGACATTGATGTGCCTGACACCGCCCTCTCGCACTGCGCCGGCGAACAGCAAAAGGGCGCGGCTGCAAAGCTGCGACTGCAAGCCCTGCTCAATGACGGCACGTTCGCGCTCTCTGGCAGTGCCCGCGGCGAGGACCAACATGGCGGCAAATTCCGCATCGCCATGCGCGCGGGCCGCTCTATTGGCGACCAACTGGTGGCTGAGGGGCTTGCTCGCCGCTGGACAGGACAATCCGTGTCCTGGTGCAGCTAAATCAATGGAAATTTGATTGGGAGTTCAAGGAGATAATTGGTCGGGGCGACAGGATTTGAACCTGCGACCCCTTGACCCCCAGTCAAGTGCGCTACCGGGCTGCGCTACGCCCCGACCTGCCTAAAAAGGCTTGATTGCATTAGTCCGTCAGCCATGGCAGCGCAAGGGGTAAAATCGCAGCTCGGTAGAAAAATGGTGGCATGAGCGAGAAAATTCCGCGCGCTTCAGCTCACCTGCATTCCCGGCGCGGTCCGTGGTTGGGCTGGTAAGTGTTGTCCGACGCCCGGTAGGATTGGTAGCGGTTGGCGCAGGCGCGCGCGTGGCCGTTATAATAGCGTTCCGCATGCTGCCTGTAGAACAGAGTGCCGGTCACGAAGGACTTGAACAGCACGCCGCTATCCGAGTGATCGTCATAATAGCTGTCGGAGCCGTGGCGCTTGTGGCCGCCGCGCCAATGGTTGTGGCTATGCCAGTGGCCGTGCCCATGGTCGCGGACCTGGATAATGTCGGGCTGCTGCTCCGGCACAGAAAGCGCGGGCATGGTGATGGCGTTGGCGGGCAAGACCGCGCCGGCAGCCAGCAACAGGCCAAAACCTGCGACAGCCATCGACCTGGTGATCATTCGCATGGATAGCTCCTTCCAAGTCCGACAGCGGCGGATCCAAGCACATCTGCGTGAGGAACCTTGCCACTGATCGCTCCGACATTACCTTTATATAGTATGTTCGAACCAAGCTCACAGGTGCCTTTCCGTCTTTCTTCCCGACGGATCGTCATTGAGTAGGAAGTCATTGGAAAGTTACACCATGAAGCCCTTGATTGCCCTTCTGCTATGCGCGCCGCTGCTTGCCGCATGCACGACGACCGAACAATCCGTTCAACCGATCCCCGGCAGCATCACTTATCGCGGCCAGCCGGAGATGAAGCTGACAAAATCACCTCCGGGTACGCGTCTGCCGCATCGCTTCACCAATCAATGGGGTGAGGATGTCTATGAAACCTACATCATCCAGCCGGATCACAGTCTGAAGCTGGTTAGCCGCCAAGTGATGACGCGGCCGCTATAAGCTCTATGCAAACTTGCCAACAAAAAACTCCGCCGACGCAACGTCGGCGGAGTTTTTGTTTCTTCGGGTAAATCGGCGTCCGGCTTACCAGCAGCGATAGCAGCGGCGGTAATAGGGACGGCCATAGTAGCCGCGATGATGATTGTCGCTGACCGCAGCACCGACAAGAACACCGCCGATGACACCGGCGGCAATGCCTGCCGCAGCCTGATTTTCGGCCTGCTGCGCCTGCGAGCGATTGGCCTGATAGGTGGCGCCGACACAGCGGCTGTAGCGCTGCGTGCCCGGACGCAAGCCCTGGGATTGGCAGGTCATTTCAGCACTCGTGGCGGATTGCTCCGGCGTCTGGCAGCCCGTCAAAATAGTCGATATGGCAAAAAGACCGAGCGCCATGGTAGCTCGTATACGCATATTCCCCTCCAGCAATTTAAAGTGTTGTCCCTAAATATGGAAATACAGCCAAAGGTAAGTTAGCGCAAGCCGCACATTACCAATTAGTTAACAAGAAGGCACCGCGGGCTCAACCCGCCCTCCCGCGCCAATCGGGCACTCTTTTTCCCAAGAATGCCATCAAGGCGGCGCTAAAAAACAAAGGGTCCGGCACAACGGCCGGACCCTCTCTCTTTCCTCGAAAATCGGGCGGAACGGCTCAGAAATTCCGCTCGAAACGCAGAATGCCGGCAACTGTGTCATCATTGATGAAGTCATAGTGCATGTAGGTCAGTTCCGGCTCGATGAGCAGGTCCTTGACCGGGTTGAACTTCAGGTTCGTCGTCGCTTCGAAAATCTTCGATTGAGTATAGGCAAGCTGCAGGTTCCACTTCAGCTTGTCGTTGACCGGTACGCCAACACCACCCCAGACGGCCCAGTCACCCCAGCCGCATTTTGCCCCATGGACGACACCGTCGGAGGTCGTGCAGGCAGATTGGTCCTGATAGGAACCGGCATACTGGTTGAGCTTGTTGCCGTCCGTGTTCCAGCCGCCCATCAGGAAAGCTTCCACGCCGCCGAACTTGGCATCGACGCGGGCCTTGATGGCGCCTTCCTCGACGATGGAGTCATAACCACCGACGACCTTGAAGCCGAGCGTTCCGGTCGTGTAGCCCAGACCGGCAACGACGTTGGGCGCGTACTGATCGGCCTTCGAGGTAACCCAGGCGCCGCCATAGCTGTCCGAGTCCGACCCTGAGTTGCTATCTTCGAGCGAGATGACTCCGGAGAAACCGGTGCCGGTATCGTATTTGTACGTCAGCTGATTGAGTTCGTACGGGCCATCATAGATCGCATCATCGTTGATGACGTCGCCGGCATAACCGGCATAAAGGTTGTACTGCGAATCGAGCTTGCCGACGGTGAAGCCGGCGAGGCTGATATTCGCGAACAGCAGCTTGTCGGCTGTGGCGCCCCCGTCGTTCCATTCCCAACGCAGGATCATGTTGGTCTTCAGGGGACCGTATTCCGTGTCCGTCGCCGTATCGACATTGAGTTCAACGCGCTCGTGCCAGAGCGTGCCTACCTTGTTCGTCGGATTATAGGCATCGTACCATTCGCCCTCGGTGCGAACCTTGCCGCCAATCTTCAGGCAGGTCTCGGTGCCCGGAATGAAGAAATAGCCGGTGCCATAGGCATCGCAGATGCGGACATATTCCAGTGGTTCCGGTTCGGCCGCAACGATGGCATCGGCCGCGTGGGCGCCGCTCACCGTTGCCAATGCGGCGACGGAGCCGAGAAGAAGGCTCTTGATGTTCATGGTGTCTCCATTCGAAAATCCATCAGGGGATGGAGCTCCGCGGTAGACAAATTCATACCGCCCCATAGCCTGATTTGGCATCTCCCCATGACGGGGCGAAGCAATAACGCTTCGTTAACAAAACTGAACCTGGGACGGAGAGCTTGCAAGCCAATAAGTATAGCAAGCTAATTGTCACATTGGCGTGGCCTGCCGTTCGTGACAAAAATATCACTGCCTTTGATCCGGGCAAGACGGCGCTCACACAAATAGAGCATCCAAAAGATGCCAATCATCACCTCGCCCAAACGCGGTAGCTGTATTGAAGGGCGGCGATAAATTAATGCAATCGATTACCGGGATCAGGAGGCAGGCGCGATCAAACGCGATGCCCGCGAGGTCTATATACGGACGAAACGGATCCGAATCCCTGCTGTATGCTGCCGCGCGCGTGGCAGACGAGCTTTTGAAGGAGAAGGCTCGCCTATCGCACCTGGTCGAGCAACCGCTTGCATTCCAAAAGGTCGTAGAGCGTTTCCTGAAGCAGCGCCCTATCTTCCTTGCCGACGCTCGACTTGCCGAGGGAAACATCCGGCGTATCGTCTTCGCCGCTGACGAAGTTGAAAAATCGGCGGCTGATCGGCGCCTTGGCTCGGCCGACGATCTGGTCCTCGTCGGGATGCCCGGATCCAACACGCGGTTCGGCTGGGGCCGGTTCCTGTGCGGCGGCGGCAAGCGCCTCGACACTGGCCAGGTCGCCATGGCCGACGGCGATGACAAATTTGTTGCCATTGGTTTTGAGGAGCTTCTGGACGCCCTTGATCGTGTAGCCGTGATCGTAAAGCAGATGGCGGATGCCGTTCAGCAGATCGACGTCATCAGGTCGGTAGTAGCGTCGGCCACCGCCGCGCTTCATCGGCTTGATCTGCGGGAAACGGGTTTCCCAGAAGCGCAGGACATGCTGCGGCAGATCAAGGTCTTCCGCGACTTCGCTGATCGTGCGAAATGCATCCGGGCTCTTGTCCATCGTCATACTCCCACAGCATGTATCCAACGCCACGCGGGCCGAACCATGCAAAACCGGATATCCGCACCGCAGCTCGTCGCGATACGACTCACCATATTTCAACGGTTTGCCGGGAGAAATTCAAGTCATCTCTTCGGCTGTTTCACAAGCAAGCCGAAAAACAACCAAGAAAGGCCGGGAAAACGGCGCGACGGCGCAAGTGCCAGGCCACGCCGACAGCCGTTTCAAATGGATCAGGAAGCAGGATTTGCCGGCCGCGCCTTCGCCTTGCGGCTGGCATGCGCCTTCAGGATACGCGTTTTCAGGACATTGGACGCCTTGAAAGTCATGACGCGACGCGGAGAGATCGGCACCTCTTCGCCGGTCTTCGGATTCCGGCCGATGCGCTCATTCTTATCGCGCACCTGAAATGTCGCGAAAGAAGAGAGTTTGACAGTTTCGCCACGCACGATGGCGTTGCAAATCTCATCGATCACCGTCTCGACGAGTTCTGCCGATTCGGTTCGGGAGAGACCAACTTTACGGAATACCGACTCCGCCAAGTCTGCGCGCGTCACTGTCTTGCCCGTCATGGTTCCCCGCCCAAAATTGCTGCGTAATATTATCCAAGATGCAAGACTATTGCCCTTGCACCAAACGGTCAAGCTCTTGTTCGGAATCGGGTTTTAGAGACAGGGCCTACCAGCGCAGCAGGACCGCGCCCCAGGTGAAACCGCCGCCCATGGCCTCCAACATCACCAGATCGCCGCGCTTGATTCGGCCGTCACCGGCCGCGACCGCAAGCGCCAATGGGATCGATGCGGCCGAAGTATTGCCGTGCAAATCCACCGTCACCACAACCTTTTCGGGAGCGATGCCAAGCTTCTTGGCCGAGCCGTCGATAATGCGGCGATTGGCCTGGTGCGGCACCAGCCAGTCGAGATCGTCGGCCGTCACGTCGGCCGCCTTGAACGTCGCCTCGATGACATCGGTGATCATGCCGACGGCATGCTTGAACACCTCGCGGCCCGCCATATGCAGCACGCCGACCGTTCCCGTCGAGGACGGTCCGCCGTCGACATAGAGCTTGTCCTTGTGCGCGCCGTCGGAGCGCAGACTTGCCGTCAGCACACCGCGATCCGTGTTGGTGCCGGCGCCCTCGCCCGCTTCGAGGATCAGCGCGCCTGCGCCGTCGCCGAAGAGAACGCAGGTCGTGCGATCGGTCCAGTCGAGAATGCGAGAGAACGTTTCAGCACCGATGACGAGCACCCGCTTGGCGACGCCACCACGAATATAGGCATCGGCGGTGGTCACAGCGTAGACGAAGCCCGAGCAGACGGCCTGAACATCGAAGGCGAAGCCATGATGCATGCCGAGACGGTTCTGAATGTTCACCGCCGTCGCGGGAAAAGTATTGTCCGGCGTGGAGGTGGCGACGATGATCATGTCGAGATCGTCCGCCGTTAACCCGGCATTGGCAAGTGCTGCCCGTGCCGCCTGCTCGCCGAGTGAGGCCGTGGTTTCGCCTTCGCCGGCGATGTAGCGTTGACGAATACCGGTGCGCTGGACGATCCAGTCATCAGTGGTGTCTACGACTTGCTCCATATCGCGGTTGGTCATCACGCGCTTAGGAAGCGCCGACCCGAATCCGCGAACAACTGAACGAATCATTCCTGTCATACCCCGTCACTCATGCCGCTTCAGGTCCGATCGGCGGCTGCCGCCTGGCATGATATCTTTTCAGATCATTTTCTATTTTTTGTGTCAGGCCATTCTTGGCCATGTCGTAGCCGACATCGATGGCGGCCGCGAAGGCCTCTGCATTGGCGCCGCCATGGCTCTTGATGACGATGCCGTTGAGGCCGAGGAAGACGCCGCCATTGACCTTGCTGGGATCGAGTTTCTCGCGCAGCAGGTCGAAGGCGCCCTTGGCGAAGAGGTAGCCGATGCGGGCAAGCAGCGTGCGCGTCATCGCGGCGCGCAGATAAGCGCCGATCTGCTTTGCCGTACCCTCGGCGGCCTTCAGCGCGATATTGCCAGAAAAGCCTTCCGTCACCACCACGTCGACTGTGCCCTTGCCGATATCGTCACCCTCGACGAAACCGAAATATTCGAGCGATTCAAGGTTGGCTTCGCGGATCAGGCGTCCGGCTTCCTTGACGTCCTCCTGGCCTTTGATTTCCTCGACGCCGACATTCAGGAGACCGATTGTCGGGCGTTCGATCTCGAAGAGGGCGCGGGCCATCGCCCCGCCCATCAATGCGAAATCAAGCAACTGCTGGGAATCTGCGCCGATCGTCGCGCCGACGTCGAGCACGATGCTTTCCCCCTGAGGGTCGGCCAGATCGCGGCGATTGCCGGACGTTCGATGTTGGCCATGGTGCGCAGGCAGAACTTCGACATGGCCATCAGCGCGCCGGTATTGCCGGCAGAAACGACGACATCGGCCTCGCCGACCTTCACCGCCTCGATCGAGCGCCACATGCTGGAGACATAGCGCCCACGGCGCAACGCCTGGCTCGGCTTCTCATCCATGCTGATGGCGACATCGCAGTCGTGAAAGACTGATTTGTCGCGGAGCTTTGGATATTTACCCAGGATCGCTTCGCAGCGATCCTTCATACCGTACAGGAGAAAACTAATATCGGGATGCCTCTCCAGCGCCTTTGCCGCGCCAGGAATAACAACCTCAGGGCCAAAGTCGCCACCCATTAGGTCAAGAGAAATTCTGATCACGCGTCCCTAGTCCTTCTTGTCCGCCGGATCCGGCGAAATCGGCGTCAAAATACCGGTTTCTCCCCGCGTTACAACTGAATTGTGTTCAATTGCCGGGGGTGTCTATTCCTTTTTCCAGTCCTTCAGGACAGCGAATGGCGAGGGCTTCTTGTCATCTTCGCCTGTGTCTTCGATGTGGTCTTCAAACGCGATACCGGGCTTGCGCGGGTAAGGATCGATACCAAGCGCAGCAAATTCCGCGACGGCCGCACCGGCGTCGATCGTATCGCCGGTGAAGGTTTCCGGAAGATCCGCACCATCCGGATCAAGCACCATTTCTCCGGCATCCACAGATGGCATCCGCGCCAGCTTCGACCCCTCGGGGACGAAGATTTGCTCGAATTCCTCGTTGATTTCCGATTCGACCGGCTCCAGCGTGACAACGCAGGCCTGAACGATCTTTGCGCGCACATTGCCCTTGAGGCGAACCCCATCGCGCTTCCATCGGGCAATCTTCAGATCCGCCTCGAGTTTCGGCACGGAGAGCACATCCCAAAGCTTGGCGAGACCCTCAAGCTCCCGGTTATCGGCTTTGAGACGAACCTCCACCGGATTGGCGGAGATATGGCCGACTTTTACCGGATAGGAAAAGGGCGTTTCGTCGGAGTTCGGTTTCTTCATTTTTTTGTCTCCTAGGCTACGTCTTTGTCGATCCCGCCAGGCTGCGGAAGGATTGCCGAACCGGTGGCGATCTCACCTTCCGTCACGGCCGCCAGATGCGCCTCCGCCACCATCATCCAGTCTGCCAGGCCAAGCATCGAGGGAGCCTCTTCACCCGCCGTGGGGTAGATGTTGCGCTGAAGCGCTGTGGCCAGCGCATCGCGATCGTTACCGTCCATGGCGGCCGCGTAGCTTTCGAGCCGCCCATAAAACATGCCAGCCAGTTTCTTCATCCGCTTCGGCACGCTGTTGTCACCTATACCAAGTTCGCGGATGGAATAATCGATATCCTCGAAAAAGGCATCGATAATTTCCTGTGCAAGTTCCTGGCCGCTGGTCGCCGACGAGCGCGTACGGCGAAAAAACAGGATCATCACCGCCGACAGCAGTTCGAAACGGCCCATGACCGTGTCCGGCACGTCGTAGTCGGTATAGAAAACCGGCTGACGCGCCATCGCGGTCAGAACATCATATTGTCTGACGACGATGATCCGATTGTGATTTCTTTTGCGGAACAGCCCAAAAATCATGAAAATTCCCGGAATTGGCCATTCAGAGCGCCGCGCCGCGCTTGGCCTTGTTGCATCCACTTGAAAGCTGGTTTACCGAAGCAGGCGCGAATTGCAATGCCGTTTGTGCCCGCTTCAAGGCCCCGCCCCGACCCGTCGTCACACAGTGCATGATTGGTGATGAAGAGTGCCGAACAACATCACTGATGCCTTACCCAATCGCGGAAAGGCCACAATGATGTGCACAGCAAGATCTTAGTGGCCACCCGGCCATCGGTTTGATTCATTAGGGGAGATGGGATGTCGTTGACGAAACGGTATTTCAAGTCTGACAGAACTTTCATCAGCAGTGCCGCCATCGCCCTGGTGATCGGGACCGCGGGGCTTACGAGTTGCAAGACCACAGAGGTCATGAACAACGGCTACATCTTCGATCAGCAAGCGCTCAACCTCGTGCCTGTCGGCTCGAGCCGCGAGCAAGTGCTGCTTTCGCTCGGTACGCCATCAACGACGGCGACCTTCGACGGCGAAGTCTTCTATTACATATCCCAGAAGCGCACCCGCTCCGTGGCCTTCATGAAGCCGAAGCTGGTCGACCAGAACATTCTGGCGATCTACTTCGACAAGGATGGCGTCGTTAAGCAGGAAGCCAATTACTCGCTGAAGGACGGCAGGGTCTTCGACATGATCAGCCGTACGACACCGACTGGCGGCCGCGAAATCACCTTCCTGCAACAGATTCTGCAGGGCGGCGGCAACGGCATCAACGGTGCGAAGAACTTCCTCAACAATCTCAATCCGGGCCAATAAGCCGGATAGACCGCATCAAAAAACCCGCGAGGCGCAAGCTTCGCGGGTTTTTCATTGGTGACCTCTTCCGCCCTTATCCGGCGAGAACGGCAAGCAGCAACAGCGCGACGATATTGGTGATCTTGATCGCCGGGTTGACCGCGGGGCCAGCCGTATCCTTATAGGGATCGCCGACGGTATCGCCGGTGACGGACGCCTTGTGCGCCTCCGAGCCCTTCATGTGGCGAGTGCCATCCTTGTCGACAAAGCCGTCTTCGAAGCTCTTCTTGGCGTTGTCCCAGGCACCACCACCCGACGTCATGGAAATGGCGACGAACAGGCCGTTGATGATGACCCCCAGCAATGAGGCTCCCAGTGCCGCGAAGGCCGAAGCCTTGGAACCGGAGATCAGCAGCACGCCGAAATAGACGACGAGCGGCGCCAGCACCGGCAACAGCGATGGGACGATCATCTCGCGAATGGCGGCCTTGGTCAGAAGATCGACAGCACGGCCGTAATCTGGACGCTCCGTGCCCAGCATGATGCCCGGCTTCTCGCGGAACTGCCTGCGCACCTCCTCGACGATCGCGCTTGCGGCACGGCCGACGGCCGTCATGGCAATGCCGCCGAAGAGATAGGGGATAAGCCCACCGAACAGCAGACCGGCGACGACGTAAGGGTTGGAAAGATCGAAAGAGATCGTCCCTACATCGGCGAAATAAGGAAACTGATCGCCGTGCGATGCGAAATATTTCAAGTCGTTCGAATAGGCGGCGAACAGCACCAGCGCGCCGAGACCCGCTGAGCCAATGGCATAGCCCTTCGTCACCGCTTTGGTGGTGTTGCCGACCGCATCCAGCGCATCGGTCGATTTGCGCACTTCCGGCGGGAGATGCGACATTTCGGCGATGCCGCCGGCATTGTCGGTGACCGGGCCGAAGGCATCGAGCGCAACGATCATGCCGGCAAGGCCGAGCATGGCGGTGACGGCAATGCCCGTGCCGAACAGGCCGCCGAGCTGATAGGTGGCGAGAATGCCGCCGACGATGACGATCGCCGGCAGTGCCGTCGATTCAAGCGAGACGGCCAGGCCCTGGATGACGTTGGTGCCGTGACCGGTGACGGAGGCCTGGGCAATGGAGTTGACAGGCCGCTTGTTGGTCCCGGTGTAGTATTCGGTAATCACGACGATCAGCGCCGTGACGATCAGCCCGACGATACCGCAGAGGAAGAGGTTCGTTCCGGTGATATCGAAACCTGCGACAGCGCCAATCGAACCCCAGCCGACGGTCAGCTGCGTGGCAACGCCAAGGCCGATGATCGACAGGAGGCCCGTGGCGATCAGCCCCTTGTAGAGCGCTCCCATGATCGAACCATTGGCGCCGAGCTTGACGAAGAAGGTGCCGATAATCGAGGTGATGATGCAGGTGCCGCAGATCGCCAGGGGATAAACCATGGCGGAGGCAAGTACCGGCGTACCGGCGAAGAAGATCGCCGCGAGAACCATGGTCGCGACAACGGAAACCGCATAGGTTTCGAACAGGTCGGCGGCCATGCCGGCGCAATCGCCGACGTTATCGCCGACGTTATCGGCAATGGTGGCGGGATTGCGCGGATCGTCCTCGGGAATGCCTGCTTCCACCTTGCCGACGAGGTCGCCGCCGACGTCGGCACCCTTGGTGAAGATGCCGCCGCCAAGACGGGCGAAGATCGAAATCAGCGATGCACCGAAACCGAGCGACACCAGCGCATCGATGACATCGCGCGAGCCCGGCTCATGGCCGAGAATACCGGTCAGCACGTAGAAGTAGATGGAAACACCCAGCAGCGCCAGGCCGGCGACCAGCATGCCGGTGATGGCGCCCGACTTGAAGGCGATATCGAGACCAGCTGACAGGCTGTGCGATGCGGCCTGCGCGGTGCGGACGTTGGCGCGCACGGAGACGTGCATGCCGATGAAACCGGCGGCGCCCGACAGGACCGCGCCGATCAGGAAACCGAAAGCGGCTTCGGCCGAAAGTAAAAGCCATACCGCGATGAAAACGATGACGCCGACAATCGCGATGGTCCTATATTGACGCGCTAGATAGGCCTGCGCGCCCTCTCGAATATAACCCGCAATCTCCTGCATGCGTGCACTGCCCTGATCGGCGGCAAGCACCGACCGGGTTGTCCAGATGGCATAAACCAACGAGAGCAATCCGCACGCGATAACACCAAAAAGAATCGACATTTCGCTTTTTCCCTCCAAAAAAGCCGGCGGTTCACTCCTCCTCCGGCCGCCTGCGACAACGGTGACCCCCCTCCTCCAAGGCGGTCGACAGATGTGCATAACGGAGATTGCGTTTGGGAAAACGTCGCGTCAAGACCGCCCACGGGTAAAACACCCGATGGCGGTTCAAAAGAACATTCGTAGCTGAAATCAGGCGCGAACGAAGCAAACGAAAGTAGACGGCGCCATCAACGGCGCCGACATCGCTGCTTATTTCTTCGCTTCGCCGCGAACTTGCTTGGCGATTCGATCGAGCACGGCGTTGACGAGCTTAGGCTCATCATCATCAAAGAAGGCGTGGGCGATCTCGACATATTCGGTAACGATGACCGCGACCGGGACATCCTTGCGGTCGAGAATCTCGAACGTGCCGGCGCGCAGGATGGCGCGCACGGTGCTGTCGAGGCGCGACAGCGCCCAATCGTCCTGAAGCGCGGAACCGATCAAGGGATCCAGCCGGGTCTGCTCGCGCACGACGCCGGAGACGATGGAACGAAACCAGGATGCGTCGGCCTTCAGATAGGTATCGCCATCCAGCTCCTGCCCGAGACGGTGCGCCTCGTATTCGGCCACCACCTCCAGCACGCCGGTTCCACCAATATCCATCTGATACAGCGCCTGAACGGCGGCAAGGCGGGCTGCCCCCCGCTGGTTCGCGGTCTTTGCCGGTCGCTCGTTATCCTGATTACTCATGAGCTTATGCACCCAACTTTTGTTTCAGCGCGATCATCGTCAGCGCCGCGCGAGCGGCAAAGCCGCCCTTGTCCTTGTCCGAACGGCGCGCACGCGCCCAAGCCTGGTCGTCGTTCTCGACGGTGAGGATACCATTGCCGATTGCCAGGGATTCGCTCACAGCCAGATCCATCAGCGCGCGCGAGGATTCATTGGCGACGATATCGAAATGATAGGTCTCGCCGCGAATGACCATGCCGAGCGCGACATAACCATCATACTGCGTGCCGCCACTGTCGCCACCATCAAGCGCCATCGCGATGGCAGCCGGAATCTCCAGCGCGCCGGGCACGGTGACGATGTCATAGGTCGCTCCGGCCTCTTCAAGTGCGGCCTTGGCGCCATCGAGAAGAGCGTCAGCCATATCGTCGTAGAAGCGGGCTTCCACGATCAGAATGTGGGCATTGGTAGAGCTGGACATACGTTACCTGCGGAATGAGAGGGCGGGCAGCACCGATAACGGCGGGTCAAACCACGGCGAGCCGCGCTTGGCAAGTGTTTTTCAGCTATCTGCCCCGATTCCGATCGGGATTTGGGGAAGATCGGGCCTTGCTGGAAATTGTATCTTCCACCGCCCCACTCGCTTCGATAATAATTCACCACCGGCAAGGGAGAGCCTCATGACAAAGAAGACCAGACGCGCCGTCAATATTGGCGAGCTTCAGCTCGACCATTGGCAGCAGGGAGATTTTTTTGCCGGCAGCGACGCCTCTTTCGGCGCATTGCTCGGCCTCAGGGATCTCGGCATCAGCTACAACGAAGTGCCGCCTGGCAAATCAGGCTGTCCGTTTCACAATCATCATGTCGAAGAAGAGCTTTTCGTCATCATCGACGGCGAAGGCGAATATCGCTTCGGGAGCGAGCGCTTTGCCGTAGCAAAGGGCGATGTGCTGGGGGCTCCGGCCGGCGGCCACGAAACCGCTCACCAGCTTATCAACACCGGTCCGGGCGTGCTGATCTATCTTGCCATCTCGACCAAGGCACAAACGGAGATCGTCGAATATCCCGACTCCGGCAAATTCCTGGCGAAGACCAACCGGGCCAATGAGACACGGTTCCGCTTTATCGGCCGTGACGGGGCGCCTGTTGATTATTGGGATGGCGAACCGGGAGCATGAGACGATGAGCATGAGTTCTGCAATGCCCGAAAGGAAGGAAATCGCCCCCACCATGACCATCATTCCCACCTTGACGACAGAGCGCTTGATCCTGCGCGCCCACCGGCTGGAGGAGTTCGAGGATTATGCCGACTTCTGGAAACAGAACGACCTGATGCGCTTCGTCGGTGGTGAACCGCTGTCACGCGAGCAGACATGGGCGCGTTTCCTGCGCTATACCGGCATGTGGCATCATCTGGGCTTCGCTTTCTTCGCCATCGAGGAGCGCGGCAGTGGCCGCTTTGTCGGCGAGGCGGGCTTTCTGGACTCCCATCGCGACATGAATCCGACGACGGAGGGCACCCTGGAGACAGGCTGGGCCATCTCGCCGCCATTACAAGGCAAAGGCTACGCAACCGAGGCCATCCGAGCGGCAATCGCATGGGCCGACGGGACCTTCGCGGACCGGCGCATGACCTGCATCATCGACCCTGAAAACACCCCATCGCTGCGGGTCGCCGAAAAGGTCGGTTTCCGCCGGATCGGCGAGACTGTCTACAAGGGTGGAACGAACGTCATGCTCGAGCGATGGAAATAAAGCGGCCGCGACCGCCGAAGGGATCGATGCCCATGAGTTCACAGCATGACATCGGCATTCGGGAATATAGCCCCGCAGACGCTGGCGCGACCATCGACATTTTCCTGAGGGCAATTCGGGAGATCGCGTCGAAGGATTACAATCCCGCACAAATCGATGCCTGGGCGAAGGTCGACGACGCCGGGGTCTGGGCAGAATGGCGCGCCAGCAGACCGACATGGCTGGCGATCCATGACACCCAGCCCGTCGGTTTTGCCGATCTCAAAGCGGATGGCTGCCTGGACATGATGTTCGTCCACCCTGATCATCAAGGCAAGGGCGTCGCCAGCCTACTCTTGGAAGCCGTGGAAGCAGCCGCCAGGGGTCAAGGGCACCGGCGGATTTTCACCGAGGCCAGCCTCACCGCCCGCCCCTTCTTCGAACGAAAGGGGTTTATCGTCCTGGCCGCTCAAACAGTGGAAAAACGGGGGCAGACCCTTCCAAACTTTCGCATGGAAAAATCGTTCGTCTGACAAGCTCGAAAATCAGCCTTCCCGGACGACCGGGAATTCCGCCAGCCGCGCAGCATAGCGGGCCATGGTGTCGACTTCGAAATTGACGAAATCGCCGGCCCTGCGTTCACCCCAGGTCGTGACTTCCAGCGTGTGGCGGATCAGAAGCACATCGAAATCCGTGCCATCGACGGCGTTGACTGTCAGTGAGGTGCCGTCGAGCGCGATCGATCCCTTGGGAGCGACGAATTTGGCCAGATGCTCCGGCGCGCGCAGGCGGTAGCGAGTGGCATCACCCTCCTCCGTCACCGACAGGATTTCCGCCTTGCCGTCGACATGGCCGGAGACGATATGGCCGCCGAGCTCGTCGCCGATCTTCAGCGAGCGTTCGAGGTTGATGCTGCTGCCAGCCTGCCATTTGCCGATCGTGGTCAAGCGCAGGGCTTCTTCCCAGGCTTCCACTTCGAACCAGCGGCCATTGCTGCCTGCTTCCGGCAGGCCGGTCACCGTCAGGCAAATGCCGGAATGGGAGATCGAGGCGCCCATGTCGATCGTCGCCGGGTCGTAGCTGGTGGCAACGCGCAGCTTGATGCCTTCCTTCAGCGGAGAGACGGATTCAACCGTGCCGATATCGGTGACAATTCCGGTAAACATCAAAAACCTCTTTCAAATTCGTCGCAGCGATCGTCGCCAAACTGGCTCGCGCGGATATGCCTGAAACTGGGTGGGATATTGGTCTTCGTGACCGGCGATTCAATACCACCCTCACCGATCGCATCCGGCCCCTGGAAGAGAAGAATGCGGTCGACCAGATCCGCATCGAGGAAGCGCTGCGCCGCCCTTGCTCCGCCTTCGACCAGGAGGGTGGAGATGCCGCGTGTGCCGAGCGCTTCCAGCAGCTCGCCCGGTTCGCCGGAATTGGATTGCAGCACCTCGACTCCAGCGGCGTCCAAGGCGGCGCGACGGGCCATGAAGACCTTGTCAGTATTTTCATCGAAGGGCGGCGGATGGCCGGCGACAGCGATGACCGGATATTGCCGCGCCGTCTTGACGAGCTTGCCACCGAGCGGAAGCTGAAGCTGATCGTCTATGACGATGCGCAGCGGCGTTCGATCTTCCAAGCCCGGCAGGCGGCAGGTCAATTCCGGATCGTCGGCGATCGCCGTGCCGATGCCGACCAAAATGGCGTCGTTTTCGGCGCGCAGGACCTGCACCTGGGCGCGGGAGATGTCACCGGTGATGCGCACTTGCCCCGTGCCCGTCCTGCCGATCATCCCATCGGCGGAAACGGCAAGCTTGAGAGTCACATAGGGCCGGTTTCTCGTCTGGCGCATGAGATAGCCGGCAAGCTCGCGCCTGCCCTCTTCCTCGAGAATGCCGGTATCGACCTCGATCCCGGCGTCACGCAGCATGGCGATACCGCGTCCGGAAACACGCTGATCGGGATCGGTGACGCTGATGACGACCCGGGCGACGCCATAGGCGATCAGTGCCTCGGAGCAAGGCGGTGTCTTGCCGTAATGGGAACAGGGTTCGAGGGTGACATAGGCCGTGGCCCCCCTCGCCGCCTCGCCGGCGTCGGCGAGCGCCTGGGTCTCGGCATGCGGCCGACCTCCGACCGCAGTAACGCCACGACCGATGACGGCACCGTCCTTGACGATCACGCAGCCGACGGAAGGATTGGTGGAGGTAAGCCCCAGATGCCAGCGCGACAGACGGATCGCCGCGGCCATGAAACCTTCGTCGTCCGGCCGGGGCGTCATGGTCAGGGGTCCAGTGGATCGCGGGCGATCTTGGCGTTGATCTCGGTGATCACGTTCTCGAAATCCTCCGCATGCGAGAAATCGCGATAGACGGAAGCGTAGCGCACGAAGGCGACGTCATCGAGGCTCTTCAGCGCTTCCAGCACCTGCAGGCCGATCTGTTCCGAGCTGATTTCCGTCTCGCCGGAGCTTTCCAGGCGGCGGACGATGCCGGAGACGGCACGCTCGATGCGGTCCCGGTCGACCGGACGCTTGCGCAGCGCGATCTCGAAGGAGCGCACCAGCTTGTCGCGATCGAACAGCACCTTGCGGCCGGTCTTCTTGATGACCATCAGCTCGCGCAACTGCACACGCTCGAAGGTGGTGAAACGGCCGCCGCAATCCGGACAGATCCGCCGCCGGCGAATGGAGGTATTATCCTCCGCCGGCCGCGAATCCTTGACCTGGGTATCTTCCGAACCGCAATAGGGGCAGCGCATTCGCTCTCCTTAGCCCATATAGCCGTACATCGGGAAGCGATCGGTAAGCTTGATCACCTTCTCGCGCACGGCGGTCTCGACAGCAGCATTGCCTTCATCGGAATTGGCGACCTTCAGGCCATCCAGCACTTCGATGATGAGATTGCCGATCTCGCGGAATTCAGCTTCCTTGAAGCCGCGCGTCGTGCCGGCCGGGGTGCCGAGACGGACGCCGGAGGTGACGAAGGGCTTTTCCGGATCGAAGGGAATGCCGTTCTTGTTGCAGGTGACGTAGGCGCGGCCAAGAGCAGCCTCAGCGCGCTTGCCGGTGGCGTTCTTCTTGCGCAGGTCGACCAGCATCAGGTGGTTGTCGGTGCCGCCGGAGACGACGTCGACGCCGCCGGAGATCAGCGTTTCGGAGAGCGCCTTGGCGTTCTTGACGACCTGTGCGGCATAGTCCTGGAATTCCGGCTGCAGCGCTTCACCAAGGGCCACGGCCTTGGCGGCAATGACATGCATCAGCGGGCCGCCCTGGAGACCCGGGAAAACGGCCGAGTTGAACTTCTTCGCCAGACCCTCGTCATTGGTGAGGATCATGCCGCCGCGCGGGCCGCGCAGCGACTTGTGGGTCGTGGTCGTCGCGACATGGCAATGCGGGAACGGCGACGGATGCTGACCACCGGCGACGAGTCCGGCGATGTGCGCCATATCGACCATCAGGTAAGCGCCGACGCTATCGGCGATCTCGCGGAAGCGCTTCCAGTCCCAGATGCGGGAATAGGCAGTGCCGCCGGCGATGATCAGCTTCGGCTTGGTTTCCTCGGCCTTGCGCTGAACCGCTTCCATGTCGAGCAGGTTATCGCCTTCGCGCACGCCGTAGGAAACGACATTGAACCACTTGCCGGACATGTTGACCGGCGAACCATGCGTCAGGTGACCGCCAGAATTGAGGTCGAGCCCCATGAAGGTGTCGCCCGGCTGCAGCAGCGCCAGGAATACGGCCTGGTTCATCTGCGAACCGGAATTCGGCTGGACATTGGCGAAGTTGACGCCGAACAGCTTCTTGGCGCGCTCGATGGCAAGCTCTTCAGCGATATCGACGTATTGGCAGCCGCCATAATAGCGCTTGCCCGGATAGCCCTCGGCATATTTGTTCGTCATGATCGAGCCCTGCGCTTCCAGCACGGCGCGGGAAACGATGTTTTCCGAGGCGATCAATTCAATCTCGTGCCGCTGGCGACCCAGTTCCTTGCCGATTGCGCCAAAGATTTCCGGATCGGTATCGGCGAGCGAGCGATTGAAGAAAGGTTCGGTGGAAGCAGTGGTCATGGCGAGAGCTCCTGAGCGGGCTGAGACGGCAATGGAGACACGGTATTAGCGTCAGGGTTGCCCGAGGGCAATACGATCAGCGACATTTGCTGGGCATTCTACGATGAGCACCTCCCGCAAACGAAAAAGCCGCATCCAAAGACGCGGCTTTTCACAAATTTCCTCAAAGCAAGGCCGATTATTGAACCGGCTGCTCCATGCCCTGGGTCGTGTCGAGCGCGAGCTGGGCATTGCCGTCGAGCTGATAGATATCGTCGCGGAACTGGACGATGCCGTCGGCAGCGCTCCAGGCGGAGATATAGACGAAATAGACCGGCACTTCCGTCGCCAGCTTAATTGGCGTGTTGACGCGAGTAGATATGACCTGCTCGATGTGCTGGCGCGGCCAGCCCGGAGTGTCGGTCAACAGCCAAGTCGCCAGGTCGCGGACATTCTGAACGCGCACACAGCCCGAGCTATCGAAACGCATCAGCTTGTTGAACAGGCCCTGTTCAGGCGTGTCGTGCATATATTCGTTGTTGGGATTATAGAAGTTGATCTTCGTGGACGCCATGGCGTTGGTCTTGCCCGGATCCTGACGGAACATCAGGTTCGGCGCCTTGTCCGAATTCCAGTCGATCGTCTCAGGCGCAACTTCCTGACCCTTGCCGTCGAGAAGGCGGATGTTGTTCTTCGACAGGTAGGTCGGATCCTTCCGCATCAGCGGCATGATGTCCTTGATGATGATGGAGCGCGGCGCCGTCCAGTATGGGTTGAGGATGACCTCGTAGATCTTTGAATTGATAAGGTGCGTCGGGCGCGATTCCCGGCCGACGATCGCCTCGTGACGCAGCGCCACCTGGCCATCCTCTACGGCTTCGACGCGGGTCGCCGGGATGTTGACCATGACGTGACGGCGGCCCAGATCGGCGGGGAACGTCTGCAGGCGAACGAGGTTGGTGTTCAGCTGCTGCAGACGAACATTGGCGGGAATGTTCATCGCCTTCAGCGTGAAGTCGCCGATGACACCATCCGGCGGCAGGCCGTGGCGGGCCTGGAAACGCTTCACGGCGCCATCGACATAGGAGTCGAAGGCGGAGGAAATGCCGGCTTCCCTCGGCAGGTCGCCCGTCACCATCAGATGCTGGCGCAGCGCCTGAACGGCACCGTCGGTGACGCCGAGCTGCAATTTCTGATCGCCGGGGGTAATCTGCGGCCAGCCGCCGTTGGCGGCGATATTCTGATACTGGGCAATCGCCTGCTGGACGTTCGGGACGGAATCAGGCCCGAGGATCGGCGTGTTCGACTGGACGGCGGCGGCCGTGCGTGCCGCGGCCTTTGCATCGAACTGGTCATCCCAGTTGCCGCGGGCGCGATTGTTGATCAGCGCGTCGAGCGGCGTCTGATCCTGCTGCGCAAGAGCAGGAGCGGCCAAGGCGGCCACGCCAAAAGTTGCCGCAGACCGCAGGAAGGAGCGGCGCGAGAAAGGTTCAATTCCGTTTTTCTTCGACATATCCCTACCGTTCAACGCTGCGATCAGTTTCATCCGCAGCCAAGAGAGGAAGCAGCAAATACCCCGGCTCGCGCCAAGTCGTGCAGCTCAGTATCAATCCGTTGTCTTAAAGCACCACAAAAACTTCGTCACGGACCGTCACAATATTGCGAGCCCAAAGCGTTCAGGCATGAAAATCATGACTTGAAGCACCGCTTGCCATCTGTTTCCGCTGTCATAGCAATATGGCCGATTCGTGTCGCCCGGCATGAAACTTGCCTGCGCCTGCCGGATCGGACGAAATGCCATGTTGCACTTGCTAAAATATCACTAGATCAGCGCGGTTAATAGCGCCTGTTGATCCGGCGTCAATGGTGTAGAGGTCGCAAACAGCGGTCTTCCCGCAACCTCGCGACGGGACGTGGCAAAAAGCCCACAGAACGGGGGCCGCTCCTAGTCCATATGGGTACAAACCGAACACACGGGGAATTTGCTCAGGTTACCTTACTGAAAAGTCCTATGGGCCGAAAATATCCATGGGCACACCTCTAAGATGTAGTATTGATATAATACTGCTCTATTGCGCATTGAGAGGCATCCATGGACGTCAAATATCAGGTCTTCGTCAGCTCGACTTTTGTTGACCTGCGAGAGGAGCGGCGATCGGTAATCGAGTCAATCTTAAACCTTGGTCATATTCCTGTTGGTATGGAAGCCTTTCAAGCCAGCGACGACACGCAATGGGAGTATATTAAGCGACGGATAGACGAGAGCGATTACTACGTCGTCATTGTTGCCGAGCGGTATGGCTCCGAAGAGAAAGGAAAAAGCTATACGCAAATGGAATACGAGTATGCCGTGGAAATCGGCGTGCCTGTAGCAGCTTTTCTGCTTGATAATGTCGCCCGCAAGACTTGGCCCGCTGAAAATGTAGAGTTTGAGAAGAAGAAGAAAATTGAACAACTCAGGAAGCTCTGCCAGAAGAAACTCGTGAAATTCTGGAAAAATAGCGACGACTTGGGGGGCAAGGTAGCACTTGCTCTCAACGAGCTAACGCGGCAAAAACCGCGTACCGGCTGGGTACGAGCGGATAGTATTCCCTCTAAAGACGTGCTTGAAGAGCTTTCACGCCTCTCTGAAGAAAGACGACACCTCCAGAGCGAAGTCGAGAAGCTTTCGGCAAACAACGAGAAATTACACATTCCGGCAAGCGCACTATGGCTTATCAACGACCTGAAGCGGAAGTCCGTCGCGGACTTTTGCTTCGCTAGAGGCATTGAAATCCCTTATACAGCGAACCTTCTGGATTTTTTCTGGGAAATCTTGCCGAAGGTTACAAGTGGGCTCGGCACATTTATGGCCCAATATGAACTTGCGCCTATCATTCACGTAGATGACAAGAGTCCTTCCAATGAACTTTCTTATGCAGTGCACGACATCTTTAATGAATTTGTTCTTGCAAACTTAATTGAACGACGCATCCAACAAACGTATAGCTTTGAAAAACCCCGAACCGACGAGCTTTACTTCCTGACCGACTACGGCAAGCAATTCGTTATGTTTGCGAGAGAGGCCAGCCTTAGAGAAATTCAAGCCGCCGGAAAAGGCAATGCCTCCACAGACCCGGGATGAGATTCCAGCATCGTACATAGCTTAGTGTTCCCATTTATGGGCAGACATCATGCAAATTGCTCACGACAACGTTCGCGGAGACAAGGAAGCTCAATTTGAGCCTCCCGAAATGCCTTCACTCATAATGTAGACCCTCGGCATACATAGCGCGGCGATGCTTGAGAATTTCGACGTAGCCTTGTTGCAAAGGACTACGAAAACGTTGGACCTGTAACGAGAAGTGGCAAAAAGCCCACAGAATGGGGCAGATATCCCTCCCCTTGAACAAACACAGCCGGACGCGCAGGGAACGCATCCGGCTTGTTTTGACTGGAGAGTCTCGCGGTCAATCCGCTGACATTGCTTACATGCGATAAGCGATACTATCGTTCCAGAAGCGGTCGAGGCGCTGCAGGAGCTTGTTCATCTGGGTGAACTCGTCCGTGCCGATGCCGCCGACCTTGTCGATCGAGCCGATGTGGCGGTCGTAGAGCTTGGCGACGGTTTCGGCGATATCCTGACCGCTATCCGTCAGGCTGATGCGGACCGAGCGACGGTCGATGCGCGAACGCTGGTGATTGATGAAGCCGAGGTCGACCAGCTTCTTGACGTTGTAGGAAACGTTGGAGCCGAGGTAGAAGCCGCGCGAGCGCAGTTCGCCGGCGGTGAGCTCGGAATTGCCGATGTTGAAGAGGAGCAGTGCCTGGACGGCGTTGACGTCGTCGCGACCCTGGCGGTCGAACTCATCCTTGATCACATCGAGGAGACGGCGGTGAAGACGCTCCACCAGGTGGAGGGATTCCATGTACAGACCACGGATATCCTCGACCTGCTGGTCCCGAGCGGTTGCGACTGCCTGCGGCTTGATTTTCGTGTTCATCATGACTTGGCCTCACTGTTTGTTTGGCGGTGTCGTTTTCTTCCCGCCTTGAGTGAGACCCTATCGAATACACATAAAATTCTACTTAAACTGCAAGCTTAACAGCACCTTACCACGAGGCCTTAGTGTCTCAGGGTAAATCAACCATTACCTGCTGCTGGCGCCGGCGCTTTTCCAGCCATAGCAAAATGCGAAAAGCACAGTAGAGAACGGCCACGCAGGCATGCAGGATCACGATCAATAAATTGGAGCCGAAGATCTGCGGCCAGAGGCCGTACATCAGCGCCTGGCCGCCTGCGGCAAGCACCCAGATGACCGGCCCCCAGGAGACTGTCAGCCACAGGCCGAGAGCCGCAACGGGGAAGACGACGGCAAGACCGGCGCTTGCCACCTTCCAGGGCAGGTTGAGCAGATCGAACCGGGCCTGGCCCGCCAGCGAATAGCCGACCAGCATCGACCAATATTGCAGGCCCAGCCAGAAACAGGCAATGGCGATCAGCCGCAGGAACACGACGAACAGAATGTCCGTCAGCGTGTTCTTGGGTATGGCGGAAGAATCAGGTTCCATGCGCGAACAATACGTAGGAGGTTACGGGCTTGCCAGAGCTATAATGGCTGCGGCCTTTCGCCCGGTTTTTAATCCTGGGGACAGCGTGATAGGTACGCTGCCTATACATTAAGGCCATAGATAGACCAAAGAGGACGGCGGCACCATGCAGGACAAGACGCATCTTGTTGACGAGATAACCGGGCATCGGCGGATGCGGCGCAATCGCAAGGCCGACTGGACGCGTCGCCTGGTGCAGGAAAACCGCCTGACCGTCGACGACCTGATCTGGCCAATCTTCGTCATCCCCGGTAGCGGCATCGTCGAGCCGATCCCGGCCATGCCCGGCGTCAATCGCATGACCGTCGACAAGGCCGTGGAAGCGGCAAAGGAAGCCGCCGATCTCGGCATCCCAGCACTTGCCACCTTTCCGAATATCGAAATGCACCTGCGCGACGAAACCGGCTCGAATAGCCTGGAAAAGAACAACCTCATCAATCTCGCCACCGCCGCCATCAAGAAGGCGGTGCCGAATATCGGCGTCATCACCGACGTCGCACTCGACCCCTTCACCAGCCACGGCCATGACGGCATTCTGCGCGGCAACGACATCGTCAATGACGAAACGGTCGAACAGGTGATGCGCGCCGCTGTCTACCAGGCGGATGCCGGCGCCGATATCATCGCGCCGTCGGAAATGATGGACGGGCGCATCGGCGCCATCCGCCATGCACTCGATGCCGCCGGCCACCAGGGCGTCGGCATCATGAGCTACGCCACCAAATTCAGTTCGGCCTTCTACGGTCCCTATCGCGAGGCGATCTCGACCGGCGGCCTGCTGAAGGGCGACAAGAAGGCCTATTATATAGACCCGGCCAATGGCACCGAGGCGGTGCGCGACGCCGCTCTCGACGTCGAGGAAGGCGCCGACATGCTGATGGTCAAGCCTGGCCTGCCCTATATCGACATCTGCTGGCGCCTGAAGGAAGCTTTCGGCCTACCGACCTTCGCCTACCAGGTCTCCGGCGAGTATTCGATGATCAAGGCGGCGGCGGCCAATGGCTGGATCGACGGCGAGCGGGTGATGCTGGAAACGCTGCTCGCCTTCAAGCGCGCCGGCTGCGACGGCATCCTCACCTATTTCGCCATGGACGTGGCGAAGCTTCTGGCAAAGAGGTAACTGCTAACCACAGGCTTATTGCATTTGCCGAAGCTCACACCATATGTTCCGCGAATGTTTCTCTAAGGAAGAAGACAATGAGCTCTAATCCCAGCCCGCTTTATGCAGCACCGGACGACTGGCGCGCCTATAGTGGCGTGCTGAGCCGGCGCATCTTCGCGTTCATCATCGACTACGTCATCGTCGCCCTGCTCTGCATTCCGGCGGCCATCGTTCTGTTTTTCGTCTCGGTCCTGACGCTTGGGCTCGGTTTCTTCCTCTACCCTGCTCTCTTCATCATCGTGGCCGGCCTCTATTTCGGCTGGACGCTCGGCGGTCAGCACCACGCCTCGCTCGGCATGCGTGCCGTGGGGATCGCCATGGTGCGCGTCGACGGCCGTCGGATGGATTTCCTGACCGCCATCGTGCATCTGGCCCTGTTCTGGATTCTGAATTCCATCCTGACGCCGCTTATCCTGCTGGCGGGTCTTTTCATCGAACGCAGCCGCCTGATTCATGACCTGCTGCTCGGCACGGTCATCGTCAAAACGGCGTAAATCAAGACGATATTCACACTCAAATCTCCTTGCGGCCCGGTTACCCGGGCCGTTTATTGTGCATCGAAGGGCATTTTGCATCAAAACAGGGCAGGAAACTGTGACCTCACATGAAGGACATGGTTGACGTTTTCCAAACTTGGGCCATGCTTGTGCGATGTCGAATGCCGGATGAAAGGTCAACCAGCGGCAGATGAATACGCAGTCGACGCCATCTCCGCAGTTTTATCTGACGGCACCGGCAGCCTGCCCGTACCTGCCGCGTGAGATGGAGCGCAAGGTCTTCACCCATCTCGTCGGCCCACGCGCGGCGGAGATGAACGATATTCTGACCCAGGGCGGCTTCCGCCGTTCGCAGAACATCGCCTACCGTCCTGCCTGCGAAGCCTGCCGCGCCTGCATCTCCGTCCGCATTCTCGCCCAGGAATTCGAGCCCACCCGCTCGATGAAACGCGTGCAGTCGACAAACAGCGACATCATCGCCACCGAATTTCCGGCCCAGCCGTCCAGCGAGCAATATTCCCTCTTCCGCCGTTATCTCGATTATCGCCATCAACAGGGCGGCATGTCCGACATGACCGTACTCGACTATGCGATCATGGTCGAGGACACCCACGTCAACACCCGCATCATCGAATATCGCCGGCGCGAGGAAGGCTCGGGACTGGAGCAAAGGCCGAAAGGCGAGCTGCTGGCAGCAGCCCTCACCGACGTGATGAGCGACGGGCTATCGATGGTCTATTCCTATTTCAATCCCGATCAACAGGATCGCTCGCTCGGGACCTTCATGATCCTCGATCATATCAGGCGGACCAAGGCGCTCGGCCTGCCGCACGTCTATCTCGGCTATTGGGTCAAGGGCTCGCGCAAGATGGACTACAAGACGCGGTTCCAGCCGCAGGAGCATCTGACGGCCCGCGGCTGGGAGCGCTTCGATCCCGCGGATACCGGCGAAGATCACCCCCGCTGAATGGTCTCCCATCTCTCCGATCACAGGAAGGGCCTGCTGCTGAGCGCTATCGGGGGCCTCGCGCTGTCGGTGGATATTCCGTTGATCCGACTTTCGAGCGGCGACGCCTGGTCGGTGCTGTCGGCGCGTAGTGTTGCGACCGTCATCGTGTCGCTTCTCGCGCTTGTCGTCATCCGCCGCCTCACCGGCTCCCTGCGTAGCGTCCTGCCGGGCTGGGCCGGACTTCCCGTCGCCCTGCTCTACGGCCTGACGACGATCGCCTTTGTGCTTGCCGTCTATTACACCACGGCGGCCAATGTCGTCTTCATCATCGCCCTCAACCCGATGTTCGCCGCGCTCCTCTCCTGGATCTTCCTCAAGGAGCGCCCCGCCCTTTCCACGATTGTCACCATGATCGCCATGATCTTCGGCGTCGGGCTGATCGTGCGGGATGGCATGGAGAGCGGCCATGTCCTCGGCGACGCACTCGCGATTTTCGCGTCTTTCGCCATCGCCTGCGCCATTACCATCGGCCGCGCCTCCCGTCGGGACATGGGCTTTGCCTCGCTGCTCTCCGCCGTTATCCCAGCCGCGGTCGGCCTCTATCACATCATTCCCTCAGGCCTCAGCATCGATCATCCCGGCTGGATCCTGCTCGATGGCGGGATTCTGATGCCGCTGGCCTTCTGGTGCCTCGCGACCGGTACACGCTTCCTCTCGGCGCCGGAAGTGGCGATGTTCTATCTGCTGGAAACGATCCTCGCGCCGATCTGGGTCTGGCTGATCTTCGCCGAAGCGCCAAGCAACATGACGCTGGCGGGCGGACTGGTGTTGGTCGTGGCGCTAGCGGCGCATTCGCTGTGGCAGGCGCGGGTGAAGGCAAGAGCGGTGGCGGCGGGGTGAGGCGTTGCGCCGGCGGTTTCCTAGTGTTATAACTTTGTTATTACACTAGGAGTATCGGGCATGAACATCGTCATCCGCAAGATCGGCAATTCCGAAGGCGTGATCATTCCGAAGGAAGTTCTTCAAAGACTCGGCTTGAAAAGCGGTGATGCTCTGGAAATACGTGAAGTGAATGGCACCATCGAGCTGGTTCCAGAGCGCGCTGACCTTGCTGAACAATTGCGGGCGGCAAGGCTCGGGATGCAAAAATATCGCGCCGCGCTGCGCGAGCTCGCAAAATGAGCGGATACAAGTGGCTGACGCGCGAAGCCATCGAGATCATGCATCACGAACAGCTTGCGGAGCATGGCGGATTAGCGGGCCTCAAAGATGAAAACGCGCTGGAAGCTGCTATCGCACGTCCACTAAACAAAGCTGCATATGGCGAAAATGATCTATTCGCTCTTGCGGCGGCCTATCTGTATGGCCTCGTTCGGAACCATCCTTTTTCAGATGAAGATAAAAGAACGGGCTATCTGGCGGCCTTTACGTTTCTCTACATCAACGGCTATCTGATCGACACGGACGATGGAATGATTATCGCCTTCGTATTGGGCGTCGCAGCTGGAGAAATCGATGAGGCAGGCGCGACCCACTTTCTCAGAGATTTCTCCGTTCCGCTAAGCGACTAACGATTACCCCTGCCGCACACACCCGGCCCGCTTAGCTTGGGCTCAGGGCATTCGTCGCTTGAAACGCCCCAACGGGGCGTTTCATCAACTACGCCGACCATTCCTCACCCCGAAAACCTGCCGGTTCTGGGGAAGCCCTTCGGCACGGCGCGGCCTGCGGCAGAACGATCGCCCAGCCATTCGGCCAGCTCGTCCTTCGTCTTGGTGAACGTGCGGCCGGCGCTGTCTTCCCAGGTCAGTCCGTCAGCGATAGCGAAGCACTTGATATCCGAGACACCGCCGTCCTTGTAGCGCTGCAAACGGACGCCCTTGCCGCGCGACATTTCCGGAATCTGCGTCAACGGGAAAACCACCAGCTTGCGGTTCTCGCCGACGACGGCAACATGATCGCCAGACACGGGCACGAGTAGTTTCGTCTCGTCCGGCGTCGTCAGGTTCATGATCTGCTTGCCCTTGCGGGTATTGGCGACCAATTCCGTTTCCAGCACGATAAAGCCGTTGCCGGCAGTGGAAGCCACGAGTTGCTTGCGCTGCGGATCGTGGACGAAGGCGGTCAACACATCCTGGTCGTTCTCCATGTCGACCATGATGCGCAGGGGCTCGCCGTGACCGCGCCCGCCGGGCAGCTTGTCGCCGCCGAGCGTATAGGCCTTGCCGCCGGTGGTGATGATCAGGATCTTGTCGGTCGTCTGCGCCGGGAAGGCCACCTTCAGCGCGTCGCCCTCCTTGAAGGTGAGCGTCGAGGTCTCGGAGATGTGGCCCTTCAGGGCACGAATCCAGCCTTTTTCCGAAACGACGACAGTGATCGGTTCCTTCTCGATCATCGCCTGCTGGAGCGCCGCGTCATCGGCCTCTGGCGCTTCGGCGAATTGCGTGCGGCGGCGGCCGATCTCGGTCGCCTTGGCAAACTTCTTCTTCACCTCGCCGATTTCCCAGGCGACCGTCTGCCACTGCTTTTCGTCGGAGGCGAGCAATACCTCGATCTCGGCCTTTTCCTTGCTGAGGCCATCGAATTCCTTGCGGATTTCGAATTCCTCGAGCCTGCGCAAAGAACGCAGCCGCATGTTGAGGATCGCTTCGACCTGATTGTCCGTGAGCCCGAACCGCTCCATCATCACAGGCTTCGGCTCATCCTCCTCGCGGATGATGGCGATGACCTCGTCGATGTTGAGGTAGGCGATCAGGAAGCCGCCGAGAATTTCCAGCCGTTTCTCGATGGCCGCGAGCCGGAAGCGCGAACGGCGCTGCAGGACTTCACGGCGATGGTCGAGCCACTCCTTCAGCACCTCGTTCAGCGCCATGACCTTCGGGATGCGGCCCATGGAGAGGACGTTCATGTTGAGCGGGAAGCGGCTTTCCAGCTCCGACAGCTTGAACATCGACTCCATCAGGATCGTCGCATCGACGGTGCGACTCTTCGGGATCAGGACGACGCGGATGTCCTCGGCGGATTCATCGCGAATGTCCTCGAGCAGCGGCAGCCTGCGCGCCAGAAGCAGCTCGGCGATCTTCTCGATCAGCCGCGACTTCTGCACCTGGAACGGAATTTCCGTGACGACGATCTGGTAGCCACCACGACCGAGATCCTCGATTTCCCATTTGGCGCGGACGCGAAATCCTCCGCGGCCTGTCTTGTAGGCCTCGATGATGCTCTGGCGATCGTCGATGATGATGCCGCCGGTCGGGAAGTCCGGACCGGGAATATAGAGCTGCACCAGCGTCTCAACGGTGGCCTCGCGATCCTTGATCAGATGCAGTGCGGCATCGCAGAGTTCGTGGGCGTTATGCGACGGGATGGAGGTCGCCATGCCCACAGCGATGCCGGAGGAGCCGTTGGCGAGCAGGTTCGGGAAGGCGCCCGGCAGAACGACCGGTTCGGAATTCGACTCGTCGTAGGTATCGCGGAAGTCCACGACATCCTGATCGATGCCTTCGAGCAGCAGCTCGGAGACTGCCGTCATCTTGGATTCGGTGTAGCGCATCGCGGCCGGGCTATCGCCGTCGATATTGCCGAAATTGCCCTGGCCGTTGACCAGCGTGTAACGCTGCGAGAAATCCTGCGCCAGGCGGGCCAGCGCATCGTAGATCGACTGGTCGCCGTGCGGGTGATAGTTACCCATCACTTCGCCGACGATCTTGGCGCATTTGCGGAAGGCCGAGTTAGGACGCAGGCCCATCTCGCTCATTGCGTAAACAATGCGGCGATGAACCGGCTTCAGGCCGTCGCGAACATCCGGAAGTGCGCGGTGCATGATCGTCGACAAAGCATAGGCCAGATAGCGCTCTTCGAGCGCGGCCTTCAGGTCAACCGGAACGATGCTGTCGTCGTCGCCGCCACTAGGCGGTAGAAGATTTTTTCCCATGGCCCTTGACTAGCGGAGATGCCGATTCCCGGCAAGAAATCAGTGGAAAGCACTTGTGGATGACGCCTCAGTTCAAGCACAATCTGGCGTAAAGTTGGATACAACTCCCGCGCGGCTGTTTGCCGGCGCCATTGTCATTGGAATTTCAGCCAAAGGTGAATATATATCGCCGCGGTACACGCAGAATCTGTACGCCCGCCGACAACAGCTCAATGAGGAAACGCTACCATGACTTTCTATCGGACAACACGGCTGATGCTGTCCAGCGCCGTCATCCTGTCTTTCGCCAGCTCCGCCTTTGCGCTCGACGGTAACGACCTGCTGAAAAAGATCAATGACGCCTATTCCCAGCAAGGCGGTTCGATCGCTGCTGAGAGTGTCGATGTCAGCGGCACGACGGTGACGTTGAAAGGCGCAAGCTTCAAGGCAGCCGGCACGCCCGACGGCGCGAAGCTAGGCGACATCACCTTCTCCGGCGTCGCAGAAGCAGGCGGTGGCTACACGATCGATCAGGTGGCCTTTCCCAACGTGGACTTGAACAAGGATGGCGTGGCCATCACCGCCGCCGACCTCACGCTGAACGGTGTCGAAATCCCGGCCGACACGACAAAGGGCGACCTCGACTCCCTGCTCTTCTACAAGAGCGCGCATGCAGGTGCGATCTCCGCCACCAAGGACGGCACACAGGTCTTCGCGATCTCCAACGCCGACGCCACGATGACCAAGCGCGCCGACAATTCCGGCCTCGATTTCGATGTCAAGGTCAATGGCATCACGGCCGACCTGAGCAAGGTCGATGACCCGCAGAGCAAGCTGGCCATCGAGCAGCTGAACCTGAAGCAGTTGAACGGCACCATCGCCATGAAGGGCGGCTGGGAGCTTGCTCCCGGCAAGATCGACATCACCGAATACTCCTTCGACTTCAAGGATATCGGCAAGCTGAACATTGCGCTCAGCCTTTCCGGCTACACGCCTGCCTTCGCCAAGTCGCTGCAGGAAGCGCTCAAGACCGTCCGTTCCAACCCGAACCAGCAGGACGCGCAGCAATCCGCCGGCCTCGCTATGCTCGGCCTTCTGCAGCAGTTGACCTTCAACAGCGCCCAGATCCGCTTCGACGACTCTTCGATCACCGCGCGCGCGCTGGAATTCGCCGGCAAGCAGCAGGGCGTTACCGGCAAGCAGCTGGCCGACACGCTGAAGGCGATGACGCCGATGATGATGGCGCAGCTCAATGTTCCGGAACTGCAGAACGCCGTCTCCACCGCCGTCAGCACCTATCTCGACAATCCGAAGAGCCTGACCATCAATGCATCCCCGGACAAGCCGGTGCCGCTGCCGATGATCATCGGCGCCGCCATGGGTGCTCCGCAGTCGATCCCGAACGTCATCGGCCTCAAGGTTTCGGCCAACGATTGATCGGACCTTCGATCCTGACAATAAAGAACCCGGCGATTTCGATTGCCGGGTTTTTTCATGGGTTCATTTCACCGCAACCGGCTCAAGCCGGTGCCGCATCAACTCGCTTCGGGCATGAGCGATGATCTCTAGTAATTCCTCCCTGGTCGCGCCATCTCGGGCCTGAACGGACATGCCCTGCACGATCGCCCCGAGAAAGCGGGCCAGGGACCGCGCATTCGCATCAGGCCGCATGTCGCCTTCCGCGATACCACGCTCGATCCGTGCCTTGAATATCTCCAGCGTCTGCAGGCGCATCGACGCGACATGATGGGCGATCGGCTCATTCTCTTCCGCACAGTTCAGCACGGCCGTCGATATCATGCAGCCCTTGGGATGTTCCGGCGCGGTGAATATTCCGGCTGCATTCCGGAGAAAGCGATCGAAAGCGGTGACGCTGTCCACCGCTTCCTGCAAAGGATTGCCTGGCTCGGGTCGCGGCATGCGCCGATATTGCTCCAGCGCTTCGCGGTAAAGATCGGCTTTCGAACTGAAGGCTGCATAAAGGCTCTGCGGCGTGATCCCCATGGCGGCGGTCAGATCCGCGATGGACGAGCCGTCATAGCCATGCTTCCAGAACGTATCGCGCGCTGCCGCTAGAACCGTCTCGCGATCGAAGGCCGGCGGACGGCCACGCTTGCGATGAGTGGATTTTTCAGTTTCTTCGCTATTTTTCACAGTGGTCACTCTAGAAATATCCCGCGATCTGGTTTATTCAGGAACGGTCATTGTGATTATAGAAGGTTTCTCCCCATGAGTCTTCCCCTTGAAAACGCTCTTACAGCAGGCATTGATGCTGCGATCGCTGCCGCCTTGGCGGATAAACGACTGGTCGGAGCGGTAGTTCTGATCTCCAGAAATGGCGAACAGATCTATCGCCGCGCCGCCGGCCTGGCGGATCGCGAGAATAAGGTGGCCATGCGGGAGGACGCGATCTTCCGCCTCGCCTCCGTCACCAAGCCGATCGTCGCCATCGCCACCATGCGGCTTGTCGAACAGGGCCGGATCGGCCTGGATGATCCGATCACCAAATGGCTGCCGGATTTCCGGCCACGCCTGCCAGATGGGAGCGAGGCGATCATTCGTATCCGACACCTGCTGACGCATACGTCCGGACTGGGCTACACATTCGCCGAGGAGGAAGGCGGCCCCTATCACCGCGCCGGCGTGTCCGATGGGCTCGGTGAACCGGGCCTCTCGCTTGCCGAAAATCTGAGGCGTCTCGCAAGCGCACCCTTGCGCTTTGCCCCCGGAGAAGGCTGGCAATACTCGCTGGCGATGGATGTGCTTGGCGGCATCCTGGAAAAGGAAACCGGCAAAAGTCTCGACAATGTCATAGCGGAGTTGGTGACAGGGCCGCTTGGTCTTGTCGATACCGCCTTTTCCGTGCGCGACCGGAGCCGCCTCGCCGCTCCCTATATGAACGGTTCGCCGGAACCACAGCGGATGGGAGACGAGGCCGTGGCGCCCATACTCGATGGCTTCATTCGATTTGTGCCGGACCGAATATTCGATCCGGCCTCCTACCACTCCGGCGGCGCCGGCATGGCCGGAACGGCGGACGATGTGCTCGCCATTCTCGAAACCGTTCGCAAGGGCGGCGCGTCGTTCTTGTCCGGCGAGACGGTCAAAACCATGATGGCGGATCAGGCGGGTGGGCATATGCAGCCGCTAATGCCGGGCGTCGGCTTTGGTTACGGCTGGTCCGTCGTCACTGACCCTACCGCTGCAAGTATTCCGTTCTCCGTCGGAACTGTGAAGTGGGGCGGCGTCTATGGCCATCACTGGTTCGTCGATCCGCAGAAAGGCCTGACCGTGGTGGCACTCACCAACACTGCACTCGAAGGCATGTGGGGACAATTCACCGTCGACCTCGATAATGCGGTCTACGCAGGGCTCTAAGGCTCTTCCGAGACCAATAAAAAACCCGGCGATTTCGATCGCCGGGTTTTTTATGTTCAAAGCTCGCGAGAGCCTCAGTCCTTCTTGGCCGGCGGAATCGGGCGGATCGCCAGTTCGCGCAGCTGCGTTGGCGTCGCCACCGAAGGAGCGCCCATCAAGAGGTCCTGAGCCTGCTGGTTCATCGGGAACAGCGAGATCTCGCGCAGGTTCTTGGCGCCGACCAGCAGCATGATGATGCGATCGATACCAAAGGCAGCGCCGCCATGCGGAGGCGCGCCGTACTGGAAGGCACGGTAGAGGCCGCCGAAGCGCTCCTCGACATCCGCCTGGCTCAGACCGACCTTCTCGAAGGCGGCGACCATGGTTTCCGGCGACTGATTACGGATCGAGCCCGAGGCGATTTCGAAGCCGTTGCAGACGGCGTCATACTGGTACGCCTTGATCGTCAGCGGATCCTGGTTCTGCAGCGCCTCAAGGCCACCCTGCGGCATCGAGAACGGGTTGTGAGCGAAGTCGACCTTCTTCTCTTCCTCGCTCCATTCGAAGAACGGGAAGTCGACGATCCAGCAAAGCTCGAAACGGTCGCGATCGATCAGGTTCAGCTCGTCGCCGGCGCGGTTACGCGCTTCACCGGCAAACTTGTAGAACTTGGCCGGATCGCCGGCCACGAAGAAGCAGGCATCGCCATCGCCAAGACCGAGCTGGGTACGGATCGCGTCGGTACGCTCCTCGCCGATATTCTTGGCAAGCGGGCCGGCGCCCTCAAGCTTTTCGCCTTCCTTGCGCCAGAAGATGTAGCCGAGACCCGGCTGGCCCTGGCTCTGCGCCCAGGCGTTCATGCGATCGCAGAATGCGCGCGAACCGCCGGTCTTGGCCGGGATCGCCCAGACTTCGACCTTCGGGTTGGACGCGATCATGTTCGCGAAGACCTTGAAGCCGGAGCCGGCGAAATGGTCGGTGACGGCTTCCATGACGATCGGGTTGCGCAGGTCCGGCTTGTCCGAGCCATACTTGCGGATCGCGACGTCATAGGGAATGCGCGGCCATTCCTTGGTGACGGGCTTGCCCTCGGCAAACTCCTCGAAGATGCTGGTCATCAGCGGTGCCATCGTGTTCCAGATATCTTCCTGGGTCACGAAGCTCATCTCGAGGTCGAGCTGGTAGAATTCGCCCGGCAGACGGTCGGCACGCGGGTCTTCATCGCGGAAGCACGGCGCGATCTGGAAGTAGCGGTCGAAACCGGCAACCATCAACAGCTGCTTGTACTGCTGCGGCGCCTGCGGCAGCGCATAGAAGGTGCCGGGATGAATACGGCTCGGCACGAGAAAGTCGCGCGCGCCTTCCGGCGATGAGGCTGTCAGAATCGGCGTCGTATATTCGGTGAAGCCCACTTCGCCCATGTGGCGGCGCATCGAGGAAATGACCTGCGTGCGCTTTACGATGTTCTTGTGCAGCGTGTCGCGGCGCAGATCGAGGAAGCGGTACTTCAGGCGTACCTCTTCCGGATAGTCCGGCTCGCCGAAGATCGGCAGCGGCAGCTCCTTGGCGGCGGAGAGGACTTCGATCTCCTGCGCATAAAGCTCGATCTCGCCGGTCGGCATGGTCTTGTTGACTGTGTCTTCCGTGCGGGCCTTCACCAGGCCGTCGATGCGGATGACCCATTCGCCGCGCACGGTCTCGGCCAGCTTGAAAGCGGGCGAGTCCGGATCGGCGACGACCTGGGTGATGCCATAGTGATCGCGCAGGTCGATGAAGAGCACGCCGCCATGATCTCGGACGCGATGAACCCAGCCGGAAATGCGGACGGTCGAACCGACGTCGGACTTGCGCAGGGCGGCGCATGTGTGGCTGCGATAACGATGCATAATGTATATCCTGGACTTGGCGGTCGGCGGCGAATGCGGACAAAAACCCCTCGCCTGCCGACGAGAAAATCGGGCGGAAAAGCGCATGGTGCGCCTGATTTGTCAAGGCTCGAAGCACTGGTCTATCTCGCCCCTGGCGGGCGAGAAAGCAATTTCTTACATTTAGCCGCGAGGCTAAGTGTTAGAAATTGCAAGAGAGGGGGTAGGCAGGGACGCAATAAGTTTGCAGTTTACCGAGGCAAGAACGTGACCCCCGCTCTTGCAATTTCAATGGCTTAGAAATTGCGCCAAGCCTTGAACGTGTTGAGCGTACAGTAGCGCAATTCCTAAACCAGTGAAATTGCTTTCTCGCCCGCCAAGGGCGAGATAGGTTCCGAGCCTGCCTCACTCTTCTGTTCATTCTCCGATGCTTTTCAACTCTGCCAGGATTGTCAAACAGATCCCTTCAAGATTTTCGATGACCTCATGGTTCCAGACTCGCAGCACGCGAAAACCCTGATTTGAGAAATACGCGTCTCGCTTCCTATCTATTGCGCTTTCCGCGTGTTGTGCGCCGTCAACCTCGATGATCAGCCGCGCTTCAAAACATACGAAATCCAAAATGTAACCATCGACAGGAACCTGTCGTTTGAACTTGAACCCTTCGAGCTGACTGCGCCGGAGAGCTTGCCAAAGCATATTCTCAGCCTTGGTGGCATCACTGCGCATTGCTCTGGCAAATTGTCGATGTCGATCAGGAACGTCGCGATGCAAGAGTTCTCTCGCTTCAGTCATTATCTCTCCGCCAGAAAGCAAAAAACCAGATAGATTTCCATCGCCGCGAGCATCACGCACCGCCACCGCCAGTAGCCGATGCGACGGTTTGGCTACCTCAGTGCTATTGCTGAAGACTACGCTCAACTTTAAACAGACAAGCATAGTCCCGCATCCCCGGAGCCCCGAATGCCGATCCTGACCCGCCGCAATCTTCTGAAAGCCTCTGCCGTGGCCGGTGCCTATGGTGTGGGGCTTGGCATCGCCGGCAAGTTCAGCGGCAAGGCGATGGCGGCGGAACCGCAGGTATTGAAGACCGTGAAGACCCAGGCCAGCTTGGCGGATAGCGGCGTGACCAGGGATGTGCTGACCTATGGCGACGCGGGCCAGCCACCGGTCGTGCGCATGAGGAAGGGAGAGCCCTTCGCCGCGCGGCTTATCAACGGCATTGACGACCCCACGACGATCCACTGGCATGGCATCCGGCTGCCCAACAAGATGGATGGCGTGCCATTCCTGACGCAGCCCTATGTCTATACCGGCGACCACTTCGACTATGCCTTCACGCCCCCGGATGCCGGCACCTTCTGGTATCATCCGCATTGCAACACGCTGATCCAGATGGGCCACGGCATGACCGGCGTCATCGTCGTGGAAAATCCCAGAGATCCCGTGTTCGACTCAGAGGTCGTGTTGAACCTGCGCGACTGGCGACTCGGCGGCGACGGGCAGTTTATTGCCCAATTCCGCCCCCGCGATGCCGCCAAATCCGGCACCTATGGGACGGTGCGAACCGCCAACTGGCAGCAGCAACCGCAATATGATGCGCCCTCCGGCGGACTGGTGCGCCTGCGCCTCGCCATCACCGACGTCACGCGCATCTATTCCTTGCGGATGGACGGGGCTCAGGCGACGGTAATCGCCATTGACGGCAATCCGGTGCCTCAGCGTTTTCCTCTGGATCTATTGCAGCTTGGCCCCGGCCAGCGGCTGGAACTGGCCGTGCGGATGCCGGACGAGGAAGGTGCGATCGTCAAGCTGGAGGATATCAGGGGCACCGATCCGAAGGTATTGGCGACGCTGCGTTCGGTCGGCAGCTCACTGAAGCGCGACGTTCGCGATCTGGCGCCTCTGGAGGATAATCCCGTCGCAAAGGCTGATATCGGTGCCGCGCAGCACATCCCACTCATCCTCAGCGCCACGGCTGAAGATACCGCCACCGACAGCATTTGCGGTTCGCTCGGTTACAGTTTCTGGGCAATCAACAAGGTGCCATGGCCGGGCGATACGCCCGATCCGACCGCGCCTCTCGCCGAACTGAAGCTTGGCAAGAGCTATGTCCTCGACATGGAAAACGTGACGCCGCATGCCCATCCGATCCATCTGCACGGGATGAGCTTCACCGTGCTCTCCTCCTCGACACGACAGGTGCAGCCCTTCGTATCCGACACCTACCTGATCCAGCCGGACGAAAAGGTGCAACTCGGCTTCGTCGCCGACAATCCGGGCGACTGGCTGCTTCATTGTCATATCATCGAGCATCAGAAGACGGGCATGACCAGTTATATGCGCGTGGCCTAGAGCTGTGGCCTTTTCGTTGATTTTTCCTAAAAGCGGAATGCTGTGAGATACTTCGTCTCTCGACGTATTGACTTATCCGGCCGAAAGGAGAAGGAAGATTAACAAACTATTTTACCGATGAATGTGTTGATATGATCGAAACTACCGCCCAGTTAGAGGCGGCCTGCCAAGAGCTGGCCAAGTCAGAATTCATTACCATCGACACCGAATTCCTGCGCGAGACGACCTTCTGGCCGGAACTCTGCCTGATTCAGATGTCGAGCCCGACGACCGAAGTGATCGTCGATCCGCTGGCGAAGGGACTCGACCTGAAACCCTTCTTCGAGCTGATGGCAAATTCCGCCGTCATGAAGGTGTTCCACGCTGCCCGCCAGGACATCGAAATCATCTTCAATCGCGGCAATCTCATTCCGCATCCGATCTTCGACACGCAAGTGGCGGCCATGGTCTGCGGTTTCGGCGATTCGGTCTCCTACGACCAGCTGGTCAACCGCATCAAGAATATCCAGATCGACAAGTCCTCGCGCTTCACCGACTGGAGCCGTCGTCCGCTGTCGGAAAAGCAACTCGACTATGCGCTCGCCGACGTCACCCATCTGCGCGATGTCTATCTTTCGCTGAAGGAGCAGCTCGAGCGCGAAGGCCGAGCCTCCTGGCTGCTCGAGGAAATGGCGATCCTCGAAGCGCGCGAAACCTACGACCTGCATCCCGATGATGCCTGGCAGCGGCTGAAGATGCGGCTGCGCAAGCCGCAGGAACTGGCCGTGCTGAAATATGTCGCCGCCTGGCGCGAACGCGAGGCACGCGCCCGCAACGTGCCGCGCGCCCGCGTGCTGAAGGACGACGCCATCTACGAAATCGCCCAGCAGCAGCCGAAGGATACCGAAGCGCTCGCCCGTCTGCGCACCATCCCCAAGGGCTGGGAGCGCTCGGCCTCGGGTGCTGCCGTTCTGGAAGCGATCAATCAGGCCCTGGAGTTACCCAAAGCCGACATGCCGCATGCGCCGCGTCACCAACAGGCTCCGGAGGGCACTGCCGCCGCCGCCGAACTGCTGAAGGTTCTACTGAAGCTCACCGCCGAAAAGCATGGCGTCGCGCCGAAGGTCATCGCCAATAGCGAAGATCTGGACAAGATCGCGGCCGAAGGCGAGAAGGCCGACGTCGCCGCCCTCACCGGCTGGCGACGCGATCTCTTCGGCGAGACGGCCCTGCAGCTCATTCAAGGCCAGGTCGCTTTGCGCTTTGTCGGTAAACGGGTCGAGACAGTCGCCCTGTAGTCGCCGAACGCCCCTTTCCGGCCGCTCGTTGACTATGTTGGGTTCGGAAATAGAGATGCCGGCCGCAACCACGAATACGCCGTAAATCTCTTGGACTGAACGCTTGGCGTCATCATATGTTTGATGACGCATAGTCTTTGCCGAAACGCTCCGCTTTTGGCAGTATGCGTCATCTCTTAGTGGGCCGACCGAATGGGAACATTCCCTTCACTGCGTAACTGGATCCTGACGGCGCTCTTCCTCATCGGAAGCGGCGTTGCCTACGGCAGGATGTTTTTCCCGGAATCGCCAATGTATATCGGCGCAATCTACGCGCTGTTCACCGGCATGCCGCTGCTGGCCTTCGAGCGCCGCATGATTCTCCCGCGCCTGAACCAGTGGATGCATCGTCTGCCCACGCCGGCCTTCATCGCCTCCGCGCTCATCGCCGATTTCGCCCTGATCGCCACCGGCTTTGCGATCGCGGGCAGCTTGATGAAATCCTTGGGGCTGATGACGGGCGCCTGGGCCGACGTCACGTTGCTGCAGATCGAAGTCTATCTCTACGCCGTGGCGGTGACCGCCATCGTCATCTTCGTCGGACGCGTCCGGGAATTGCTCGGTCGCGACGTCTTCCTCAGCCTGTTGACCGGCCGCTATCGCAACCCGGTGCAGGAAGAGCGGGTGTTCCTGTTCATCGACCTTGTCGGCTCGACGGCGTTTGCCGAAGAGCATGGCGACCTCAAGGCGCAGGAGTTCCTCGGCTCGCTGTTCAGCGCCTTTGCAGAGCCGGTGCGGCGGCACAAGGGTGCCATCGACGACTATATCGGCGACGCCGCCATCATCACCTGGCCGCTTGAGCGCGGCGTGAAGAATGCCAACTGTGTGCGCTGCGTTTTCGATATCCTTGCCGACATCGAGGCAAACGCGGAGAAATGGCTGAAATCCTACGGCCGGGTGCCTCGTCTCAGGGCCGCCTTGCACGGTGGGAACATCGTCACCGCCGAAATCGGTGTCGATCACCACAAGATCGCTTATTTCGGCGATACGGTGAACACCACCGCAAGGCTGGAATCCTTTTGTAAAACACTGGAACGCCAGGTGCTGATCTCAGCCGATCTCGCAAGGCGGCTCGAGCTTCCCGATGGGATCATCAAGGAAGATCTCGGCGACCATGCCGTTCGCGGCCGCGACCACACGCTTGGTGTCATTGCCCTGCATATGCAGAGCCGCGCCGTGCCGCGGGCCATAAGCGGTGCGCAATAGGTGCGCCTCCATCAGGCGCCGCATCCCACAGCCTATGAGTTGTGCACAGTCACCAAAGCTTCACCCAAGCGTTAATTAGCCGATACAGCTCGCCTGTTAAGCGAGGATTGTCTTGCCAATCCAAGCCAACAAGGTGACACGATGACCCGAATTCTTTTCGCTTCCACGGCACTTTTTGTTCTGCTCGCCGCCACGGCCCATGCCGATGACCAGCAGTTTCCCGCAAAGCTGGCCGCGCAGGCCATCCTGCCGGCCAACACGATTGCCGCAGCACCCGCCGATGCGCCAGATTTCCTGAAGACCTCCGGTAAGTTCACGACGCCGGACCGCAAGCGCACCGAGGCCATCGGCACGGTTCCGGGCAAAGACGGCGCCCGCGTGACCGACCTGAAGCTGCCTTTCGACGGCCAGCCGATCCAGGGCTTCTCCGGCATCAAAGCCATGCCCGACGGCACCTTCTGGACATTGTCGGACAACGGCTTCGGCTCCAAGCAGAATTCGAGCGACGCCATGCTGTTCCTCCACCAGCTCAAGTTCGACTGGGACAATGGCAAGGTGGATGTCGTCCAGAACCTGTTCCTGTCCGATCCGAACAAGAAAGCCCCCTTCCCGATCGTTCTCGAAGGCTCGAATACGCGCTACCTGACCGGCACCGATTTCGACATCGAATCGATCCAGCCTGTCGCCGATGGCTTCTGGATCGGCGACGAATTCGGCCCCTATCTGCTGAAGTTCGATACATCGGGTCAATTGACCGACGTTTTCCCGACCACGCTCGACGGCAAGCCGGTGATGTCTCCCGACAACGCCCTATTGCAGCTGCCCGGCAATCCCTCCCAGAAGATGCCGGCCTTCAACCTGAAGCGCTCCGGCGGCTTTGAAGGTCTCGCTCTGTCCAAGGACGGAACGAAACTCTACGGCCTGCTCGAAGGCGCGCTCTACAAGGATGACGGCCAGATGGAAAACGTCGATGGCCATACCGCCATCCGCGTCATCGAATTCGACACCGCCTCGAAAAGTTGGACCGGCCGTAGCTGGCTCTATCCTTTCGCGGACAAGGGTGCGTCGATCGGCGATTTTAACATGCTGGACGACAAGACCGCGCTGGTGATCGAGCGCGACAACGGTGCGGGCACTAAGGACAAGGCCTGCGCCGATCCGAAACAGCCGAAGCCGGATTGCTTCGAGGCTCCGGCAGAACTGAAGCGCGTCTACAAGATCGAATTCAGCGACGCCAATGTCGGCAAGGCCGTGCGCAAGATCGGCTACATCGACCTGCTGCATATCGAGGATCCGGACCACAAGCGCCGCCAGGGCGGCGGTGACGGCTTCTACGACATGCCGTTTGTCACCATCGAGAATGTCGACCGCGTCGATGCCACGCACATCATTATCGGCAACGACAACAACCTGCCCTTCTCGGCCGGCCGTGCAGTCGACAAGGCTGACGACAACGAGTTCAGCATTCTCGAAGTCGGTGATTTCCTGAACGCGAAGTGATTTAGATGCGAACACCCTCTCCCCGCAATGCGGGGTGAGGGAACGACTTCACTCGAACCGGAACGCCAACCGCCGGTTCGTCAGCTTGGCGAGCTGTTGCAGCCGGCCGTCCAGCCGTTCGCCGGCGAAATCGTGATATTCGGCCGGGACGACGAATTCGAGATCCAGATCCGGGCTTGATGAGCGACGGATCGACAGATCGCGCACGATGCCCGGCATCGAGGCCGAAAACAGATAGACGACGCGCAAAAGGCCGCCGAGCAGCTTGGCACGCTCGATGAGCTGCGGCGTGGCGATTGTCGCCAGCGGCTCGGTGGCGCCGTCGTCATGCAGGCCTTCGAAACGATAATAATTGGCAAGCGCGATGAAGGCGCGGCCAGCATGAGTGATGCCGACGAAGGACGTATGGGCGATGATGTTCAGCGCCTGCAGGCCACGGTAATCGGGATGGGCGCGCCAGCTGATATCGGCAAGCAGGCACGCGGCCTGGCGATAACGGCTCTCCTCTTCCGTCTCGCTGATGCCGAACAAGGGCATCATGCGGCCGGTCCATTCGGCAAGCTCGCGCGCGTGCTCCGGCGAGCGGGCACGCAGGATGGCGAGTTCGCCGGCAGCCGTCAGCAGTGGATCGCTATTGCGCTCAGCTTCTGTCAGCAGCGAATAGAGGTAGCCCTCGCGCACACCCTGGGCCGAGAATGTCACGACGGACGGCTTCATCGCAGCCAGCACTTCCCGCATTGCCACCGCACCGAAGGGCAGCAGCGAGCGGCGGTGCTTGGAGATCGACAGGAAAGCCGGATCTCTCGTTTCCTTGGGTTCGCCGATCTGATCGAGGAAACGCATCATCTCATCGAGAGACACTTCGTAGCCCTGCATCATGTGCAGTGGATATTTGCGGATTTCCATGTGCAGCTTGGCGATGTTTCGCCAGGTACCGCCGACCGCGTAGAAGGTACGCCCCTCGCCCTGACCGAGCAGCTTCGCGGTCTTCACATGCTTGCGGGCAAAGCTGCGGGCTTTCTCGATCGAACCATTGGCGTATTCCGACAATCTCAGGCCGCCGAGCGGTAGGGTGATGCCCTTGCCGATCTCCCTGTCCTTGATATCGATCAACTCCAGCGAACCGCCGCCAAGATCGCCGGCGATGCCGTTCGGATGGAAGAATCCGCTGACGATGCCGAGCGCCGAAAAGCGCGCCTCTTCCTCGCCCGACAGCACGCGTACCTTGCGCTGCAGGATCGTCTCGGCCTTGTGGATGAAATCAGGGCCGTTGCTCGCCTCACGGGCAGCGGCCGTCGCCAGGACATAGATGGTCGATGCGCGCGCCTGGTCGGACAGCGCCTTGAACCGGTGCAGGGCCGCGAGTGCGCGTGCGACACTCTCCTCGTCCATCTTTCCGGTCAGCGCTATGCCCTTGCCGAGGCCGCAAAGCACCTTCTCGTTGAAAAGAATGGTCGGCGACCGCGAATGGCCTTCATAGACGACAAGACGAACGGAGTTCGACCCGATATCGACAACGGAGACCGGGGCTATACCGGGAAGGCGCCCCTGGGCTTCTGATTCAACCATGCAGGTCCAGTTATTTCTTGCGGCCCGACAACAGCCCGGCGATCAGTTTCGGCGCACTGGATTTCAGCGATTCACCACGGCCGGACAGGCTGGGATTGGTCATGAAATACTGCTGCGCGTTGAACGGCTCTTTCCCCGCGCGCACCTCGGTACGCCTCGAAGTCCCGTCCGGCAATATCTCGTAGCTCTGCTGATTGTCAATGATGTTGCCCAGCATGATCTGTGAAAGAACCTGCTCGTGCACGGTCTTGTTGGTCAGCGGAACGAGGGTTTCGACACGTCGATCGAGGTTTCTCGGCATCATGTCGGCCGAGCCGATATAGACGAGCGCCTTGTCCGAGGGCAGGCCCTGGCCATTGCCGAAACAGAAGATGCGGCTGTGCTCGAGGAAGCGGCCGATGATCGACTTGACGCGGATATTCTCGGACAGGCCCGGTACCTGCGGACGCAGGCAGCAGATGCCGCGTATGACGAGATCGATCTCGACGCCGGCGTTGCTGGCGCGATAAAGCGCGTCGATGATGTCGGGGTCGACCAACGAATTCATCTTCATCCAGATCGCCGCCGGCTTGCCGCTCTTGGCGTGCTCGATTTCCTCCTCGATGTGCTGGAGGATGCGCGGGCGCAGCGTATAGGGCGAAACGGCGATCTTCGTGCTCTGCTCCGGCTCACCATAGCCGGTGATGAAGTTGAAGATGTTCGCCATGTCATGGGCGATCTTCGGGTCGCAGGTGAAGTAGGACAGATCGGTGTAGATCTTGGCGGTGACCGGGTGGTAGTTACCCGTGCCGAGGTGGCAATAGGTGCGCAGCTTGCCGTCTTCACGGCGCACGACCATCGACATCTTCGCATGCGTCTTGAGCTCGATAAAACCGAAGACCACCTGCACACCGGCACGCTCCAGATCGCGTGCCCAACGAATGTTGGCTTCTTCGTCGAAGCGCGCCTTGAGCTCGACCAGCGCAGTCACCGACTTGCCGAGATCGGCGGCGTCGATCAACGCACGCACGATCGGGCTATCGTTGGAGGTACGATAAAGCGTCTGCTTTATCGCCAGAACGTCAGGATCGCGCGCAGCCTGAATCAGGAACTGGACCACCACGTCGAAAGATTCGTAAGGATGGTGGACCACCATGTCCTTTTCGCGGATGGCGGCGAAGCAGTCGCCGGCATGTTCGCGGACGCGCTCAGGAAATCGGGCATTGTATGGCTCGAAGCGCAGATCGTCGCGCGGCGCCTTGCAGATCTCGGACAGGGTATTGAGCGCCAGCAAGCCCGGCAGAACGGCGATGCGGTTTTCCGGCACGTTCAGCGATTCCACCACAAACTGGCGCAGCTCGAGCGGCATCTCCGAGTCGGTCTCGATGCGGATCACAGAGCCACGGCGGCGGCGCTTCAGAGCCGTCTCGAAGAAGCGAACCAGATCTTCGGCTTCTTCCTCGACTTCGATATCGCTGTCGCGGATGAGGCGGAAGGTGCCCGAACCCTTTACCTCGTAGCCGGGATAGAGACGCTGAATGAAGATGTTCACGACATCTTCGAGCGTGATGTAGCGGATAACGTTGCTGGCATCCGGCAGGCGGACGAAACGGTCCAGCGCCGGCGGCAGGCGCAGCAACGCGGTCATCGGCTCGCGGCCATTCATGCTGTCCAGCTGTAGCGCGATCGAGAAGCCGAGGTTCGGAATGAATGGGAACGGATGCGCCGGATCGATGGAGAGCGGCGTCAGGACCGGGAAGATCGCCTGTTCGAATTCATTGGCGAGCCACACCCGGTCGGTCTCGGAGAGAGCCGGCGCGCGGACGATCAGAATGTCTTCCTTGGCGAGATACTGCTGCAACACGGCAAGCGATGCCTGCTGCTCCATCTGCAGATTGTCGATTTCTCGCAGGATATCGTCGAGCTGTTCGGCGGGCGTCTTGCCATCCGGCGTGCGCACGAGAATCTTCTGGCGGACCTGGCCCTCGAGGCCGGCGACGCGCACCATGAAGAATTCATCGAGATTGCCGGCGGAAATCGAGAGGAAGCGGATGCGCTCCAGAAGCGGATGCGCCGTGTTCAGCGTTTCCTCGAGGACGCGGCGATTGAACTGCAGCCAGGAGAATTCACGGTTGATGAAGCGTTCGGGGCTGCTCAGCAACTCGTTGATCGGCGGCGTGGCCTCCGGGGCTGGCTGATTGGCGTCCTGATGTTCCGTTACTGCCGAGTCCATGTTCCACCTACCCTCATCTGAGACCTTGCCACGTATAGCAGTTTGACGACGGAACTGTGACAATTCCCCTGTCGCTCAATCTGCCGGACCGGAATTGCCCAATTCATTCAAGACTTCAGCGGCCAGTATGCGTGTAATTCTCGTGCCGCGGCCAAGCGCCAGCCGGTCCAACCGGTCGACGATCAACTGCGCGGCATTCAGGGACCGCTCCATCCGATTGACGATATAAAGGACAAGTTTGTCATCGATATAAAGCTGTCGGTCGGCAAAGAGTTTTACGATCACCTGCGACAATAATTCTTCATCCGGCTCGCCGATCTCGACAACGGTCGCCGCTTTCAGCCGTGAACGCAGGTCGGGCAGCGTAACGGGCCAGGACATCGGCCAGAGCCTGCTCGTCATCAGCAGGCCCGTGCCGTTTTCCCTGACGCTGTTGATAACGTGGAAAAGCTCGGTGTCGTCGAAGCCGAGACGATCGACGTCCTCGAAGATGACGGGGCCGTTTGCCGCGATGACGGCTGCGTCCGAGCCGGCTTGCGGATGGATCGGCACAGCGCCGCTTCTCTCGCACCAGATGCTGGCGAGATGCGATTTTCCCGAGCCGACTGGACCGGCGAGAATGACCACAGGCGACGGCCAGTGCGGCCAGGAATCGACGATCTTCACCGCCGCATTCAAGGGATCGGCAACCAACAGGTCGTCGCGGCCGCTTGCAGCGTCATGGATAAAGGCCAGGGGTAGCTGTTCGGCAGGCTTGCGCCTCAAATCAGCGTTCTTCACATCGGTCATGTCTAGTTTTTCTCAGGATTTCCGGCCTTGGCTTCGCGCGCCTTGCCGGCTTCCGAGTGTCCAAAATAAAGGTCACTTTGAAGGTATCGCGAAAGAGCAAAGCGAACAAGCACGCCGCAGGCCGCAGCAGCCGGAACGGCGATCAGCAGGCCGACGAAACCGAAAAGCGCGCCGAAGGCGAAAAGCGCGAACATCAGCCAGACCGGATGCAGGCCGACACTCTCGCCGACCAGCTTGGGCTGGAGCACATTGCCTTCCAGGAACTGGCCGGTGAAGAAGACGGCGAGCGTGAGGCCAACCCAGATATAATCCGGCCAGAACTGCACCAGCGCGACACTGACCGCGATGAACAGGCCGACCAGCGAGCCGACATAGGGAATGAAGCTGATCATACCGGCGAAGAGGCCGATCAACAGGCCGAAATTCAGGCCGACCAGTGAAAGGCCGACGCCATAATAGATGCCGAGAATGATGCAGAGCGAGCCCTGGCCACGGATGAAGCCAGCGATCGACTGATCGATCTCAGTGGCAATCTGGCGGACGGTGGCGACGTGATCGCGCGGTATCCAGGCATCGACCTTGGCGATCATCCGATCCCAGTCGAGCAATATATAGAAGGCAACGACGGGCGTGATGACCATCAGCGAAAGGATGTTGACCAGCGCCTTGCCGGAACTCCAGATCTGCGCGAAGAGGCCACCGACAAAGCTCAGCCCGTCCGACATGATATTGGAGATATTGTCCTTGAGGACGCCGATCTGACTGCGAATCCAGTCTGGCAGCACCATCGTCTGCGTCTTGGCGATCAACTGCTGAAGCTGCTGCACATAACCCGGTATATGCTGGACGAAATCATTGAACTGATTGATGATGATCGGGATGAAGATCGTCAGCGCCAGAGCGAAGACCAGCACGAAGGCAACCAGAATGACGATCGTCGCCATCAGGCGGCTGAGGCCGATCCTTTCCAGCCGGTCCGCTACCGGATCGAGAAAATAGGCGATCGACATGCCGGCGATGAAGGGCAAGAGGATCGAGCTGAACAGGTAGAGAAAGACAATGAAGGCGCCGAGCACAATCAGCCAGAAGGTGACCTGACGCTTGAGGCTTGTCCCGCTGACTTGTTGCTTCATCGTCGTCCCCACTGCTCACCGCCCTGCTGCCGCTCGCTTAGGACATAGGATGACGCCGCAATTATGGTCAAGCCTGCGGCCGGAAATCGGCCTTCAGGCACTGTGAAGCGGGGAAAATCGAGGCTTTACCTATGTTAGCGCCTTGCATAAAGGCCCACGTCATGCAATGGCGACCCGATCAAGGCCCTGTCGCGATTGAAGGGCGGCCATCGGAGGCGTAAGCATGAGCCAGTCTGGAAAAAACGGTCTGACCTATAGCGACGCGGGCGTCGATATCGATGCCGGCAACCTGTTGGTCGAAAAGATCAAGCCCGCCGTGCGTTCGACGCGCCGGCCTGGCGCTGATGGCGAAATCGGCGGCTTCGGTGGCCTCTTCGATCTGAAGGCTGCTGGCTTCACCGATCCGGTGCTGGTTGCCGCCAATGACGGCGTCGGCACCAAGCTGAAGATCGCCATCGACGCGGACTATCACGACACCGTCGGCATCGACCTCGTCGCCATGTGCGTCAACGACCTCGTCGTCCAGGGTGCCGAACCGCTGTTCTTCCTCGATTACTTCGCCACTGGCAAGCTCGACCCCGACCAGGGTGCTGCGATCGTCGGCGGTATTGCGGCCGGCTGCCGCCAGGCGGGCTGCGCATTGATCGGTGGCGAGACGGCGGAAATGCCGGGCATGTATTCTGACGGCGATTACGATCTGGCCGGTTTCGCCGTGGGCGCCGCCGAGCGCGGCCAGCTCCTGCCGTCCGGCGATATTGCCGAGGGCGATGTCATTCTCGGCCTCGCCTCCTCCGGCGTTCATTCCAATGGCTTCTCGCTGGTCCGCAAGATCGTCGACCTCTCCGGCCTCGCCTGGGATGCGCCGGCGCCCTTCGCAGAAGGCAAAGCGCTCGGTGAAGCCCTGCTGACGCCGACGCGCATCTATGTGAAGCCGCTTCTGAAGGCGATCCGCGAGACCCATGCCATCAAGGCACTGGCCCATATCACCGGCGGCGGCTTTCCCGAAAACATTCCGCGCGTGCTGCCGAAGCATCTTGCCGCCGAGATCGATCTGGCCGCCGTCAAGGTGCCGCCGGTATTCTCGTGGCTCGCCAAGACCGGCGGTGTCGAGGCCAAGGAAATGCTGCGCACCTTCAATTGCGGCATCGGCATGATCGCCGTCGTCGCAGCCGAGAATGTCGACGTGGTCAAGGCGGCACTCGAGGCCGAAGGCGAATCCATCGTCACGCTCGGCCGCATGATCGCCCGCGACGAAGGCGCTGCCGGCACCGTCTACAAGGGTACGCTGGCAATATGAGTTTGGCCCGCAAACGCGTCGTCGTCTTCATTTCGGGCAGCGGCTCCAACATGATGGCACTGGTCAAGGCGGCTGCGGCTTCAGACTACCCTGCCGAAATCGTCGCCGTCATTTCCGACAAGGCGGATGCAGGCGGGCTGGCGAAGGCCGCCGCCGAGGGCATTGCCACCTTCGCCTTCATGCGCAAGGATTTCGCCAGCAAGGACGCGCATGAGGAGGCCATCCTCGCGCAGCTCGAGGCGCTGTCGCCCGACATCATCTGCCTTGCCGGCTACATGCGTCTGCTCACCGGCCGCTTCATCCAGAGCTACGAAGGCCGGATCATCAACATCCATCCTTCGCTGTTGCCACTTTTCCCCGGCCTGCACACGCATCAGCGCGCCATCGACGCCGGCCAGCGGATCGCCGGCTGCACTGTGCATTTCGTCACTGAAGGCATGGACGAAGGCCCGGTGATCGGCCAGGCGGCCGTGCCGGTGCTCACCGACGACACCGCCGACGCACTGGCGACGCGCGTGCTCACGATAGAGCACCGGCTCTATCCGCAGTCACTACGGCTGCTGGCGGAAGGCAAGGTACGGATGGAAAGCGGCAAGGCCGTTACCACGGCAAAGGCACCGGCTGCCGCCGGCCAGCAGATCTTGTCACTGCTCGGCGACGTCAGCCGGATCTAGTCGAACTTCCCCTCAGGCAGCCATGGCCATCAGCGGATGCAGCGTGCCGTCGCTATAAACGACGCGGCCGTTGCGGAAAGTGGTGCGGATGCGATGAACCGCACCATGCTCGACAGCTACCAGATCGGCTTTCTGGCCGATGGCGATCGCGCCGCGATCCGTCAGGCCGGCAGAGCGCGCGGCATTTGCCGTCGCCATGGCAACAGCCGCAGGCAGTCCGCCGCTGGCAACCTCGGCAATCTTGAAGATCGCCGGCACGAAGGCGGCCGGGTGGTAATCGGCGGCGATGATGCCGAGCAGGCCCGCTTTCGCCGCATCGAGAGCACTCAGATTGCCCGACATGGACTGACCGCGCAGCGCGTTCGGTGCGCCCATCAGCGTCCAGAGGCCGCGACGGTGCGCCTCTTCGGCGGCCGGCAGCGTCACAGGGAACTCGCTGATCGTGACGCCGAGATCATGCATCTCGGCGACCTTCTCGGCGCTGTCATCATCATGCGATGCGAGCGACAGCTTATGCTTCAAGGACAGGCCGACAATGTCGTGCAGCTTGCGCTCGATATCCGGATCCTGCCGCATGGCAATACGACGGGCCACCATCTGCTCTGCCGCCTCTCGCGACATGGAACGGCGCTCGGACATGCTTAGGATATAGGCCTCGATATTGTTGTATTGCCCCTGCCCCGGCGTGTGGTCGGTCAGCGACACCATGTCGACGACGCCATCCTCCAGCAGCCGCTCCAGCGTCGGCGCGGCGCCGACATTGGTGATCTCGTAGCGGGCGTGGACGCGGTGGTCGATCAGCAGGTTATCACGCAGGCTGCTGATACCCTTGATCACCGCCGAGGTGGTCTCCAGCGAGCGCACATGGCCATAGACGCTTTCGGTGGCGAAGGAGACAGCTGCGTAGGCGGTGGTGACGCCGGCAGCCGCAAGCTTCTTGTCGAGTTCGTGGATGCCGAAATCGATCGGCATCGTCGCGTTCGGGCGCGGCGCGATTTCGCGCTCGATCATATCGCCATGCAGATCGACAAAGCCGGGCATCAGCAGCCGTCCGCCACCATCGAAAGTCGCGTTCGCCACCCGTTCGGTGCGGATCTCGGCAATCACGCCGTCCTCGATGCGAATGGAACCCTGATCGACCACCTCATTGGGAAGAACGAGCGTGAAATTGCTGAGCCACATCGGCTTTCTCCTGAAATAGCGTCAATCGTATCAAATATATGACAATGGTCCGGACCTATCCGGCGATCGCCTCCCGATAGGCGCAATTCGTGACACCGTGATGAAGATCGCGGCACCGATTGACGGTGCACTCGCACACCAAACAATTTACCCCAAGCTTGTCTTGTTCAAGGCGGCCCATTGCAACAACATGACCGTCTTGGCGTCGTAGATCTCGCCGGCTTCGATCATCGCCACCGCATCGGCCAAACGGACTTCGAGCACCTCGATATCCTCGTGTTCGTCGGTCAAGCCGCCGCCCTCGGCGACACGGTCCGTGGTGTCGACAACAGCGGCGAAGAAATGGATGATTTCGGTGACCGCGCCGGGCGAGGTGAATGTCTTGAAAAGAAACCTGATATCGCGGACGCGGAAACCGGTTTCCTCCATCGCCTCGCGGCGGATTGCTTCTTCCGGATGATCGCCATCGAGTAAGCCGGCCGGGACTTCGATCATCCAGGCGGGAAATCCGGTGAGATAGGCCGGCAGGCGGAACTGCCGCACGAGGATGACCGTCTCGCGCTTGGGATCATAGAGCAGGATGCAGGCGGCCGGCGTGCGGTGATAGATCTCCCGCTTCAGCCGGTGCGTCTCGCCGGCGGAATCCGTATAGTCGATGTCGTAGCTGCTGAGCCGCGTCCATTGATCCGAGAGCGTCGTCTCGTTGACGATCTCGACCTTGGCTTTCTCGAACTTCGTCATCTCACATCCTTGCGCAGCCAGACCTTGTTGTCGTGAACGGCAGCACCTCCATAGGGCGCAACGGGATCGGCGCCGGTAAGCACATTGATCCCCTCGCCGTCCACATGCGCCTTGTTCGGCCACAGCCCCTCGGCGATCAGCACGCCGGGTTTCACTTCCGTCGTAATGCGCGCATGGATGCGGATATCGCCCCTGACATTGCCGATCTGCACGAGATCACCATCGATAACGTCAAGCGCCGTGGCGTCCGCCGGATTGATCATCACCTCCGGGCGGCCTTCCTTCTGGCGTGAGGTCTTGGTTTCGGCAAAGCTCGAATTGAGGAAATTGCGCGCCGGCGAAGTCGCGAGACGGAAGGGGTGATCCTCATCGGCAACTTCGATGACATCGACCTGATCCGGAAATTCCGGCAGTTCGATGTGCGGGCCAAGCAGGCCAACGGCGTCCGGCGGGCGGTTCGGAGCGGGCTGGTTGACCCAGTCGGGACGGAAACGGAACCTGCCGTCGGAATGGGCGAAGCCGTTGAGGAAGTGCGCCTCCTCGAAAGCCGGCTGGCGGTCGAACCATTTGTGCTCGAGGAAGTAGTCGTAGTCCGGCAGGTCGCTATCCGACAGGAGACGGTCGACCATTTCGCGCGCGGAGAAACCAAAGCCTGGACGATCGGCGACGCCAAGGCGTTTCGCCAGCTCCTCGATGACGAAGAGATTGCTGCGCACCGTCGAAGGCGGCTCGACCAGCTTGGGGCCGAGCAGGATGTGGTTCTGGCCGCCGGCACGGTAGATATCGTCATGCTCGACGAACATGGTGGCCGGGATGACGATATCGGCCATCTCGGCGGTATCCGTCATGAATTGCTCGTGCACTGCGACGAAAAGATCGTTGCGGGCAAAGCCGCGCTTCACCAGCCGCTGTTCTGGCGCGATGTTCACCGGATTGGTGTTCTGGATCAGCATGGCCGTCACCGGCCCGCGATGACGTAGCGCCACGGCATCGCCTGTGAGCGCCCGGCCGATCTGCGACTGGTCGATCATGCGGATATCCTGATCCAGCATCGACCGGCCGGTCAACTCACTGCTGTCCATGCGAAAAATATCGCTGTTGGAATGAAAGGCACCGCCGCCCTCATACAGCCAGGAGCCGAGCACCGTGGCGATCGAGGCCGCCGCGTGCATGGCGACGGCGCCGTTGCGCTGGCGGGTGAAGCCGTAGCCGAGACGAAAGTAAGTTTTCTTCGTCGTGCCGACGAGCTTTGCGAAGGCTTCGATCTCATCCACGGACAGGCCGGTAATCGCTGCCGCCCATTCCGGTGTCTTCGTCTTCAGATGCGCTTCCAGACCGGCGGGATCGTCGGCATATTTTGCCATATAGGCACGGTCGGCATAACCATCGCGGAAGGCGACGTGCATGACGGCGCAGGCAAGTGCCGCATCCGTGCCCGGCTTGACGATCAGCGCCAGGTCGGCCTGCTTCATCGTCGGGTTGTCGTAGATATCGATGACGACGATCTTGGCGCCGCGCTCTTTTCGCGACTTCACCGCATGGGTCATCACATTGACCTGGGTAGCAACCGCATTGGTCCCCCAGATGACAACGCAGTCGGTACGGCCCATTTCGTGAGGATCCGGACCACGAAGCGTGCCCGTCGCCATGGTAAAGCCGGTCCAGGCGGGATTGGTACAGATCGAAGAGAAGAAGCCGGAATAGCGCTTGGCGTGACGCAGGCGATTTATCGAATCGCGCTGCACGAGGCCCATGGTGCCTGCGTAGTAGTAGGGCCAGACCGCTTCGCTGCCATCCTTCACCTCGGCCTTGATGAAGGCATTGGCGATCTCGTCCAGCGCGTCGTCCCAGGAGAGTTCCTGCCAGCGCCCCTCGCCCTTGGCGCCAGCGCGGCGCACAGGCTTCATCAGCCGATCGGGATGATAAAGCCGCTCGGCGTAACGAGCGACCTTGGCGCAAATGACGCCTGCCGTATAGGAATGGTCCCGCGCGCCGCGTACGCGACCGACCTTGCCATCCTCGGTCAGATCGATCTCCAGGGCGCAGGTGGAGGGACAGTCGTGCGGACAGGCTGTGTGGCCTATCTTGGATTTGGCTGGAATGGGGGTCGCAATGTTCATCGTATTTGTATATTTCAAGCCATGTCCGGCAAAAAGGCATAATCTCGCCCATCGCAACAATTCATACGGACTTCACCGAAAATGAACTATCGGCATATCTACCACGCAGGCAATTTCGCCGATGTGCTCAAGCACGCGGTGCTCGCCCGGCTCGTCCGCTACATGCAGAACAAGGACAAGGCATTCCGTGTTCTGGATACCCATGCCGGCATCGGGCTCTACGATCTCTCTTCGGAGGAGGCGCAGAAGACCGGCGAATGGCAGGATGGTATCGGCCGGCTTCTCGACGCCGAACTCGTGCCACAGCTCGCCGATCTGCTGGAGCCCTATCTGACCGCCGTTCGCGAGCTCAATCCCGATGGCGGCCTGCAGTTCTATCCCGGCTCGCCGAAGCTCGCCCGCATGCTGTTCCGCCCGCAGGACCGGCTGTCGGCCATGGAGCTGCACCCCGAGGACTTCCAACGGCTGCACCGGCTGTTCGAGGGCGACCATCATGCACGCATCACCGAGCTCGACGGCTGGCTGGCGCTCGGCGCGCATCTGCCGCCGAAGGAAAAGCGCGGCATCGTGCTGGTCGACCCGCCTTTCGAGGAAGACGGCGAATATGAGCGACTGGCGGATGGCCTTGCCAAAGCCTGGCGCCGTTTTCCCGGCGGCACCTATTGCCTCTGGTATCCGATCAAGAAGGATGCGCCGATCAAAGCCTTCCACGAGGCGCTGCAGGCATCGGAGATCCCAAAGATCCTCTGTGCCGAACTGACGGTCAAAAGCGACCGCGGATTTACCGGGCTGACCGGCTCCGGCCTCATCATCGTCAACCCGCCCTTCACGCTGAAGGACGAGCTGCACGCGCTGCTGCCGGCGCTGAAAGATATGCTGGCGCAGGACCGTTTTGCCTCGCAACGGGCGTTCTGGCTGCGCGGCGAACACTGAATTTCATTCCGCACATATTACAGGTGAATCCATGAAGCTGCTCTGCTCGCCCACCTCCCCTTTTTCCAGCAAGGTGCGGATGGCCGCGCGGCATCTCGGCATCGAGATCAACGAAATCCGCGTCGACACCAATGCTGGGCCGAACGTGCTGGTCGACAACAATCCGCTCGGCAAGATCCCGACACTATTGACGGATGACGGCGAAGCGATCTTCGACAGCCGCACCATCATGCAATATTTCCATCGACGGAAAGGCAAGAAGCTCTACCCTGCCAAGGATAGCAAGCGCACCGAAGCCGAGGTGCTGGAAGCGCTTTGCGATGGCGCCAACGAATGCCTCCTGGCGATCGTCTATGAACGCCGCCTGCGCGATCCGGACAAGCAGCATCAGCCCTGGATCGACCGGCAGTGGACGAAGGTCGGCCGCGCCCTCACCCATCTCAATGCCGAGCCGCCGAAGATCGGCAAGAGGCTGCATGGCGGGCACTTCGCCCTGGCATCCCTGCTCGGCTATCTGCAACTGCGGTTCGAAGGAGAATGGGAAGCGGATCACGCCGACCTGATCGCCTGGGTGCGCAAGTTCGAAAAACACTTCCCCGACTATCAGGCAATGAAGCCGCAGGCCTGACCCATTAGCGCCCGATAATCCACGGTTTTCTTCAATAAATCGCTTCAATCAGCCGTACTGAATACGGCTTGAACAAATTCGTTCTTACCCGGCAAGTCCTCTACTGGACGCCCGCGCGCGAAAACAAGCGTTCTCCAGGCATGCCTCTTGGTAACCGCAACGGTAATCTCCACGTTCGTATCATTGTCCCTGATACTCTTACCAACGGCGCGAAGAGCAGGGTATCCGTAAACGATCACAGGCTCCCACTCCGAGCTAATGCTAATATCCGCAGCGAGCGTGCTCTGAAGGGCGTTGGCATAGGTAAGGTTTTTAAGTCCATCCAACTCCAACTGTTCATAACCAAAGAGCGCTTCTGCGAGTTGCGCGTTCGCCGCGAAATAAAACACACGACCACTGTTTGTCGTCACCTCTTGCACTTGCCACATCCTGGCAATGGGGGCGGAGCGATTGTTGACGGGATTGGCCCAAAGTCGGGCCGCGTGAATATTGCGATTGGCCCATAGATCTTCGGCTTGCAGGTACGTTAAGAAACAGTACAGGCTCAAAGCGAAAAGTATTCCTACCCCAACCCGGAATTTCGACGGCTTTCCAACGACGTCCGTTCCGCCTTGATCATAGCTCGCTGGTTTTCCGGCCGTCACTTGGCTGTATTGGTAGATCTGGGTAAACAATCCAAAGATTGGGATACCAAGCCCGAGACCTGCCAGCCAGACCTTTACCTCCCGAACGAGAAAAAATTTTAACCTACCTTGGTTCTTTGAGGCGGACACACGTATACCCAATATTGCTTTGCCTGGCGTTGTCCCCGTCAGTGCCATTGTCAGCGCAAGCACTAAAGCTGCGAGTGGCAAGAGACAGAACCCCCAGACGGCACCGTTCATTTCTACAATTTTGAAATACAAAACGGGAGCGTAACGCGCGCTTGTAAACGAAAGCGCAAACCCAAGCACCGGCAGCACGATAGAATTGTCGATTAATCTCGCCCAGAAACGCGGCCACGGGCGCGCAGGACTCGGTACATTGACGTTTTCGACTATGGATACCGCCGGCGCGTTTGGCAGCGGGGGCGGTGTCGGCAAAGATTGCGGCTGCACGAAAGCGCTCGCAAACTCCTCAACGTCCTGGGCACGTAACCATCTATCCGCCCCAGATGTCCACAGCAGCGTTTCGCCTTTCACCGTTCCCGAGTGGATCAGTGCGCGTATCTCATCTTCTTCAACCGGCCCCAGATAGCCGTTCCCTACCCCGTAAAGCCACTTCGCCATGTATATGCCCTCACCGAACCACAACCATATAGACGAGAGTCGGCAAAAAATTCAAACGGCAAAGTTGAAAATCCCTCAGAACAACGAACGTGTGGGAATTATTCAAAAACAAAAAAAGCCGGGGCAAAACCCCGGCTTCTTCGTCAGACAATTCTGTCAGATTAGAACTTTACGCCAACACCGACCTTGACGCTCTGCTCGTCGTAGCCGCGCGAAAAGTTGCCAGAGTCGAGACCGAACTTTTCCTTGCCGTAGTCGGTGTAACGATATTCGATACGAGCCGTTACGTTGCTGGTGATGAAGGTTTCAGCACCGGCACCAACCGTGTAGCCAACAGCAGTCTTGCTGTCAGACGAGGTGTCGTCGGAAAGCTTGTTCTGGCCGACAGCCAGACCGGCCGTGCCGTACAGCATGAATGGGTTGAAGTCGTAGCCGAGACGGCCGCGAACCGAGCCATTGACGCCGTTCTTGGCAGTCAGGCCGTTGCGGCTCGCGTCCAAACCGGAGTAGCCGAGGTCAGCTTCAACGCCGTATACGATCTGGCCCTGCTGCCAGTTGTAACCGGTGAAGGCCTGGCCGCCGAAACCATAGGCGTTGCCAGTGCGCTTGTGGAATTCACCCTTCTGCCAGTCGCCTGCACCACCGATGTAGAAACCTGACCAGTTGTTGATAGCCGGCGCCGCGTCCTGTGCAACAGGCGGCTGCGGAATCTGCTCTACGGCATCAGCTGCATAAGCTGCATTGATACCGCCGAGAGCGAAAGCGGAGACCATGAGGGTCTTAATAAGAGTACGCATACTTTTCTCCTTTCAGGCTCGTGTTCCTGGTCTACTTTTGTCGACTTCGGAGCACCACGAGCAATTACAAAATGTCCCTCCCGGATCGACACTGAAATTGGAATGCAAATGAGGAAATCGAAGAGCTAAATTATGATATCATTGTGGCACAGGCGTGGCTGAATTTCGATGTTGCTTCAACGCAACAGACGAATTGTTAACCATAACGAATGATTAAAGCGCGTATACTTATTTTACTTCAAATATATCTAAAGCTTTACACTGGTCATCGTCGCCGCTTGTGTTGCAAAAGCACCATTTCATATGGTGTATCGACGCCCTATATGAGCTTCTGTTGGGTAACGGCGAGGAAAAGGCAGCATCTTGAGCCAGGAAAAACTACGCACCGCGCTGATAACGGGTGCATCAAAAAGAATAGGCCGAGCAATGGCCGAGGATTTGTCGGCGAACGGCTTTGCGGTGGCGCTGCACGCCAACCAATCGATTGCCGAGGCGGCCGAGATCGTGGCAACATTGCGGCAGAAGGGCAAAAAGGCGATTGCGATCAAGGCCGACCTACAAAATTCGGCAGAGACATCGACACTGATCGAAAGGGTCGTTTCTGAGCTCGGACCGCTGGATCTGCTGGTCAATAATGCCTCGGTTTTCCAGGGTGATTCTGCCGACCGATTCGACGCCGAAGCTTTCGACGCGCATTTCGCTGTGCATGTCCGCGCGCCCTCAATTCTCGCTGCCGATTTCGCGCGGCAGCTTCCGGACGACGTTCCCGGGCTGATCGTCAACATCGTCGACCAGCGCGTCTGGGCGCTGAACCCGCGCTTCTACTCTTATACATTGTCGAAGGCGGCGCTTTGGACGGCGACCCAGACGATGGCGCAGAGCTTCGCGCCGCGCATCCGTGTCAACGCCATCGGCCCGGGCCCGACTGTGCGCAGCGTGCGGCAGACGGAAGAGGACTTTCAGGCGCAGATCGACGGGCTTATATTGAAGGCCGCGCCCGAGCTTGGGGAATTCGGCCGTACCGTCCGCTTTCTTTTTGACACGCCTTCGATCACAGGCCAAATGATAGCGCTCGACGGCGGCCAGCATCTTGCCTGGGAAACGCCTGATGTGGCGGAGAGCATGGAATGAACGGACGAAAGCTGCCTGACGGCGGCGTTCTCTACGACGAATCAGAAGATATTGAAGACGACATCGAGGTTGAAGGCGATGCCGGCGCTCCGCTTGCGGCGCCCGTCGACTGGAACGAGGGCGGCAAGAACGAAACCGGCCTGAGCGGCGCGGAATTGATTGCCGAATTCGTCAAGCGGTTGCCGAACAATCCCGGTGTCTACCGCATGTTCAACGAAGACGGCGACGTGCTCTACGTCGGCAAGGCGCGCAGCCTTAAGAAGCGTGTCGCCAATTATGCGGTCGGTCGCGGACATTCCAACCGCATCGCCCGCATGGTACGCGAAACCGCGAATATGGAGTTCGTTACCACCCGCACCGAGACGGAAGCGCTGCTGCTGGAAGCGAATCTGATCAAGCGCTTGCGGCCGCGCTTCAATGTGTTGCTGCGGGACGACAAGTCCTTCCCCTATATTCTCATCACCGGCAATCATCGGGCGCCCGCCATCTTCAAGCATCGCGGTGCGCGGGCTCGCAAGGGCGAATATTTCGGGCCCTTCGCCTCGGCCGGCGCAGTCGGACGCACCATCAATTCGCTGCAACGCGCCTTCCTGATCCGCACCTGCGCCGACAGCGTCTTCGAAACCCGCACCCGGCCCTGTCTTCTCCACCAGATCAAGCGCTGTTCCGGCCCCTGCACCCATGAGATCAGCGACGAGGGCTATGCCGAGCTGGTGCAGGAGGCGAAGGACTTCCTTTCCGGCAAGAGCCAGAACGTCAAGGCGCATATGGCCGAGGCGATGAACGCCGCCGCCGAAAATCTTGATTTCGAGCGCGCCGCCGTCTTTCGCGACCGGCTAGCGGCGCTGTCGCATGTGCAGAGCCATCAGGGCATCAACCCCACAGGCGTTGAAGAGGCTGATGTCTTCGCGATCCATCACGAGGGTGGCATCTCCTGTATCCAGGTGTTCTTCTTCCGCACCGGCCAGAACTGGGGCAACCGCGCCTATTTCCCGAAAGCCGACCCATCGCTTTCAGGCGCCGAGGTGCTGAACTCCTTCCTGGCGCAGTTCTACGACGATAAGCCGGTGCCGAAGCAGATCCTGTTGTCGGAGACGGTGGAAGAGATCGAGCTGTTGGCCGCCGCACTCGGCGAAAAGACGGGCCACAAGGTCTCTATCCTGGTGCCGCAGCGCGGTGAGAAACGCGATCTGGTCGACCACGTCGTTGCCAATGCGCGCGAGGCGCATGGCCGTAAGCTTGCCGAGACAGCCTCGCAATCGCGGCTGCTCGCGGGTTTCAAGGAGACCTTCCAGCTTCCTTATGTGCCGCAGCGCATCGAGATCTACGACAACTCGCACATCATGGGCACGAACGCGGTCGGCGGCATGGTCGTGGCCGGACCGGAAGGCTTCGTCAAAGGCCAGTATCGCAAGTTCAACATCAAATCCACCGACATCACCCCCGGCGACGACTTCGGCATGATGCGTGAAGTCATGACAAGGCGCTTCTCCCGCCTGCTGAAGGAAGAGGGCAAGCCGGATCGCAGCCTCAACGCGGAAACCCCGGCCGCCGATGCTGCGGATCAGCCCTTCCCCGCCTGGCCGGATATCATCCTCATCGACGGTGGTCAGGGACAGATGACGGCGGTGCGCACCATTCTCGAGGAACTGAGAATCACCGACAGCGTCATCGCCATCGGCGTTGCCAAGGGTGTCGACCGCGATGCCGGCCGCGAGCGTTTCTTCGCCGCCTCCCGCGAGAGCTTCACGCTGCCGCCACGCGATCCCGTGCTCTACTTCATCCAGCGCATGCGCGATGAAGCGCATCGTTTCGCCATCGGCTCGCACCGGGCGCGACGCAAGAAGGAGATGATCAAGAACCCGCTGGACGAAATCGGCGGCATCGGCCCTTCGCGCAAGCGGGCGCTGCTGCAGCACTTCGGCACCGCCAAGGCCGTGTCGCGCGCCGCACTCTCCGACCTGATGGCGGTTGAAGGCATATCTGAAGCCGTGGCGACGCAGGTCTACAACCATTTTCACGAGGACGCCGCGAAATAAGTACAGCTCGTCGCAAATTCCACGCAATAACGACGAAAAAACAGAAACAATGTTGACGGTAAGGTCCTCAAACCATCATCTAGGACATGATCTCAAAAAGTGCGGAGCGGTTTTTGGACAAGATCATGTTAAATCAAATGGCTGGAGTAAGATGGCGTCGTAAGGACAAGTCCACTTTGCTCCGATGAAACAACCGAAACGAAACGAACCCCATGGCTTCGCGCGCATATAGCATTCCCAATCTGCTCACCTATGGCCGCATCCTTTGCGTACCGTTGATCGTCCTTTGCTTCTTCGTCGAAGGCAAATTGGAGGGATCCGATTTTGCACGATGGGTGGCGCTCTGGATCTTCGTCATCGCCTCGCTCACCGATTTCCTCGACGGCTATCTGGCGCGCATCTGGAATCAGACGTCGAATATCGGCCGCATGCTCGACCCGATCGCGGACAAGCTGCTGGTCGCGTCGATCCTTCTCCTGGTCGCTGCCGACGGCACGATCGCCGGTTGGTCGCTTTGGGCGGCGATCATCATTCTTTGCCGCGAGATCCTGGTCTCGGGCCTGCGCGAATATCTGGCGGCGCTGAAGGTCAGCGTGCCGGTGACGCGCATCGCCAAATGGAAGACGACCGCGCAGCTCGTCGCCATCGCCTTCCTACTGGCCGGACCGGCGGGCGACAAGGTACTACCCTATACGACGGAACTCGGCATCATCCTGCTCTGGATCGCAGCGCTGCTGACCATCTACACTGGCTACGATTATTTCCGTGCCGGCGTGAAGCATATCGTGGACGAAGAGTGATGACGAAGCTCGTCTATTTCGCCTGGGTGCGGGAGAGGATCGGCAAGGGAGAGGAAGAGATTTCGCTTCCCGCCGATGTGGTCACTGTCGGCGATCTCCTGAATCATTTGAAGACCTTGGGCGAGGAATACGAGACGGCGCTTCAGTTTCCCGATGCGATCCGCGTTGCCATCAATATGGAACATGCCGATCATGACGAGCCGATCGCCGGCGCCCGCGAAATCGGCATATTCCCGCCGATGACGGGTGGGTGAATATTATGACGGCCGAGCCGCTCGTCAAAGTCCAGCGCGAGGATTTCGATCTCCAGACCGAGATCGATCGCCTGACGAACGGACGGCTTGATATCGGCGCAGTCGTCACCTTTTCCGGCCTCTGCCGCGACGAAGGTGGTATGCTCGGCGCACTGGAACTCGAGCACTATCCCGGCATGGCGGAAGCGGAAATCACCCGCATCGCGACGCTCGCCATCGAGCGCTTCGACCTGCGGTGCCTGACCGCCATTCATCGCTACGGCAAGATTTCGCCCGGTGAAAACATCGTCCTCGTCATCGCCGCCGCCTCGCACCGGCAGGCAGCCTTCGACGGCGCCAATCTTGTCATGGACTTCCTGAAAACGTCCGCACCCTTCTGGAAGAAGGAACATGCGAAAGACGGCAAGGAAGGCGACTGGATTTCGGCCAGGGACGCCGACGATGCCGCGCGGGACAAATGGACCGTCGACAACAAATAGGCTCTCAGGGAACCACGCGCTCGCGCCGGCTCAGCACCAGCAACAGGACAAGCAGCGAGAAGATCACGAAATCACGCCACAGGAACGGGCCGTAAGCACCCCACATGGCCTCGAACAATCCGAGCAGTGCGGCACCGCCTGCCGATTTCAGCGGATCGGAATAGCCGCCGACGGCGGCGATCAATAGCACCTTCAACCCGAACATCAGCCCTGCACCGAAATCCATCGTGCCGTAATAGGAGGTCGCCAGCACGCCGCAGACCGTTGCGACCAGGGCAGAAGCGACATAGGCCAAAAGAAAGACCCGGTCAGCGCTTGTGCCGCAAAGCTCGGCCGCCAGCGCATCATCCGTCACCGCCCGCCAGATGCGGCCCCATCCGGTATATCTTAGCACATAGGCTCCGCCTAAGATCATCAGGACCATCAGCGCCGAATTGATGAGCTGGATCTTGGTCAGCGTGACGCGAAAATCACCACTGTCCCAAAAGACGATCATCTCGTTCAGAAAGGGCGGCAACCAGATGCCCCGCGTATTGGAAGCGAGCCGCGCCGTCTCCATCAGGATGATCATCATGCCGAGAGCCGCGACGATCACCATGTTCGGCGACTTGCGCGATAGCGGCAACATGATCACCCGACCGACGAGAAGGCTTGCTCCCAACGTATAGGCGGCAGCGATGGCGGTGCCGAAAAGAAGAGCCACCGGCAGGATCAGGATGAGCCTGGTATAGCCGACGTCGGTGAACAGGACCAACATCTGGCCGGCAAAGGCAAACAGCGCGCCATATGTGATATCAGCCCGCTTCATCACACCAAAGGCAATGGCATAGCCGAAGGCCAGCGCGGCATAGAGCGCGGCGAGCGGAACGGCATTTGCCAACTGTTGCAAGAGATAGGCCATTCATCCTCCGACGATCGGCAAATAGTAACTGGTAAAAGCTATTTTACCAGTTATAATTTCAGCATGAGTTTTTCCTGGACCCCACATCGTTTTTCCGGTGGCGCGCTGGCGCTGGATGTCGCCAACAGCGTCATTCTGCGCCATGACGACGAGCGGCGCACCGACCGCTTCGAGGCGTCGGGGCAGATGGAGAGTTTTCCGAAGGCGGCCGCTAATTTCTGTGCCGAGCGGGCGCTGTTCGGCGACATCCTGCCGGTACGGCCGGAGAACAGACCTGGCTTCATCGCACTCCGCGAGGCGATCGACCGCTATTTTCGCGCCCGCGTCCTTGATCGCAGCGGCGATGCCCTATTGGCCGATTTGCTGGAAGTGCTGTCGAAAGTGCTGCGACAGGCCGCCTCTTCCGATGGGCTCGACGCCGCGACGGTGCATTCCACCCTGCGGCTGATCGCGATGCCGGACCCCGAGCGCATGAAGATCTGCGGTAACTGCGGCTGGCTGTTCATCGATCGGAGCAAGAACAGGAGCCGAGCCTGGTGCGACATGGCGGTCTGCGGCAATCGCGCCAAGGCGAACCGGCATTATCGCCGCAAAAAGGAGGAGAATGCGCCATGAGAGTCCAAGCGATCGTTCTGGTGGCCACCATTGCGGGATTGGCGCTTGCCGGCTGCCAGCGGCAGGCGGAAGACGGTCCGACCGAGCTTAGCGGCCGGCTCTTCATCTTCAATTACCGCGTCGCAACTGCGAGCTACATGATCACCTTGAAGAAGATCGCGCCGATCCCGGAGGGGACGACGGCGGTTGCGGAGTTCGAAAATCCGGCGGGCGGGGATCCCTTGGTGGTGCGGCAGAAGATCTTTACGTTCTGGGACAAGATCACGCTCGAAAGCCCTGATCTGCGCTGCGTGCGCAAGGACCGCCCCTATTCCGTCTCGATCAGACTGGTCGATGCCAGCGACAAGACGATCCAGACCATCAAGACCGAGGTGAAATCCGATCTCGACCAGACCGTGCTGCCGACGAAACCGCTGGTGGTCGGCCCGGTCTATACGGAAAATCCGGATGTCTTCAAAGCCGATGGTAGCGTCGGCTATGGCCACGATAGCGCCTGCCCGGCATGAAAAAAGCCGGGGCGCAAAAGGCCCCGGCTTTTTCTCAATCAATTCAATCTCTTCAGCCCGCAGGCTGAAAGACTGATTCAGCCAACGATTTCGGTTTCGGCGAACCAGTAGGCGATCTCGGCGGCAGCGGTTTCCGGAGCGTCGGAGCCGTGAACAGAATTTTCGCCGATCGACAGGGCGTGGATCTTGCGGATCGTGCCTTCAGCAGCGTTGGCCGGGTTGGTTGCGCCCATGATTTCGCGGTTCTTCAGGATGGCGCCTTCGCCTTCCAGGACCTGAACGATGGTCGGGCCGGAGGTCATGCCTTCAACGAGTTCGCCGAAGAAAGGACGTTCCTTGTGAACAGCGTAGAAGCCTTCGGCTTCGCGCGTGCTCATCCAGACGCGCTTGGAAGCGATGACGCGCAGGCCATTGTCTTCAAAAATCTTGGTGATGGCGCCGGTCAGGTTACGCTTGGTTGCGTCCGGCTTGATCATCGAAAAAGTGCGTTCAATCGCCATGGGTCAATTCCTTGTAGTCAGAGAAAAGTGGGCGGTCTTTACCCGCCCCACAGCCTGAAAACAAGGGGCATGCGCCAATTTCACGCGGCTGTCACAGTCCAGAAGGCCGATTCGGATGCAGGTTGACGGAGAAGCCGCAATCCCATCAGCAAATTTCATTGATGTCATCAGTCCCATTTGCTCAATTCTATTCTAGGCTTGCCGCGAAGCTCTTTGAGAGGAACCAGCATGCCTAGACATTTCGAGATGCTCGCCCACTACAACCGCTGGGCCAATACCCTGCTTTACGATGCCGTTGCCCATGTCAGCGATGTGGAATTTCACGAAAACCGTGGTGCCTTCTTCGGCTCATTGTGCGGCACGCTTAACCATCTGCTTGTAGCCGACCAGATATGGATGCGCCGTTTCACCGGCACCGGCGAGGCCGCAGCAAGCCTGAACGTCATCCTGCATGATGATCTCGTTGAACTGCGTGCCGCCCGCGAGGCCGAGGATCGCCGGATCATCGAGTGGGTCGAGACACTCGACGATGACGCACTTGCCGCAGAGATCACCTACTCGCCAATCTCCATACCGGGTGCCATTACACATCCACTGGGGCCTGCTGTGGCACATTTATTCAACCACCAAACTCACCATCGTGGCCAATGCCACATGACGCTGACAGCCATGGGAAAGCCCTCGCTGTGGCTCGACCTGATGCATTTCCTGCGCGAGGAAGGACGACGCTGGATGTAAAGTCAAAGGCGAACCATTCGTCCACGATTGCAGTCATGCGTTGTTCTTCCGACCGATATTGCTGCAAGATCATATCGATAAGACATTTCGTTCATGTCGCATTAACCTGCGTGCCTGCAAGTTGGAGAGATATATCAGCCGTGTGACAGTCAGAGAGTGAGCATGAAGAGTTCCAAGGCAGGTGTTTCGGCGTATTCCATCGGCAACGACAATGGCGAGGCGGAGACCGAGCTTGAGACGATCGGCCGCCACATGGCCAAGCTGAAGGTCAAGAGCCTGCCGCGCAACTACCAGCTCTTCCATGAGGCGCTCTATGGCCATGATCGCGGGATCGCCAGCGAGATTGCGGCACTCGGCCCTACCCCTTCGCAAACCAGGCTCGACGATATCGGCTTGAAACATCACCTCGTCAGCCATTGCGGCCTTGTCGCCCGGAAATCCGAGAGCGATGCCGCCGAGATGCTGCGCGACGTGGCCAATCAACTGGCCGAAGGGTTGATGAAAAAACAACGTTTCACTCGCGAGGTCGACGCGGCGCCGCAGGCCGCCGACGCCATGGACTGTCTTAACGCCTCGCTCAGCAATCTGCTGCTTTACGAAACCGAGCTGACCGAACGGCTGCGAGACTGCGCCAACCTGCCGGTGCAAGTACGCGACACCCACGCCTAACGGCTTACTCGCTCTTGCCTTCGGCGCGGAGTTCGGCCAAAACCGCGCCATGATTTCCATTTCCGACCTTTCCGCCCGCATTGCCGGCCGCCTCCTCATCGACCACGCCAACGTGACGCTTCCAGCGGGCACGAAAGCCGGGCTTGTCGGCAAGAACGGCGCCGGCAAATCGACACTGTTCCGGGTGATCACCGGCGATTTCGCCGCCGAAAGCGGTTCGGTCGCGATCCCGCGCAACGCCCGCATCGGCCAGGTGGCCCAGGAAGCGCCGGGTACGGAAGAGCCGCTGATCGAGATCGTGCTCAAGGCCGACAAGGAGCGCACGGCCCTGCTCACGGAGGCCGAGACGGCGACCGATCCGCACCGCATCGCCGACATCCAGACGCGGCTTGCCGATATCGGCGCCCATTCCGCCGAAGCCCGCGCCGCCAGCATCCTGGCGGGCCTCGGCTTCGACCATGAAGCGCAGCACCGCCCGGCCTCCTCCTTTTCCGGCGGCTGGCGCATGCGCGTTGCGCTCGCCGCCGTGCTGTTCGCTGAGCCGGACCTGCTGCTGCTCGACGAACCGACCAACTATCTCGACCTCGAAGGTACGCTCTGGCTTGAAGACTATATCCGCCGCTACCCGCACACAGTCATCATCATCTCGCATGACCGCGACCTCTTGAACACGGCCGTCAACGCCATCGTCCATCTCGACCAGAAGAAGCTCACCTTCTATCGCGGCTCCTACGACCAGTTCGAGCGGCAGAAGGCCGAGGCTGACGAGCTGCAGACGAAGGCGAAGGTGAAGAACGATGCGGCGCGCAAGCACCTGCAGAGCTTCATCGACCGCTTCAAGGCCAAGGCAACGAAGGCGCGGCAGGCGCAGTCGCGCGTCAAGGCGCTGGAGCGCATGGGCACGGTCGCCGCTGTCATCGAAGATCATGTGATGGGCTTCAGCTTTCCCGAGCCGGAAAAGCAGGCGGCCTCGCCGATCATCGCCGTCACCGGCGGCGCTGTCGGCTACGAGCCCGGCAAGCCGATCCTGAAGCGCCTCAACCTGCGTATCGACGCCGATGACCGCATCGCGCTGCTCGGCTCGAACGGCAACGGCAAATCCACCTTCGCGAAATTCGTCTCCGGCCGTCTCGATGCCGATAGCGGCGACGTCAAGCTGGCGCCGAACCTGAAGATCGGCTTCTTCGCGCAGCATCAGCTCGACGACCTCATACCGAACCAGACCGCCGTCGAGCATGTGCGCCGCCGCATGCCAGATGCGACGGAGCCGAAGGTGCGCGCCCGCGTCGCGCAGATGGGGCTTGCGACCGAGAAGATGGACACGCCGGTCAAGGATTTGTCCGGCGGCGAAAAGGCGCGGCTATTGATGGGCCTTGCCGCCTTCGACGCGCCGAACCTGCTGATCCTCGACGAACCGACCAACCATCTGGACATCGACAGCCGCAATGCGCTGATCCAGGCGCTGAATGAATACTCTGGCGCCGTCATCCTGATCTCGCATGACCGCCATCTGATCGAGGCGACCGTCGATCAGCTTTGGCTGGTGCGCGACGGTACGGTTTCCACCTTCGACGGCGACCTTGAGGAGTATCGCAGCCTTGTCATCGCCAGCCCTAAAGCGAGAGACGACAAGGCCAAGGTGAATGGCACCGATGATGCCGTCTCCAAGGCGGATCAGCGCAAGCTCAATGCCGACCGCCGCGCCTCGCTCGCGCCGCTCCGGAAAAAGATCAACGAAATCGAATCCTTGACGGGCAAGCTGGAGAAACTGATTCAGGCGCTTGATGTGGAACTTGCGGATCCTACCCTTTACGTGAAGGCACCCGCCAAGGCCACCGAGAAGGCCAAGCAGCGTTCTGACGCGGTGGAGAAGCTCGCCGCCGCCGAGGAGCAATGGCTGGAGCTTTCCTCGGAATATGAAAGCGCGATGGCCGGCTAGAGCGGTTAGTTCCTTGGGCGGTCATGCGCCGATCCTAACCGATCATTAACCATAGTCGGAGAAAATACGCCCAACATTCAAACACATATGTTGAGCGCTTCCGATGACCTACCGTCTTCTATTGGCCGGCCTTGCGGTGTCCCTGTCCCTTGCCGGCTGTGCCACGAAGCCGGGGGGCGATGCATCGCTGAAGACAAGCTTTGCCGCCGAGGAGCCGCAACGCAAGGCGTTGAAGGCCAACGATCCCGTCGACATGGAGCCGACCAAATGGGCGAATGCCGACGCTGAAACAAGCGACGAAGGCCGCTCTCACACGCTCGCCGGACGCACGCTGGAAGTTTCCTCGCTGCACGACATGAAGCTCGCCGACAAGGAAGTCATCCTCAGCTTCGACGACGGCCCGGCCCCCGGCAAGACGGAGCGCATTCTCGCAACGCTCGACAAATTCGGCGTCAAGGCGACGTTCATGATGGTCGGCGAGATGGCGCAGGCGCATCCGGAGACGGCACTTAAAGTCGTTGCCGCTGGCGAAACCATTGGCAGCCACACGTTTCATCATGCGGATCTCGACAATATGAGCTTCGACATGGCGATGGCCGAGATCATGCGCGGCAAGAACGCCGTCGCCAAGGTCGTCGGCACGGATGTGCCCTTCTTCCGCTTCCCCTACCTTGCCGATTCCAAGCGCCTGCGCACGGCCGTCACCATGCGTGATCTCGTGATCATGGATGTGGATGTCGACAGCAAGGACTATTTCACCCTGTCGCCCGCCGCTGTTGCTGCGCGCACCATGAACGAGTTGCGCAAGCGGGGCCGCGGCATCGTCCTGATGCACGACATCCACCAGCGCACCGCCACCATGCTGCCGGCCCTTCTGACCCGCATGGAAAAAGAGGGCTACAAGGTCGTGACGCTGAAGTACAAAGCCACTCCCAAGCCGACTTCGGATCTGGTGGCCCAGGCCGATATCAAAATGGTGCGCTGAAGCGGATAGACACTGGAAATCTGTATGATGACATGCACTTGGGGAAGCACGGTTGCTTCTCCGGGTGCATTTTGATTTGTTTATATGCGATTCACATCATCAATAGCGTATCAGGTATCTTATGCATCTCCATCTCGAGCACGACGACGATCCCCTCACCCTGCAATTCGTCGCCGAGAGGAATGCGCAGTCGGAACGGGCTCTCGTGACGCCCGAATTCGAAGCCGACAGCACGGCGATCAAGGCTATGATCGAGCGCGAGGACCGGCTGATCCAGCCGGTTCGCCGGGGCAAGTGGCTGTTCGATTTCCACCGCAGCGCGGATCATCCCCTTGGCGTGTGGCGGCGACTTCCGGCCGACCTGGACCCGGTGCCGAGCGCTCCCTGGGAGCCGATCTTCGATCTCGATGCCTTCTGCGGGGCGGAGGACAAGCTCTGGATCTGGCGCGGCGCGATCACCTGCCCCTGGGAACCGACGCGGGTGCTGATCTGCCTTTCCGACGGCGGCTCCGATCTCGGGCGACTGCTGGAGTTCGATTGCGGGGCCAAGAGCATCGTCGAAGGCGGCTTCGATACGCCGCCGGCGCGGTGCCACGCGACCTGGCTCAGCCAAGACGAGATCGCCTATTTCGGCTCGATCGACCGTCTCTCCGCAACGCGTTCCGGCTGGCCACGCGTCGGCCGTCGCCTGAAGCGTGGCCAAGCGCCTGCAAACGCGCCACTGCTCTACGCCACCGCCGATACGGACGTTTACGGCTCCTGCGTTGTCATCGATCCGGTGCTCTCCGGCATCGCGAAGAAGGGGACTGCCAAGCCGATCCGCCTGTTCATCACCGGCCACGAGATCGGCAGTTGCAGCGTCTTCATCAAGGATCCGGACTTTTCCCTGCGACGGATCGATCTGCCGAGGGATATCGACGTCCAGTTCAACTATTCCTACTGCCTCTGGCTCGCCAAGACCGATGAGCGCATACCCGCCGGCACTCTGGCGCTGCAACCCTTGCCGCGAGAAGCCGGCGACATCAACGCCGAGGCATCGCGCATCCTGTTTTCGCCCGGTGAGCGGCAGTCCGTGTCGCAGTTCCTCTTGATGCGCGAATGGTGCGCCTTCGTCGTCTCGGACAATCTGCAGCCCCGTCTTTTCGTCCTGGACCTGACCAAGCCGGATGCGGAAATCCAGGAGATACCACTGCCGGCGGATGTCGAGACGATTGCGCTCCAGCCGCTTTATTCCGAACTCCATCTCGGCGACGACACGCTGCACGTCTATGGCGAAGGCTTCCTGCAGCCACCAACCTGCTATCGCCTGGAACTTTCCAACCGCAAGAAGCCGCTTGAACTCGTTCAGGGTGCCAGCTCGCCCGCCTATTTCGACAGCGACGGCATGACCTCCGAACTGCTCGAAGCCATATCGGAGGACGGCACGAAGGTACCGTATCGGCTGGTCTTGCCGAAGACGTGGACAGAGGGCGAACTGCCGGTGCTGATGTATGGTTACGGCGGCTTCGACGTCTCGCTCAGCCCCAGCTATTCCGGCGTCATCGGCCGCTGGCTGGAACAAGGTGGCGCCTATGTGCAGGCCTATATTCGCGGCGGCGGTGAGCTCGGGCCGAACTGGCATCGCTCCGCCAAGGGCCATGGCCGCCATAGGGCGTTTGCCGACTTTGCCGCCATCGCCCGCGATCTCGTCGCGCGCGGCTATACCAAGCCATCGCGCATCGCCGCCAATGGCGGCAGCAATGGCGGGCTTTTGACCGGCGCGATGCTGACGCGCTATCCGCAGGATTTCGGCGCGATCTGGTGCCAGGTGCCGGTGCTGGACATGACCCGCTTCCACACCTTCCCAGCCGGCCAGGCCTGGATCGACGAATATGGCAACCCTGACGATCAGGCGGATCGGGACTACCTGCTCTCCTACTCGCCGCTCCACAATCTGAAGCCGGCCTCGGACGTCACCTATCCGCCGATCTATATCGAAAGCTCCAGCAATGACGATCGGGTTCATCCCTCGCATGCGCGGCGGTTCGCCGCGCGCATGGAAGAGCTCGGCCACCATCCGCTGTTCCACGAATTCGGTTCCGGCGGCCATGGCGGCGATGGCGCATCGAGCGACCTCGCGGCGCGTATCGCGCTGGGGTACAGCTTTCTGCGCGAGACGATCATGAAGCTGGACCGGGCCTGAATTCCGACCACTTGAGCTCTTGAAGAAATCAGCGGTTGTAGATCGTTCGGCGTGCTTGAAACGCGTTGAACGACATGATTAGTTGCATCGTGATCACGAAGAGCGGGCCAACCCGCCCGCTCGTATCCTGGGGGGAGAATATAGATGGATCGTCGTTCATTTCTGAGGAAAGCCGGCGTTGCCGGTGCCGGCTCGGTTGCCGCTGCCGCCCTTGCGGCTCCGGCCATTGCTCAGAGCAATCCGAAAATCAACTGGCGCCTGACGTCATCATTCCCGAAGTCGCTCGACACGATCTATGGCGGCGCGGAAGTGCTGTCGAAATATGTATCGGAAGCGACCGACGGCAATTTCACGATCCAGGTCTTCGCGGCCGGCGAAATCGTGCCCGGGCTTCAGGCCGCCGACGCGACGTCGGCAGGCACGGTCGAAGCCTGCCATACCGTCTCCTATTATTATTGGGGCAAGGATCCGGTCTGGGCGCTGGGAGCGGCCGTTCCCTTCGCGCTCAATGCCCGTGGGATGAACGCCTGGCAGTATCACGGCGGCGGCATCGACCTCTTCAATGAGTTCCTGGCGACGCAAGGGCTGATCGGTTTCCCCGGCGGCAATACCGGCGTGCAGATGGGCGGCTGGTTCCGCAAGGAAATCAACACGGTTGCCGACCTCAAGGGCCTGAAGATGCGTATCGGCGGCTTTGCCGGCAAGGTGGTGGAGCGCCTTGGCGTCGTGCCGCAGCAGATCGCCGGCGGCGACATCTATCCGGCGCTGGAAAAAGGCACGATCGACGCGGCCGAATGGGTCGGCCCCTATGACGACGAAAAGCTCGGCTTCTACAAGGTCGCGCCCTACTACTACTATCCCGGCTGGTGGGAAGGTGGCCCGACCGTGCATGTGATGTTCAACAAGGCGGCCTATGAGGGCTTGCCGAAGGCCTATCAGTCGCTGTTGCGCACCGCGGCCCAGGCGACCGACGCCAACATGCTACAGAAATACGACTATCTGAACCCGGCCGCCATCAAGCGCGTCGTCGCCGAAGGCGCAAAGCTGCGTCCTTTCAGCACCGAAATCCTCAACGCCTGCTTCGAGAAATCGAACGAGGTCTATGCCGAAATGGAAGCCTCAAACCCGACCTTCAAGAAGATCTGGGAATCGATAAAGGCCTTCCGTGGCCAGCATTACCTCTACGCCCAGGTCGCCGAATACAGCTACGACGTCTACATGATGACCCAGCAGCGCGCCGGGAAGATCTGATCTTCGCCCGCTGTCAAATGAAAACCCCGGAGTGTTGCTCCGGGGTTTTTCTTTTGAAGCCATGAAGAGCGCTAGCCCTTCTCTCATTTAAACGATGGTGGCTGGCTGAGGTCGTTGGCGGGCGGACTGGCCTGCCCGCCATACTGACCGGGCGGCTTGTCCCGCAGCGAGTTGTCACCCGGGAGCTGCAGGCCGGGCAGGCCGAGGCCGCCGCCATTGTCCTGGCCGGGAGCGCCGAAGCCCGGCACCTCGATCTTGATCGTATTGGGATCGATGCCTGTACCCGCCCCCTTATAGTGCATGACCATCTGCGGGAACATGATCGTCAGCGCAACCATCACGATCTGGATGCCGACGAAGGGCACCGCTCCCCAATAGATCTGCCCGGTCGTCACCGGCGCCGTGTTCTTGCCCGTCACCTTATCGAGATAGGGCACCTTTGCAGCGACCGAGCGCAGGTAGAACAGCGCGAAGCCGAAGGGCGGATGCATGAAGCTGGTCTGCATGTTGACCCCGAGCAGCACGCCAAACCAGATCAGGTCGATACCGAGCTTCTCGGCGGCGGGAGCCAGCAACGGCACGATAATGAAGGCCAGCTCGAAGAAATCGAGGAAGAAGGCCAAGAAGAAGACCAGCAGATTGACGGCGATCAGGAAGCCGACTTCGCCGCCCGGCAGCGACACCAGCAGATGCTCCACCCAGACATGGCCATTGACACCGTAGAAAGTCAGCGAGAACACGCGCGAGCCGACCAGGATGAACAGCACGAAGGACGAGAGCCGCGTCGTCGAAGCGAGCGCCGAGCGGACAACGTCCATGCTCAGCCGGCCCTTGGCCGCCGCCATGATCAGCGCGCCCACCGCCCCCATCGCGCCGCCTTCGGTCGGCGTCGCGATGCCGAGGAAGATGGTGCCGAGCACGAGGAAGATCAGTGCCAGGGGTGGGATCAGCACGATGATCACCTGCTGCGCCAACCGCGACATCAGGTTGAACTTCATCGTCTTGTCGACGACGGCGATGGTGTAGATGAACGCGACGCCAACGGTTGCGCCGAGAATGTCGGCGTTTTCGCCATAGATCGGCGTCAGATAGACATGGGCGGCGTATGCGACGCCGGCGCAGACAAGGAGCGCGACGAAGAGCGAGGTCACGCCCGAGCCGAGAGAGCGCGCTTCCTTCGGCAACGCCGGCATGGAATTTGGCCGGACGATGGACATGATCAGCACATAGAGCATGTAGAGGCCGGTCAGCACCAAGCCGGGGATCAAGGCGCCGGCATACATGTCACCGACGGAGCGGCCGAGCTGGTCCGCCAGCACGATCAGAACCAGCGACGGCGGGATGATCTGCGCCAACGTGCCCGATGCGGCGATGACGCCGGACGCAACCCGCCGGTCATAGCCATAGCGCAGCATGATCGGCAGCGAGATCAGGCCCATGGCGATAACCGAGGCGGCAACGACGCCGGTGGTGGCCGCCAGCAGCGCGCCAACGAAGATTACCGCATAGGCAAGGCCGCCGCGGATCGGGCCGAAGAGTTGGCCGACCGTGTCGAGCAGGTCCTCGGCCATGCCCGAGCGTTCCAGCACGATACCCATGAAGGTGAAGAACGGGATCGCCAACAGCGTGTCGTTCGACATCACGCCCCAGAAGCGATCCGGCAGCGCGTTGAGCAGCGGCCAGGACAGATTGATCGAGCCGCCCGAATAGGGCGCCAGCTCGACGCCGATCCAGAAAAACAGAAGGCCGTTGGCTGCGAGCGCGAAGGCAACGGGATAGCCGATCAGCAGGAAGATGATAAGCGAAGCGAACATGATCGGAGCCATGTTCACGGCAATGAATTCCAACATCAGCGCACCTCCCCTGCATGCGTCTCGATATCAAGAGGCGCGTGGGTCGGCACATAGGGTGTCGGGTCATCCATATCGCCGCGCATGATGGCGATCTTCTTGATGATCTCGGAAACACCCTGCAGCGCCAGCAGAAAGAAGCCCGCCAGCAACAGCGCCTTGCCCGGCCAGATGATCAGGCCGCCGGCACTGGAGGACACCTCGCCGGACATGAAGGACATCCGGACATAGGGGATGAGGTCATAGACCATCAAAAGCACGAAAGGCATGAGAAACAGGCAATGGCCGAGAAGATCGATCCAGTGCTGTACGCGCCGCGACAGGGAACCGTAGAGGATATCGATGCGGATATGCTCGTTCTGCCGCAGCGTATAGGCGGCGGCGAGCATGAAGGCGGCGCCGAACAGATACCATTGCGCCTCCAGCCAGGCATTCGACGAAATATTGAATACCTTTCGGACGATGGCGTTTCCGGCGCTGACCAAAACGGCAACCAGGATGAGCCAGGAGACCGATTTGCCGATGATCTCCGTGACATGATCTATGAGCCGGCTGAAGCCGAGCAATGCTTTCATGATTTTTCCCCCGCGGCGATTTCTTCCCGGGATCTCTTGCCGCGCACAGGCAGAGTGCCGATTTCACGCTGTCAATCAAGAGTGTGAGCTGGTTTTCCAACTATGATAATGGCAGGGTGAGCGCGGCCTAGCGTCGGACAGGTGTCGCATTTGCGCTTTCCCGCCCTTGCCCGTCCGTGGCGTTCTGATAAAAGACCATGCCAATAATCATACTAATCGAGAGACACCCATGTCCCCCATCAATCTCGCTATCGTCGGTGTCGGCAAGATCGTCCGCGACCAGCATCTTCCGTCCATTGCCAGCAATCCGGATTTCAAACTGATCGCCACAGCAAGCCGCCACGGTACGGTCGAAGGCATTCCGGCCTTCACCACCATTGAAGCGATGCTGGACGCGGTTCCCGAGATCGATGCTGTCTCGCTCTGCATGCCGCCGCAATATCGTTACGAGGCCGCCTACAAGGCGCTCCAGGCCGGCAAGCACGTCTTCCTGGAAAAGCCGCCGGGCGCGACGCTTAGCGAAGTTGCCGATCTTGAGGCGCTTGCCAATGCAAAGGGTGTTTCGCTGTTCGCCAGCTGGCATTCGCGCTACGCGCCCGCTGTCGAAGCCGCCAAGGCTTTCCTCGACGCCACGACGATCAAGAGCGTGCATGTGATCTGGAAGGAAGATGTGCGTCACTGGCATCCGAACCAGGAATGGATCTGGCAGGCCGGCGGTCTCGGCGTCTTCGATCCGGGCATCAACGCGCTGTCGATCGTCACCCATATCCTGCCGTCGCTTTTCCTAACCGGCGCCGTGCTGGAATTCCCTGAGAACCGCGATTCGCCGATCGCCGCCGACCTGCATTTCAAGAGCGGCAAGGGGCTTCCGGTTCATGCCGAATTCGACTGGCGCCAGACCGGCAAGCAGAGCTGGGATATCGTCGCCGAAACCGAAGCGGGCCAGATGGTGCTTGCCGAAGGCGGCTCGAAGCTCTCCGTCAACGGCGAACTCACGTTCACGGCCCCCGAGGCGGAATATCCTTCGCTCTACCGCCGCTTCGCCGAGATCGTCAAAGCCGGCACGTCCGATGTCGACCTCGCGCCGCTACGCCACGTCGCCGATGCCTTCATGCTCGGCAAGCGTAAGTTCGTGGACGCTTTCCACGACTAGGCTCGATTGACCGGTGAGATGCGCCACGCGGAATGCTAAGGTGGCGCATCTTCATTCGTCAAGGAGATGACAATGTCCTCGGAAAGCGACGATAGCTTTGGATTAGGTGTCGGGAACAAGTGTGTCACGCTTGCCGAGTCGAATGCCCGATGGCTGGAAGCCTACAGGCTGGAGGAAGCTGGCATTCGTGGGGCGCTTGGCGATCTCGCCCTCGACATCCAGCATATCGGCAGCACGTCGATCCCGTCGATCAAGGCCAAGCCTATTATCGATATCGCCGTCGGTGTCCGGCGCTTTGACGACGGTTTGGCGTGCATCCAGCCGATGGAGGCCATCGGCTACGACTATGCCGGCACCGATATCGTTCCCGACGATCATATTTTCGGCCGCGGCGTCAAGGGCGAGACGCGCACGCATCTCGTTCATATCGTTGAATATAACGGCATCAACTGGAATCGGTGGCTTCTATTTCGCGGCAGGCTGCGTGCAAATCCCGATCTGGCACTGGCCTATGAAATGCTGAAGATCGACCTGGCCGGGAAATATGCCGACAATCGCGCCGCCTATACGCAAGCGAAGCGAGCCTTTATCGACAAGGTCCTAGCGGCTGACGACCCCATCTGAGCGGCATCACGCCTTCTTTTCCCAACGCCCTTCCTGGGTCTGCTGCCAATAGGTGAGGCTGTGCCCCTCGCCCTTCAGCTTCTTCCATTGCGCGCGGGCGCCTTCCAATTGCTCCTGATCGTAGCCGTCGAAAATAAAGACGACGCGCTGGTAGGTGTCGATATCCGAGCCTTCGGCGCCATCGATGAAGAAGCGGACGCTGGCGTTGTTCAGGTTGTCCGGCGAGACGGTCAGGAGGACCGGCTGCTTGTCCGCCATCTCGCTTTCGTCCGTGCCATGCGGCAGGAAGCTATCCTCGCGATAGGTCCACAGATGAGTGTCCAGCGCATCGCGCCGGACCGGCTCCCGTGTCTGGATGGCGACCTGCCAGCCGCGCTCGACACACTTGTCGATCAAGGGCGGCAGCGCATCTTCGAGCTTCGATTCCGTCAAATGGTAGAAGAGAACGTCGGTCATGCCGCCTCTCCTATCTCAAACATAGTCGAAGGTCACGATTCGTAGTTCTCGCGGACCAGCTCGTCGAGCAGGCGCACACCGAAGCCCGAACCCCAGGACTGGTTGATCTCGTCCTGAGCCGAGCCCATTGCCGTGCCAGCGATATCGAGATGTGCCCAAGGGGTTTCCTGCACGAATCGCTTGATGAACTGGGCAGCGGTGATCGAGCCTGCGTAGCGGCCGCCGGTGTTCTTCATGTCGGCGAACTTGCTGTCGATCATCTTGTCGTAGTCCTTGCCGAGCGGCATGCGCCACAGGCGCTCATTGGTAACAAGGCCGGCGGCGGTAAGCTGGTTTGCCAGCTGGTCGTCATTGCTGAACAGGCCGGCTTGCAGATTGCCGAGCGCGACCAGGATCGCACCGGTCAAGGTCGCCAGGTTGATCATGAATTGCGGCTTGAAGCGGTCATTGGTGTACCAAAGCGCATCGCAAAGCACGAGCCTGCCTTCGGCGTCGGTATTGATGATCTCGATCGTCTGCCCGGACATGGAGGTGACGATATCGCCCGGACGCTGGGCATTGCCATCAGGCATGTTTTCGACCAGGCCAATGACGCCGATGGCGTTGACCTTGGCACCGCGGGCAGCGAGCGTGTGCATCAGGCCGGTGACGGCGGCAGCCCCGCCCATGTCGCCCTTCATGTCTTCCATGCCGGCGGCGGGCTTTATGGAAATACCGCCGGAGTCGAAGACAACACCCTTGCCGATAAAGGCGACCGGCTTCTCCTTCGCCTTGCCGCCCTTCCATTGCATGATCACCAAGCGCGGCGGACGCACGGAACCCTGCGCCACACCAAGCAGCGCGCCCATGCCGAGCCGGCGCATCTCGCGCTCGGTCAGGATTTCCACCTCGACGCCGAGCTTCTCCAATGCCTTGGCCTTAGCGGCAAACTCGACCGGGCCGAGAATGTTCGGCGGCTCGTTGACGAGATCGCGGGCGAGAATAACGCCGCCGGCGATCGCTTCCGAGGCGGCGAAAAGCTTCTTCGCGGCCGCGACATCCGGGGTGACGATGGTCACCTTCACGGATTTCTGCGCACCATTCTTGTCCTCGTCATCGCCCTTCTTCGTCTTGTACGTGTCGAAGCTATAGGCGCGCAGCAGTATACCGAGAGCAAAATCGGCAGCCGCCTTGCCACCAGCCGCAGTGCCGGGCACATCGATGAAGATCGCGGCCTTGTCGACATTGCGGATCCGCGCCGCCGCAGCGCCGCCGAGCTTCAGCCAGTCATGAGCGTTCAGTTCTTTTGCCTTGCCCGTACCGATGATGACGATCCGGTCCACCGGCGAGCCTTCAGGCGCGACGATATCGAGGCTCGACAGGCCCTTGCCGATGAAACGAGCAATGCGCGCGGCCTTGGCGAAAACATTGGCCGGATCGGCGCTTGCAGCCCCCGCCGGCAATTCGCTGTCCGTGTCTTTCAGCAGAATGGCCAAACCGCCATTCAGTCGAACCGTTTTGGCAAAGGAGATCTCGAATTTCACAGACATTTCTGCTCCGATATATATGCGTATCGCAAAATAGAATTATAGACTTCGATCATTCAAGCTTTCCCCCTCAAACACAAGCTTTTGGCGAGACATTCGGCGAAGAAGCGTCCACTGCCGCCTTCAAATCCCTGTCATCTATTGTCGCTAGGCTGTTGGCGCATGCGTTGCGTGCCGCCGCCTGCCCGGCGTTGTCACTGACAGGAACGCCACCTTGATCATCGATTTCAGCACCTTCGATCGCCAGGATCGTTTTCCCGAGATCCTGCGACCGCGCACGGCGGGCGACGCGTTCGTCGCTGTCTTCTGCCTATGGTGGATACTGCTCGGGCTATTTTCGATTTTTCCACAGATCGATCTCGCCGTCGCCAATATGTTCTTTGTGCCGGAGCAATGCATCGTCCCCGTCAAAGCCAGCCAGATCTGCGGAATTTTCCCCTATGGTGACGATCCGCATATGCGCCTGCTGAGAGAGATCTTCTTCCAGCTTCCCTACATCGTCGCCGCCGTCCTCTGTTGGATGCTGATCCAGTGCTGGCAGCATCACGGCGCAACGTTCAAGACGTTGCGAGCCTGCAATCTGAAGGTCGCGCTCGGCTCGCTCCTTCTCGGCCCTGTGCTGATCGTCAATCTCTGGCTCAAGGCGTTCTCAGGCCGCCCGCGGCCGCGGCAGACCGACTTCTTCGGCGGCACTCTCGATTTCGTTCATGCCGGCTCCTTTGCCGGAAAATGCGTCAGCAACTGCTCCTTCATTTCCGGCGAAGCTGCCGCCGCCGGCTGGCTGTTCTGTCTGATCTTCATCATCCCACAGCCCGCCCGCACAGCCCTTGCTCCACCGATCGCGGTCGTCTCGATCCTCATTCCAGCTCTCAGAGTGGCTTTCGGAAGCCACTATCTGTCGGATGCCGTGCTTGGCTGGCTCTCTTCCCTTGTCATATTCGCGGCACTTATGGCCCTCTCCCAAACAACACACAGCAGAAGAATCTCAGAAAATTAACGAATTTTTTGCGACTGGGTTGTCGCCAAAAAAACGCAAACAGCGTAGAGGAGGATGAATCTCTGCCGGCTCGCCCGACGGAGCGTTGCGTTTAAGGGCCGGCATGAAGTTATTCGAAACATATATCGTACGGCGTGTCGGCATGATGTTCCTGGTAGCCCTGCTGCCGGTGCTCGCTATTATCTGGACGACTCAGGTATTGCAGCGCATCAATCTTGTGACCGATAGCGGCCAGTCGATTGGTTCGTTCGCGAAGCTCGCGACCCTTATTCTGCCGACCATCATTCCCGTCGTTTTGCCGTTCGCATTGGTCATTGGCATCACGCAGACGCTGACCGCGATGAACAGCGATTCGGAGCTGACCGTCATGGAAGCGGCTGGCGCGAGACGGAGCATCATCATCCGTCCGATCATGATTCTCGCCATAGCGATCAGTGTCTTCTCCTTCCTCGTTGACAATATGGTGGAACCGAAGGCTCGTATCGCTGCCCGGCAAATGGTCGCGGAAGCCTATGCTGACCTGCTCTCGACCGTGATCGAAGAGAAGAATTTCCGGCGCATCGAAGACGGGCTCTATGTGCAGATCACCCAGCGCATGTCGGGACGAATCCTGAAGGGCCTGTTCGTAGTGGATTCGCGCGATCCGGCTTTTGATCTCATCTATTATGCCAAGGAAGGCGCCGTCGACGCGAGTGGCTCATCGCTGCTGATGAGGGATGGCGAAGTCCACCGCAAGACGTCTGATGGCAATGTATCCGTCATCAAATTCGACTCCTATTCCTTCGATCTTTCCGACATGACGCAAAGCCGCGGCCAGGCAACCCTGCGCGCCGGCGACCGCAGTCTCGGCTTCCTGCTCGATCCGGATCCGAACGACGCGGATTATAAAGCCAAACCAGCCGGATACCGTTCCGAATTGCACCGACGCCTGACCGATTGGGCGCTGCCGGCCATTTTTGCCCTGATATCCCTGGTGATCGCCGGCGATGCGCGATCCCATCGCGAAGCGCGGCTGCATCCCATGGTGTCGGCGCTCACCATCGCCTTTGCGCTGCGCTGGGCGGATTTTTACGCGGCCAACCAGATCGAGACGGCGCCCTATTTCGTCGGCATCCTCTATGGGATCAACATCGCGGCAACGCTGATTGCGATCGTCCTGCTGTTCAGGAACCGAAGAATGTCCATGCCGGTGTCGATCCGCAACCGCTTAGGCAACTGGCGGCAGAAGATCCAGGAGCGCATGCCGACACCCGGCAGCTCGAATGGGAGCGGCGCATGATCTTCAGCACGCTCGGCCGCTACTTCTTCATGCGCTACATCAGCACGACGCTCTGGTTTTTCCTCGGCGTTACCTCGCTTGTGTATCTGGTCGACTTCAGCGAGACCGCTGGCCGGCTTGCTGGCCTTCCGGGATATACGGTCAAAATCGGTCTGCTGATGACGGCGGTCAGATTGCCGTTCATCCTGCAGCAGACGGTGCCGTTCATCGCCCTCTTCGTCGGCATGACCGTGTTGATCACGCTCAATCGCCGCCGCGAACTGGTAATCGCGCGCGCAGCCGGAATCTCCGTCTGGCAGTTCATGACACCCTTCATTGTCGGCGCGTTCGCTGTCGGGCTGATGACCATGTTCGCCCTTAATCCGGTTGCGGCATGGGGCCAGCGGCAGGCAGAAACGATGGAAGCCGATCTGCGTGGCGATCCGTCCTATCGCAATACACTTTCGATTCCCTGGCTGCGTCAGTCGGATGGCAAAAACGACATCATCATTGGCGCCAAGGCTGTTCTCGACAACGGCACGACGCTGATGAACGTCGTGTTTATCCACTTTGATTCACAGGGAAATATCACTCTCAGGCAGGATGCCCAGTCGGCTAAGTTGGAAGATGGTTACTGGCTTCTTAACGGTGTCGTCGAGCGCGCCCCAGGCGAAATCCCCGTTCACAAAACCACGACACAGGTTCGTACTAATCTGAAACAGGATTTCGTCTCCGAGCGTTTGGCTCAGCCGGAAACCATTGCTTTTTATGATCTTTCTAATCGAATAGCGATTGCTAAGTCCTTTGGCATCTCAACCAAGGCGCTTGAAACGCAATTTCACTCGCTGCTGTCACAGCCATTCCTTTTGGTGGCCATGACGCTCATCGCAGCAACCGTGTCCCTAAAATTCAGTAGATTCAACCAATCGCGCTCCGTGATTCTGGGTGGAATCCTCTCGGGCTTCGTGCTTTATGTTGCCACCGTGCTTGTAAAAGCATTTGGGAGCAGCGGAGTGGTTCCTCCCTTCGTGGCGACATGGATACCCGTGGTCGTCGCTTTGGCATTCGGAGCAACGATCCTGCTTCATCAGGAGGACGGCTAGTGGCGGGCAACCGCAAGAGTATCAGGAAGTTTGTGGCTGCTCTCGTTACGGGCACGGCTACATGCGCGTATTTCATGAGCCCGGTCGTAGCTTACGCCCAGGCCACCAATAATAATGGCGGCGCCGGTGCTGCGACCGCTCCCGTAAAGGTCAAAGTCCCCGACGGCTCCAAGATGGTCCTTTCGTCCAACGAATTGATCTATAACAAGGATAACCAGATCGTCACCGCCACCGGTGCCGTGCAGATCAACTATGGCGGCTACAAAATGGTCGCCCAGAAGGTTGAATATAATCAGAAGTCCGGTCGGATGATGGCCCTCGGCAATGTCGAGCTGATCAGCCCCGACGGCAATCGCATGTACGGTGACAAAATGGATGTCACCGACAGCTTCTCCGACGGTTTCGTCAATGCTCTGCGCATCGAAATGCCGGACAATACCCGCTTGGCCGCCGAAAAGGGCGAGCGTGTCGGCGGCACGCAGATGATTCTGACGAAGGGCGTCTATACCGCCTGTCAGTCTTGCTCCGAGCAGGGCCGCGCACCGCTGTGGCAGGTCAAGGCGCAGCGTGTCGTTCAAAACGGCGTGACGCATACCGTCCGCCTCGAGCATGCCCGTTTCGAGCTGTTCGGCCATCCGATCGCCTATATTCCGTGGATCGAGGTTCCGGACAATACGGTGAAGCGTAAGTCCGGCTTCCTGTTCCCGTCGATGAGTGTTTCTGAGCGCCTCGGCTTTGGTCTGAAGGTTCCGTATTATTACGTTATCTCGCCGAGCATGGATGCCACGGTCAGTGCCACCGGCTACACGAACCAGGGTCTCTTGCTCGAGGGCGAGTTCCGTCAACGCTTTGAAAACGGCACGCATACTCTGCGCGTCGCCGGCATCAACCAGATGGATCCCAGCGCTTTCACGTCCGGGACCAGCGATGCCGAGAACAAAACGCGCGGAATGATTTCCTCCAAGGCGGATTTCAAGATCAATCCTCGCTGGACGTTCGGCTGGGATGTCATGGCGCAGAGCGACAACAACTTCTCGCGCACCTATGGGCTCGATGGCCTCAACCAGAGCACCCATACCAACCAGGCCTATCTGACTGGTCTCGGCAAGCGCAATTATTTCGATATGCGCGCCTTCTATTACGATGTTCAGGACACCGATAATAACAGCACTGCCACGAAGCAACAGGCGACCGTCTACCCGAGCGTCGACTATCACTATGTCGATCCGAAGTCGGTCTATGGCGGCGAGCTGTCGGCGACCATGAACTTCACGCACCTATCGCGTAATACGACATCGGTGCTCGACGCCACCAATACCCTCGGTGACTCCAGCCTGAACGACCGCTATCTCGGCCTTTCCGGAGACTATACGCGCCTCACCAGCGAGGTGCAGTGGCAACGTACCTTCACCACGGATCAAGGTCTGCTGTTGACGCCGCTGGCGGCCCTTCGCGGCGACGTCTACGGCCTGAACATGGATGCGCCAGGAGCAGGCACGTACTCCGGCAATTACGACACGAGCGACTATGCCACGCGTGGCATGGCCACGTTGGGCCTTGAAGCGAAGTATCCCTTCCTCATCACCACCAACAACAGCACGCATGTGTTCGAACCGATCGCGCAGCTCTATGTGCGCCCGGACGAGCAGCTTGCCGGGCAATTGCCGAATGAGGATGCCCAGAGCTTTGTCTTCGATGCGACCAACCTGTTCGATCGCGACAAGTTCTCGGGCTTCGACCGGGTTGAGGGCGGCACACGCGCCAATGTCGGTTGGCGCTATACCGGCAACTTCGACAGTGGCTACAAGTTGCAGCACATCTTCGGCCAATCCTTCCAGCTTGCCGGCCGCAACTCCTTCGCGGAGAGCGATCTTGCCGGCGTCGGTTCGGATTCGGGGCTTGAAACCACCCGCTCCGACTACGTGACCATGTTTGGCCTCACCACGCCGCAGGGCATTTCGCTTTCGCAATCCTATCGTTTCGACGAAAAGGATTTCGCGTTCCGCCGCGGCGATACCACGGTCGGCTTCGCCAACGATGTCTTCCAGACATCCGCGACCTACACCCATATTGCCGCACAACCGCAGTATGGCTTCACCTCGGATCAGGATGAAATCCAGACGCGCGCCCAGGTCAAGTTCAAGGAATACTGGTCGGTGTTCGGTACGATGAACTATGACATCAACGATAGTGAGATCACTCGCCAGGGCGTTGGCCTCTCCTATGAGGACGAATGCACGATCTTCAGCATTTCCTTCCTGAACAAGAAGGATTCGACAGATGCAACGGCAAGCAACTGGTCGATCGGCGCCCGAATCACGTTCCGTACGCTCGGCGACGTCAATCTCGGCAGCACCCAGGACGCCACGTTCTGACCTATCAAACTCGAAAAAAGGGCCGGCTCCACGAGCCGGCCCTTTTGTTTGAAACTGGACCCCACTCCCCTCCGCGTCATTGTTTTGCCGCAAGGATTTTGCAATTCGTCGTGCTTGTTGTAGACAGGTGGCGCGAAATTGCCGTATTGCGCGAACGGCGTCCCGATGTGACGCAGTGCGGATAAGGACCTTTGGGAAGGGGTAATTGATGTTCTCTGAAAAGACACCGATGCGCGCTGTGCTATTCGGAGCCGCCGCGCTGATCATGGCCACGTTCGCCATGCCGAGCAGCGATGTTGCCTTCGCCGCAAGCGAGGTGAAGGTCGTTGTCAACAACTCGGTGATCACCTCGGGCGATATCGCCAAGCGTGTCAACTTCCTCAAACTGCAACATCAAAAGGGCGAGCTCAACAAGCTGGCGCAGGAACAGCTTGTCGACGAGACGCTGAAGCGCGCTGAAATCGCCCGCGTGCGCATGTCGGTATCAACGACGGAAGTCGACAGTGCTTTTGGCCGCTTTGCCGCGAGCAACAAGATGTCGCCGCAGCAGCTTGGTCAGATCCTCGACAAGATGGGCGTCGGCGTCGATCACTTCAAATCCTATATCGCCATCTCCATGAGCTGGCCGCGCGTCGTCAATGCCCGCTTTGGCTCGAGCGGCGGCAATCGCCTGTCGAACGACGACCTCGTGACACGCATGACGGAAAACAAGACGAAGCCGGTCACGACGGAATACTTCCTGAAACAGATGGTCTTCGTCGTGCCGGCCGCGAAACGAAATGCCATCCTCAACCAGCGCAAGTCCGAGGCGGAAGCCTCGCGGGCCAAGTTCCCAGGTTGCGACCAGGCGAAGGTCTTTGCCGCGACCATGCGTGACGTCTCCGTCCAGGATCTCGGCCGCGTGCTGGCCCCCGATCTTCCCGAGATCTGGAAGCCTATGCTTGAAAAGGCCCAGGGCAACACGACCAGCCCTGTCGTCACCGATCGCGGCGTTGAATATGTCGCCATCTGCTCACAGCGTCAGGTGAACGACGACGTTGCCGCTGCGGCCGTCTTCCGTGCCGAAGACATCGGCAAGGCGGGTGCGCAGGGCGTGAGCGCCAACGACAAGAAGTATATGGACGAACTGCGCTCCAAGGCGCAGATTCTCTATCGCTGATCGCCGTCGATGCCGCAGTACCCTTCCCGCCCCCTCGCGCTGACGCAAGGGGATCCAGCAGGCATCGGACCTGATATTACGCTCGCCGCCTGGCTCCGCCGCGGCGAGCTTGCTTTGCCGCCCTTCCTCTTTCTCGGCGACCCGAATGTTCTTGCGGCGCGGGCGCTGCAATTGAACCTCGATATCCCCCTGCGGGAAGCAGACGCGGCGACTGCCTGCGGCGTCTTCGCCGAGGCCCTGCCGGTGCTGCCGATCGCCGCCGGTGTGACTGTGGTCGCGGGCGAACCGCATGTCGCAACAGCCAAGGGCACTATCGCCGCCATAGAAACGGCGGTCTCGCTCACCATGAACGGCGATACCACGGCCGTCGTCACGAATCCGATCGCCAAGTCGGTTCTCTACGACGCCGGCTTCGGCTTTCCCGGCCATACCGAATTCCTCGCCGATCTGGCGACACGCGCGACAGGCAAGCCGGTGTTGCCGGTGATGCTGCTGGCCGGGCCGAAACTGCGGGCCATACCCGTCACCATCCATATTCCACTGAAGGATGTGCCGCAGGCGCTGACCTTGGATCTCATCGTCGAGACCTGCCGGATCACCGATCACGATCTCAGAACCCGCTTCGGCATCGCCAAGCCGCGGCTGGCGGTCGCCGGCCTTAATCCGCATGCCGGTGAGAACGGCGCGATCGGCAAGGAGGATGAGGAGATCATTCGCCCGGCGATCGAGCTACTGCGCAAGGAAGGCATCGATGCCTTCGGCCCCCTTCCCGCCGACACGATGTTCCATGACGACGCGCGCCGTCGTTATGACGTCGCCATCTGCATGTATCACGATCAGGCTCTGATCCCGGCCAAGGCGCTTGGCTTCGACGATTCCGTCAACGTCACGCTCGGCCTACCCTTCGTGCGCACTTCGCCGGATCATGGCACGGCCTTCGGCATCGCCGGCAAGGGCGTCGCCAAGGAGGATAGCCTTGTGGCCGCCCTCAGGCTGGCAAGCGAGATCGGCTACACAATGGGAAGTAATCACTGATGGCTGCACTCGACGGCCTGCCCCCGCTTCGCGATGTGATCCAGCGCCACGGCCTCGACGCGCGCAAGGCACTTGGCCAGAACTTTCTGCTCGACCTCAACCTGACCCAGAAGGTCGCACGCACCGCCGGATCGCTGGAAGGCGTCACCGTCTTCGAGGTCGGACCCGGCCCAGGCGGTTTGACACGCGCCATCCTGGCGCTCGGAGCCGCCAAGGTCATTGCCGTCGAGCGCGACGCGCGCTGCCTCCCGGCGCTGGCCGAAATTGCCGATCATTATCCCGGCCGGCTGGAGGTCATCGAGGGTGATGCGCTGAAAACGGATTTCGCGGCGATGGTGCCGGAAGGCCGGGTGAAGATCATCGCCAACCTGCCCTATAATGTCGGCACGCAGTTGCTGGTAAACTGGCTGCTGCCGGGCCATTGGCCGCCTTTCTGGGAATCGCTAACGCTGATGTTCCAGAAGGAAGTCGGTCAGCGGATCGTCGCTGACGAGGATGACGATCATTATGGCCGTCTCGGCGTTCTCTGCGGCTGGCGGACGCAGGCGCACATGGCCTTCGACATATCGCCGCAGGCCTTCTCGCCACCGCCGAAGGTAACCTCGACGGTGATGCATCTGACGCCCAGAGAGAACCCGATCCCCTGCTCTGTCGACAAGCTGGAAAAGGTGACGCTGGCGGCCTTCGGTCAGCGGCGCAAGATGCTGCGCCAGAGCCTGAAATCGCTCGGTGGCGAAACGCTGCTACAGAAGGCCGATATCGACCCGCAGAGGCGTGCCGAAACGCTCTCCGTCGACGAGTTCTGCAGGCTGGCGAATTGCCTCTGACCTGAGATCAGAACTTCCGATCGGATCGGAGTTTCCGATCGGGATCAGAGTTTCGGCGTTTCTTCCAAGAGACCGCGTACGAAATCGAACATGCCATGACGACGGTCGCGGCGCAGACGTTCGGCCTTGACGATCGACTGAACGGCATCGAAGGCGGCATTCAGGTCGTCATTGATGATGACGTAGTCATACTCGCGCCAATGGGCGATCTCGGATCGCGAATTGGCAAGCCGTGTGGCAATCACTTCTTCGGAATCCTCGGCACGACGGTGCAGGCGTGATTGCAACTCCGTCATGGTCGGCGGCAGCACGAAGATGGAGACGACATCGGCGGGCATCTTTTCCTGCAACTGCTGCGCGCCCTGCCAGTCGATGTCGAAGAGCATGTCGCGGCCTTCGGCCATCGCCGTTTCCACCGGCTCGCGCGGCGTGCCGTAGAAATTGCCGTGGACCTCGGCCCATTCGAGCAGCGAATCCGAATCACGAAGCCGTTCGAACTCCCGTTGCGAAACGAAGTGATAGTGCACACCGGCGATTTCGCTCGGCCGGCGCTGCCGTGTCGTGACGCTAACCGAAAGACCGACATGCTTGTCGATGTCCAGCAGCGTGCGCGCGATCGTTGATTTGCCTGCCCCCGATGGCGAGGAAATGGCCAGCATCAGCCCCCGGCGGGCAATGGGAATGGATGATGTGGGTGTCGCCGGCGTCATAGCCTACTCCAAATTCTGAACTTGTTCACGGAACTGGTCGATGACCACCTTCAATTCGATACCGGCAGCGGTCACCGCCGCGGAATTCGATTTCGAGCAGATGGTATTCGATTCCCGGTTAAATTCCTGTGCAAGGAAATCAAGCTTGCGTCCGACCGGGCCACCCTTGGCGATGAGGTCGCGCGCGGCCACGACATGCGCCTTCAGCCGGTCGATCTCCTCGCGCAGATCGGCCCTGGTGGCGATCAGCGCGGCCTCGGCATGCAACCGGTCTCGATCGAGGCTGGCAGCGCCGTCCAGGAGCATGGAGACCTGTGTCGCCAGCTTCGCCGCGATCTCCTGCGGCGAGCGCGACGGATCGCGCTCCACGACCGCCGTCAGCGTCTCTATCGTGGCGACGTGACCGAGGAGGATCTGGCCAAGCGCCCGGCCCTCCTGGCTACGCATCTCGCTGAGATCGGCAAGTGCTGCCTCCAGACCCGCCATGATGTCGGCGTCGCGCGCTGCAAGTGCGTCTTCGCTCTCCTCGGCTTCCTTGAATTCCACGATGCCACGGATGCCAAGCAACGTGTCCAGCCGCAGCGGCGCGGGATCGATGATGCCCGCAAGCTGATCGCGCAGCGCCAGCACAGTCGCCAGCGCACCCTGATTGACGACGGCTTCGACCCGGCTTTCGTCGACGGATACGGAAAGACCGACCTGGAGATTGCCGCGCGAAAACCTGTCGGTGATCAGCTTGCGCACATCTGTTTCCAGGCGCTCCAGCCCCGACGGCAGGCGCAGGCGCGCGTCGAGACCCTTGCCGTTGACCGACCGCAGCTCCCATGCCCAGCGAGAGCGCCCGCTCGTTCCTTCACGCCGGGCAAAACCGGTCATGGACTGCAGCACCATGCAAGCCTCCGATGATTCAAATCCTCATCCGCCGAAAATCAGCGCATTGCGGACGAATATAAAGTGAGTCCGCCCGTGCGTCTCATCGAAAGCACGGTGCGGGCCAAGGATCAGTTCGTCTTCTTTTTCTGCTGCGTGCCGGAACCGGTGGTAGCAGCGGCGCCGTCGTCAGGCTGACCATCGACCGCGATCGCGCTCGGGTCCTCGCCCTTCTCCGCAACGAGCTTGCGCCAGCGTTTGACGTTGGCGTTGTGCTCTTCCAGCGTCGCGGCAAAGACGTGTCCGCCAGTGCCGTCAGCGACGAAATAGAGGTCCTGCGTCTTCCAGGGGTTGGCAACGGCTTCCAGCGCGTCCCTGCCCGGATTGGCGATCGGCGTCGGCGGCAAGCCCTTGATGATATAGGTGTTGTAGGCTGTCTCTTTCTTCAGATCCGACTGGAAGATCGGGCGGTCGCTCGGCTTTCCGTCACCGCCGAAGAGACCGTAGATTATGGTCGGGTCGGATTGCAGACGCATGCCCTTGCCAATGCGGTTCAGGAAGACGGAGGCAACATGGGCGCGCTCATCCGCCAGACCGGTTTCCTTTTCGACGATCGAAGCGAGTGTCACGAATTCCTGCTTGTTGGCCAGCGTCAGGTTCGGATCGCGCTTCTGCCAGATCTGATCGACCAGTTTCTCCTGCGCCCCCGCCATCTGCTGGACGATCTCCGTCCGCTTGGTGCCGCGCGTGAATTTATAGGTGTCGGGCCGCAGGCTGCCTTCAGCCGGCAGCGCCGAAGGCAATTCGCCTTCCAGCACCGTGTCGGCCTGCAGCTTGTTGAATATCTGGCGCACCGTCAGCCCTTCCGGCAGGGTGACCGAATAAAGGATCGACTTGCCGGACTTCAGCAGCTCCATGATGTCCTTCATGGAAGCGCCGGCCTTGATCTCATATTCGCCGGACCGCAGGGTCTCGCCTTCATGCAGATTGGTGGCCGTCATATAGCGAAAGATGCGGGCGTCGGAGATGAGATTATTGGCTTCGAGCCGATTGGAGATTTCGGCGAGGCCCGCGCCACTGCGCACGATGAAGTTGCTGTTGGTCGCCAGCGGGCCAGGGCTCTGATAGGCGGAGATGGCGTAATAGGCGCCGATGATCGCGAGAGCGATGACGAATACCACCAGCGTCATCAGAAAGTTCAGGAAGATCACCATCTGGCTGCGGGCTTTGCGGGAACGCTTCGGCGGATCCGGAACACGCTCCGGACGCAGCGCCTCGTTGGCCGATTTCGGGATGATCGGCCCCTTCTGCCCGTTCGGAGTTCCGTTGCTCTGATTCGTATCGCTCACCGGCAATCCCTTCGTTTTGTCATTGCCTGCTGTTTGGCCAAGCAATGCGGCAAAAAGCAGGTTCTGGAAACAAAGCGGAGCCCGGTGGAGCTCCGCTTTCGACCGATCAGACATTACCGCAAACGCATCCGGGATGCGCAAAAGACGCGGTAACATTCAAGGGCGGTGCATAGCTTTGCCGAAAAACACCTCCGCCTTTCGGACTTATATGCGCAGTTTATTATGCCTCATAACGCCGCAGGACAAGTGACGCGTTCGTACCGCCGAACCCGAAGGAATTCGACAATGCGACATTGATCTCCCGTTTGCGGGCCTTATGCGGGACGAGATCGATCGCCGTCTCGCGTTCCGGATTGTCCAGGTTCAGCGTTGGCGGAGCGACGCTGTCGCGAATGGCGAGCACAGAGAAAATCGCCTCAATCGCGCCCGCAGCCCCCAGCAGATGGCCGGTCGCCGACTTGGTCGAGGACATCGAGATCCTGGAAGCGGCATCACCGACCAGACGCTCGACGGAACCGAGCTCGATCGTGTCGGCCATGGTCGAGGTCCCATGCGCGTTGATATAGTCGACGTCAGCCGGCGTCAGGCCGGCGCGCTTCAGAGCCGATGTCATGCAACGGAACGCACCCTCGCCGTCCGCGGACGGTGCAGTGATGTGATACGCATCGCCGGAAAGGCCGTAGCCGACCACTTCGGCGTAGATCTTGGCGCCGCGCGCCTTGGCATGTTCCAGTTCTTCCAGAACGACAATGCCAGCGCCCTCGCCCATGACGAAGCCGTCGCGGTCGCGGTCGTAGGGACGCGAAGCCCTCTGCGGATCGTCATTATAGTCCGTCGACAGTGCCTTGCAGGCGGCGAAACCGGCAAGCGAGATACGGCAGACCGGAGCTTCGGCACCGCCGGCGACCATGACGTCGGCATCACCGAGCATGATCAGGCGAGCCGCGTCGCCGATAGCGTGCGCGCCGGTCGAACAGGCCGTGACGACCGCGTGGTTCGGACCGCGCAGCTTGTGGCGGATCGAGACCTGGCCGGAAACGAGATTGATGAGGCGTCCGGGAATGAAGAAGGGCGAAATGCGGCGTGGGCCCTTGTCGCGCAGCGTATAGCCGGCCTCGACAATGCCTTCCAGGCCGCCGATACCCGAGCCGATCATGACGCCGGTGGCGATCTGGTCTTCATCAGAGGTCGGATGCCAGCCCGCATCGGCCAGCGCCATGTCAGCCGCTGCCATGCCGTAAATGATGAAAGGATCGACCTTGCGCTGTTCCTTGGGTTCCATCCAGTCGTCGGCATTGAAGGTGCCGTCGCTGCCATCACCGACCGGAACGCGGCAAGCAATCTTTGCAGGGAGGTCTTCAACCTCGAATTCCGTCACGAGGCGGGCGCCATTGTGCCCTGCGATCAAGCGCGACCAGGACACCTCCGTGCCGCAGCCCAAAGGTGATACCATGCCGGTACCCGTGATAACGACACGTCTCATCGCCTGCAGACCCCCGTCCTTTTATGCCATGCGTATTAATAGAAATCGCCCGACCCTGCCGGACGAAATAGGGCGGACTCAGAGAGCCCGCCCATCAGAAAGTGCAATTGATTAGGCCTGGGCCTTTTCAATGAACTTTACCGCATCACCGACCGTCAGGATCGAGTCGGCAGCGTCATCGGGAATTTCAACGCCGAATTCTTCTTCGAAGGCCATGACCAGTTCGACGGTGTCGAGCGAGTCAGCGCCCAGGTCGTCGATGAAGCTGGCGCCTTCAACAACCTTGTCGGCGTCAACGCCAAGATGATCAATAACAATTTTCTTTACGCGTTCTGCGGTATCGCTCATGTCGGTTTCCTCGACTTTATGTCCTGATCAGAATGCCGTGTGACATTCCTACCCTGTTCTAAGCCTGCAGCACCCCTATTGGTGCCGTTGGCAAATCTGCTCAACCCCGCCCTGAGATCCGGTCCGGCCGCCTTATACGCGGCGCAGTCCAGCTGCATTTTCGGGGCGACTGTTCACAGTCATGGCCCGCTTAACACGGTTTAAGTCCGTCGCAAAGCCAGAAAATCGCCGGTTCTGCGTTGCTCAACATGCTATTGGAGGGAAAGTTCCTGCCAACAGACTTTTCCATTTCAGATCATCGCCATGCCGCCGTTGACGTGAATCGTCTGGCCGGTGACGTAGCTCGCCTCGGAGGAAGCGAGATAAGCGACGGCAGACGCGACTTCGGCGCCGTTGCCCATGCGCTTCATGGGAATGGCCCCCATGATCGCTTCCTTCTGCTTGTCGTTGAGCTTGCCGGTCATCGCGCTCTCGATAAAGCCGGGAGCGACGCAATTGACCGTCACGTTGCGGGTTGCGATTTCCTGTGCCAGCGACTTGGTGAAGCCGACCATGCCGGCCTTGGCCGCACAGTAGTTGGCCTGGCCAGGATTGCCGACGACGCCGACGACGGAGGTGATGTTGATGATGCGGCCATAGCGGCGGCGCATCATCGGATGCGTCAGTTCCCGGGTCAGGAGGAAGGCGGATGTGAGGTCGACCTCCAGCACGCTGTCCCAGTCCTCGTCGCTCATCCGCACGAAAAGACCGTCCTTGGTGATGCCGGCATTGTTGACGAGGATATCGACGCCGCCGAGCTCCTCTTCCGCCTTGGCGCCAAGCGCCTTGACCTCTTCGCGATTGGACAGGTTGGCCGGAAAGATCTTGACGCGGTCGCCAAGGTCGGCAGCCAGCGCCTCAAGCTTTTCGACGCGGGTGCCGTGCAGGCCGACGATGGCGCCCTGCTTGTGCAGCAGCCTTGCGATTTCTTCGCCGATACCACCCGAAGCACCGGTTACCAGGGGCCTTGCGGCCGGTCAAATCAAGCATGTGGTGTTCCTCGTTCCGTAATATTCTTAAAGCAGGCTTGTCAGCGCGGTATCGATATCGGCGGCCGAATTCACCGCGATGCCGTTCACCGATTTGTCGATGCGCCGTGCAAGTCCCGTCAGCACCTTGCCGGCGCCGATCTCATACAATGTTGTCACGTTATGGGCAGCGAACCATTCCACCGTCTCGCGCCAGCGCACCTGACCCGTGACCTGCTCCACCAGCAGGTTGGCGATTTCGCCAGCATCCGTGACCGGAGCAGCGCGAACGTTGGCGATGAGCGGCACGACGGGACTGGATTTCGCGACGTCGGCGAGTGCCGCGCGCATCGCCTCGGCTGCTGGCGCCATCAGCGAGGAATGGAAGGGTGCGGAGACCGGCAGCAGGATAGCGCGCTTGGCACCCTTGGCGGTCGCCAGCTCGGCGGCCTTCTCTACCGGGGCCTTTTCACCGGAAATAACGATCTGGCCGCCGCCATTGTCATTGGCGATCTGGCAGGCGCCAAGGACCGACGCCTCCGCGCAGACCGCGACGACATCAGCATGTTCCAGGCCGATGATCGCCGCCATGGCGCCGACGCCGACCGGAACCGCCGCCTGCATGGCATTGCCACGGATGCGCAGCAACCGCGCCGTATCGGCAAGCGAGAACGTGCCGGCGGCACACAGTGCCGAATATTCGCCGAGCGAATGGCCCGCGACGTAAGCGACCTTGCTTTTCAGATCGAGGCCGCGCGACTGAAGAACGCGGATGACGGCAATCGACACCGCCATCAGCGCCGGCTGGGCATTGGCCGTCAGCGTCAGCTTGTCCTCTGGACCATTGAAGATGACGTCGGACAGCTTTTCACCGAGCGCTTCATCAACTTCCTCGAAGACGGCGCGCGCTTCGGCGAAATTGTCTGCGAGATCCTTGCCCATGCCGACAGTTTGGCTGCCCTGGCCGGGAAATGTGAAAGCTACAGTCATTATATTAGGCTTCCTATGGCGTCGTTTCGTTCCCAAATGACATTGTTTGCGGTGGAGTCAATAGCGCGAGCCCCATAGCCGACGGCTTTTGCGTCTGCGAAATGTGCCAATTTTCCTCTTGCGCTTGCTCAATTCGAGCCTAAATTCGCTCGACCTTCCCCTTAGAGACGCTCCCGTTATCCGCAAGGTTTTCCCATGAAGTATAAGAATTTAGGCCGCACCGATATTTCCGTTTCACAGATCTGCCTGGGCACGATGACCTGGGGCACGCAGAACAGCGAAGCCGAGGCGCACGAACAGATGGATTACGCCCTAACCAAGGGCGTCAATTTCTTCGATACCGCCGAAATGTACCCGACGACGCCCGTCGGCGCGGAGACTCAAGGCCGCACCGAAGAATACATTGGCACCTGGTTCGAAAAGACCGGCAGGCGCAAGGACGTCGTGCTTGCCACCAAGGTCGCCGGCCCCGGCCGCGACTATCTGCGCAGCGGCCAGGGCGCCGATGCCGCCAATATCCGCGCAGCGATAGACAGCAGCCTTAAGCGGTTGAAGACCGACTATATCGACCTTTACCAGGTGCATTGGCCGAACCGCGGCCACTTCCACTTCCGCCAGAACTGGCACTATAACCCTTTCACTCAGGACCGTGAGAAGGTGGTCGCCAATATCACCGATATCCTGGAGACGATGGGTGAACTGGTGAAGGCCGGCAAGATCCGCGCCCTCGGCCTTTCCAACGAGACGACCTGGGGCATCCAGAAGTACCTGACGATCGCCGAGCAGAAGAACCTGCCGCGTGTCGTCTCGACGCAGAACGAATACAATCTGCTCTACCGGCACTTCGATCTCGATCTCGCCGAGTTGTCGCACCATGAAGATGTCGGCCTGCTCTCCTATTCGCCGCTGGCCGGCGGTATCCTCACCGGCAAATATGTCGGCGGCGCCCGCCCGGCCGGCTCGCGCGGCTCCATCAACCCCGACATAGGCGGCCGCCTGCAGCCACTGCAGGAACCAGCGGTCAAGGCCTATCTCGAAATCGCCGCCAAGCACAATCTCGATCCGTCCAAGCTGGCGATCGCCTATTGCCTCACCAAGCCCTTCATGACCTCCGTCATCATCGGCGCGACGTCGATCGGCCAGCTTGAGACCGATATCGGCGCGGCCCATGTGACGCTGTCGGAAGAGGTATTGGCGGAGATCGAAAAGGTACACCGGGTGTATCCGCTGCCGATGTAACCTCCAGGAAAAGGCGCCTTGCCCGTTTTCGGGCGAGGCGCAACGACGGCCTTGGACGACAGTTGCCTGCCTGATTTTGTACCGCGCACGTTATGAGAGCTGCTCGCACCATGATTGTCGCGCGTAAGTATTGATCGATACGGAAAGTTACTTTAGTCTGATCTGACTTATAATCTCATCTGGATAGTCAGAATGTTCGATGTAAGAAAACTTACTTTTTCCAGCATGGCAGCTATTTTCGATAGATTTCACAGCAATAAATCTATGCAGAAGATGATATTCAATGCCATTCGTCTGAACCGGCCCCAGATATCAGATGTCATCTTGAATGAAGATGTCAGATTTATTAGTTATTGCTTATCAAGACGAGACCGCTCCAAAGCCCAGATCATGCAGGATTTATGGGTCTGTTTTGAACTGTCGGAAAAGAGAAACGGGTTTTTCGTGGAATTCGGTTCAACCAATGGACTGAAAAACAGCAATACTTGGCTGCTCGAAAAGAAGTTCGACTGGAACGGCATCCTGGCCGAACCCAATCCAATCTGGCACGCGGATCTGGCCACCAACAGAACGGCCTTTATCGAACACAAATGCGTCTCTTCAAAATCCAATGAGATTGTCACGTTTATCGCGACCGATGAATCCGATCCCGAGCTGAGCGCGATCGCCGATTTTTCCACGGGCGATCACTTCTCGGACGTTCGCAGCCAGGGAAAGCATATTCAGGTGGAAACCATATCCCTGGACGATCTGCTTGAAAAATATCAGGCACCGGCCGTTGTCGATTATCTCTCGATCGATACCGAGGGCAGCGAGCTGGACATATTGTCCGCCTACAGCTTCGACCGCCAATTCGATCTCATATCTGTGGAGAACAATACGAAGACGGAGGGCGCGATACAAAAGCTACTGGAGAGCAAGGGATACAAAAGAGTGTTCGAGCAGTTCTCCCAGTGGGATGGCTGGTATGTCTCCAACAGGCTTCGGGACGGAAAGAAGATCGAAATAGCGGCTCCGTCATCTTGATGGCGCTGATGGATCGCAGGTGAAAGCCTGCTTCTCTGCCTCCGATGCGTAAGTTTTTTGCGCCATAGCGTTTCTCTGTCATCGGCATTCTCTCAGTGACACTCGTCACCCGATGCAGGACCATTTCCGCCGCCAACTATCAATTTCATAGTTATTTTATCGGCAGCGATCTATATATTCAAGATATTATATCTAAAAGATTCGCAAAATATATTGTATGAAAGATAGGTTTTCTTACAATTTACATCACACCAAAGAAAATACCTCGATATCTATTATTACCGGCTAGACCATTCGCAGCTTTAAACCTTCGTTATATTGAAGCTGATATTTGACCGGAACACACCCCAAACAGAGAGGTTCTGGGAATGCGTCGCCTCCAACATGCAATCTGGGCAATCACCTTCAGCGCGGCCACGGCTATCTCATCTATCGCGTGGGCTGACGGCTTCGCAAACATTATTATCTCCTCAACCAAGGACGCGGAGACATCCGAAGACACTTTCGCCCCTGATACCGCCAAAATATTCGTAGCGGCGGACCTGACGGATGACGTCAAATCGGGCTCGACAATCACCGTGTCCTGGATAGCGGTAGACACTGCCGGAGCGGCTCCGCCGAATTACAAGATCGACGAAGTAAGCTTCGATATCAAAGCAAATGAAAATCAGGTCAATTCGTCGATCACAAAGCCGAACACGGACTGGCCCGTCGGCACTTACAACATCATATTCTCGGTCGATGGCAAGCCGATGGAGACCGCAGACTTCTCCATAGAAGAATAACTCCTCGACCTGGCCAGCGGCTTTGCACCTGGCCAGGTCGACAGAATTGCAGTATCGCCGAAAAGCTCGAGCGGACTTCAATTGGCGACACGTTCGAGCGCACAACCCAATTTCGCCCCTCCCCTTGCCTTTCTTGCAAAAATCCGTATAAGCCGCCCTGTTCGCAACCCGGTCTTCTGGCTGGTGGCTGAACGGAGGGCCGGTTTTCTTTTGGGAAAATCGTCGGAACGGAAGCGTTCCAGCCTCCCGTGTCTCCGCTCTCGACCGTCTCGGAAACGCTTTTCTTGCTTGGGGTTACCCCTACTCAGGAGCAGTCGTTGAGGCTTAGCCGCTAGAGCCCGGGTTCAGATCAACGCAAGAAAGGCGAAGCTATCATGGCTCTTTATGAACATGTATTCCTTGCCCGACAGGATATTTCCGCACAGCAGGTCGATGCCCTCGTAGAACAGTACAAGGGTGTTATCGAAGCTAACGGCGGTAAAGTCGGGCGTATCGAGAACTGGGGCCTCAAGTCCCTTACCTATCGCATCAACAAGAACCGCAAGGCTCACTACGCCCTGATGGACATTGATGCACCTCCGGCTGCCGTCCAGGAAATGGAACGTCAGATGCGCATCAGCGAAGACGTCCTGCGTTACATGACGATCGCTGTTGAAAAGCACGAAGAAGGTCCGTCTGCCATGATGCAGAAGCGCGACCGTGACGATCGTCCGCGCCGCGATGGCGACCGTCCGGAGCGCAGCTTCGGTGACCGTGATCGTGGTCCGCGCCCGGATCGTGGTGATCGCGAAGACCGTCCGCGCCGTCCGCGCGAAGACCGCGTATAAGGAGATTTTGAACAATGTCTGAAGTTTCCTCCGCACCGGTCCGCCGTCCGTTCCATCGCCGCCGCAAGACCTGCCCGTTCTCGGGTGCCAATGCGCCGCGTATCGATTACAAGGACGTTCGTCTCCTGCAGCGCTACATTTCCGAGCGTGGCAAGATCGTTCCTTCCCGCATCACGGCCGTTTCCCAGAAGAAGCAGCGCGAACTCGCCCAGGCGATCAAGCGCGCTCGTTTCCTCGGCCTGCTGCCCTACGTCCTCTCTTAATCAGAGCTGACGCTACATGATTTGAGGGAAGGCATTCGTGCCTTCCCTTCTCCCTTTCGCGGTGGGCGCGGATCGGAACTTTAAACCCCATGTTGGGGACGGCTTTCAGAACCGAGTTTCGAAAGCATCCTCTAACTGCTCGATTATGAAGCAGGACAGCGACTTGAAAAATTTGAACGCCAAAGTGCTGGCCATCGGCGCCCTTGCCGGTTTTACCGCTGCCCTACTTGTGTATGGCGCGACAGTACAGCCGTTGCTGTTCATCCTGTTTGGCGCGCTCTCCGCCCTCCCCATTCTCATTGTCGGCCTTGGCTGGGGCAACGTTGCCGTCATCACCGCCGTTGTCGCGGCGGGCATCGTCGGCGCTGTCGGCCAATCGCCGTCCTTCGGGCTTTTCGCTATGGTCCTGGCGCTGGTGCCGGCCTGGCTCAGCCATCTTGCCAATCTCGCACGCCCAGCCTCCGAACTCGGCGGCCCCGAGCACCTGACGGCCTGGTATCCGCTCTCGGACATCATGCTGCATCTCTGCGGCCTCGCGGCGGTTGTCATCGTCATTGCCGGCGCGGTCATGGGCTATAGCGCCGATCTCGTCGGCCAGGTGGTGGATGTCTATACCAGCGTTGTGAACCAGCAGCAGCCGGAGCTTCAGCTCAACGCTGACGTAATCGCGAAGACGAAGTCACTGATGCTCTACGCCATTCCCCTCGTCTGGGGCATGATCTGGGTTATGATGCTGCTGGCCGCCTATTATATGGCCATCCGCATCGTCTCGACCTCCGGCCGCAACCTGCGCCCGCGCGAGGACATTCCCTCTGCACTGCGCATGAACCGCAACGCGATCTTCGTCTTTCTCGCGGCGGTCGTCGCCATGTTCTTCGGCGGTATCCCCGCCTTGGTCGGCGCCGTCCTGCTCGGTGCCTTTGGCGCCGGTTTCATCGTTTCCGGCTTCGCGTCGCTGCATTATCACACGCGTGGCAAGGATTGGCGCATACCCGTGCTGATCCTCACCTACCTGACGTCGCTGATGCTGACGGTGCCGCTCTTCATCATCCTTGTCCTCGGGCTCTACGATACGCGCAAGGCGATCGCGCTCACCCCGAACAAGAATGCCGAAATACCCAAACAACCAGACACGAAAATCTGATATCTGAAAGGAACACTAAAATGGACGTCATTCTCCTGGAGCGTATCTCCAAGCTCGGCCAGATGGGCGAAGTAGTCAAGGTTCGCGACGGCTTTGCCCGTAACTACCTGCTGCCGCTCGGCAAGGCCCTGCGCGCTAACGCTGCCAACAAGACCCGTTTCGAAGCTGAGCGCGCAACGCTCGAAGCTCGTAACCTCGAGCGCAAGAGCGAAGCCCAGAAGGTTGCCGACGTTCTCGGCGGCAAGACCTTCATCGTCGTTCGCTCGGCTGGCGAAACCGGCCAGCTCTATGGTTCGGTCGCAGCTCGTGACGTCGTTGAAATCCTCGCTGCCGAAGGCTTCAGCATTGGCCGCAGCCAGGTTCACATGAACACGCCGATCAAGGCAATTGGCCTGCACGCCGTTGCCATCGGGCTTCACGCCGAAGTCGAAATCACCGTCCAGCTTAACGTCGCCCGTTCCGCTGAAGAAGCCGAACGTCAGACCAAGGGCGAAACCCTTACCTCCGCTGACGCCATCTACGGCATCGACGAAGACGCCCTGCGTCCGGAAGACTTCTTCGATCCGGAAGCCGACGGCAACGCCGAAGACGACGACGCATAATTTCCAGCCCATCGCTGGATATCAGAAAGCCCGGATCTCGCGATCCGGGCTTTTCTTCTTTACGGCTATCGAAGCCCGGCTAAACGTATGTTTCCCGGAATCGCTTCAGTCGTCGTTGACGCCCACTTCCGGCTGGGAGTCCTTGTCAATCGAGACAACAACCGACATGCCGGGCGCCAGACCATCCACCAGCGGTTGATCCTTGTCGATCTTGATCCTGACGCCGATGCGCTGCGCGACCTTGGTGAAATTGCCGGTCGCGTTATCAGGCCTGATGACAGCGAATTCCGAGCCCGCCGCCGGCGAGAAACGCTGGATATGGCCCTTGAGCCGGCGATGACCGAGCGCATCGACGGAGATCGTCGCGGGCTGATCAATTTTCATTCCGTCGAGCTGGGTTTCCTTGAAATTGGCGATCACCCAGATATCCCTGGGCACGAGACCCATCAGCTGTGTTCCAGCGGTCACATATTGGCCGAGGCGCACGCCGACTTCTCCGACGCGACCATCCTGCGGGGCAACAATAGTCGCGTTCTGAAGATCGATCTCGGCGAGCTGCACGGCCGCTTGCGCGCCGCTAACGCCGGCTTCGAGCGAGGCGCGATTGACGATGATCGTCGTGAGATTCTGCTGCGATACGTCAATGCCCGCCTTCGCCTGGTTCACGGCCGCCTGCGCCTGTTGCAGCGTCGCCTGCGCCTGCTCGGAATCGCTGGTGGTGGACACGCCCTTGGCAACCAGCGTCGTCACGCGCTCCCAGGCGAGCTGCGCGCGCTTAAGCCCGGCGGTGGCGCTGTCGATCTGCGCCTGGCTGGAGGCGATGCCGGCCTTGGCGGCCTGCTCCTGCTGCTGGGAGTTTGCAAGCGCCGCCTTCTGGCCATCCAGCGTGGCACGCGCCTGCGCTACCTTTTGCTGATAGATGCGATCGTCGATCCTGGTCAGTACGTCGCCCTGCTTGACGAGCTTGTAGTCCTTGATCGGCACATCGGTGATATAACCGCTGACCTGCGGGCTGATCGTCGTGACATAGCCTTTGACATAGGCGTCGTCTGTCGTCTCGACCGAGCTTTTGAAGGGTGGCAAATGCCAAGCATAAAGTATGAGCATGACGCCGCCGACACCGGCGAGAACGGCAATAACTTCGATGGGGGAGCGAACGAGCCTCGACATGGCGCTATTTCATATCCTCAGGGGTTGGATGCCACGGTCTGCGGCCGATCGTCGGCAAGCCGTGCCTTGATAAAGCGATAGAACACATGCAGCGAAAGTCCGGCGAGTGATACGACAGCGATTACGCCTGCAACCAGAAAAGCATCGGCATAGGCGAGCGTATTGGCCTCGCGGCTGACCTGCGCGCCGAGCAGCGCCAATCCCTCGCCCTTCAGCAGCGCGCTGTCGCCGATCACCTTGCCGTAGGACGATGAAAGCTGGCTGACACGCTGGGCAACATGCGGATCCGTCAGCAGCACGCGCTCGGTCAGCACGGCGGAATGAAATTTTTCACGGATGATGATCAGCGTGCCGTAGAAGGCCGAGGCGATCAGGCCGCCGATGCTCTGCGTGAAGGTGAAGACCACGAAGAAGGTCACCAGATAAGGCGGACCTTTGGAAAAAGCCGCCTTGAAGCCCTCAGACATGGAAGGCGGCAGGAAAAGCGCCGCGCCGGCCGCTACCAGTGCCTGGCTGAGATACATCTGTTCGGGCCTGGTCAAGGTGGTGACCTGCGCATCCATGAAGGCGCCCGCCGCCATCATGATGAGTGCAGCAAACTGGATCTGCCAGCTGAGCCCATAGCTCATCAGCACCGTGCAGACGAGGCCGCCGACAATCGAGAAAACCAGGATGATCCAATAGAGCATTGAGAGCTGGTCATAGAGAAGGCCAACCGCACTCTGATAGAACGTCATGACGACCGCGCTCTGTTCGCCGACGATGATGCGGAAGACCAGAAGGATGCCGGTCAGATGCAGGATCGCCGGGCTGAGCAGCCAGCGGATGTCGATCAGTGGCGTCGGCCTGCGCAGTTCGATGACGGCGGCAAGCGTCAGGGTAGTGATACTGATCGCCGACAGCACTCCGAGCCAAGGCACTTCCAGCCACCAGTAGAGCCGCCCGACGGAGAGAACGACGGCCAGACAGCCGAAGCCGATCGCGACCAGCAGATAGCTGATGATGTCCCCGAAGACGATGACCTTCACGCGCGGCGGCGGCGTCAGCGGCAGCAGATAGATGATCGGCATCACCAGCAACGCCAACGCCATCTCCAGCGTATAAAGCCCGCGCCATTCGCCGTAGTCGAGCAGCGATGGCGAGACGAGGCGGGTGATGGGTGCGGCCAGCAGCGTATTCATCATCGCCAGGCTGACGCCGATCGTCATCTTCCTGGCCGGCTCGAAGGCTTCCAGCATATAGAGAAAGCCGAGCGTCGAGAGGGGGGCTGCGGCAATGCCGCTCAGGAAGCGAACAACGACGGCCGATTGCAGGTCGGAGACGAAGAGATTGAGCAGCGAGGCGGCGACGAAGCCGATAATGCTGACCTCGGCGAAATTGCGCACGCCATACTGCATGCGGATCTTCACCAGCGCGATGGCGAGACTGACGTTCGGCGCCATATAGGCGGCCGATAGCCACACCGACTCGGTGGTTGTCGCGGCGATCGAGCCCTGGATCTGGGTGAGGTTGGCCAAGGCGAGATTGAGACCGAGGCCCTGCGTCAAGAAGAACATCACAGACGCCAGGATATATAGCAGCATTTTCCAGCCGGGCATGGGCAGTTGAGCAGCTGCAGTGGCGTTCACATTCGCGATCGGGCCCGGCTTACCGCTCATAAGCTACCTCATGATTTGCCCAAATTCTGCAAATTGGCCGTCATGGCGCGGATGACCTTGAGAGCCATGCCGATATCCTCATCCGGAATTCCCTGCAGGATATCCGCCCGCACGCCGCTGGCAAGAGCCTCGACTTCGGCGGCAACGACTTTTCCGGATTCCGTCATGAAAATCTGCTTGGCACGCCGATCCGACGGAACCGCGCGACGCTCGATAAAGGTCTGTGCCTCCATGGCGTCGAGAATGCGCACCAGCGTCGGGGTCTCCAGCTCAAGCTCGTCGGCGAGTTCCCGCTGATTGATACCGTCACGGCGCGACAACTTATGGAAGACCCGGGCTCTCGCCAATGTCATTCCATGCTCGCGCACCAGGCTGTCGAACGCCGCCCTCAGCTTCCGATTGAAGGCGGAAAGCTCGTCGAAGATTTCTCGGCGCTGTGGATGACCCGGCATATAGCTACTTTATATGATTAATAACCTACCCTACTTCTAGGAAATATCTGGATTTTTTCATCTTTACAAGGGCGGCCGCCGGTTTGCCGATGTATGCTAGGGCGAGCTGGGTTAAAATCATCCTCAGACATTCTGCATAAGTGATTCGCGTGTCGGCAGTTCCATTGCAAGCTGGCGACAAGGACTTTTTTACCGCGGAGCGTTTGTCCCTGTGGATGAGTGGAACAACGTGAATAGCTCGAGCGAATTCGTCTCGCGCGCCACGCTGAGGCTCTTCTGCAATTGACCGTGACACCGGAACGTCGCAAACCATTCGACACACCACGAGACGAAGAGACGGAAAATGAACGAAGCTGCGCGCAACATTGCCGCCATTGCTCCCGCCGAAGCGCACTACCGCGAGGCGCCGAACAATATCGAGGCGGAGCAGGCCCTGCTCGGTGCCATCCTCGTCAACAATGACGCCTATTACCGTGTCTCCGACTTCCTGAAGCCGATCCATCTCTATGAGCCGCTGCATCGGAAGATCTACGAAGTGGCGGGCGATATCATCCGCATGGGCAAGACCGCCAATCCGGTGACGATCAAGACCTTCCTGCCGGCCGACGACAAGGTCGGCGACATGACGGTGGCGCAATATCTCGCGCGTCTTGCCACCGAAGCCGTGTCGATCATCAATGCCGAGGACTACGGCCGCGCCATCTATGACCTTGCCCTGCGCCGGGCGCTGATCACCATCGGCGAGGACGTGGTCAACATCGCCTATGACGCGCCGCTCGACATGCCACCGCAGAGCCAAATCGAGGATACCGAGCGCCGGTTGTTCGAGCTTGCCGAAAACGGCCGCTACGACGGCGGCTTCCAGGCCTTCAACGACGCCGTGGCACTGGCGATCGACATGGCGGCCGTCGCCAAGGAACGCGATGGCGGCCTGTCGGGCATTTCCACCGGCATTCATTCGCTCGACAGCAAGATGGGCGGCCTGCAGCGCTCGGACTTGATCATCCTCGCCGGCCGTCCGGGCATGGGTAAGACGTCGCTTGCGACCAATATCGCCTACAACATTGCCGCCGCCTTCGAAGGCGAAGTGCAGTCGGATGGCTCCACAAAGGCGAAAAACGGCGGCGTCGTCGGCTTCTACTCGCTGGAAATGTCGTCCGAACAGCTTGCCACCCGCATCATCTCCGAGCAGACGGAAGTCTCCTCGTCGAAGATCCGCCGCGGCGATATCAACGATGCAGATTTCGAAAAGCTTGTGGCATGCTCGATGATGATGCAGAAGGTGCCGCTTTTCATCGACCAGACCGGCGGTATCTCCATCGCCCAGCTGTCCGCGCGCGCGCGGCGCCTGAAGCGACAGCGCGGCCTCGACGTTCTCGTGGTCGACTACGTTCAGCTGATGACCGGCTCGGGGAAATCGAACGAGAACCGCGTCCAGGAAATCACCCAGATCACCACCGGCCTGAAGGCCCTCGGCAAGGAGCTGAATGTTCCGATCCTGGCACTTTCGCAGCTGTCGCGTGCCGTCGAAAGCCGCGACGACAAACGGCCGCAGCTGTCTGACCTTCGCGAATCCGGCTCGATCGAGCAGGACGCCGACGTGGTGCTCTTCGTGTTCCGTGAGGAGTATTACGTCAAGAACTCCGAACCGCGCGATCCGGCCGATCCTAAATATGCCGAATGGGAATCCCTGTTCGAAAAGGTGAAGGGCACCGCTGACGTCATCATCGCCAAGCAGCGCCACGGTCCCACAGGCACGGTGAAGCTCGCCTTCCAGGCGGAATTCACTCGCTTCGCCGACCTCGCCGACCCGTCCTTCTCGCCATATGAAGAGCATTGATTAAGGCCGCCCACGGCACATATGTGCAGTGCAGCACTTTCTCTTTGCAGCGATGATCACTATTCTGGCCGGAGCAATATTCCTCTCCGGCCATTTTTCGTTCAGGCGGTTTCATGACAGATAGTTTCGACGATAATGACGCTTTTGCCGCTGCCGGCCTGCGACTGACGGTCGATCTGGACGCCCTTGTCGAGAACTGGCGCGACATGGCGCACCGCTCCGGGCGCGCCCGCGCCTCCGCCGTCGTCAAGGCGGATGCCTACGGGCTGGGGATCGAGGATATCGGCGAGACGCTCTATCTGGCCGGCGCCCGGGATTTCTTCGTCGCGACCGCCGACGAGGGTGCGACCTTGCGCCTCTACGCGCCCGACGCGCGCATCTTCGTGCTCTCAGGCATCTGGCCGGGCATGGAGCGGGTCTTCTTCGAAAACGATCTCGTGCCGGTCATCGCCTCGGAAGAGCAGCTTACCTTCTGGATGTCTGTGCTAGCGGATTATGGCGACTACCCCTGCGCACTGCAGGTCGACACCGGCTTCAACCGGCTCGGCCTGCCGATGGAGGACGCGCTGGCGCTTGCCGACGACGTCTCCCGCCCGGCGAGCTTTGCCCCGGTGCTGGTGATGAGTCACCTCGCCTGCGGCGACGATCCAACCAATCCGATGAACCGGCAGCAGCTGGAATCCTTCCGCAAGGTGAGCGCCGCCTTCGAGGGCGTCGAGGCCAGCCTTGCCAATTCGGCCGGCATATTTCTCGGCTCGGACTATCATTTCGACCTCACCCGACCCGGCATCGCCACCTATGGCGGCGAGGCGGTTCCCGGCATCGCCAATCCGATGCGACCCGTCGCGACCGCTGAAGCGCGGATCATCCAAACCCGATTCGTGAAATCAGGCGAAACCGTCGGCTATGGGCGGGCGATGCAGCTTGCGCGCGACAGCCGGCTGGCGATCGTTTCCGCCGGTTATGCCGATGGCTATATGCGCAGCCAGTCGAGCGGCGGCGTGCCGCTGCGCCAGACCGGCTTGCCCGCCGGCCAAGGCTTTATCGCCGGCCACAAGGTTCCCGTTGCCGGCCGCATCACCATGGACCTCACCATCTTCGACGTCACCGATATCCCGCACCACCTCGTCCGTGCGGGCGACTACGTCGAGCTCTTCGGCACCAATATTCCGGTTGATGACGCGGCCCGCTCAGCCGGCACGATCGGCTATGAAATGCTGACGAGCCTGGGGCTCCGGCACGAGCGGCGCTATATTTCGGAAGAGGTTGAGGAATAGCCGACCTCAGCGCGCGCTGGTCGCCAGGCGGACACCCAATGCCACCAACAGCGCTCCAAGCCCGCGATCTAGCCACAAACCGACGCTTCGATTGCGCCGCAACGCCTCAGTGAGACGGCCGCCGAGAAGGATGAGCGGCGGCTCGATGAAGGCGGCAACGACGATGATGAGACTGCCGTGAAGCAGTAGCTGCGCCCAGACCGGGCCAGCGCCTTCAACGATGAATTGCGGCAGGAAGGCGAGAAAGAAGATCGCGACTTTCGGGTTGAGCAACGACACGAGAATACCCTGCCGATAGATCCGGCTCCACGGCAGTGTCTTGCCCGCTTCCTTGATCCAGGCTCCCTCGCCTTTCGAGCGCAGCGCCTGTATGCCGAGCCAGATCAGATAGGCGGCACCGACCCATTTGATCGTCGAGAAGGCGACTGCGGAGGCAGCCAATATCGCCGACAGGCCGGCCGCCGCCATCAGCACATGCAGGCATGCGCCGCTCCATATGCCAAACAGTGCGGCAAAACCGGAGCGTATGCCGCTTCTGACCGTATGGCCAAGAATGAAGGCGATGTCCGGCCCCGGCGACAAATTAAGAAGTATCGCGGCGGACAGAAATCCGATCCAGTGTGCAAGCGAATAGTCGAACATCAGTCGTCATCCATCAAAAAGCTGGCATAAGCCTGACATGATGGCCGTTGATGTGGAAATCATTAGTTTTGATAGGCCGCGAAAGACATTATCTGACAGCCAGTCGCGATTCGCTTCGACACGCGAAGCATTCGAACATTGAGAACAGCATCTGATGGCAAAAACCCGTACACAATTTCTCTGCCAGAACTGCGGCACGATCCACAATCGTTGGGCGGGCAAATGCGACGGCTGTGGCGAATGGAACACCATCGTCGAGGAAGACCCAATGGGCGGCATCGGCGGCGGTCCCGCCAAGGTGCCGAAAAAAGGCCGCCCGGTAGCACTGACGGCTCTGTCCGGCGAGATCGAGGAAGCACCGCGTATCTATACAGGTATTTCCGAACTCGATCGGGCAACCGGCGGCGGTTTCGTACGCGGTTCGGCGGTGCTGGTCGGCGGCGATCCCGGCATCGGTAAATCGACACTCCTGATGCAGGCAGCGGCGGCCCTTGCCCGGCGCGGACACAAGATCGTCTACGTCTCCGGCGAAGAGGCTGTGGCGCAGGTTCGCCTTCGCGCCCAGAGGCTGCACGCCGCCGATACCGACGTGATGCTTGCGGCCGAAACCAACGTCGAGGATATCCTGGCAACGCTCGCCGAAGGCAAGCGGCCGGATCTCGTCATCATCGATTCCATCCAGACGCTATGGAGCGAGCTTGCCGAATCCGCGCCCGGCACGGTGACGCAGGTGCGCACCGGCGTGCAGGCGATGATCCGCTTTGCCAAGCAGACGGGAGCCGCGATGGTGCTGGTCGGCCACGTCACCAAGGACGGCCAGATCGCCGGCCCGCGTGTCGTCGAGCATATGGTCGACGCCGTTCTCTATTTCGAGGGCGATCGCGGCCATCACTACCGCATCCTGCGCACGGTGAAGAATCGCTTCGGCCCAACCGACGAGATCGGCGTCTTCGAAATGTCCGACATGGGCTTGCGCGAAGTGGCCAATCCGTCCGAACTCTTCCTCGGCGAACGTAATTCCAAATCGCCGGGTGCTGCCGTCTTTGCCGGCATGGAAGGCACGCGGCCGATCCTGGTCGAAGTGCAGGCGCTGGTCGCCCCGACATCACTCGGCACGCCGAGGCGCGCCGTCGTCGGCTGGGATTCGGCGCGGCTATCGATGATTCTCGCGGTTCTTGAGGCGCATTGCGGTGTCCGGCTCGGCCAGCATGACGTCTATCTCAATATTGCCGGCGGTTATCGCATTTCTGAGCCGGCTGCCGACCTTGCCGTGGCTTCTGCACTGGTTTCCTCCCTGGCCGGTATTGCCCTTCCCGCCGATTGCGTCTATTTCGGCGAAGTAAGCCTGTCGGGTGCTGTTCGGCCGGTTGCGCATACCGCCCAGCGCCTCAAGGAAGCCGAGAAGCTGGGATTTTCTGCAGCGCTTCTCCCGACTGCCTCCCCCGACCTGCCGAAAGGCAGTGGTGGACGCTGGAGCGAGATCGACAGCCTGCCGGATCTGGTGGTGCGCATTGCAGGATCGAAGGCCGCGCTCAAGCGTGCGGAAGACGAAGACTGAGCCTTACTTCAGCCGTTCTTGACGGCAAGAGAGGCGAATAGTGAGGCCGATGGCGGCCATGCTCGGCATGGCAAGTCTTGGAGTGGATTATACATGCCCATTACGATTTTCGACGGTATTGTTATCGGCGTCATCCTGTTCTCTGCCGTTCTGGCCATGGTGCGCGGATTTTCCCGCGAAATTCTGTCGATCGTCAGCTGGGGCGGCTCGGCCGTCGCTGCCTACTATCTCTATTCGCTGCTCGTGCCCTATGCACTGCACTACACGGCAGACACCCGTATCGCGACGATCGCGTCTGCTGCGGTCATCTTCCTCATCGCGCTGATCATCATTTCGTTCATCACCATCAGGATCGCCGACTTCATCATCGACAGCCGCATCGGCGCGCTGGATCGCACGCTCGGCTTTCTGTTCGGCGCCGCCCGCGGCCTGCTGCTGATGGTCGTCGTCGTCGCCTTCTGGAACTGGCTGGTCGCGCCGCCGGCCCGTCCTGAATGGGTCAACAACGCAAAATCGAAGCCTTTCCTCGATTCGATGGTCGAAAAGCTGAAGTCCGCGCTTCCCGAGAATATCCAGGCGATGCTTCCGGCCGAGATCATCAACAAGATCTCGCCGAATCAGCAGCAGACGCAGCCGCAGGATGGTGGCGCGACCAACGATTCCGCGCCCTCCGACGACGCGCCGGCGCCGCAAACGAATAATTGACAAAGCGTTTACAGGCTTGACCCGCCGGGCGATAATCGCCATGTGAACGCCATGAAAACCGAAGATCCGGCCCGATAGTCTTTCCGGCCGGATTTTCAGCTATTTTTGCATTCAGTCGCGATGCCGCCCCGACCCACCCATGTTGAGAGCAAAGGTCCTGCAGCCATGACCCATTCCCTTTCCATCGAGGATGATATCGACGGCGATACGCTGCATGAGGAGTGCGGCGTATTCGGCATTCTCGGCCACCCGGACGCGGCAACCCTGACGGCGCTCGGCCTGCATGCTCTTCAACATCGTGGCCAGGAAGCGGCCGGCATCGTCTCCTTCGACGGCCAGCGCTTTCACTCCGAACGGCGCATGGGTCTCGTCGGTGATCATTATACTGATCCCGCCACGCTTGCCCGCCTGCCCGGCGACCGGTCGATGGGCCATGTGCGCTACTCGACGACGGGCGAAACCATCCTGCGCAACGTCCAGCCGCTGTTTGCAGAATTGGAAGTCGGCGGCATCGCCATTGCTCACAACGGCAACTTCACCAACGGCCTGACCATGCGCCGACAGCTGATCGCCGACGGTGCGATCTTTCAGGCCACCTCAGACACCGAAGTCGTCCTCCATCTCATTGCCCGCTCTAAGCAGGCTTCCTCCTCCGACCGCTTCATTGATGCGATCCGCCAGATGGAAGGCGGCTATTCGATGCTTGCGATGACGCGCACCAAATTGATCGCGGCGCGCGACCCGATCGGCATTCGGCCGCTGGTCATGGGTGAGCTCGACGGCAAGCCGATCTTCTGCTCGGAAACCTGCGCGCTCGACATCATCGGCGCCAAATACGTCCGCGACATCGAAAACGGCGAAGTCGTTATCTGCGAGATCCAGCCGGATGGCTCGATCACCATCGATGCCCGCAAGCCGGAAGTCTCCAAACCCGAACGGCTCTGCCTGTTCGAATATGTCTATTTCGCCCGTCCCGATTCCGTGGTCGGCGGCCGCAACGTCTATGTCACCCGCCGGAACATGGGCATCAATCTGGCCAGGGAAGCCCCAGTCGAAGCTGACGTCGTCGTACCCGTGCCGGACGGCGGCACACCGGCGGCCATCGGCTATGCGCAGGAAAGCGGCATCCCCTTCGAGCTCGGCATCATCCGCAACCACTATGTCGGCCGCACCTTCATCGAGCCGACGCAGCAGATCCGCGCTTTCGGCGTCAAGCTCAAGCACTCCGCCAACCGCGCCATCATCGAAGGCAAGCGTGTCATTCTGGTGGATGATTCCATCGTGCGCGGCACCACCTCGGTCAAGATCGTGCAGATGATCAGAGAAGCCGGGGCTCGCGAGGTGCATATCCGCGTTGCCAGCCCGATGATCTTTCATCCGGATTTCTACGGCATCGATACGCCGGACGCCGAGAAGCTGCTCGCCAATCAGTATAAAAGCCTGAAGGCGATGGGCGATTTCATCGGCGTCGACTCGCTGGCGTTTCTATCGATCGACGGTCTCTACCGTGCCGTTGGCGGCGCGCCGCGCGACAATGCGCAGCCGCAGTTCACCGATCACTATTTCACCGGTGACTATCCGACCCGCCTGCTCGACCGGGAAAGCACCAGCAATGTGCGCAAGCTTTCCATGCTTGCCAGCAACGGCTGACCCCGGTATCGGCTGATAAGGGGCGCTTTTTCGCCCCTTTCCTTCCCCAGAGCATTCGGATCCAGGCAGTATGAGCGTCAATCTCAAGGACAAGATCGCCCTCGTTACCGGCGCGTCGCGCGGTATCGGCTATTTCACCGCACTGGAACTGGCCAAGGCCGGCGCGCATGTGATTGCCTGCGCCCGTACCGTGGGTGGCCTTGAGGAACTCGATGACGCCATCAAGGCTGTCGGCGGGTCCGCAACGCTCGTGCCCTTCGACCTCGCTGACATGAACGCGATCGATGCGCTCGGCGCTTCGATCTTTGAGCGCTGGGGCAAGCTCGATATTCTCGTCGCCAATGCCGGCGTGCTCGGCGTCATCTCGCCGATCGGCCATATCGAGGCCAAGGTGTTCGAAAAGGTGATGACCGTTAACGTCACCGCGACCTGGCGGCTGATCCGCTCGGTCGAGCCGCTGCTGATGCGCTCCGACGCCGGGCGCGCCATCATCCTGTCGTCGGCCGCCGCCCACCGCTGCCGGCCTTTCTGGGGCGCCTACTCCGCATCCAAGGCCGCCGTCGAGGCGCTTGCCCGTACCTGGGCCGGAGAAACCCAAAGCACGCCGCTGCGTATCACCAGCGTCGACCCCGGCGCCACCCGCACCGCCATGCGCGCCCAGGCCATGCCCGGCGAAGACCCGGATACACTGCCGCATCCCCGCGACGTGGCCCAAGCCATCCTGCCGCTCGCCGGCCCGGATGTGACGGAAACCGGCAAGCTCTTCGTCGTGCGCGAGAACAAGCTCGTCGATTATCGGATGCCGGAATAATCGCTCGCTACGGCCCTATCCTGGCACTTGACCAATCACCATAGTCGAGCGATAAAGCCTGCCATGAAAACGGTTATCTGCATTATCTGCCGGAAAATTATTCGCTAGCGTTTCGCTGGCCTGGCCGTTTTCGTCTCCCAAAATCCAAGATGACAAACGCCCCGGCCTGCCGGTGACGATATTTTTCGGATTTATGCCTTTGGGAGAATGAAATGGGTACCGAGCCACAACTGAAGCTGTACAACACGCTGACGCGCGAAAAGGTCGACTTCCAGCCGATCGACCGCGAGAACGTCCGCCTGTATGTCTGCGGCCCGACTGTCTATGATTTCGCCCATATCGGCAATGCGCGGCCGGCCATCGTCTTCGACGTGCTTTTCCGGCTGCTCAGACAGGTCTATGGCGAAAGCCACGTCACCTATGCGCGCAACATCACCGATGTCGACGACAAGATCAACGCGCGGGCACTCCGCGATCATCCCGGCCTGCCGCTGAACGAGGCGATCCGCCTGGTCACCGAGAAGACCGAGACGCAGTATTATCAGGACACGACCGCGCTCGGCTGCCTTGAACCAACCGTGCAGCCGCGGGCGACGGACAATATCGCTGAGATGATCGAGATCATCGAAAAGCTGATCGTCAGGGGCCATGCCTATCAGGCGGCGGGTGAAGTACTGTTCGACACCAAGTCCATGGCTGATTACGGCCAGCTCTCGAAGCGCAATCTCGACGAGCAGCAGGCCGGCGCTCGCATCGCCGTTGATGCGCATAAGAAGAGCCCCGGCGACTTCGTGCTCTGGAAGCTGTCTGCCGGGAACGAGCCCGGCTGGGAAAGCCCCTGGGGGCGCGGCCGTCCCGGCTGGCATATCGAGTGCTCGGCCATGAGCGGCCGCTATCTCGGCGACGTCTTCGACATCCATGGCGGCGGCCTGGACCTGATCTTCCCGCATCATGAAAACGAGATCGCCCAGTCGCGTTGCGCCCATGGCACGGACGTGATGGCGAATGTCTGGATGCACAACGGCTTCCTGCAGGTCGAAGGCCGCAAGATGTCGAAATCCGAAGGCAATTTCGTCACCATCTACGAATTGCTGCAGACGGAGAAACTCGGCGGCCGGACGTGGCCGGGCGCGGTGCTGCGCCTTGCCATGCTGATGACGCACTACCGCGAGCCGATCGACTTTTCGGTGAAGCGGCTGGAAGAGGCAGAACGCTTGATTGCCAAGTGGCCGGCGGCGGATATCGGCGATGCCGCCCCGGACGCCAGCGTACTGGCCGCCCTTGCCGACGACCTCAACACCGTCATCGCCATCCAGGCTCTGCATGCTCTGGCCCAAGCAGCCAATGCCGATGCCAGCGTTTTGCCTGTGTTTGCAGCAAGCGCGGCGTTGCTCGGCCTGCTGCCCGAAAAGGTCGAGATGGATGACGGCGTCGTCTCGGAAATCGACCGGCGGGTGCAGGTGCGCCTGGAGCTGCTGAAGGCGAAGAACTTTGCCGAGGCGGACAAGGTCCGTGACGCGCTTTTGGCTGAAGGTATTCAGCTGAAGGACGGCAAGGATTCTGCGACGGGCGAGCGCATCACGACTTGGGAGATCAAGCGGTGAGTGTGAATACCCCCCTCTGTCACTTCGTGACATCTCCCCCACAAGGGGGAGATTGGGGGTGTCTGCCGACCGTTTCAACACAAAACCCACCCCTCTTGCAGTAGAAAGATGCGTTCGTATTCTTCCGAAGGAAGACGGGAGGTGGAGCGTTCGCCGCAGACGATCTCCCCCCTTGTGGGGGAGATGTCACGAAGTGACAGAGGGGGGGTCTCTTCCCACATACTCCGGTCCCGCCGAAGATACGAAACAATGCCCGCCGCATGCGCAAAGTCATGACGGACGCCGAACTCCGCGTCTGGAATGAGTTGCGCGCGCACCGTCTCATGGGTCTTGGCTTTCGCCGCCAATTGCCGATCGCTGGATACATCGTTGATTTTGCCTGCCCCGCCGAGAAGCTCATTGTCGAAGTCGACGGTTCCCAGCACGGTAAAGAGCATGATCAAATCTATGATCAGGTTCGCACCCGCCGTCTAGAAGTTGACGGCTGGACCGTTCTCAGATTCTGGAATGACGATATCCTCCGGGACATCGACAATGTCTGCATGCATATCCTCATTGTCCTCGGAAAGGATAAGGCATGACTGTCTCGACTTACACCGGCGGCTGTCAATGCGGTGCGGTTCGTTTCCGAGTGCGGGGCGAACTCAAGGACGCGTCGATCTGTCATTGTCGGATGTGTCAGAAAGCTTTCGGTGCCTATTATGCACCGCTGGTCTCGACGCGTGGCGCTGAACTTGTGTGGACGCGGGGGGAGCGGAAGACATTCCGGTCGTCGAATTTCGTCGAGCGCGGTTTCTGCGGTGATTGCGGCACGCCGCTGACCTATGAGGCGCCGGATGGCGTGGCGGTTGCGGCAGGCGCCTTCGATGATCCGTCGCTGTTGCCGCCGGTGGTGCAGTTCGGCACGGAGGGCAAGATCAGCTTCGTTGACGGGCTGCATCTGCTACCGGGCCACCGCACGGAAGAGGATGCGGAACAGGCGCCGTTTGTGCTGGAGCTTGTGTCCTACCAGCATCCGGATCACGATACGGCAGCATGGCCATTGGAGACAGGTCAATGACGATGGCGGCGGGATATAGTGGTGGATGCCAGTGCGGCGCGGTTCGTTATCGAACCGCCGGTGCCCTCGGCTATCCGCATCTCTGCCATTGTCGCATGTGCCAGAAGGCCTCCGGCAATTACGCCCTACCGCTGGGCAGCGCCAAGCTTACGGATTTCGAGCTGACGCGCGGCGAGCCTTCGTGGTTTCATTCATCCGATCTCGTACGCCGCGGCTTCTGCGGCACCTGCGGCACGCCTTTGTTCTATGACATTCCGGGCGCGGATTCGATCAATGTGACGCTCGGCTCGCTGGACGAGCCGATGGCGGTGCAGCCCGTCGCGCAATCGAATCTCGCGGGAAAAATGCCGTGGTTCCATGCGCTGGATGTACTTCCGGTGGAACCGGATGGCGACGAGGCTGACCGCACCGAGGCGATCCGCTTGTCCAACCATCAGCATCCCGATCACGATACCCAAACCTGGCCACAGGAGAAGAGCCATGACTGAAGTCACCAGAAGCGGAGGATGCCAGTGCGGCGCGGTGCGGTTTCGCATTCGCGGTGAACTCGGCCGGCCCTCGATCTGCCATTGCCGCATGTGCCAGAAGCAGTTCGGCAGCTTCTTCTCCGCCCTGGTGACGGCACCGGATGGCAATCTGGAATGGACGCGCGGCGAGCCGACCTATTTCCAGTCCTCGGTCAACATCGAACGCGGCTTCTGCAAGAATTGCGGAACGCCGCTGACCTATCGCCATCCCGGCGGGGTGGAGATCGCCATTGGTGCCTTCGACGAGCGCGACGATCTGGCACCGCAGATCCAGGTGAACCACGCCTCGCGCCTGCCCTGGGTTGAAACCATATTCCAGCAGCCAGTGCATCAGAATCCGGACTTCTATGCCCAGCAAGAGCGGATCATCTCCTTCCAGCACCCAGACCATGACACCGACATCTGGCCTTCGGAAGGGCTGAAAATATGACGGAAGCCTTGCGTACGCTCTATCCGGAAATCGAACCCTATGCCTCCGGCCATCTCGATGTCGGCGACGGCCATGTCATCTATTGGGAACGAGCCGGCACGCCTGGCGCCAAGCCCGCCGTCTTCCTGCATGGCGGCCCGGGCGGCGGCATCTCGCCGAGCCATCGCCGCCTGTTCGATCCGGCGCTCTACGACGTGACGCTGTTCGACCAGCGCGGCTGCGGCAAGTCCACGCCGCATGCAGGGCTGGAAGCCAACACGACCTGGCATCTGGTTGACGATATCGAGCGGTTGCGCGAGATGGCGGGCGTCGACAAATGGCTGGTCTTCGGCGGCTCCTGGGGATCGACGCTGGCGCTCGCCTATGCGGAAACCCATCCGGGGCATGTTTCGGAACTGGTCGTACGCGGCATCTATACGCTGACGAAGGCGGAGCTCGACTGGTACTATCAGTTCGGCGTCTCGGAAATGTTCCCGGACAAATGGGAGCGCTTCATAGCGCCGATCCCGCCGGAAGAGCGCCACGAAATGATGCTCGCCTATCACCGCCGGCTGACGCATGAGGACAAGGCGGCCCGTCTCGAGGCCGCCAAGGCATGGTCGCTCTGGGAAGGCGAGACCATCACCCTTCTGCCGGACCCTTCAACCAGCACACCGTTCGAAGACGCGGAATTCGCGCATGCCTTCGCGCGCATCGAAAACCACTTCTTCGTCAATGCCGGCTGGATGGACGAAGGCCAACTGCTGCGCGATGCCTATAAGCTGAAGGATATTCCCGGCGTTATCGTTCATGGCCGCTACGACATGCCCTGCCCGGCAAAATATGCCTGGGCGCTGCACAAGGCATGGCCGAAAGCGGAGCTTCATCTGATCGAAGGCGCAGGCCATGCCTATTCCGAGCCTGGCATCCTCGATCAGTTGATCCGCGCCACGGACAAGTTTGCAGGGAAGATCCGAGCCTGAACGATACCTCTCCCCGCCCCTTCGACAAGCTCAGGGTGAGGAGAGGAAGTGACTGAGCAAGAAGAAACCGGCTCGCCGGAGGAAACAGTATGACACGCGAAAAAATCTATCTCTTCGACACGACCTTGCGCGACGGGCAGCAGACGCCCGGCATCGATTTTTCCGTCGAGGACAAGATTTCGATCGCAACCATGCTGGACGAATTCGGCCTCGATTATGTCGAGGGCGGCTATCCCGGTGCGAACCCGACCGACACCGCCTTCTTTAACGAGAAGCGGACGCAGAAGGCGTCCTTCGTCGCCTTCGGCATGACCAAGCGCGCCGGCGTTTCCACCTCCAACGATCCGGGCCTTGCGACCCTCCTGCAGGCCAAGGCCGACGCCATCTGTTTCGTCGCCAAAAGCTGGGACTATCACGTCAAGGTCGCGCTCGGCTGCACCAACGAGGAGAACCTCGAAAGCATTGCCGAAAGCGTCAACGCGGCTGTCGGCGCGGGCAAGGAAGCGCTGGTCGACTGCGAACATTTCTTCGACGGCTACAAGGCCAATCCGACCTATGCACTCGCCTGCGCCAAGACGGCGTACGAGGCCGGAGCGCGTTGGGTCGTGCTCTGTGACACCAATGGCGGCACGCAGCCGCCGGAAGTGCGCGCCATCGTCGAAGCCGTGATCGCTGAGGGCGTTCCGGGGCACTGTCTTGGCATTCATGCCCATAATGATACCGGCCAGGCGGTCGCCAATTCGCTTGCCGCCGTCGAAGCCGGCGTGCGGCAGATCCAGGGCACGCTCAACGGCATCGGCGAACGCTGCGGCAATGCCAACCTGATCACGCTGATCCCGACGCTGGCATTGAAGAGAACCTATAGCGAGCGTTTCGAAACGACGATCGATGGCGAACGGCTGTTGGGGTTGACCAGCCTGTCGCACGCCTTCGACGAGTTGCTGAACCGTTCGCCGGACCACCAGGCACCCTATGTCGGCGCCTCCGCCTTTGCGACCAAGGCCGGCATCCACGCCTCGGCACTGCTGAAGGACCCCCGCACCTATGAGCATGTGCCGCCGGAAACTGTCGGCAATTTCCGCAAGGTTATGGTCTCTGACCAGGGCGGCAAGTCCAACTTCATCAATGCGCTGAAGCGGCGCGGCATCGAAGTCGGCAAGGACGACCCGAAGCTTGACCGGCTGATCCAGATCGTCAAGGAACGGGAAGCCACCGGTTACGCTTACGAGGGTGCCGACGCCAGTTTCGAGCTTCTGGCGCGCCGCACGCTCGGCGCCATTCCGGACTTCTTCGCCGTCGACGGCTTCCGTGTCATGGTGGAGCGCCGCTTCGATTCCCATGGCCGGGTGAAGACCGTCTCGGAAGCGGTGGTCAAAATGATCATCGACGGCCAGACCATCATGTCGGTTGCCGAAGGCGACGGCCCGGTCAATGCGCTCGACCTGGCGCTGCGCAAGGATTTCGGCAAATACCACCACGAGATCGATGATCTGGAACTGGCCGACTTCAAGGTGCGTATCCTCAATGGCGGCACCGGGGCCGTGACCCGCGTCCTGATCGAATCCACGGATAGCGACGGCGTGCGCTGGTGGACGGTCGGCGTTTCGGAAAACATCATCGACGCCTCTTTCCAGGCGCTGATGGATTCGGTCATCTACAAGCTGATGAAGAACCGGCATATGGCGGGCAGAATAGCGGCGGAGTGATCCGCCGTTCATCAAAAACCTTGACCATGCCGTCAAGGAAATGAATTGGCCCTGCGTCACGCTTTGGAGTAATCCCGTCCCAAATAAAACAACATGGGCGGGAAACACCAATGGCCACCGATACGGTCGCACCTGACGTCAAGAATGGAGACAGCCTTCGCGGCTTCGGCTTCGCGCTGACGGCCTATCTCTTCTGGGGCGTTCTGCCACTTTACATGAAGACTATGGCGCATATTCCCGCCATAGAGGTCGTCGCCCACCGAATTTTGTGGTCCGTTCCCGTCGCCGGCATTGTCCTTTTAGCGCTCGGCCGCATGGGCGATATCAAGGTGGCGCTCAGCAGTCCACGCACGGTCGCCATGGCGTCGCTGACGGCGACGCTGGTGACCATCAACTGGGGAACCTATGTCTGGGCGATCAGCGCCGGACATTCGCTCGATGCGGCGCTCGGCTATTTCATCAATCCGCTGTTCAGTATCGCGCTCGGCGCCGTGCTGTTGAAGGAGAAGCTGGCACCGCTGCAGATTGCCGCGATCTGCCTTGCAGCGGCGGCAGTGGTCCTTCTGACCATCGAGGCCGGCACCGTGCCCTGGGTGGCGTTGACGCTGACCTTATCCTGGGGCTTCTATGCCTTTTTCCGCAAGACATTGCCGGTTGGAGCAAACCAAGGCTTCTTCCTGGAGGTGCTGCTGCTCTGCATCCCGGCGATACTTTACATTCTCTATCTGGAAGCGCGCGGCGAAGGCCATCTCTACCGCACGGGCATCTCGGATACGGCGCTTCTGCTCGGTTGCGGCCTGGTGACCGCCCTGCCGCTGATGATCTTCGCCAATGGGGCGAAGCTGCTCAGGCTCTCCACCATCGGCATCATGCAGTATATCGCGCCGACGATGATCTTCCTCATCGCCGTCTTCCTGTTCAAGGAGCCTTTCGGCACAACGCAGATGACCGCCTTCTCGCTGATCTGGGCTGGGCTGGTGCTTTATAGCTGGTCAATGCTGCGCCAGAGCCGGGCGCGTTAGACATCATGCAGGGTAGCTAAACCGCTCCTCTGACCGCAATTACGCGATTTCGTTAGCGTTGCTATCCGAGGCACCCACGCGAGCCTCTTGATATTTGCGCGCAAACTCGATGCACTCATTCAAGCTATCGCGAAGCCTAATGGCCGTATCAACATCGAAGTTGATATAATTTTTGACGGAGCCTTCCGGTCCTGCATAGCTGTCGGGCCGCATTTTAACCGCGATAAAGACGTCGGATTTATCAATGGATTCTTTGACACGCCATTCGAAAAACGAGTGGCGGGAGACACCGCTTTCTTGTGAAGTAGCGAGAACGATCTCGCCAGCCGTCACGTTTAACAACTTCGAGCCAGATAACAACGTCTTGAAGATCGGCCACATGTTAGATCTCTCATTTCAAGATAGAACTGAGCCGTATGTTAACCGATCGCATTCGGTCAGCAAGCTTCGATACTTGACACCGAAGTCCTGTCTACCATCAGAGCTTCGAGATAACGGCCACTTCGCCATCGCGCGGTCCCTGCACTTCGGCGGCATGTTTGCGGATCGCCGGGATGATGTCGGCTATCTTGTCGATGACCAACGGCTGGACACGGTGGGACGTATGGATGAAGCCCTCTTCCGTCATGTGGCGGATCAGCTCCATCATCGGGTCCCAGAAGCCGTTGATATTGGCGAAGACCATCGGCTTTTCGTGACGGCCGAGCTGACCCCAGGTCATGATCTCGACGATCTCTTCCAGCGTGCCGATCCCGCCCGGCAGCGCGACGAAGGCGTCGGCGCGCTCAAACATGCCGTGTTTGCGCGTATGCATGTCCGGGGTTATGATGAGTTCGTCCAATTGGCCGAGCGAATGACGCGTCGCTTCCATATCGACGAGGAACTCCGGGATGATGCCGGTGACTTTGCCGCCATTTGACAGGACGCCGCTCGCCACAGCGCCCATGATGCCCTTCGTTCCGCCGCCATAGACGAGGCGCAGCCCGCTCTCGGCGATATGCTTGCCAAGCTCGCGGCCTGCGGCCATGTGGGCGGGATCGCGTCCCGGCCTGGAGCCGCAATAGACGCAAATGGATTGAATTGGTGCAGAATCGTCGGTCATGAATGCAAACAACTATGCTGCAGATGCTCAGTCAAGAATTTTCAAAGGAAAACTTGTGCCAGAACATGCGGAAATGGCTGAGAAAGCTTGTAAAAGCAGGCGAAATCGTTAGCAATTTCAAGAGTGGGGACGATGCCGCCGCTTGGAGATGAATGATGATGAAGAACCGTGCCGGCTGGCTGGCTCTGTTGGTGCTGGTAATTGCAACACTCTTGATGGTCTTTTTTGTGATGCCGCGCATCAACGGCGACAAAAAGCCGATCGGCGATGCCGTCAATCAGGCCAGTGACACGGTGAAGAACACCATCACGGAGAGTGCGCAAAAAGCTGATGATGCGGCGCAAAAGGCAAGCGAAGCAACGCAGAACGCTGCCGCGACCGCAATCAATGCCGCCGATGTCTCCAAGAAGCTCGCGGACCTCAGCGGCACGGCTGCCGCCTCCCTCGCCGATCTTAAGGCGCTCTTCAAGGACGGCAAAGGCCCGAGCGAGGATGTTTTCGCGGCCACCAAGACGAAGGCGATCACGGCGCTGCAGGCGATCGTCGGCTTTGCCGCGCCCCAAGGGGCGGACGCCGTGACCACCGCCTTGATCAACACGACGCATGATGGCGCCGGCAAGGCGCTCGCCATCATCCAGTCGCTTCCGGAAAATATTGCCGATGCCGGCGCTGCAATCGACAGAGCGCTCGCGGCGCTCACCGGTCAGGCAGCACCGCAGACACAGGCCGCAGCAGACTCTTCTGCGCCGTCCTTCGACGTGCTGCGTGTCGAGCCCGACGGTTCTACCGTCATTGCCGGCTCGGCCGAGCCCAATTCCAAGCTGGAAATCGTCGACGGCGACAAGGTTGTGACCACGACCCAGGTCGGGCCTACCGGCGATTTCGTGGCCGTGCTCGAAAACCCGCTGCCACCCGGCGACCATGAACTGGCCTTGCGCGCGACCGGCAAGGACGGCAAGGCCGTGACATCGGAAGAAGTCGCCACCGTTTCAGTTCCGAAGGACGACAAGAGCCAGCTTCTCGCCATGGTCTCCAAGCCCGGCGTGGCAAGCCGCATCATCACCGCGCCATCGGCCAAGCAGGGACGCGTCACTCCGAGCGAGCCGGCGACGACGACCAATGCGCCCGCGACTACGACCGACGCCAAACCGCAGGATAATGCCGCCGTTGCCTCTGCCAATCCTGCAGTCGGTAGCAATGCTGCCACCCCGCCTGCCGCAACATCCAGTGGCGAGCCGGACGTGATGGTCAATGCAGTCGAGATCGAGAACGACCGGATCTTCGTTGCCGGAACGACCAAGCCGAACGCCAAGGTCCGCGCCTATGCCGACGACAAGCTGATCGGCGAGATCACCGCCGGAGCCGACGGGCACTTCGTCGTCGACGGCACGTTGCCCCTGGCGGTCGGCGACCACAAGATCCGTGTCGATGTCCTCGGCAACAATGGCGACGTGGTGGTGCGCACCAGCGTCAACTTCACCCGCCCCGCAGGCAATCAGTTGACCGTCGCGGCGCAGACACCGGCCGCCGGCACCAGCAGTGCTGCCAACACCATGGTGCCGCTTGATGAAGGCGAGCTCCGCAAGCTGACGGAGAATGCCGGCAAGGCCTTCGCCCTGCTCAAGAGCTTGTTCACAGACGGAAAGCTGCCGAATGCCGAACAACTCGCCGCCGCCCGCTCGGGCACGGAAATCGCGCTCAAGTCCCTTTCGGAATTCCGTCCTACGATCGATGCGAATGCAGCGCTGAAACAGGCGGCCACGGATGCCTCGAACGCGGCGCTCAAGGCACTGTCCGCGCTGCAGGCCTTGCCGAAGGATCCGAAGTCGGTTGGCGATGCGCTGCCCAATCTCGAGCAGATGATCGCCGCCGTCGCCAAGCCCAAGACAGCGCCGCCGGCAAGCGCTGAAGCCGCCTCCAATGGCGGCCCGAAGACCCTTGAGCAGGCGCCGCTATCGCAGGACACCAATGCGGTCATCATCCGCCGCGGCGATACGCTCTGGCAGATCTCCCGCCGCATCTATGGCGCCGGCGTGCGCTACACGACGATCTATATCGCCAACGAAGACAAGATCAACAATCCGGACCGCATCCTGCCGGGCCAAGTCTTCGGCCTGCCGAAGGACGCATTGCCGAATGCGGAAGAGCTGCACCGTAAGCGGCTTTCGGGCGAGCATCTGTAAAGGGCGACCTTTCACGACAAACCGACACGATATGGCCAGGCGCAATCAGCGCCTGGCCATTGCTTTTACCCGCCATAAAAATGGTATAAGCCTGCCTCCAACCCCATTGCCCTGATCATGATCCGACGGGGCCTTTCCAGCCAGGCTGCGCGAGCACGCGCCATTGCCCGGCTGCCTCACATATTCGCCGGAGACGGACATGGCAGACCGCAAGAAAACCATATCGGCGGATTCCAGCAATCCATTGAATACGCTCGTCAATCTCTGGCCCTATATGTGGCCGACGGGGCGCATGGACCTGAAGATGCGGGTCGTCTGGGCGACCGTCTACCTGCTGATCTCGAAATTCTTCCTGCTGCTGGTCCCCTATTTCTTCAAATGGTCCGTCGATGCCCTCAACGGCAAGCTGGACATGCAGGGCATCCTGCCGGCCTTCATGGTAGGCGCCCTCGCGCTGATCGTCGCCACCAACGTCACGCGCCTCATCCAGCTCGGCCTCAACCAGCTGCGCGACTCACTGTTTGCCAGCGTCGGCCAATATGCCGTGCGCCAGCTCGCTTATCGGACCTTCGTGCATATTCACGAATTGTCGCTGCGCTTCCATCTTGAGCGCAAGACCGGCGGCCTGTCGCGCGTCATCGAGCGCGGCACCAAGGGCATCGAAACGATCGTCCGCTTCACCATTCTCAACACCCTCCCGACCTTCGTCGAGTTCCTGCTGACCGCCATCATCTTCTGGCGCGGCTATGGCTTTTCTTATCTCGCCATCACGGCGGTCACCGTCTGGCTCTATATCTGGTTCACCGTCAAGGCGAGCGACTGGCGCATCTCCATCCGCCGGACGATGAACGAGAGCGATACGGACGCCAACACCAAGGCGATCGATTCTCTCCTGAACTTCGAGACGGTCAAATATTTCGGCAACGAGGAGATGGAGGCCAAGCGCTTCGACCAGTCGATGGCGCGTTACGAGAAGGCCGCCACCGGCGTCTGGACCTCGCTCGGCTGGCTGAACTTCGGCCAGGGCGTGATCTTCGGCCTGGGCACCACAGTCATGATGGTCGTCTCCGGCTGGGCCGTTCTCAACGGCCACCAGACGGTTGGCGACTTCGTCTTCATCAATGCCATGCTGCTGCAGCTCTCCGTCCCGCTCAACTTCATCGGCTTCGTCTACCGCGAAATCCGCCAGGGCCTGACCGATATCGAGGAGATGTTCGACCTTCTGGAAGTCAAGCCGGAGGTGACCGACGCTCCTGACGCCAAGGAACTGGTCATCGGCCACGGCGCCATCTCCTTCAAGGACGTGCATTTCGCCTATGACGCCGCCCGGCCGATCCTGAAAGGCATCTCCTTCGAAGTACCTGCCGGCAAGACCGTCGCCGTCGTCGGTCCCTCGGGCGCCGGCAAATCGACCCTGTCGCGACTGCTCTATCGCTTCTACGATGTCCAGAGCGGCACGATCACCATCGACGATCAGGATCTGCGCACAGTGACGCAGAAGAGCCTGCGCAAGGTGATCGGCATGGTGCCGCAGGACACCGTGCTCTTCAACGACACCATCGCGTACAACATCCGCTATGGCCGCCCCGGCGCGAGTGAAGCGGAGGTGACGGCGGCAGCCGAGATCGCCCAGATCGGAAACTTCATCAGTCAGTTGCCCGAGGGTTTCGAGACCAAGGTCGGCGAGCGCGGCCTGAAGCTCTCCGGCGGAGAGAAGCAGCGCGTCGCCATTGCCCGCACCGTTCTCAAGGCCCCGCCGGTGCTCATCCTCGATGAAGCGACATCCGCGCTGGACACCACGACCGAGCAGGAAATCCAGACGGCGCTCGATGTCGTTTCGCAGAACCGCACAACGCTGGTCATCGCCCACCGGCTCTCCACCGTCATCGGCGCCGACGAGATCATCGTGCTGAAAAGCGGCGAGATCGCCGAGCGCGGCACCCATGCCGCCCTTCTGGATCAGAACGGCCTCTACGCCTCGATGTGGAACCGCCAGCGCGAGGCAACGCAGGCCGAAGAACATCTGAAGCAGGTGCGCGAGAACGACGACCTCGGCGTCGTCAACCGGCTGGCGCCGGCGCGCTGAAGCAAGCGGCTGTCATGAGACTGAGATGCCCGTTTGATAGCGAGAGCGGTCACTCATTCGAAGAGGCCCCCCGAATGCGCAATCTCGCCAGAACCTTTACGCTCCTTCTCGCCATTGGTCTTGCCGCGCCGGTTTTCGCCGACGACGCCAAGCCATTTGCCGATGCCAAGGAGATCAATCTCCTGAACCTTCTGCCGCCACCGCCTGCCAATGACTCGGCCCAGACGAAGGCCGAGCTGGGCGAAATCCTGACGTTGCAGGTGACCCGCACTCCGGAAATGGCGGCCCGGGCAGTTGCCGATGCCGAGGAAAACGTCTGGCGCTTCTCCGACGTTATCGACAATCCGAAGTTCACGAAAGAAAACCTGCCGAAATTCTCGGCCTTCTTCGATCGCATCGTCGAAACCGAAGGCGACGTGGTCGATCCAGCCAAGGATGTCTGGAAACGCCCGCGTCCGCATCTCTACAGCGACCTCGTCAAGCCGATCGTGCCTTTGTCGAAGTCCGGTTCCTACCCCTCCGGCCACACGACGCTTGGGACGCTGATGGGTATCGTGCTTTCGAACATGGTGCCGGAGAAGAAGGCCGCCATCATGACCCGCGCCTGGGAGTATGGCCACAACCGCATCGTCGGCGGCATCCATTACGCTACCGACATCGAGGCCGGCCGCATCGCGGGCACGGTCATTGCACAGACCATCACCACGCATGAGGACTACAAGACAGAATACGAGGCCGCCCGGGAAGAGCTGCGGACCGCTCTCGGCCTCTAACGTCCGCTTGGACACAAACCGAGTGTTGACGAGCCGCCGGACCGTGTCCGGCGGCTTGTTCATCTGCAGTCGCGACGGCTCTCATAGCCGCGCGGCATTTCGCGCTAAACCACGCCTTCCGGAATGAAGTAACGACGGCACGCCTGTGCCTCCACCGGTTTCACCTGGGGTGAATGCGCGAAACCATTGCCCATGACGGCTTTTGCCTGTAGTCACCGTCAACTGGTAGTCACAGGAGCCCGCCATCGATGAGCTTGTTGAATAGCGTACGCAACGTAATCGTCCCCGTGCACAAAGAAGGGTATCCCTTCGTCGCAGGTTTCTTTGTTGCATCGCTGGTTCTGGGCTGGGTCTTCAAGCCGCTCTTCTGGATCGGCCTGATCCTCACGCTCTGGTGCGCCTATTTCTTCCGTGACCCCGAGCGTATGACAGCGCAGGACGACGATCTCGCCATATCGCCCGCCGACGGCAAGGTTTCCGGTGTGCAGATGGTAACGCCGCCGGCCGAGCTCAATCTCGGCATCGAGCCGATGCTGCGCGTTTCGATCTTCATGAATGTCTTCGATTGCCATGTGAACCGCTCGCCGATGCGCGGCCGGATCACCAACATCGCCTATCGCCAGGGCAGCTTCCTCAATGCCGAGCTGGACAAGGCGAGCGAGCAGAACGAGCGCAACGGCCTCACGATCGAAACGAAGCACGGCGAAATCGGCGTCGTGCAGATCGCCGGCCTTGTCGCCCGCCGCATCCTTTGCTTCGTCAATGTCAACGAGCCGCTCGACGCCGGCGAGCGCATCGGCCTGATCCGCTTCGGTTCGCGTCTCGATGTCTTCCTTCCCGCAGGCGCCGAACCGCGCGTCGCGGTCGGTCAGAGGGCGATCGCCGGCGAAACCGTGATCGCCGAATTCGGCTCGCCGAAGGGCCCAACCGTCAGCCGTCGCAGCTAAGCCCCAAGGAAACGAGCAGGATGAAGACGCCTTTTCCGCCCTTCGAGCCGAATGGTCCCAATGACGAGGCGCGCGGGCCGCGCCTCCGGGAAATTCCGTTGCGGCTGATGGTGCCGAACATGATCACCGTTCTGGCGATCTGCGCGGGCCTCACCGGCATCCGTCTCGCTTTCGAAAACCGTTATGAACTTGCCGTGGTTGCCGTGCTGGTTGCCGCATTCCTCGATGGCGTCGACGGACGTGTGGCGCGGCTGATGAAGGCCACATCCAAATTCGGCGCACAGATGGATTCGCTTGCCGACATCGTCAATTTCGGTGTCGCGCCGGCGCTTGTCGTCTATGTCTTCCTCCTGGATCAGGCGCGCTCGCTCGGCTGGATCGCAGCCTTGATCTACACCATCGCGGCTGGGCTGCGGCTTGCGCGCTTCAACGTGATGGCGGAACGCGAGCATAAGGCCGACTGGCAGTCGGAATACTTTGTCGGCGTGCCTGCACCTGCCGGCGCCATGTTGGTGCTGCTGCCGGTCTATCTCGGTTTTCTGGGTGTGGAACCCACCAGGACTTTTGCCTATTGGGGTGCCGCTTATACCGTACTGATCGGCTTCCTGCTGGTCAGCCGCCTTCCCGTCTGGTCCGGCAAAACGGCAGGCAATGGCATTCGCCGCGATCTCGTGCTGCCGGCCATGCTGGCAATCGTCGTCTATGTAGCGCTGCTGATGAGCTACACCTGGCATGTCATGGTGGTGACTGTCGTTGCCTACCTGCTGTCGCTGCCGCTCGGCGCCCGCTCCTGGGCACGCAAATACGGCACCTTCACTATCAACGGCCCCGCCGATCCGGATGTCGACGATTCCAACGACGATATCGGCCGGCATATCTAACCAACAAGCCGTCATGGCTCGGTGCGCCGCTCGTCTCGTTGGACGATTGGTTGCGACGCTTCACGCAAAGCGCGAAGATGGTTAATGAAGAATTAACACCCTAGGTAGACAGGGAAAATACGAAAATTTCGCGCTCATCTCGCGAAATGTGGTCGGCGTTTACAAATGCTGATCGGCAAACGCCTTTGATTTGTCATGATTTAAGACAAATTGGCGAGGGACTTTGGTGATTCAAGAAACACCATCGCGAACAAGGTGAGGAGCACCCCATGACCACGAAGAAAGACGAAGCGGCACAACCGCAGGCAAAGATCGATCCCAGCTTGCTTTATCGTCCGCTCGGCCTGAAGGCCGTTCTGGCAGCACATCTGATGCTGAAGACAAAGCCGATGAAAAAGAAGATCGCCTAAGACCAGCCACCGCTCGCCAGCCGCGGAAGCCGCCTGTTCATCAGCGGCTTATGGCTGCAACGATCTCGACACAAAGCCGTTCAGAAGAGGTTCAACTGGCCATCGCCGGGGTCCGACTTCTTCGACGGCTTGGTCGAAGCCTCGATCGCTATCGGCTCATGCAAATCAGGCCCCATATTAGCGACCTTGTTGACGCGATCCGAAACCGGGATCGCCTCGAAGAAATCCTCCTGAACCGGTGCCATCAGATCGAGAACCTCGCGCGGCTCCTGCGTCTTGCAATCGAGCCAACGGGCAAAATCTTCCGGCTTGATCACGACGGGCATACGGTCATGAATGGGACGCATCGTTCTGTTCGCTGCCGTCGTCAGGATCGCACCGGTATCGACTTCCGATCCATCGGCCGACGCCCATGTCTCCATCAGGCCGGCAAAGGCGATGACGCCACCATCGCGCGGGCGTATCCAATAGGGCTGAGACTTCTCGCCGCTCTCCTTGGAAGGGCGTCGCCATTCGTAAAAACCCGAGGCAGGGATCAGAATACGCCGATGCCGCATGGCGGCACGGAACGAGGCCTTGCCGATCGCGGTTTCGGCACGCGCATTGATCAGTAGCGGAAATTCCTTGGGGTCCTTCACCCAGGCCGGCGTAAAGCCCCAGCGCACCAGCACCGCGCGACGATCCGGCAGATTGCTGCCCCGCTCCTGCCTGTCGCCCGAGATAACGACGAGGATCGGCTGTGTCGGCGCTATGTTATAGCGCGCGGGAAAGCCTTCGCTGAGCAAGACCCCCAGCCCCTCGCCGACGTATTCCGGCGTCGATGTCAATGCATAGCGTCCGCACATAGGGCTTGTTTTGCACCCTGAAAGCGCCGGGTCAAGGAGAAGGTCAGCCGCGCGGACCGAAGAGAATGATGGCGCCACCCGCAAGGCAGACGGCCGCGCCGGTGATATCCCAGCGATCGGGCAGGCGCCCTTCGGCCAACCAGAGCCAGAGAATGGAAGCGACAATGTAGATGCCGCCATAGGCCGCGTAAGTGCGTCCCGCCGCTTCGCTCGGCACCAATGCCAACAACCATGCGAACAGCGCGAGCGACACCAGGCCGGGCGCCAGCCACCAGATCGGCTTTGCCAGCCGCAGCCACGCCCAGAAGGCAAAACAGCCGGCGATTTCAGCCAGTGCGGCAAGGGCATAGAGTGCGTAGGTCATGATGATTTCCAGCAGCTTGGACGGCGGTCTCGAATCGCCATTCTCGCTTGCGAGTAAAAGGGCTTTCATCTGGCGCAACAAGGGCCGTATCTTGCGGGGACTGACCACGCCCATCGCCGCCTGACATTTTTCTCGGAATCAGAATACCCATGACCTCCATCCCACGCCCCGCTTCCTCCGCCATCCTAGAACGCGACGGCCGCTTCCTGTTGGTACTGCGCCGCAATCCGCCGTCCGCCGACATGTATGCTTTTCCAGGCGGGCGGGCCGAGGACGGTGAAACGCCGGCGGAAACGGCATTGCGGGAGTTCGAGGAGGAGACGGGGATATCAGCCCGCAATCCCCGCCTGTTCGAGACTTACGACCTCAAGAGCCATGCAGCAGATGGGACGCTCACCAGTCACTTTCTCCTGTCGGTCTTTCGGGTGGACGCCGACAAAGAAGCGACCGCCGAAGCGGCCGACGATGCCGCCGCGATCGGCTGGTACTCGCTGGAAGAGATCCGCGCCCTGCCCGTTCCGGCAAGCGTTCTCGAATGCGTCGAGCGGATCGCCGAAGCCCGCGATTGACGGGATGGGCAGGGCTCCGGCGTTAACGATGCTTAACAATAACGGGGTGGAAAGCGAGCATTTCGCCTTGTTCCCGTCATGCTTGCCATATCAATTGGGCACATGATTCATCGTCGCCTCATTCATCCGCTTGTGATCTGCGCCGCGCTTGCGGCCGCATTTCCGGCCTTTGCGCAGACGACGACGACCGCTCCACCGGTGCTGACGCCCGGCAATAGTGGCGAGGCCGAGCAGCCGACGCCCTATGACGACCAGCTTTTGCGGCTCGCCGAAATTCTCGGCTCGGTCAACTATCTGCGTAACCTCTGCAATCCCACCACGGAAGACGGTTGGCGGGTCGGCATGCAGCAATTGCTCGACGCCGAGACCAAGAACGAGCCGAAACGCAAGGAAAGACTGACCGCCGCGTTCAACCGCGGATACAGATCCTTTGCGTCGGTTTACACGAATTGCACGCCGCAGGCCGTTGTCGCCGAGGAGCGATACCGTAACGAAGGTGCAACACTGGCCACAGAAATAACCGCCCGCTTTGGAAATTGACGATTTATTAACCCCTTTTTGTACCGAGCCGTGTCGTTTTAGGAAAAGGCTGATAGAGTCGTTAAGCAAGTGGTAAGGACATGGGCGTCTTAAGGAAAGAAACAATGGAAACCAGCCTGAACGAAATTGACGACATGATCGTCCACGAAAAGATGCAGGCAGCGCTGGAATACCAGAACGAGGCTTGGGCTGACGGAATGGCCGATGGCATCGAGCCGGAGATCATTGCCGACGCCGCCATTGCCCATGCCCTCCGCGAAACTATTCGCATTAATGGGGAACAGGGCGCGGAAGCCTTGCTCGAATCGCTTAGGGAACGCATGCTTGCTGGTGAATTCTCTCCGAACCGCACCCTGCAATAACAGCCAGAGATCCCTTATGCATATCGTACCGGGCAGTGAGTTTCGACGTTCCATTGCCTCGCTTGCCGCTGCGACCATGTTTTTCGGCAGCCTTGCCCAGCCGTTGCCAGCCCTCGCCTTCTCGCTGATAAACCCACCCGCCGCTCAGCCGGGTGCTGCAAGCAAGCCCGCACAGCAGAACAATGACAAGCCGATCGAGCAGGCGCTTGAAGCGCCCTCCAAGGCTCTTCCCATGCCGGACCCGCTGGTCAAGAGCCAGGCAGGGCAGACGAGTAACAGCGCCACCGCCGCAGACGCTCCGAATAACGGCAAGTCCGTGGAAATCATCTACGATATCAGCAAGGTGCCAGAGCCGGTGCGCAAGCTGCGCGAGACCATCGTCGAGGCAGCGGCCTCCGGTGATCTTGAGCGTTTGCGCCCACTGATGAATATTGGCGGCGGCCTGAACCAGACACAGGTGACGGCGGACGATCCGGGCGAAGATCCGATCAAGACGCTGCATGATCTCTCCGGCGATTCCGACGGTATCGAGATCCTCTCTATCCTTCTTGATATCCTGTCGAGTGCCTGCGCCCATGTCGGCCAGGGAACGCCCAACGAAATGTATGTCTGGCCTTATTTTGCCGAGAAGGACATCAAGACCCTGACCGCGCCGGAAAAGGTCGACCTGATGCGGATTGTCACTGCTGGGGATTTCTCCGACATGCTGGAATTCGGCGGCTATAATTTCTACCGCGTCGGCATCACGCCCGACGGCAAATGGAAATTCTTCACCTCCGGCGAATGATCCGGCCGCAGAACTTGCGGTTCCCAAGCAGACGCCCTACCTCTGGGCGATAGGCGAAATTAGCGGGTCCATCATGCCAGCCGTATTCCTGAAAGACCGATCCTTTCTTCGCGTCACCGGCGCCGAGGCGGAGCCCTTCCTGCACAATCTCATCACCACCGACCTTGCCTCACTCGGCGCGGACGAGGCGCGCCCCGGCGCGCTGCTGACGCCGCAGGGCAAGATCCTGTTCGACTTCATGATCTCCAGGGATGGAGCAGGTTTCCTGCTGGAAACCGACACTGCGCAAAGGGATGGGCTGCTGAAACGGCTCACCATGTACCGGCTGCGCGCACCGGTCGACTTCGCGATCGCAGAAGCCGAAGGTATTACGGTCGCCTGGAGCGACGTTGCGGCCGAAGGCCCCAAGGACAGCCGTTTCACCAAGGCAGGCATTACGTTGACGCGCCAGGCCGGCCATCACGGCGACGATGCCGAGGCGCTTTACGACGCGCTGCGCATCGCCAATGGCATCGCTGTGTCCGGCCGGGATTTCGCCCTGCAGGACGCTTTTCCGCATGACGTGCTGCTGGACCTCAATGGCGGCCTCGGCTTCCGCAAGGGCTGCTATGTCGGCCAGGAAGTGGTTTCCCGCATGCAGCATCGCGGCACCGCGCGCCGGCGGGTGGTCACCGTCACCGGCAGCGCTGATCTGCCCGCGACCGGCACGGAATTGACCGCCGGAGGCAAGCCAATCGGCACACTCGGTTCGACCGAAGGCGCCAACGGCCTTGCCATCGTCCGCATTGACCGCGCCGGCGACGCTATCGCAGCCGGCACGCCGATCCTGGCGGACGGTCATGAAGTCTCCGTTGCACTTCCCGCATGGTCCGGCCTTTCCTTCCCCACGCAGACCGATGAGGCGTCGGCATGACAGCGGGTGCTGCCCCGCGCGCCTGGCAGCGCATGTTGTCCGGGCGCAGGCTCGACCTGCTGGACCCCTCGCCGCTCGACGTCGAGATCAGCGATATCGCCCATGGCCTTGCCCGCGTCGCGCGCTGGAACGGCCAGACGTCCGGGGATCACGCCTTTTCGGTGGCGCAGCACAGCCTGGTGGTGGAGGCGATCTTCCGCCAGTTGAACCCGGCGACACCGGACGAACTGCTGGCGGCGCTGCTGCACGATGCTCCCGAATACGTTATCGGCGATATGATCTCACCATTCAAATCCGTGGTCGGCGGCGAGTACAAGCTGGTGGAAAAACGGCTGGAGGCGGCGATCTATCGGCGCTTCGCCCTGCCGCCTCACTGCGCGCCGCGCCTGAAGGAAAAGATCAAGAAAGCAGACACGGTTTCGGCCTATTTCGAAGCAACGCTGCTTGCAGGCTTCACGCCAGAGGAGGCGCGCAAGTTCTTCGGCCAGCCGCGCGGCATTACGCAGGACATGCTGCCGATTCAGCCAATGCCGTCGGTCGAAGCCCAGCGGCTTTTCCTGAAGCGTTTCGAGGTGATTGAAGCCGAACGCTCCACCGCGAGAGCCGAGGCATGACCGTGATCGTCGTATCACCGCTAGCCCGCATTGCTGAAATGGCTGTCCGTCACGGCGCATCCGAAATGATCAGCCTGATGGCGAAAGAGCAAAGCTTTCACCGACCGGCCGTGATTAAGGCGAACCGGCACCTGTTGCTCGGCATGAACGATATCAGCTTTGCGGGGACCGGCGATCTCGTCGCGCCGCAGGAGACCCATGTCCGCGACATCATCGATTTCGCCCGAAGCTGGGATCGCACCGCACCGCTGCTGATCCATTGCTGGATGGGCGTGTCGCGCTCGCCGGCAGCGGCTTTGATCGCAGCGCTTGCCGTTCATCCCGAAGAGGACGACCTGACGCTTGCCCGCCGCCTGCGCACCGCCTCGCCCTATGCGACGCCAAATACGCGGCTGATCATGATTGCTGACGAGGTGCTTGGCCGTAAAGGTCGGCTGGTCGCTGCTGTCAAGACGATCGGCCGCGGTGCAGATGCGAATGGCAATGCGCCCTTCGTGCTGCCATTGTTGGCGGAGAACGACGTCACATAAAAACGGAGACTGCATTTGCGCAATCTCCTTCCATTCCAAGTCCAAGCTATGGCAGTCGATCAGGCAGCAACGCTGTCTGATGATGAACTGAGGTCATACTGTCCATAGGTATTCTGATAGGCGTTCATCGAGGCCTGCATCTCGCTGATGAAGGTTTCCAGCGCATTCTGATCGGCACTGTCACCAGCGCTCGTGCTGCTATTACCGCTGGAAGATTGTTCCTGCGACAGGACATCGGCGGCGGAGGCGTCAGTCGGCTTCAGGACATCGAGACCTTCGGCGAACTGATCCTTGTCCAGCGAACCTGAGCTCTGGCTATCCAGGCTCTTGAACAGGTTTGCGGCATCGCTTTCGCTCATATCCTTCGGGCGTCCGGCCACGAACTCGTCGGACGAAACCTTGCCGTCCTTGTTGGTGTCAAGGCTGGTGAAGAGCTGGTCCATCGGCGATTGGTCGGAAGAGTCGTCGCTCGACGTGTCCGTGCCGGTCTGGCCGTTGGCGCTCGCCTGCTGCATCTGCAGCAGCATGGACGCCAGATTGCCGGAGAACGCGCCGGTTGGGCTCTGATCACTACTGTCATCACTGTCTTCATCGCCGAGAACGCTCGCCGACAGCAGCCCTGATTGCGCTGCTTCCTGCAACTCCTGGGCGTCCACAACGCCGTCATGGTTTTTATCAAGGGGATTGTACGAGGCAGCGTTCATGCTGCTTCCAACTGAAGAAATACCACTCATCCAAATCTCCTGAAGTAAACGCCATCCGGCGCTTTCGGTGGGACGCAGCACGCTTGTTGAAATGCCTGATGGGATAGGCCGATTTGGAGGGGCGGTCAAAGATAGGTGTTAATTGATCATTAACCCCAATTGACAAGCATCGAATCATATCACCGGTGGGTCTCCGCATGAGGAAGACAACCGGCACGTGGCAAAGACCGGGACAAATGCCGCGAATCACTAAGGCGGCAAAACTATTGGATGACCGCGCAGGCCAGTCGTTTGCCGGCACCGCCGACAGGCTGGCTGCGGTAATCATCTGAGTCAGCATGGATCATCAGCGTCCGGCCCCGGATGCCATCCTTGCCGTCCAGCGACACCATGCCGTTGAAGACCTGCGCCCGCAGCTTGCCATCCTGATCGACATATTGATTGGGCATGTCACCGGCATGTGGGCCATTGGCCGCGAGCAAACCGTGCTCCACCTTGGTGGGGTTGAAATGACCGCCGGCGGATTCAAACCCGTGCGTATGGTCGCAACGGTCGCTCTCGTGAATATGGAAGGCAACCCAGCGGTTGACCGGTAGTCCGGAGATATCGAGCTCGATCAGCACGCCCTTTTTCGCTTCGGTCAGGACCGCACGCCCCGACTGCTTACCATCGGCACCGATGAAATTGGCAATCGCCGTCTGCTTGCTCTGTGCCAACGCAGGCAAAGCAGCCGTCAGCGCCAGCGTTGCGGCGATAATAATCGTTCTCATGGAAACACCTCCCTTTTAGCGTCATCAATGCAACGCATCACGGGGACAGGTGTTCCGGAGAGGAGGAAAATGAATAGTTTCAATCACAAGCATACGGTCCGCCGCTATTCGGCGAACCGCTATAATGATCCAGGCAAAAGCAGATCAAGCCGCCAGGTTGTCCACGTCGTACTGGCCATAGGTGCTGTTATAGGCATCCATCGGCGTCAGTAGATCGAGGTCGAAAGCGCTGTTCGTCTCCAGCGATTTGCTTGTTGCCGTGGCGTCACTGCTCGGCATTTGCATCAGCTTCGCCATCAGACTGCTCAGCGCGCTGCTCGTCCCGTCGCTGCCTTCGGCATTCGAGTCGGCCTCGAGGATACCCGGACGCTCGTCGGCCTCGCGCTCCTCGCGGCTTAAGACACCGTCGTCATTCGCGTCGAGCCGCGATAGCGTGGCACGATATGGATAGGAACTGTTGGATATGGAAGATACATGGGACATACAAACCTCCTAGTAGGTCAGGAGCCGCCTCATGCGACGTCGTTTGTACGCAATACATTTCAGTTGAACTATGTATGGTGATAAGCTGGTTCGCAGCACCGGTAAAGGACAAATTGTTAATGACTATTAACAATAGTTTCCAAGTTATAAATTACCTTTCTCTAATAACTTTAGAGCCGCCGGCAAAGCCGGATATGTCATCTTTCTCCGCGTAATCCACTGAAATCATAGGTGAATTGGATAATTTCCCCTTACTCCCCAGCTCATTTCATATAATGTGCGGCCAAGAGCCCATGGAGGGGATATCATGGATTTGCTGCTGATCGCGGCCGTAGTCGTCGGTATTTTTATACTGCGGAGCTACAATCTACGGCTAGGAAAGCTCGAAAGCCGCGTCCAGGAGCTGCAAAATGCGCTCGCCGGCCGGGTGCTGGCCGTGGGAAACAGCGAATCAGCCATTGCGGCCGAACCCATCAATATGGCCGATTCATACACCGAAGCCGTCGCGCAGCCATTGACTAAAACAGTCGTGGAGCCTGCGGTAGAAGCCGATTCCCTCACCGATAGCGAAGAAACAGAGGCAATCCAGGAGACTACGGCTCCCGCCTTTGCACGGGATACCGCTGCCCCCAGCAATGAGAGCCTGGAAAGCACGATCGGCGCGCGCTGGGCCGTCTGGGTCGGCGGCATCGCGCTGGCGTTCGGCGGCATCTTCATGGTCAAATACTCGATCGAAAGCGGCCTGCTGAGCCCCGGCGTGCGGCTGGCGCTCGCCGCGCTCTTCGGCCTTGTCCTTGTCGCGGCCGGCGAAGTGATCCGCCGCCGCTCCGCGCCAGTTCTCACCAACACCTTCCAGAACGCGATGATCCCCGGCGTGCTGACGGCGGCGGGCGTCGTCGCGCTGTTCGGCTCGACCTACGCCGCGCATGGCATTTACGGCTTCATCGGACCGGCGACCGCCTTCTTCTTTCTGGCGTTGATCTCTCTTGCCACGCTCGGCCTGTCGCTGCTGCACGGCCAGGCGCTTGCCGGCCTCGGCCTGCTGGCCTCAATGGTCACTCCGGCCCTGATCGCCTCGACATCACCTAAACCGTGGGTGTTGTTCGGCTATCTCGTCCTCACCTGGCTTGCCACGGCGATCGCCTCCCGGCTGCGCGGCTGGCGGATCGCGCCCGCCTTGGCCAACGTCTTCCTCAGCTTCTGGGCGTTGCTTTACATCCTCAATAGCCCCGAAGTGGAGCTCATCCCTGTGACCCTGGCCATGCTGGCGATGGTCGCCGGTACGATCTTCATCTGGCCGGGACGCTATGCCGCCGTAGCGGCGCCTGGTGAAGACCCTCCAGCGCTAGCCGAGCTAAGCGACTCAGAAGAGTCGCCAGCCTCGCAACCCGCGAGCCGTCCGGTCCTATTCCTGGCCCGCGAGCCACTCGGCATGACGTTGACGGCATCCATTGGCGCCAGCGCAGTCGCCCTGTCTCTGCTCGGCTGCAGCCTGTTGCACGGGTACTCGCTCCCCAACGCTACCCTACTGTTTGCGGCGATAGTAGCAGCGGTCGCGGCCTTCGGGGCTAGCCGTTTGTATGCAGCCTCGGCGGCGATCCTGTCGGCTATCACCGCCGGCCTTGGTATGTCCATGCTGCTGACATCCCCGATGAATGCAGCGGATTGGGGCATCGCGGAGGTCTCTCCGGCACTTCAGGATATCGTGGTCTACGAAGGCCTGGGCCTCGGCGCGATATTCGTGCTGATCGGCGCCTTCTTCCTCAAACGGTTCGGCGAGAGCGAGAAACCCTTTGCGGCGCTCTGGAGCGTCATCATGGCTGTCACGCCGCTGGCGATCGCCGCCATCAGCTATATCACCTTCGGCAATTGGACCCGCGACTGGCTGCACGGGTTCTATGGCATCGGATTGGCCTTTGTTCTGATGGCGCTCGCCGAATGGCAGCATCGCCGCTCCACCGAGGACAGCCTGGCACTGCCAACAAATATTCTCGCGGCCGGCTCCTTTGCTGCTGCCGTCTTTGCCCTGCATACGCTTGCACACGACGCCGTGCCGACGATCCTGCTGCCGGTTCTGGGCATTGCCTATCTGCTGGCCGGGCGGGTCCGTTCGTGGCTGGTGCTGCCATGGACGATGGTCGCGGCGCTGATCATCACCATGGGACGCATTGCCTGGCAGCCGACCATTGTCGATCCAGGTGAGCTCGGCACGACACCGGTCTTCAACATGCTGCTGGCCGGTTACGGCATCCCCGCAGCACTTGCCATCTGGTCCGCCTTCGAAGTCAGGCATTTGCCGAGCCCCAGGCTGCGCAATGCGCTGCAGGCGCTGGCGAGTTTGCTGGTGCTGCTGACGATCGCCATCCTCGTGCGCCATGCGATGAATGGCGGCGTGCTGAATTCAAGCATTCCGACGCTTGGAGAACAATCGATCTACACATTGCTGGCGATCGGCGCCTCCGCAACGCTGATGGCGCTCGATCTCAGCGCATCGAGTATCGTCTTCCGCTACGGCGGCATGGCGGTTGGCGTCATCTCCGTCGTCTCGATCCTGACACTGCATCTGCTCGGGCTCAATCCGTTCATCACCGGCGAAAGCACGGGCCGGATCCCCTTCTTCAACCTGCTGCTGCTTGGCTATCTCCTTCCGGCCCTCGCCTATGCTGGATTGGCGTTCTATGCGCGGAACAGGCGGCCGCTGCCCTATGTAACGATGCTGGCCGTGGCAGGCGCCGTCATGACCTTTGCCTGGGCCACGCTGTCGGTGCGTCGCTTCTGGCAGGGTGAATATATCCCGTTCTGGAATGGCTTCATTCAGGGCGAGCTCTATTCCTACTCTGTCGTCTGGTTGGCGATCGGCATCGCTCTTCTGTGGCTCGGTGCCCGCTTGGATGCACGCAACCTGCGCATCGCCTCGGCCGCGCTGGTGTTCGTCGCCGTCGTAAAGGTTTTCCTGATCGACATGGCAAATCTGGAGGGCTTCCTGCGGGCGCTGTCCTTCATCGGCCTCGGTGCGGTGCTGATCGGCATCGGCCTATTCTATCAGAAGCTCCTGACGGGCAAGAAGGCGCCAGAGTGATTGCAGAGAATCTCCGCGCTCGGTAGTAACGAGACTGAATATTCCGACACGGGGCCGACGATGGACACCAACAGGATGGCGCGGGCCTTTGCCCCGTTCGAAACACTCGCTGCGGATCTTATTCCGCATGCAGCCGATGGCGATGACGGCTCGCATGACATCGCCCATATCCTGCGCGTCTTCAGGAACGCCATGGCCATCCAGGCCGAGGAAGGCGGCAATGCCCGCATCCTCGCCGCTGCCGTGTTGCTGCATGATTGCGTCGCGGTCGAAAAGAATTCGCCGCATCGCGCCCAGGCATCCAGGCTCGCCGCCGCGAAGGCATCCGGCGTTCTCAGAGAGCTTGGATGGGCCGACGGGGACATCGCCGCCGCTGCGCATGCGATCACCACGCACAGCTTCTCCGCCAATCTTCCGCCGGAAACACTTGAGGCAAAGATACTGCAGGACGCCGACCGGCTGGATGCAATCGGCATGGTGGGTGCAGCCCGCTGCTTCTATATCGCCGGACGCATGGGATCCGGTCTCTATGACCCGTTCGATCCGCTTGCCACGGAGCGGCCGCTTGACGACAAGCGCTTCGCCATTGATCATTTCGAGGCAAAACTGTTCAAACTGGCGGATGGGTTCCAGACCGCAACCGGCCGCAGGTTCGCCGGCGCGCGGCATGAGCGGCTGAAAACCGTGCTGGCAATGTTTATCGACGAAATCTGAGGGCTATTCATGCAGGTCAGCGACCTCTTCATCTATCCGCTCAAGAGCGCGCGCGGCATTGCCATTCCGTCCGCCGCCATCGATGCCTTCGGCCTGGCCGGAGACCGCCGGGCCATGCTGGTCGACCCCTCGGGCCATTTCATCACCCAGCGTGAATTGCAGGACATTGCCCGGATCGACGTCCAGCCGGCTCCCTCTTATTTGCGGCTGAAAATGGAGGGCAAGGCCGATATCATCGTACCTCCCCCACACCCGGATAATCGTATGGAAGTCGACGTCTGGAAGTCGGCCGTCAATGCCTCGGTGGCCGACGACGCGACGAACACAGCGCTGTCGGGCTGGCTCGGCCGCGACGTCAGAATAGTCTTCTTCGACAGGCTCGCCAACCGCATTGCCAATCCGGAATGGGCGGGCAACGACACCCCTGTCACTTTTTCCGATGGCTACCAGATCCTGATCACCACCACCGGCTCCCTGAAGGCGCTGAATGCCAATCTTGCCGCCCATGGCGAGGGCTCGGTCGGCATGGAGCGTTTCCGCCCGAACATCGTCATCGATTGCGACGAGGAATGGCCGGAGGATCGTTGGGCGGCGATCGAGATTGGCGGTATTCGCCTCGATCTCGTCAAGCCCTGCGCTCGCTGCATCATGACGACGCAGGACCAGCAAACGGGCTCGCGCGACGTTCCGAACCCGATGCCGGCGATGGGCCGCGTCCGCATGTCTGCCGACCGGCGTGTTCCAGGCCCGCTCTTCGGCTGGAATGTCGTCCCACGCGGCGAAGGCTCGGTGAAGATCGGCGATGCGGTGACGGTGGTCGAGGAACGGCCGGAGGGTTGGGCGTTCAAGCGGCGATAGTCATTCCGCCCAATTAATACGCCTCAGCGCTTGGCGGCGATAACCGGCTGATTGTCCGGCCGATCCAGTGGAACGGCATTCACCGCTTTCAGCGCTGCCTGAATGAAACCGTCGCGCGCGGCGGCGATCTCGATGCCGCGCGGCTCATAGACATGGCGATGCAGGAAGAAGCCGGTCAGACGGAAAGCTGCGGCAAGGCTCTCGCCATTCGCAGCTTCGACCGTGCCGGCGGCAAGGAAAGGCGGCAGCGCCAGCATCTTATCGGCCCAAGGGGCACCGGCTGTACGGCAGACGGCCCGTCCGGTCTTTGGCGACACGAAAGCCAGGTCCTCGCGAACGCCGGTCGCGGCACATTCGCCCAGATCCAGGCCATAGCCAAGCTCGTTGAGCACCGCCAATTCGAAGCGGACGAAAAGCTCGCCGGCATCCATCGGATTCTGCATGTTTTCGAGGATGACGTCGAGCGCATCATAGAGATAGGGATGCGGATCGCGCTCCGGCAACAGACGCAGTAATGCGCCCATGGCCTGCACGCCATAGACCGCTGTCGCCGTCTCCATCAGCCGCGCCGCCCGTAGCCGCACCGGCTCCATGCGGAATTCGCCGAGATGTTCATGCAATCTCGCGCGCCACGTCACCTCGACCAGATTGCCCGGCTGCAGCACCGGCTGCATGGAGCGCGACCGGCCTGACCGCACCAGCCCCATATGCCGGCCGCGATCACGCGTCATCACCTCGGCGATGACGCTAGTCTCGCCAAGACGTTTGACGCCCAGAATGATCGCATGGTCCTGCCACTGCATCGGCCGATTTGTCCCGCAGACTGTCTTGATTCGAGTTTAGGGCAAACGGCGAGCGCTGTCACATCTCGGAGGATCTGCTTGCCGATGACAGCCTGTCGACAAACACCCGCATGGCGGCCTCGTCGAAGGGCTTGTTGAGCAGCGGCACATGCCGCAGGTCCGCCGGGAAGTCGAGCGTATCGGAATAGCCGCTGACGAAACCGAAGGCGATGCCGCGCTCGACCAGCAACCGGGCAAAGCCGAAGCTCATCGACTCCCCCAGATTCACATCCAGCATCGCAAAATCATAATGATCGGTATGAATGGCGTTGACTGCCTGCTCCAGGTTCGAGGCGATTTCCACCTCCTCGACCCCTACAAGACGAAGGATTTCCTCCGCCTCCATGGCAATGATCAGGTTATCTTCCAAAATAAGAGCGCGCTGAACCGTCATATCAGCGCCACCCCTGCATGCGTGCTCTTGGCAACGCTACGCCCCGTAGTACTTTCCACATCTATCCCTCCGGCGCCAATCATCGGCCCGTGTTGAATGGACGGTATTCCCCCATCCGTGTTGGCTCGGTCTCAAGTCACATGACCTTACCCTAACCCGCTTCGCACTTTTCGCCCCGCGGTACTATGGGCTCGTGATCACGCTCCAATCGCTTTTGCCGCTGCGGTTAGTAAGAGGTGAAACTGGTCGAAAAGTGACGGCGATACTAGTCTATGTTGATACACTATTAGCTGCCATTAAAAAGACATGTGCCAGATCGTGTCAATGCTCCCACCTGCCAAGCGGTCACTTGACCGAACAGAGCCGTTCCGATTCGCGCAAGCGTGGTGAACCCGTCAGCCCGCAACAAGTCACAGCTGCGTGCCGCGAATGGATCGCCCCACGTTTCGATAGGTTTTTCAATATCTTGTTTATCTGAACGGCGCAGAGGCGGATGAGGTCGCCGGGATCAGATGGGTGATCGCCTGCCAGCGGCCTTCTTCAAGGGGTCTACTGCGAAAAATCCAATCGAAGGGATGCGCGAGGGGGTAACCACTCCAAAAAATCGCCTTGCCGGCCCTAGCATTTGTCCGGCGATTGTCGCGAGGTGAGACAGTCGCCGGAACTCAATTCTATCCGCGCGGAAACTCGAGCCCCATTTCGCGGAAGCGTTCGGGATCGTCGCCCCAGTTTTCGCGCACCTTCACGAAGAGGAAGAGATGCACGGGCTGTTCCAGGATCGCGGACAGCTCCTTGCGCGAAGCGGTGGAGATCGCCTTGATCGCGTCACCCGATTTGCCGAGGGTAATCTTCTTCTGGCTTTCACGCTCAACATAGATGACCTGCTCGATGCGAACCGAGCCGTCCTTGCGCTCTTCCCACTTTTCCGTCTCGACATGCGAAGAATAGGGAAGTTCCTGATGCAGGCGCAGAAACAGCTTTTCGCGGGTAATTTCGGCGGCGAGCTGGCGCATCGGCAGATCGGAGATCTGGTCTTCCGGATAATACCACGGGCCCTCAGGCAGGGTCTTTGCCAGATAATTCATGACATCGTCGCAGCCGGAGCCGTTCACGGCCGAGACCATGAAGGTTTCCTGGAAGGCAATCTTTTCGTTGGCGGCGGCGGCAAGCGCCAAGAGATCCTCGTGGCGAACGCGGTCGATCTTGTTGAGAACAAGGATCTTCGGCTGGAAAACTTCCTTCAGCCCTTCGAGAATGGCTTCGGCATCGCCGCGTATGCCGCGTTCGCTGTCGATCAAAAGCATGATGAGATCGGCATCCTTGGCGCCGCCCCAGGCTGAGGTCACCATGGCGCGGTCGAGACGGCGGCGCGGCTTGAAGATGCCGGGCGTGTCCATGAAGACGATCTGCGCATTGTCGTGAATGGCGATGCCGCGCACGATGGCGCGGGTCGTCTGCACCTTATGGCTGACGATCGACACCTTGGCGCCGACGAGCCGGTTGACGAGTGTCGACTTGCCGGCATTGGTCGCGCCGATAAGAGCCACGAAACCCGAATGCGTCGGGCCGCGATTTTCAGCCGCGCCTTCGCCGGCAGCCGTGTCTTCCTGATTGGTCATTTTTTCCGTCATTCCTGAGCCGATTGCGGCTGCCATATACCTTCGCGCTCCAAGATCCGCGTCGCGGCCACCTGCTCGGCGGCGCGCTTGGAGCGTTCTATACCGGTCTCGGGCGCGGCTCCCGCCACTTCCACCGTCACCGTGAAGCGGGGATCATGATCCGGTCCGCTGCGGTCATCAACCCTATAAACGGGTGTCACGCCGAATTTCGCGTGCGCCCATTCCTGCAATTCCGTCTTGGCATCGCGTCTGGCACCGTCGGGCCGGATAGCGCGCCCTTCCCAATAGCGTAAAATGAACTTGCGCGCCACTTCGAGGCCGCCATCGAGATAGAGCGCCGCGATCAAGCTCTCGACGACATCGGCGCGTACGTTCAGCATGCGCTTGCCGGTGAGCTTCTTCACATCCGCGCCGGTGCGGATGAAGAGATGCAGCTGCATCTCGTCGGCAACTGCCGCACAGGTCTCGGCACTGACCAGCTGGTTGAGGCGCACCGAGAGCTCGCCCTCGGTCGCCACGCCGAACGTCCGGAACAGGAGCTCGGCGATGCACAGGCCGAGAACCCGATCGCCGAGAAATTCCAGCCGTTCGTAATTGCCGGCCTTGTGCGTGCGGGCGCTGGCATGCGTCAGAGCCCAGTCAAGACGCTCCTTTTCCACAAAGGCATGGCCTATTGCAGCTTCAAGCGTAAGACGATCCGCCTGAGAGAGCGTCGTCGTCTTCGTCATTCGACAACCTTGAAGAGGCGGTCCCAACGCATGTTGGTCGGCCATTTCCAGATTTCGCGGAACGATGTGTCATGGCCGAGCGAGAAGAAGATGACGCTGGCGCGGCCGATCAGGTTCTCGGCTGGCACGTAACCAACGTCGAAACGGCTGTCGTCGGAATTGTCGCGGTTATCGCCCATCATGAAGTAATGATCAGCCGGAACGACATATTCCTGGGTGTTGTCGCCACGCGAGGTCGGAGAGAGGTCCAGCGTGTCGAAGACCTTACCGGAGTCCGCCAGACGCTCGCTGTAGACGGGAATGCTGTCGCCCGGCTCCTGGCTGTAATCCGAGGCAAAAGTGCCGTGCGGCTCACGCGGAACGGCCTCGCCGTTGATGTAGAGAATGTCGTTCTTCACCTGAATGCGGTCGCCCGGCAGACCGATGACGCGCTTGATATAGTCGACATCCGGATTAGGCGGGAAACGGAAAACGACGACATCGCCACGCTTCGGCACACTGCCTAAAATACGGCCGCTGAACAGGTCGGGCGAGAAAGGCAGCGAATATTTCGAGTAACCGTAGGCGAACTTATTGACGAAGATGTAGTCTCCGACAAGAAGCGTCGGCATCATCGAGCCGGACGGGATGGTGAACGGCTGAAATAGCACCGTGCGGATGATCATGGCCAGGACGAGCGCCTGTACGATAACCTTGATGTTTTCCCAGAGGGCGTTCTGCTGTTTTTCGGCTTTCTCGGACACGCAGTCTTATTCCTTATTTGCACCCCACCGGCGCACTTCACATTCAGGCACTCTCTATCCGCTTCATATCACGGCGGCAATGGCGCGGGTATCAAAAGCGATATACGGCTGTCATTCAGCCCGCAATCGGCAGCGCCTCGATAATCACAAAAGCTTGAGCAAGAGGGAAATCATCAGTTATCGTCAAATGAATGGCGGCGCGGTGATTTTCCGGCAGCATGGCGGCCAGTCTCTTGGCCGCCCCACCCGTCAATTGCATGGTCGGTTTGCCGCTCGGCAGATTGATGACGCCCATGTCACGCCAGAAAACGCCCTGCGCCAGACCGGTGCCGAGCGCCTTGGAGCAAGCTTCCTTGGCGGCGAAGCGCTTGGCGTATGAAGCGGCCTTGTTCTTGCGCCCTTCGGACTTGGCACGCTCGATGTCGGTGAAACAACGCTCCGTGAAGCGCGTGCCGAAACGCTCGATAGATTTCTCGACGCGGCGGATGTCGATGAGGTCGCTGCCGATCCCGATGATCATGAGAAGGCCCTCCAGCCGGCCACGGCGATATCAGCGCTGGTCAGACGCTCGATGCGTTTTCGGCAAGCGACATGCGCTCGCGGGCGCGTTCCATCAGCCGTTCCTTGCGTCGGGTCTTGAAGCCCTTCACACCGTAATAGGTCAAGGCATAGACAATGATGCCTGAAACGATGGCCGGCGGAATGCCGCCAATCAACATCGGCTTCAGGACCGGGTCCCAAATTTGCGAGAGATCGCCCTTGTGCCACAGCGCCGGCAGATCAACGCCACCGCCCTGCCCGCCGCTGTCGCGCGCCAGGATCAGATGACCGATTTCCCAGGTGAAGGCCCAGATGAAGGGATAGGTGATAGGATTGCCGGCCGCCAGACAGCCGAGCGCTGACGCAATCACATTGCCACCGATCAGATAGGCAATGATGATCGCCATCACGAAATGCACGCCGATGAACGGGGTCCAGGAAACGACGATGCCCGCCGCAAAGCCTGCCGCCACCGAATGTGGCGAAGCGGCAAGGCGCACGAGGCGTTTTCCAAAGTATTGGAATGAGCGGACAAAACCCTTACGGGGCCAAAGATGCTCCCGCAGTTTCTCGCTGAACGTCAGTGGTTTTCGGCGTCGAAATAACATGCGGCTTATCTAGTGTACTGAGGGCCGTCATGACAAGAGCGGCAAAGCGTTCATATGCTGATTGTCCAGCAACTATGCCCTGCTCTTCAGAGCGTTGGGTGTTCAGAACACCGACAACCGCTCCAGCTTGTGGATCCGGAGCATTCAACCCGCTCGTGGCGGGATGCTCCAAGGGCGCAGCAACTGTCACGCCCCTTCCCATTCGAAAGTATTGTCAGCGATTAACGCTGGCGGAACATGCCGCGATCGACCTGACGCTGACGATATTCAAGGTCAAAACGGTCATGCGAGCCGTTCAGGTAAGCCATTTCGCGCTCGTCAGCACTCGGAACGCGCAGGGCACGGGCGAATTTCTTGATAGGACCAAACATTGTCTTCTCTCATCTCTGTTTCGTTTCTTCGATGACCAGAAGATAAGCGTTGCAAAGGTTAATTACCAACGCTGTAAAACCGATGCAGCCATGCGAATATCGCATGGCTTTACATAATGGCGGTCGGATTTGACCATAAATTGGTCACAAAATATGCAGCTCCACCAGATCGGCGCCATCGCTAGAGATAATTACTCGTAGAGCCGCTTTACAGTGGCAATGCAGTCAAGCTCCTTGAGCTGCACCAGGAGCTGGTTCAGCTGGCGCAGATCCCAGACTTCGACGTCCAGAGCCATTTCTGTAAAGTCGGCGGCAACCCGCACCGTGTTGAGAATGCGGATGTTGACGTCGACGCCGGCCACCGTCTGGGCGACCTTGGCGAGCGTGCCGGGTTCGTTCAGCGCGTTGATCAGTATCCTCGCGCCGAAGCGGGACTTGTTGGCCTCGTCCAGATCCCAACGAACATCGATCCAGCGCTCCGGCTGATCGTCGAAGTGCTGCAGCACCGGCGACTGGATCGGATAGATGGTGATCCCCTTGCCTTTTTCCATGATGCCGACGATGCGGTCGCCGGGCACGGCGCCAGTCGAGGCGAAATGCACCTCGACATCCGCCGCCAGGCCACGGATCGGCAGGGCGTCGATACCCTCGATGCTCGCGGCGAGATCGGCCTTGGTCTTGCCGGGGATCTTAAAAATCATGCCTGAGGCACTGCGAACGTTAAACCACCCTTCATCGCCTGCTGGCTTGACGGTCACACGTTCGTCCTGATGGTCGGGATAGACGGCGCGCAGCGCATCGAGCGACGACATCTCCCCGCGCCCGACGGCGGCAATCGCGTCCTCGACATCCTTCTGTCCCAAGCGGTGCAGCGCCGGCTTCAGCGCCTCGCGCGAAAAGATCTTGCCGGCGCGCTCAAAGGTGCGCTCCAGAATACGGTGGCCGAGGCCGGCATATTGCTTGCGGATCGCAAGCCGCGTGGCACGGCGGATGGCGGCGCGCGCCTTGCCGGTCACGACGATCTCTTCCCAGGCGGCAGGCGGCACCTGCACGCCGGAGCGGATGATCTCGACTTCATCGCCATTGGTCAGGCGCGTCACCAGCGGCATGATACGGCCATTGATCTTGGCGCCGACGGTGGTGTCGCCGATATTGGTGTGGACGGCATAGGCGAAATCGATCGGCGTGGCGCCGCGCGGCAGCGCGATCAGCTTGCCCTTCGGCGTGAAGCAGAAGACCTGATCCTGGAAGAGTTCGAGCTTGGTGTGCTCAAGGAACTCTTCCGGGCTGTCGCCTTCGGCCAGTGCCTCGATGGTGTGGCGCAGCCAGGAATAGGCATTGCTTTCGCGCGACAGCAGTTCACCGTCGCCATTGCTGCTGCCGTCCTTGTCCTTGTAGAGCGCATGGGCGGCAATGCCGAACTCGGCGATTTCATGCATGCGCTTGGTGCGGATCTGCAGCTCGATGCGTTGGCTGGACGGACCGACGATTGTCGTGTGCAGCGAGCGATAGTCGTTCTGCTTCGGCGTCGAGATGTAATCCTTGAACCGGCCGGGTACGACGCGCCAGCGCGTGTGCACGATGCCGAGCGCGCGATAGCAGGAGGGAATATCGTCGACGAGCAGGCGGAAGCCATAAACGTCGGACAGCTGCTCGAAGGAAAGCGACTTCGACTGCATCTTGCGGAAGACCGAATAGGGCTTCTTCTGCCGTCCCTTGACCATCGCATTGGCAAGGCCGTTGGCAACCAGCAGGTCGCGCAGCTCCACCTCGATCTTCCTCACCAAGCCTTCGTTGCGCCGCGACAGCTCCTCAAGGCGCTTGGTCACCGTTTCATTCGCTTCGGGATTGATGTGGCGGAAGGAAAGCTCCTCCAGCTCCTCGCGCATGTCCTGCATGCCCATGCGGCCGGCGAGCGGCGCATAGATTTCCATCGTCTCCTCGGAGATGCGAGCGCGTTTCTCCGGCGGCATATGGTCGAGCGTGCGCATATTGTGCAGGCGGTCGGCCAACTTGACCAGAAGCACGCGGACGTCGTCGGAAATAGCGAGCAGCAGCTTGCGCAGGTTTTCCGCCTGCTTCGCCTTCTTGGTGACGAGATCGAGCTTCTTGATCTTCGTCAGCCCTTCGACCAGACGGCCGATATCCTCGCCGAACAGCTCATCGATTTCGGCACGCGTTGCTGTCGTGTCTTCGATCGTATCGTGCAGGAGAGCGACGGCGATCGTCGATTCATCCAGACGCATGTCGGTCAGGATGGCGGCAACTTCGAGCGGATGGGAAATATAGGGGTCGCCGCTGGCGCGTTTCTGCTGTCCATGCTTCTGCATCGCATAGACATAGGCCTTGTTGAGAAGAGCTTCGTTGGCATCGGGCTTGTATTTCTGCACACGCTCAACAAGCTCGTATTGCCGCATCATTCCCAAGCTACTCCAGCAAAAACAAAAAAGCGCGCCAGTCATACGACCGGCGCACACATTACTTCATCATATCGCTCTTGGTTAGAGCATCAAGCTCGACGATCAGTAATCGTCGCTTTTTTCTGGCGGAACAAGGCCTTCGATGCCGGCCAGCAGCTCTTCTTCCGACATCTGGTCGAAAGTGACGGTTTCCGGCTGATCTGCTTCCTCGTCGCCCGAAGCCGAAGTGTTGCCGCCGGCAGCCAGCAGGCTTGCCGGATCGGGTTCCGGCTCATCGATTTCAACGTGCTTCTGCAGCGAATGGATCAGGTCTTCCTTCAGATCGTCGGGAGACAGTGTCTCATCGGCGATTTCGCGCAAGGCCACGACCGGGTTCTTGTCGTTGTCGCGGTCGATCGTGATTGAGGACCCCTGCGAAATCAGGCGGGCGCGATGGCTGGCGAGCAATACGAGCTCGAACCGGTTCTCAACTTTATCAATGCAATCTTCTACTGTGACACGGGCCATTGCCTGTCCTTTGCGGTCGTGATGTCGTCATCATGTCTCGGAGTAGCACGCCGATACAAGCAAACGAAGGCAAATTCAAGTTTTTCCTGCTCCAAGGGTCCCAATCCCTCCACAATGCGCTAAATTTCATTAGACAAATCATGGATTCTACTTAAGATTGCTTGGAATATCGAACTGCGTACCCTAAATCTCGGTTATATGAATGATTCATAAAGTAATATGAATCGTTCGCCAACGTCATGTAAGACATTGTTTTGGCTACATTTTGCGCACAGTAATTGCATTTTTGTAACAGTGGATATGTAAGCGATGTTCGACCCACGCGAGAAAATTGCACTTTTTATAGACGGCGCCAACCTCTACGCCGCATCCAAGAGCCTCGGTTTCGATATTGACTACCGCAAGCTGTTGAAGGCATTCCAGAAGCGCGGTTACCTGCTGCGCGCCTATTATTATACCGCCCTGATCGAGGATCAGGAATACTCTTCTATCCGCCCGCTGATCGACTGGCTCGACTATAATGGCTACAAGGTCGTTACCAAGCCGGCGAAGGAATTCACTGATTCCATGGGGCGCCGCAAGATCAAGGGCAACATGGATATCGAGCTGGCGATCGACGCCATGGAGCAGTCCGAAACCGTCGATCATCTCGTGATCTTCTCCGGCGACGGCGATTTCACTACCCTGGTTGAGGCGTTGCAGCGGCGCGGCCGCAAGGTGTCGGTGATCTCCACCATGGCCACCCAGCCGCCGATGATCGCCGACGACCTACGCCGCCAGGCCGATCACTTTATCGATCTTGTATCGCTGAAGGCCGAAATCGGCCGCGATCCCTCCGAGCGTCCGCAGCGCCCGGTTGAACCGGTCGCTACCGTGGCCGATGCCGAGGAGTAGGTGAACCCGCAGCGGATGCGTCCAGTATTCGCTGCACCACCGGCCCTTCGCGTTGGCTGAGGGCATTCGTCGCTGCAATCGATTCACTGGATCGATTGCTTTGGCTACGCGGAACCGCTTCTCACACTCACCTATTGTCCTTGAGAATCCGGCTCTTTTGCCGGTTCCAGTCGCGTTCCTTCTCGGATTGGCGCTTGTCGTGAAGCTTCTTGCCCTTGGCAAGCGCCAGTTCGAGCTTGGCACGACCATTGTCGTTGAAATAGATCTTCAACGGGATCAGCGTCATGCCTTCGCGATTGATGCCGGAGCGCAGCCGGCCGATCTCGCGGCCTGAGAGCAATAGCTTGCGGCGGCGGCGCGGCTCATGATTGAAGCGGTTCGCCTGCAGATATTCCGGTAGATAGGAATTGATCAGCCAGATCTCACCATCCTCGTCCGAGGCATAGGATTCGGCGATATTGGCCTTGCCTTCGCGCAGGGACTTGACCTCGGTGCCCTTCAGCACGATGCCAGCCTCGTAGGTATCGATGATCTCGTAATTGAAGCGCGCCTTGCGGTTCTCCGCGACAATTTTCTTCACTACGCGTTGGCTGCCTTTGGGGGCCATGATTTTTCTTCTTCTTTTTCGTGCGTCAATTCCGAGGTTCCAGACCTTAAATAAGCGAGACCGCCCTCCTTGTGAAGAGAGCGGCCTCGAATAGGACTTCAGTCAGCACTGTGTTTCCGTCAGTTCAGCAGGCCAGCGTGGCGCATGGCGGCGTCGATGGCTGCTTCAGTGCCGGCTTCCAGCGTCGAAAGCAGCGGCGAACGCACATTGCGGCTCATCCGGCCGAGGCGGGACAGGCCGTACTTGGCGCCGCAGAGACCTGGCTCCAGGAAAATCGCCTTGTGCAGCGGCATCAGCCGATCCTGATAGTCGAGCGCCTTGGCATAATCGCCGGCAAGCGTCGCCGCCTGCAATTCGGCACAAAGGCGCGGCGCGACATTGGCCGTCACCGAGATGCAGCCGACGCCGCCATGGGCGTTGAAGCCGAGCGCCGTCGCATCCTCGCCGGAAAGCTGACGGAAGTCGTTGCCGCAGGTGATGCGCTGCTCGGACACACGCTCGATCTTGCCCGTTGCATCCTTGACGCCGACAATGTTGGCATAGGCCTTGGCAAGCGCCCCCATGGTCTCCGGTGTCATGTCGACAACCGAGCGGCCGGGAATATTGTAGATATAGATCGGCAGCTTCACCGCTTCCGCAACGGCCGCGAAGTGTGCGTAAAGCCCCTTCTGTGTTGGCTTGTTGTAGTAAGGGGTCACGACCAGAACCGCATTGGCGCCGACCTTTTCGGCATGCTGGGCAAGCTCGATGGCTTCGCGGGTGTTGTTGGATCCGGCGCCGGCCATGACTGGGACGCGCTTGTTGGCAACTTCGATCGAGAGCTCGACGACGCGCTTGTGCTCATCATGCGACAGGGTCGGTGATTCTCCCGTCGTGCCAACGGGAACAAGCCCGCTGCTACCCTCTTTGATCTGCCAATCGACATGGGAAGCGAAGGACGCTTCATCCACCTTGCCGGCGTCAGTGAAGGGCGTAACGAGTGCGGGAATGGACCCCTGGAACATGCAAGTCTCCTCGCGGCGGCGTTTTCACGCTTCAGCCGCAATCCATGGTTATGAATCCGCGCACCATAAAGCGCCGACTTGCCGGCGACAAGCAGGCTTTCAATGGTGAAGGGCAGTTTCCGATATCATAATTGATTGAAATTCGGACCAGCGCTAAGGTTTCGTTAATGTAAATTTCGGCAAATGGAAGGGACCTGTTTTTTGTTGTGAGTAACCGGATGAAGAGACCTCTCGTGATCATGACTGCTGTGGGCGTGGCGGTCGCGTGGGGCACTTTTGCGTCACAACTCCCCGGTGAACAGACACAGTCCCGCAAGACGACCGATATCGCGATGAGCGTGCCTGATCCGCTGAACACAGGCGCCATCCCGCGCGGCACCGCCGTAGCGCCTCTCAACAGCGATCTCAAGTCCGGTCTCGACGCCCTTTCCAACAAGAACCCAATGCAGGCGCTCGCCATCCGCAACGGCATGGGCCAGGGCACGCTTGACCGTCATATCCTGACCTGGGCGATCGCAACCTCGGGCCAGGTGGGCGTTCCCTCCGGCGAAATCGCCGCGGCGGCGCGCGAGCTCGTCGACTGGCCGGGCCTTAGCAGCCTGCGCGCCAATTCCGAACGAGCGCTCTACACTGAAAATCCACCTGCAGATCAAATACTTGCCGCCTTCGGCAATACGCAGCCGGAAACGCCGGAAGGCAGCGTGATCCTGTCGCGAGCACTGGTTTCTCGTGGCGCATCGGCGCAAGCTGCCAAGCTGATCCGCAAGATCTGGCGCGACGAGGCGCTGGACAAATCCTTCGAAGACAAGATCCTCGCCGAATTTTCCAGCCTGCTGACGCCCGCCGATCACAAGGCGCGGATGGACTATCTGCTCTATCGCGACCGCACCGCGCAGGCCAAGCGCTTCGGCGATCTCGGCAGGGCGCAGTCGCTCTACAAGGCTTGGGCTGCGGTCAACAATCGCTCCGCCAACGCCGGAACACTGCTTGCCAATATCGATGCGCAATCGCGCAAGGATCCCGCCTATCTTTTCATGAGGATCGAGAACCTGCGCCGTCAGGACAAATATGACGACGCCGCCAATCTCCTGACGCAGATGCCGCGCGACCGCGCGGCACTCGTCAATGGCGGCGCATGGTGGAACGAGCAGCGCATCGTCAGCCGCGGCCTAGTGGATCAGGGTAACTTCAAGGCCGCCTACCGCGTCGTCGATGTCAGTGCTGCGGAGAGCCCGCAGGATGTCGGCGAGGCAGAATTCCATGCCGGCTGGTATGCTTTACGCGGCCTGCGGGATGGCGCTGCGGCCTCGACACATTTCCGCAAGATCCTGCAGGTGTCGAACGGCCCGATCTCGCAATCGCGCGCCTGGTACTGGCTCGGCCGTGCGGCTGAAGCCGGCGGTCCCGGCAAGGCTGTGGATTTCTATACGAAGGCCGCTTCCTATCCGAGCACCTTCTATGGTCAGCTCGCCGCCGAAAAGCTCGGCCGACGGACACTGAACGTCACCTATCCCTCGCCAACAAGCGACGACCGGCGGCTCTTCCAATCCCGTGAGGCCGTGCAGGCCATCACGCGGCTCGAGGCGGCAGGTCATGGCTGGCGGGCCGAAGCTCTCTATCGGGCCTTGGCGAAGCAATTGCAGAGCCCCGGTGAGATCGCCATGCTGGCGGCGCAGGCCGAGCGCTCCGGCAATCATCAGCTTTCTCTTCAGGTCGGCAAGATCGCCTATGGCCGCGGTGTCGATGTCGCGGCACTTGCCTTCCCGATCGGCGTCATTCCGGACAATGCGAATATTACTGGCTCGGGCAAGGCTCTCGCCTACGCCATCGCCCGGCAGGAAAGCGCCTTCAATCCGGCCGCTGTCTCCTCCGCCAATGCTCGCGGCCTGTTGCAGCTTCTGCCAAAGACGGCCAAGGCTGTCGCCGGTCGACATGGTCTGGCCTATTCCGACGCCAAGCTGACGCAGGATGCCGGCTACAACGCGACGCTCGGTGCTCATTATCTCGGCGAACAGATCGACGCTTTCGGCGGCTCCTACATTCTAACCTTCATTGCCTACAATGCCGGCCCGAACAAGGTTCCCGAGTGGATCAACCGCTATGGCGATCCGCGCGGCAAATCGATCGATGAGGTCGTCGACTGGATCGAGCGGATCCCCTTCCCCGAAACGCGCAACTACGTCCAGCGCGTCATGGAGAACTATCAGGTCTATAAGGCGCGGCTCGGCCAGAAGACCGATATCGAGCACGACCTGATCTACGGCCGCGGCTAAAGTTCCTCCCTCGCAAGTGCGATTGTCCAGGACTGCAAAATGGCGTTACATCCCTCTTGGACCATCATCCACGAGGGATCATCCATGAACAGTGACGATGAAAGCGGCTTTGTAGTCAGAACGATCTCGACGCCAGACGGCCTGAGGCTCTATGCGCGTGATTACGGCGGCGGCTCATCTGTTTCCGGCCTACCACCCATCATCTGCCTGCCGGGACTGACCCGCAATTCGCGGGATTTTCATCAGTTGGCGCTGCTTTTATCCCGCGATCCGATTACGCCACGCAGGGTCGTTACGCTCGATGCTCGCGGTCGTGGATTGTCGGCCTGGGATGATGACAAGAGCCACTATAATCTCGCTTTGGAAGCCCAGGACGTGCTTGTCATGTGTGCAGCACTCGACGTATCCGAGGCCGCCTTTATCGGCACGTCGCGCGGCGGCCTCGTCCTGCACATCCTCGCAGCCAGCCAGCCGGATATTCTGAAAGCGGTCATACTCAACGATATCGGCCCCGCTCTGGAGAAAGAAGGGCTTGGCGATATCCGCGACTATCTGAACCGCGACCGAAAGCCGGCCGACTGGAGCGAGGCCGTCGATATTCTGCGGGAAAATCACGCCCAGGCCTTCACCGCGCTTGTGGAGGAAGATTGGGGCGACATGGCGCAGGCGATCTACACCGTAAAAGATGGAAGAATCACCGCCGATTATGACCCCGCCATTGCAACGCAAATGCAGGCGCTGGACCTCGAGGCGCCACTTCCGGATCTGTGGCCGCAATTCGAGGCATTCCGAGATATCCCGCTGATGGTGATTCGCGGGGAAAACTCCAAACTGCTGACGACCGCAACAGTCGAGGAAATGGCAAGGCGCCACTCCGGCGCGACGACAAAGACTGCCCTCGGGCAAGGACATGCGCCGATCCTGCATCTCGAGGATATTCCGGCCGCGATCAAGAATTTCCTCTCGACGACCTGAGCCTGCGCGACGCGAACTCAGGGCAAAAACAGAAATGGCCCGGTTGGGAAAACCGGGCCATTTCCTTCTGATCGGAGGTCAGATCAGAATATGAGCTATATCAAATCCGGTTCTACGAACCGAATTAGAAGGTACGCTGGAAGCGGAGGATACCAGCCCAGGTATCCTTGTTGGCGGCGTCATAGTTCACGTAGGTCAATTCCGGCTCGATCAGCAGGTCCTTGACAGGGTTGAACTTGACGTTCGTCGTCGCAGCGAAAGTCTTCACGTCGTCATAGGAAAGCTGCAGGTTCCACTTCAGCTTGTCGTTAACCGGAACGCCAACGCCGCCCCAGACAGCCCAGTCACCCCAGCCGAGACCATCTCCGCCTGCGCCAGCATACTTGTTGAGCTTGTTGCCATCGGTGTTGTAGCCACCCATGACGAAAGCGGTAAGAATGCCGAAGTCAGCGTCAACGCGAGCCTTGACAGCGCCTTCTTCAACGATGGAGTCGTAGCCACCGACGACGCGGAACTGCCATGCGCCGGCCTTGTAGCCAGCACCAGCGACAACATCCGGAGCATAGTGGTCGGAGCTGTTTTCGCCATTTGCACCGGTTGCGCCCGTGCCGGAATTGGAATCTTCCAGCGAGATTACAGCGGTGAAGCCGTTGCCGGCATCATAGTTGTAGGTGAGCTGGTTTAGCTCGTCGCCGCCATTGATACCATACTCGATGACGTCGTCGTTGATGACGTCGCCGGCATAGCCGAGGAAGGTCGAGTAGACCGAATCGTTCTTACCAACGAGGAAGCCACCGAGGCTGATATTGGCCCAGAGCAGCTTGCTGCTGGTGGAGTTGCCGTCGTTCCAGTCGAGGCGATAGACCGTGCTGGTCTTCAACGGACCGTATTCCGTATCCGATGCAGTGGCAAGTCTCAGCTCGGCGCGGGTATGCCAATAGGTACCGCGTTCACCGGCTTCCTGGCCAGCCTTGTAAGCATTGTACCAGCCACCTTCGGTACGAACCATGCCGCCGATCTTGAGGCAGGTTTCGGTACCTGGAATAAAGAAATAGCCGGCGCCATAGGCGTCGCAAATGCGAACGTATTCAAGCGGCTCGGGCTCGGCAGCGACGATAGCGTCGGCTGCATGAGCACCGGAAACTGCTGCCAGCGCAGCAGCGGAGCCGAGAAGAAGGCTCTTGATGTTCATGGTAACTCCAGTTCTAATATTAATTAGGTAAGAGATTTCGCGCCGAAAAACGACGTGCCCCACCCCACCTTGCGTTCAAAGTTGACCCCTGATCTGGGAGAAACGAAACCGTAAGCCTCGCTTCTGATTTGCGAACCTACAGATCGAATTTTTCAGAGCAATATCAGAGATAAACTATGAGCGTATGTGACGCTTGTTTCGAATTTTGCGTTGCACAAAAATCACGTCGCAAAATTGTCACATGAAATGACGGAGCTCGCCGTCGTCCTTACCTGATATTACTTTCCCTGGACTCTCCAGTTATGGAGCCGTCTCTAATTATTCAAAACTAATACATTAAATAAGTAAAACGCCCTCTAATCCCGGAAATAGGTGGCGATCGACTATGCTCCGAAACGCAAAAAGCCCGGCTCGAAAGCCGGGCTTTTCGTCACCTGCGTGACAAATCAGATTATGACCGGAGTCAAATCAGATTAGAAAGAACGCTCGAAGCGAAGGATACCAGCCCACTGGTTTTCGTTGATCGAATCCCAGTTGGTGTAGGATACTTCCGGCTCGATCAGGAGGTTCTTAACTGGGTTCCACTTGACGTTCGTGGTAGCAGCGAAGACCTTGGAGTCGGTGTAGGCGAGCTGCAGGTTCCACTTCAGCTTTTCGTTGACCGGTACGCCAACGCCGCCCCAGACTGCCCAGTCACCCCAGCCGATATCGCCAGCAACACCGCTGCTGCCCGCACCAGCGTACTTGTTCAGCTTGTTGCCATCGGTGTTGTAGCCACCCATAACGAAGGCCGAGAAAGCACCGAAGTCAGCATCGACGCGAGCCTTGACAGCGCCTTCTTCGACGATGGAGTCATAACCACCGACGACCTTGAAGGACCAAGCGCCAGCCTTGTAGCCAACACCGGCGACAACGTCAGGAGCGTAATGATCGCGGCTGTTTTCGCCGTTTGCACCGGTAGCATACTTAGGAGTACCGTCGGTGTTCGTGCCAACCGTACCAGAGTTGCTGTCTTCCAGCGAGATTACAGCCGTGAAGCCGTTGCCGGCGTCGTAGTTGTAGGTGATCTGGTTGAGTTCGTACGGGCCGTCATAGACAACGTCGTCGTTGATGACGTCGCCGGCATAACCGGTAAAGACGTTGTACTGCGAGTCTTCCTTACCGACGGTGAAGCCGCCGAGGCTGATGCTGGCATGCAACAGGTTAGTGCCGGTCGAAGCGCCTTCCTGCCAATCCCAACGAATTTCCGTGTTGGTCTTCAGCGGACCATACTCGGTGTCCGTAGCCGTCTGCAGCTGCAGTTCGGCGCGGGTGTGCCAAAGCGTGCCGCGAACATTCTTCGGGTTGTAAGCGTCGTACCACTGACCTTCGGTACGAACCTTACCGCCGATCTTGAGGCAGGTTTCCGTGCCCGGGATGAAGAAGTAACCAGCGCCGTATGCATCGCAGATGCGAACGTATTCAAGCGGCTCAGGCTCAGCAGCAACAATAGCGTCAGCTGCATGAGCACCGGAAACAGCTACCAGAGCGGCAGCGGAGCCGAGAAGAAGGCTCTTGATGTTCATTATTGACCTCCAGTCAAAGTTTCATTCGAGAATGAGAACTACCCGAAGGTATTCCCTGCCCCATCCTCTTGTTTCAAGAAGTGGACGATCAATCGCCCTCGCTTCCGAATTTGAAAATACAAGACGCGAACTGTCACGCAATCTACATCTTGCCGGAAAGGGGTTTTCACAGGAGCCTTACACAATTCCTGTTGCCGAAAGGACACAAGTCAGCAACACAGGCGCCACATTTGTTTAGACTTCGTTAAGAAAGCCCTTAATGTACCGGCACTTACGAGCCGATTTTAAATAGGGCATGGAAATGCGGCAGGCTGCCAACATGGCAGATCCGGGGCAAATCCGTGACATCAACGACGCCGCACGCGCCATTTCCGACATTTACCGCGACCCACCTCAACAGCGAGGAACGGACAAACCCCATTCCGAGGTCTCGGACCGATACTCACGAGCACGCGATTCTGTCGATTCTGTTGCGACCGATTCGACGGGAAGCGACAATTTGTGAATTATTCGCCCGCGAGATTGCACCAGAATGACAAAATGGGATCGACAAAGCTTAGTAGTGGAAGAAGCGGGGCCGGAATGGATGCCCTTTCAGGACCACCCTCTCGACCTTTAGGCCGCGCAGCAGTCCTTGCCAGCCGACTTGGGACCACAGCATGTGGCCGCCTCCTGCCTTACCCGATGCCTTGGCTTACAGATTGCCGAGCGAGCGACGAGCCGCAATATGACGCGACCGGCCTCCATACGCAGCCCATCAACATCGAAAATCTGCATGGCGGCGGCCGGAGGCCCCACCTCGAAGGTGAGCCGCGCACCGGCATCAAGCTCGACCCGCTGGGCAACCTGATCGAGGATCGCCCGAAATTTGTCGACCGACAAATAGCCGCCCTCGGCCTCTTGAGCGATATCCTCGATCTGTAGAATCGTCTCCTGCCAGGCATCGGGGTTTCCACCGCAGTCCAGCGTAACGAACGAGCCGGCCTTGATCTCGGTGATGTGATAGCCGGGCCGGATCATCCGCCCGCCATAATCGATCAACAGTTCTTTCCCGACATGGGGCTCCAATGCCGCCAAAAGCGCGCCGAGCGAGGCGTCGCCGTGAAACTCCGTCTCCAAGGGTCTGGCGTCGTCATTCATCTTGATATAACTTTATCTCAACTACTCTTGAGATATTGAGGAAATAATGAACGAAAAGCAAGCCCTCGACGCTTTTGCGGCGCTCTCGCAGGAGACACGACTGCGAATCGTCCGCCTGCTGGTGACGGCCGGACCTGAAGGGTTGCCGGCCGGCTCGATCGGCGAGGCCATGGACGGCGCGTCCTCCTCGCGCATGTCCTTCCATCTGGGCCATCTCGAACATGCCGGATTGGTCGAGTCCCGCCGCGAAGGTCGCTCGATCATCTACACCGCCGCCTACCCCGCGCTCTCCGGTCTCATCGAATTCCTCATGCGCGACTGCTGCCAGGGCCATCCCGACGTGTGCAGCCCGGCCTTCGCGGCGCTAACCTCCTGCTGCCAGCCCAAGTCGGACGTCGCCCATGCATGATTCCCATCAATCGGGCCGCATCTTCAATGAAATCGCCCAATTCGAAGGCACAGACGCGCCTTCGCACAAAGCAAAGTGAGACAGATCATGGATGTCATCATTTATCACAACCCCGACTGCGGCACCTCGCGCAACACGGTGGCGCTGATCCGCAATGCCGGCATCGAGCCGCACGTCATCGAGTATCTGAAGACGCCGCCGTCGCGCGCGATGCTGATACAGCTGATAGCACGGATGGGAATAGCCACCCGCGAGTTGTTGCGGGAGAAGGGTACGCCCTATGCCGATATCAACCTTGGCGATCCGAACCTGACGGACGACCAGCTTCTCGACGCCATAATGCAGCATCCCATCCTGATCAACCGACCGATCGTGGTCAGCCCGAAAGGTGTGAAGCTCTGCCGTCCGTCTGAAGAGGCTCTCGATCTGCTGCCTCCCCAGCTCGGCGAGTTCTTCAAGGAGGACGGCGAACGCATCGTCGACGAGCGCGGCCGCCGCGTTGCGACGGCGTGAGGAGACATCGTGTCAATCTTTGAACGCTATCTCACTCTCTGGGTCGCCCTTTGCATTGTCGTCGGTATCGCGCTTGGGCATGTCATGCCCGGCGCATTCCAGGCCGTCGGCGCGGCCGAGATTGCCCGGGTTAACCTGCCGGTTGCCGTGCTGATCTGGCTGATGGTCATTCCGATGCTGCTGAAGATCGACTTCGGCGCCCTTGGAGAAGTCGGCCGCCATTGGCGCGGCATCGGCGTGACGCTGTTCATCAACTGGGCGGTAAAACCCTTCTCGATGGCACTGCTCGGCTGGCTGTTTATCGGTTGGCTATTCCGGCCCTATCTGCCGGCCGGCCAGATCGACAGCTATATCGCCGGGCTGATCATCCTTGCCGCCGCGCCTTGCACCGCCATGGTGTTTGTCTGGTCGAACCTGACCAAAGGCGAACCGCATTTCACGCTGAGCCAGGTGGCGCTCAACGACGCCATCATGGTCGTCGCCTTCGCGCCGCTGGTCGGCCTGCTGCTCGGCCTTTCCGCCATCACCGTGCCATGGGGCACGCTTGCGCTGTCGGTCGTACTCTACATCGTCATTCCAGTGATCATAGCGCAGCTCTTGCGACGCCGATTGCTTGCCTCGGGCGGGCAACGCGCTCTCGACCGGCTCCTGGCCAAGCTCGGCCCGGTCTCGCTCGTGGCGCTGCTGGCGACGCTGGTGCTGCTGTTCGGCTTCCAGGGCGGAGAGATTGTTGCGCAACCGCTGGTCATCGCGCTCCTTGCGGTGCCAATCCTGATCCAGGTCTATTTCAATGCGGGGCTCGCCTATCTGCTGAACCGTATTGCCGGCGAACAGCATTGCGTTGCCGGCCCTTCCGCGCTGATCGGAGCCTCGAACTTCTTCGAACTCGCCGTTGCTGCCGCAATCAGCCTATTCGGCTTCCATTCCGGCGCAGCACTCGCCACCGTTGTCGGCGTACTGATCGAAGTGCCGGTCATGCTTACCGTTGTCTGGATCGTGAACAGATCCAAGAGCTGGTATGAGCGCGGCGACAGGGTCACGGCGGTCGCCGAGGCTCATCGCTGATGTCGGCGGATCTTGCGAGTGCGTCCACCGATTGCCTCGACGGGCCGCGCGCAAGACCCTGGCTTGTTATTGCCGCGCTCGGCCTGACGCAGATCATCGGCTATGGCACGCTCTATTACAGCTTCAGCATTCTCGCGCCCGCCATGGCGCACGACTTTGGATGGCCGACGGAATGGATCTTTGGCGCATTGTCGGGTGCGCTGCTGATCGGTGGCCTTGCCGCGCCATGGGCGGGGCGCTGGATTGACCGCTACGGCGCGGGACGCGTCATGACAGTCGGGTCGCTGGCGGCAGCAGTCGCTCTAATCGCCTGTGCCCTGGCGCCAATCGGCATCGCCTTCGTGCCGGCGCTGATCGCCATCGAGATCGCCTCTACCCTGGTGCAATACGGCGCCGCCTTTGCTCTGCTCGTACAGCAACAGCCTAGAACCGCGCAGCGCAGCATCGTCCACCTGACGCTGATTGCCGGTTTTGCTTCGACGATCTTCTGGCCGATCACCACGGCGCTCCACAACGCACTGTCGTGGCAGCAGGTCTATCTTGTCTTCGCGGCGATGAATCTTTTCATCTGTCTACCGATCCACGCATGGCTGTCACGGCGGACCCGGCTTCCCAATGAAACAGGTGACGCCGATACCTCCGCGCCGATCGCAGCCGTCGATGGCAGCCTTCCCCTCGCCGCACGACGGAGAGGCTCCATCCTCTTGGCGATCGGCTTCGCGCTTCAGAGCTTCGTCAGCTCGGCCATCCTCGTCCATATGCTGCCGCTTCTCGGGGCGCTGGGGCTTGGCGTTGCCGGCGTCATGGTCGGCACGCTGTTCGGCCCCGCGCAGGTGACAAGTCGATTCATCAATATGATGTTCGGCAAGAACCTGTCCCAACTCAGACTGGCGATGATTTCCGCCGCAATGCTGCCGGCATCAGTGGCGCTGCTGCTGCTGACCGCTCCTTCGGTCGCCGGAGCATTGGCGTTCGCCGTGCTGTTCGGTATGGGCAACGGGCTTTACAGTATCGTCAGCGGTGTATTGCCCCTGTCTCTCTTCGGCAGCGCCGGGTATGGCGCCCGCCAGGGTCAGCTCATCTCAGTGCGCCTCATCGTCTCCTCGGCGGCCCCCTTCGCCTTCGCCCTGCTGATGGAGAATATCGGCGTGAGCTGGGCGCTGACGATCACCGCTGTGCTCGGAAGCGGAGCCTTGCTTGCGTTTATGGGGATTGCCCGATTGTATCGCTAACCGCGCACTGATTGACACCACTGGCCCTTGAGAGATCACCGGCGGCAGCGACAATCTCAATCATCGTCCACGGGAATAAGACCAGCGACGATCCGGTCCATCGGCCGATCGCTCTCCCCGAGCCCCTCGGCGACGCCGGCCCGGTCTGCCGCGCTGCGATTCTGGCTCATCTTGCGCTTGCCTTCGATTCGGCCGATGGGCAGGCGTAGTCCGACGATCCCCTTGAGCTGCGCCTTGATGAAGGGTTCGGGCGCGTCCGTCACGGCCCATGGCTCGGCACGCGGCCGTTCGTAAAGATTGGTCAGGCGCGACACGACCTCAAGCAATCTATCCCCATCCTCGAAGAACTCCACCGGCCCATAGGCATGCACAGCGGCATAGTTCCAGGTCGGCACGACCTTGCCGTGTTCCCGCTTGGTTGCATACCAGGACGGGCTCACATAGGCGTCCGGACCCATGAAGATGGCGAGAGCGTTGCCGATCACCGGCATCTTCCATTGAGGATTGGCCCTGGCAAGATGGCCATAGAGCGTGCCATGCTCACCCTCGTCCGGATCGAGAAACAACGGCAGCGGCGTGGAGAGCAATCCGTCCGCGGTTGCGGTGATCAAATTGCACAGGCGCGCTTCGCGCATCATGGCATGGAGCTCGGCGGGATCGTCTTCCCGAAAGGCTGGCGGAACATACATGGAGATCATCCTTGGTTTTCCGGAGCAATAGCGGCACACTGGCATGTTAGAAACAGCCAGTTTGGAGAATAAATGGAAGACCAGCGAGAGGATGGGGTCAGCCAAGCACCCAGGCTCGGCGCGCGCCGCATCTATGAGGAGCTGAAGACGCAGATCGCAAACGGGATCTATGCCTCCGGCTCGTCCATGCCCTCGACCCGCTCGCTCGCGGCCGAGCTTGGCGTGGCGCGCTCGACGGTCACAATCGCCTATGAACAATTGTTGTCGGAAGGCTTCATCGAGAGCAGACAAGGGGCGCGCACCCGCGTCGCCATGCTGCGCCCCGTCGAATCCCCTCCGCAACGAGCCGCCTCAACGGCAACGACCAGACGCCACCTCTCTGCCTATGGCGAACGTCTGCGGGTGTTGCCGCATCCGCCGCAGCATAATCCTTCAAAGCTTATCGCCGACTTCCGCTACGGAGACCTGGCCGCATCGGACTTCCCGACCCTTCTGTGGAAACGGGCGGTCGATGACACAGTCAGGCGGCGGCGGGATCGGCTGGCCTACGACGACCCTCGTGGCAGTCTTGCGCTCCGCACGGCACTGCAAGCCTATCTCTGGCGGGCACGCGGCATTCGCTGCGAGCTAGACCAGATCATTGTCGTCAACGGATCACAGCAAGGGCTCGACCTCTGTGCACGCCTGCTCGTCGATCCCGGCGATGCCGTGGTGATCGAAGACCCCTGCTATGCGATGGCACGAAACGTTTTCACGGCGGTCGGCGCGACCGTCGTGCCGGTCCCGGCCGATCACGAAGGGCTAAGGACAGACCTGCTTCACGCCATCGATGCGCGGCTGGCCTTTGTAACACCCTCGCATCAATTCCCACTCGGCGGCGTCATGCCGATCGGACGACGCAACGCGTTGCTCGCCTGGTCGCAAAACTGCGGTGCCTATGTGATCGAGGACGATTACGACGGCGAATACCGTTACGACATAGCGCCGGTCCCACCGCTTCAGACGCTGGGCGGGGCGGACAACGTCATTTACCTGGGCACTCTCTCCAAGACGCTGTCCCCGACCCTTCGCCTTGGCTACATGGTCGTGCCGCAGGAGCTGGGAGATGCATTCACGGCCGCCAAGCGGCTCGCCGACCGTCATTCGCCGCAGCTCGAACAGGAGGCGGCCGCAGCTCTGATCACGACCGGCGCCTATGAACGGCACATCCGAAGGACGAGGCGACGCAATGCCGCCAGGCGCGCAACCCTGCTTGCCGCGCTGCGTGCAAAACTCGGCGATCGCGTCACAGTGGTCGGAGCCGATGCCGGCCTGCATGTCATCGTCTGGTGCAACACCCTATCCGCACGCGATGAAAACCAACTGATCGAGCGCGCAAGACAGGCCGGAATCGGCCTTTATCCCGTGACGCCGACCTATGCCGTCGTTGACGCACCCTATCGGCCCGATCGGGCCGGCTTCATCATCGGCTATGCGAGCCTCGACGAACTTCAGATCGAGCGTGGAGTGGATGTGCTGGCAAGGGTGCTGTTGTGGAAAGATCCCAGTCGCGACTGACGCCTGAAGCGCCGACTGACCGTGCCTCAGCACGTCCTGCACTCACTCCAGGAGGAGTTCGGCTGGGCCGACTTTTCGCATTTTTAGGAAAATGGAGGAGAAGATGGGATTCGAACCCACGATACCATCTCTGGTATACTCCCTTAGCAGGGGAGCGCCTTCGACCACTCGGCCACCTCTCCGGTGCGGCCCTGATAGGGCCATTCATTTATCGACGCAAGCCCTTTTTCGCCTGCATGCGCGTTCTCCCTGCATTCAGCGTTGCGCGCATCCTGCAGGGAGGAACCCGATAGCCGGCTTGCGGCCTCCGTCAGGCCAGGAGCTGCTTGAGGTCTGCTGAGGGATCCGCCAGAATGGACTTTGCCGGGTTGATGCCGGTTTCCAGCAGCTTCTTGCCGGTCACATAGGCTTTTGCGTCGTTGATGGCGTCAACGGCGATGAACCGGCCCTCCTTGAAATACCAAACCGAAACCGACCCTTCGCGGGTGCCGGGGCGCAGAAGGGTCTCGTCGTAACCGAGGTTGAAGCCGGCGATCTGCAGCTTCACGTCATATTGATCCGACCAGAACCAAGGCTTCGGATCATAGGCCGTATTGCCGCCGGCGATGATTCCGGCTGCGGCTTCGGCTTGGTCGACAGCGTTCTGTACCGATTCGAGGCGAATGCGGCCGCCCTTCCAGGGTAGCTCGGCGCAATCGCCCGCAGCGAAGATCGAGGGATCGGAGGTACGAGCGAACGAATCAACGATGATACCGTTGCCGACCTCCACGCCAGCTTCCTTTGCGAGCCTGTCGTTCGGGGCAACGCCGATACCGACAATGACGAAATCGACATCGATGGTGGAGCCGTCGGACAGCTCGGCGGCAACAACGTGACCGTTCTTGCCGATGAGCTGCTTGAGGCCGGTCTTTTCACGGATCACGACGTCATGTTCCCGGTGGATCACCCGCATGATGTCGGCGGTCTCCTTGGCGGCGACGCGCTGCAGGATTCGGTCAGCCATTTCGATGAGCGTGACTTCAAGACCGCGATGGCGGGCGACAGCCGCCGCTTCAAGGCCGATATAACCACCGCCAATGATGAGGACGCGGCGGCCCGCGCGCATTTCAGCGGCGAGCTGATCGGCATCGCGCTTGTCGCGGGCGACATAGACCCCTTCGAGCGCGCCACCGACAGCGGGTGGCAGGCGGCGCGGCGTGGCGCCGGTTGTAAGCGCAAGCGTCTCGTAGTCGAGCGCGGAGCCATCCTGCATGATCACCTGCTTTGCGGCCCGCTTGATCTGCTCGACCCAGGTGGACAGGCGGATCTCGACATTATTGTCGGCGTACCAATGTTCCGGGCGGAACAGCAGCCGGTCGAAGGCCATTTCGCCGAGAAGGTATTTCTTGGTTAGCGGCGGTCGCTGATAGGGAAGGCTTTCCTCCGATCCGACAATGGTGATCGGCCTCAGATCTCCGAGCGCCCGCAATTTGGCGGCAAGCGCGAATCCGGCCTGTCCGGCCCCGACAATGACCAATCTGCCCGTCACGATCCTTACTCCATAATAGTTATAGCGGCCCGCCGTCCTGATATAGGACGTCGAGCCCATGGATTTCAGGGGTAACGCTTACCCTTGCAAGCGTCAATTGCAGCTGACCTTGCATCTCGGATCGGGCGGAAATTAGGGCAGAACTGTCAGGCCGTTACTTCGACCCATCGGCGCTCGTGGAAGGAGCGCGCCATCGCGTGCACCGACTTTTCGATGCGCAAGCCGTCCACGAAGCTGATGACCGACGCCGCATCGCCGGAAATGGCGCGGATCAGTTCGCGGCACTCGATGATCTTCAGGTCGTTGAAACCGAGGCCGTGGCCGGGCGCGGGGATGAACCGATCATAGGGCTTGTGCGCGGGCGCTGCGAGGATCTTGCGGAACCCCTGCTCGGAGCCCCGACCGTCAGCCTGATAGAGCTCGAATTCGTTCATGCGCTCCTGATCGTAGGTGATCGACCCCTTCGAGCCGAAGATCTGCAGCGCGATGCGGCCTTTTCGGCCCCATGCGGAGCGATTCGCCATCAGCACGGCGGAAATGCCGCCACCGAGACGCATCAGCACATTGGCGAGATCATGATTCTCCACAGTCCGCCGGCCGCCATCCTTCAAAGGCCGTTCGGCATAGGGCTTCGCCATGTCGGTGATAACGGCCTCGACATGGCCGAACAGGAACCACAGCAGCGACAGCGGATGCACGGCGAAATCGTCGAGCGCGCCGTAACCGGAGGCAAGCTCGCTCTTCCAGTAGAACAGGCCTTCCGGATCGGCCATGAAATCCTCGTCCATCTCGACGCGGATATGATTGACGTCACCGATGGCGCCCTCGTCGATCAGCTGCTTGATATGCCGCATCACCGGGTTCTGGATATAATTGTAGCCGAGGATGGCAACCTTGCCCGAGGCCTTGGCGGCGCTCAGCATGCGTTCGGCATCCGCATAGCCCGGCGCCATCGGCTTTTCGCACCAGACGTGCTTGCCGGCTTCCAGCGCCGCGATCGCCATTTCCGGATGGAATTGATTGGGTGTGGTGACAGAGACGACATCGACCTCGGGATCGGCGATCAGCGCGCGCCAGTCGGCGGTCGCCTTTTCAAAACCGAATTCATCGCCGCGCGACCGCGCGAGATCGGCATTGGCCTCGGCAAGATGCACGAGGCGTGGCCGCTCGACGTCACCGAACACGGTCTTGACCGCATTCCAGGCCAGCGCATGGCATTTGCCCATATAGCCGGTTCCGATCAGTCCCACGCCCAATGGCTTCATTTCCGCTTCCTCCACACGCTTCCCTCGGAAGCCAGGCGCATTTTTTGGAATATTTAGACCGTTTTGACAAGCAGGCTCGTTGGGCGGCCATGTCGAAAGATCGGAATAATCATAATTTAATAACATAAATTCATAGACTTAAAAATAATCGTGCCGACTCTTTCAAAATCCGTTATCGTTCGAAATATGGAATGTTTGTTTCATTAACGGGCATAGCGGCAAGAAGGCGGGGCATGGACAACAGTATCGAGACGCGGACCAAGGTGCCGCGGGATTTCGAAAGCCTGCGCAGCATCATCATAGAGCGCAAGGATTCCATGCCGAAGCGACTGGCGCAGGTCGCCGCCTTCGCGCTTGGCAATCCCGACGAAATCGCCTTCGGCACAACGGCAAGCATTGCGACGGCCGCAGATGTCCAGCCCTCGACGCTGGTACGCCTCGCCCATCATCTTGGTTATGAAGGTTTTTCCGACCTGCAGAGCATCTTCCGCGAGCGGCTGCGTGAGCGGACGCTGAGCTATGAGGAACGCCTGATCACGCTTGAGCAATCCGGCATCGAGGATGAAGAGGCCGGCATTCTCTCCGGCTTTCTCTCGGCCGCCAGCCAGTCGGTCAATAAGCTTGCCGCCACCATCGAGACCGACACCTTCGCCAAGGCGGTGGATGTGCTGGCCGCAGCCGAGACCATCTATCTGATCGCCAAGCGCCGCTCCTATCCGCTGACGGCGCATCTGACCTACGCCTTTTCGAAGCTGAACATCCGTCATCAGATCGTCGCCTCGCCAAACGGTATCGATGGCGAGCTCGCGCGCTTTGCGACCGAGAAGGATGCGGCGATCGCCGCAAGCTTCTCCCCCTATGCCGCCGAAAGCCTGTTGCAGGCGCAGGATCTTGCCGCGCGTAACGTGCCGGTCATCGCCATCACCGATTCGGCCTTTTCACCGCTTACCGCCTGCGCCACCCACTGGTTCGAAGTGGCGGAGGCGGATTTTGCCGGCTTCCGCTCGTTGTCGGCGTCCATGGCACTGATCATGGCCTTTCCCGTCGCCATTGCCGAGCGACGGCGGAAAGAGACGACAGGAAAACCTCAGAAAACTAAAATGGAATAAACATTCCGAATTGACAAAATTTCGGAACCAATGTTTCATTACATCCATGATCGCGGTCTCGGGAGATGGCCGCAAAATCGACCACAACCCGGACGAAACGAAGACACACCGGAACTTTCAATGACGCATGACCCAGGGAGAAACTGAAGAGTTTCCCGGATCATGCCTGGACGGGAGGACATCATGGCACACGACAATCCTGGCACTCAGCCGGAACCGACACTCGATGTCATCACCATCGGCCGCTCTTCCGTCGATCTTTACGGCCAGCAGATCGGTTCGCGGCTGGAGGATATCGCCTCCTTCGCCAAATCGGTCGGCGGCTGCCCGGCCAATATCGCCATCGGCACGGCACGGCTCGGCCTGAAATCCGGTCTCATCACCCGCGTCGGCGACGAACAGATGGGCCGCTTCATCCGCGAGCAGACGGCGCGCGAAGGCGTTGATGTCCAGGGGATCGCCACCGACAAGGAACGGCTGACGGCGCTGGTGCTGCTCGCGGTCGAGGCCGAAGGCGTCTCGCCAATGATCTTCTATCGCTCCGACTGCGCCGACATGGCGCTCGACGAAAACGACATCGACGAGGATTTCATCAAGTCCTCCCGCGCCGTGCTGGTCTCCGGCACACATTTTTCCAAGCCAAACACCGAGGCTGCCCAGCGCAAGGCGATCCGCATCGCCAAGGCGAACGGCCGCAAGGTGATCTTCGATATCGATTACCGGCCGAACCTCTGGGGCCTCGCCGGCCATGCCGAAGGGTTCGAGCGCTATGTGAAGTCGGATCGCGTTTCCTCGAAGATGAGGGAGACGCTGCCGGATTGCGATCTCATCATCGGCACCGAAGAGGAGATCATGATCGGCTCGGGCGTCGACAACGTGCTCGGCGCGCTGAAGGAAATCCGCCGCCTATCGCCTGCGACCATCGTGCTGAAGCGCGGCGCCATGGGCTGCATCGTCTATGACGGACCGATCTCGGACGACCTCGAAGCTGGCATCGTCGGCGAGGGATTCCCGATCGAAGTGTTCAACGTGCTTGGTGCCGGCGATGCTTTCATGTCCGGCTTTCTGCGCGGGTTCCTGCGCGACGAGCCATTGAAGACCTGCGCCACCTGGGCAAATGCCTGCGGTGCCTTCGCCGTCTCGCGTCTGCTGTGCTCGCCGGAATATCCGACCTGGGCCGAACTCGACTTCTTCCTGAAGACGGGTAGCGAGCACCGGGCGCTGCGCAAGGACGAGGCGATCAACCATATCCATTGGGCCTCGACCCGCAATGGCGACATCCCGCTCCTGATGGCGCTGGCGATCGATCATCGCTCGCAGCTCGTCAGCGTCGCCGACGAACTGGGTGTCGGTCATGACAAGATCGTCGCCTTCAAGCGTCTGGCGGTGGAAGCGGCGGCACGGGTTGCCGACGGCCGACAGGGTTATGGCATGTTGATCGACGAGCGCTTCGGTCGCGATGCCTTCTTCGATGCCGCCACCAAGGACTTCTCCTGGATCGGCCGTCCCGTCGAACTGCCGGGCTCCAAGCCGCTGAAATTCGAGTTCAGCCAGGACATCGGTTCGCAGCTCGTCGAATGGCCGCTCAACCATTGCATCAAGTGCCTCTGCTTCTATCATCCGGACGATCCGAAAGAGTTGAAGGCGGAGCAGCAGGAGAAGCTGCGCACCCTGTTCGAAGCCGCCCGCAAGGTCGGCCGTGAACTGCTGGTCGAGATCATCGCCGGCAAGAACGGGCCGCTCACCGACGACACGATCGCAACCGCGATGGAAGAGCTCTACGCGCTCGGCATCAAGCCCGACTGGTGGAAGCTGGAACCTCAGGATTCGACTGCTGCCTGGAAAAAAATCGATGCCGTGATCGCCAAAAATGATCCATGGTGCCGGGGTATCGTGCTGCTTGGCCTGGAGGCACCGGCGGATGAATTGATCCGGAGCTTCGAAGCCACGCTGGCAGCACCTTCGGTCAAGGGTTTCGCCGTCGGGCGGACAATCTTTTCCGATGCGGCGCGTGCCTGGCTATCGGGTGGCATGAACGACGAGGAAGCGATCGCCGACATGGCCGGCCGCTTCCGGCAACTGACCCAGGCGTGGTTGAAAACCCGCGGCCTGCAATAGTTTAGAAGCATTTGGGAGGCGCCCCATGGGCAAGACGATCCGATTGACGATGGCACAGGCCGTCACACACTTCCTCACGAAGCAGATGACCGTGATCGATGGTCAGAAGCTGCCGATCTTCGGCGGCGTCTGGGCGATCTTCGGGCATGGCAACGTCGCCGGCATCGGTGAAGCGCTCTATCAAGTGCGCGACGAGCTGACAACCTATCGCGCTCACAATGAGCAAGGCATGGCGCACGCCGCCATCGCCTATGCCAAGGCGAGCTTCCGGCAGCGCTTCATGGCCTGCACAAGCTCGATCGGCCCCGGAGCCCTCAACATGGTGACCGCCGCCGGCGTCGCGCATGTCAACCGCATCCCCGTGCTCTTCCTGCCCGGCGACGTCTTCGCCAACCGCGCTCCCGACCCGGTGTTGCAGCAGATCGAGGATTTCGGCGACGGCACGGTATCCGCCAATGACGCCTTCCGTTCGGTCTCTCGCTATTTCGATCGCATCACCCGGCCGGAGCAGATCATCACGGCGCTGAAGCGCGCCATGCAGGTTTTGACCGACCCACTCGATTGCGGCCCGGTGACGCTCTCGCTTTGCCAGGATGTGCAGGCCGAGGCATACGATTATCCCGAAAGCTTCTTTGAGGAGCGCATCTGGACGACGCGCCGTCCGCAGCCCGACGCCGACGAACTCGCCGCGGCGATTGCGCTCATCCGCAAAGCGGAGAAGCCGGTCATCATCGCCGGCGGCGGCGTGCTCTATTCGCGGGCGACCAAGGAACTTACGGAGTTTGCAGAGACGCACGGCGTGCCCGTCGTCGTTAGCCAGGCCGGCAAATCGGCAATCGACGAACGCCATCCGTTGGCGCTCGGCTCTGTCGGCGTGACCGGAACCTCGGCTGCGAACGCGATTGCCGAAGACACGGATCTGATCATCGCTGTGGGAACGCGATGCCAGGACTTTACCACCGGCTCCTGGGCGCTGTTCAAGAATGAGAAGCTCTCTATTCTCGGACTCAATATCGCGGCATATGACGCATCGAAGCATGATGGCCGACCGCTCGTTTGCGACGCGCGCGAAGGGCTGAAGGCGCTTTCCGCAGGGCTCGCCGGCTGGCGTGCCCCGGCAGCGCTGCTGGAAAAGGCGACCCAGGAAAAGAAGATCTGGATCGAAGCCGCGGCCAAAGCGTTGGCCTCGACCAATGCCGCCCTTCCCTCCGACGCCCAGGTCATCGGTGCGGTAACTCGCACGCTCGGCGGAGAGAATGCTATTTCCGTCTGCGCGGCCGGCGGCCTGCCGGGAGAGCTGCACAAGCTCTGGCCGGCGACGGTTCCGGGCAGCTACCATATGGAATATGGCTTCTCCTGCATGGGCTACGAGATCGCCGGCGGCCTTGGCACCAAGATGGCTTGCCCGGAAAAGGACGTCATCGTCATGGTCGGCGACGGCTCCTACATGATGCTGAACTCCGAGATCGCCACCTCGGTCATGCTTGGCCTCAAGCTCAACATCGTGCTGCTCGACAATCGCGGCTACGGCTGCATCAACCGATTGCAGATGGCGACCGGCGGCGCGAACTTCAACAATCTGCTGAAGGATTCGTATCATGAGGTGATGCCGGAGATCGATTTCCGGGCGCATGCCGAGAGCATGGGCGCCATTGCCGTCAAGGTTGCCTCCATTGCGGAGCTGGAGCAGGCGATCGAAGCCTCGAAAAAGAATGATCGCACCTCGGTCTTCGTCATCGATACCGATCCGCTGATCACGACGGACGAAGGCGGTCACTGGTGGGACGTTGCCGTGCCTGAAGTCAGCACGCGCCCGCAGGTCAACAAGGCCCGCGCCGCTTACGAAGAAGCGCGCGGCGCCCAGCGTATCCGCTAATCGATTTCTGTCATTTTTGGGAGGAGCGTTGCTGCTCCTCCAAACTATGCCTTTAAGGAGACTATTGATGAAGGCCAAACTCGGCATGTCGCCCATCGCGTGGTGGAACGACGATCTTCCTGAACTCAGCGACGATGTGTCCCTCGAGGAATGCCTGCGGCAATCGCGCAGCGCCGGCTTCACCGGCATGGAAAAAGGCCGCCGCTTCCCGGATGATCCCGAGGTGATGCTGCCGATCCTACGCGCCGCCGACGTCACGCTGTGCGGCGGCTGGTTCTCGGGCACGCTGGTCAATGAGGAGCTTGCCGCCAACAAGGACCGCATCGCTCCGATGATCGAGTTGTTCAAGGCGGTCAATGCACCCTGCATCGTCTATGGCGAAGTCGGCCGCTCCATCCAGGGCGACCGCTCCAAGCCGCTCGCCACCAAGCCGCGCTTGTCGGATGACGAGATGAAGGCCTACGCGCAGCGCCTGACCCAGTTCGGCGAATGGTGCGCCGATCAGGGCATGCCGCTCTCCTACCACCATCACATGGCCGCAGTGGTGGAAACCGAGCCGGAACTCGACGCCTTCATGCGCTATTCGGGTTCAGGCATTCCGCTTCTGCTCGATGCCGGTCACCTGGCCTTTGCCGGCGGCGACGTCCTGCGCGCCATCGACAATCACCACGCCCGCATCAACCACGTTCACGTCAAGGATATCCGCAAGCCTGTCGTGGATGGACTGGATCGCAGCCGGCAGTCCTTCCTCGACGCGGTAGCGCTCGGCGCGTTCACGGTACCGGGCGACGGCTCGCTCGATTTCGGCGCCATCGTCCAGCGTCTGGCCGGTTACGGCTATGAAGGCTGGTTCGTCGTCGAGGCCGAACAGGACCCGCGCAACGCTCCGCCACAGAAAATGGCCGAGATCGGCCATGCTGAATTGATGCGCGTCATGACGGCTGCAGGTTATACGGTGGAAACCGAAGGTTTTCCCAAGGGATAAAGGGAAGCGAAGCCCTCCGGCCTCTTCTCACAAGGAGAGGCTGGCGTGGTTTTTCCCAAAGCAACGGAGGAAAAACGCCAATGCCAAATCTCAAGGTCAAACCTGATGGCTCTCATGGTCGCGTCACCCATGTCACGCCCGAAAGCGCCGGCTGGACCTATGTCGGCTTCGACCTTCACCGGCTGACATCAGGCGAAACGGTTTCGGCTGAAACCGGCGATCGCGAGGTCTGCCTCGTCTGGGTCAGCGGCAAGGGAAGCGCCAAGGCAGGCGCGAAGGATTTCGGCCTGCTGGGTGGCCGCATGAGCCCCTTTGAGGGCGCGCCCCACGCGCTCTATATTCCAGCCGGTTCAAGCTGGTCGGTGACCGCGGAAACCGATCTGGAACTTGCCGTCTGCTCGGCTCCGGGCGGCGGCTCCTATGAGGCCCGCGCCATTCCGCCGGGTACGCATCCGCCTGTGACACGCGGCAAGGGCACCAATGTCCGCCACGTCAACAACATCATGCCGGAAGACGATGGCGCGGCGCATTCCCTGCTGGTCGTTGAAGTGATCACGCCCGGCGGCCACACCTCTTCCTATCCGCCGCACAAGCACGATCAAGACAATCTCCCGAACGAGAGCTTCCTCGAGGAGACCTACTATCATCGCCTCAACCCGCCGCAGGGCTTCGCCTTCCAGCGCGTCTATACGGACGACCGGTCGCTGGATGAAGCCATGGCGCTGGAAGACGGCGACGTGACGCTGGTGCCTAAAGGGTATCACCCCTGCGCCGCCTGCCATGGCTATGATCTCTATTATCTCAACGTCATGGCCGGTCCGAAGCGCGTCTGGAAATTCTACAATGCGCCGGAGCATGAGTGGCTACTCAAGGCATAGCCTGCTTGAATATCGAAAAGGCCGCGCCTCGACAGCGCGGCCTTTTCCGTTTCATGCAGGCAGTAAACCGTATCGCCAGCCACGATCCCGGGCATTGCGTGACAGAACCAGCCAGGCAAGCGCGAACATCCCCGCCTCCGCAAAGACCGGCACCATCCAAATCCCGCGTTCGCCGAAGACGAAGGGCAGCAGGAATGTCAGCGGCAGCGTGAACAGATAGGGCCGCGACAGGCCGAAGATCGCCCCCCCGCTTCGCATCGCCGATCGACTGGAAATAGGACGAGAGCATCATCATCTGCCCATAGAGGAAGTAGGCGCCGATCGTCCAAGGCAAGATCCGCCCGACCTCGGCGACGATGACCGCATCGCCGACGAAGACAGCGCCAAGGTGCCGGGCAAGCAACTCCACGACCAGTTCCACCGCCGCACAATAGATCAGCGCCGACACCATGGCGATCTGCAGGCTGCGGCCGACACGGGCAGGATGAGCTGCGCCGTGATTGTGACCGGAGATGGTTTGCAGGGCGATGCTCAGGCCGAGCAGCGGCAGGTAGGTAAAGGTCATCACCCGGGTGATAATCCCGTAAGCCGCGACCGTCGTGACATAATCGCCCTCATGCCAGATCGACAGGTTGAACAGGATTGCCGCCGAACTCAGCGATATCCCGATGAAGCCGAGGCTCATCGGCGCACCGAAGGCGAGGATTCCACGCCATTCGGAGATCGCGATCGTCATCGCCGGTCTGAGTGCGGCGGGATGACGCCAGCGATAGGCGAGAATGATCGTCAGGCAGATAAACTGCGCCGCGATCGAGCCGCTGGCCGACCCGACAACGCCCCAATGTGCGACCGCGATCAGCAGCCAGTTGGCAAGGATATTGAGCAGTGTCGAGGCAAGGGTCACCAGCGTCATGAAGCCGATCTTGCCCTCGCAACGCAGGGCGTCAATGTGCAACGACAGCAGGAAGCTGACCGGCGCGAAGCCGACCATGACCCCCATGAAGGCATTGGCATTGGCGGCAACTGCGGCGTCTCCTGCTGCACTCACGACGATGACGTCCCGGCCAACCATCCAATAGAGGAGGTTGATCAGGATCACCACCACGAAGGCGAGCGCATGGGCCGCGGTAAAGACCTGCCTCGCTCCCACCCGATTCCCCGCCCCCAAGCGACGGGCCAAAATGCTCGCCATGCCGTTCGAGACCAGGGATTGCAGGGCGATCAGCAGCATGAGCGCCGGAAAGATCAGGCTGACCGCAGACAGCGCGTCGGCGCCGACATAGATACCGAGGAAATAGGCGTCGACGACGGCGAAGAGGCCGCTGATGGTCGTGATCATGATGATCGGCGCGGCTGTACGGGCAAAGACGCCCGGCAGCCAGCCGGTCAGGAAGATATTATTTTCGGACTGTTTGGTCATGGCAATATCCACGCGGCATCGCGCGCCACCAGTGGCGGCCGCGATCCATCGATAAAAAGAGGATGGTCAGATGTCGAGTACCAGATGCGGCACGCCGTCCGATGTCTTGCGCGGCGAAATGCCGTCGGCATCGATCTGGGCGTTGATGCGCCGGCGAAAAGCCGAAAAGCTCTCGAAGGTCACGACATCCACCGGTTCGTCGAAATGGATAGTGACCTTGTGGAGCCCGCCGGACTGTTCCGAAAGGGCCAGAATCTTGCCGGTGAAGGGCTGGTTCAGATAGCGGCCGCGAACGGCAGAGCCGACCGCAAATGACACACGAGGGGCGTCATTCGGCTTCGCAGCCAGCGCCGACAGCGTATTCCAGTCGCGCAGGCCATGTTGCCTGGCAACCAATTCCAGCGCGGCGCTATGGGCGATGTCGTTGCCGCGCTCCGCCATGGCCTGGCGCAAACGCCTGGCTTGCGCCTTCAGTTCATCGATGGATGGATAAATCGTCGTCACGGTATCAGCCTTTTCTAAGGCATGCTTTTACGACTGCAAATCGGGGCTCGCATTACCGTCAGTCAGCACGCCTTCAAATGGCTGTGACCATATTCGCGAGGGCTTCACCTTGGATTTTCATCCGCGAGCGGCCGGCGCCTCGAACCATGTCTTCGTATGGTTGAAGCCGAAGCCCCTGTCAAGACAAGGCGCCGGAATGCGGGTAGCGGCTCAAGGTGCGAGGGAAAGGCAGCTCACGCCTTCCATCTTTCTCAGGCGGCCAGATAGCGCTCGATCTGGTCAACCGGAAAATTCGTCAGGTCCTTGGCGACTTCGGCGACGATGGCCGTCTGTGAATGAGCCCCCAGCCGCGGCCGCAAGACGCCGAGCGCATGGGGCGGCGCGACGAGGACAATACTCTTGACGCCTTTGCTCTGCACAAGCAGATCGATCTCCGCCGCGACGCCCTTCAGGAACTCCTCTTCTGCCTGTTCTTGCCATGTCGTCTCCTGCACAGCGCTGCCTCCGACACCAGCGGCTTGATGGCTGCGCCCCGGCTTATCCGTTCCGAGCTCCCGATCCGGCGTACTCGGCTGCTCGAGGATTTCGCGCGTTTTCAGATCCAGCTTCAGATCACTGCTCATATTCTCCAAAAACAATGCCTTGGCGCCGTCGCAAATGACAACCCATGTCCCGCCTGCAATCCTGATATCGACCATTATCTCTGTCCTCATGCTTTCATGCCACGACTTAAAATGCCGATGGAAGGGAACGCCTCATGGCCCGAAGGGTTCAAAAATCGGCATATTCGGCAAGCGCGACCGTCCGATCGGACGCGAAAGCGCCGTTTCATTAAAATGCGATGGGCCCGATTGACGCTTATGCAAAACCTCCGTGCAAGGTTCATGCTGTACCGAGATGAATTCGGGCCGCCTCCAACGGGGAATGACAATGCTTCGCTCAACGCATCTGGCGAAAGTCAAATCCGAAGTCTACGAACACAGCTGGGAACGGTTCCACGTTCAGCGCCCAGCGCGTCTCATTGCCGTGCGCCCATGCCTGACCGGCATTTCCGTGCGCAGCGCCGAAATCGTCGATATCTCGCGGGGTGGCGCCAGCTTCTTTGTCGGCACGACCGTCGGGCTGCCGGCGCATTACTATCTCAACATCCTCGGCCTCGCCTATCGCATCGCCTGCGCCGAGGTCAGCCGGATCGACAATCGCATCTACGTTCGCTTCATCAACCTGCTGGAGCCGGAAACGTTGAGACGCGTCGTGCGCGCCGATTTCATGATCGGCAACACCGAAGCTCTTGCCGCGCGCGGCAAGAAAATTGTACGCGCCTAGCACGACAGCGCCGCGCGTTATATGTGACGCGCAAAGATCGCTGTAGCACCTTAAATCTACTGCATAATTCCTTAAATCGATACCGATTTAAGGAATTATGCAGCGGCCTTTTCCGCTCTTGCAACGGCTCGCCAAGCGCTTATTGTGCAGCGCCTTGCAACAGAATTCGGGAATCTTAGCCAGAATGTCCGCCTTTTCGCGCTTCACGCCGCTGATCAGCGCCCTTCCCTCCACCGTGCCCTTCGTCGGCCCGGAAGCTCTCGAACGTCAGCGTGGGCTGACCGTCCAGGCCCGCATCGGCGCCAATGAAAACGGTTTCGGCCCCGCTCCCTCGGTCATCGACGCAATGCGTGAGCAGGCCGGCGATATCTGGAAATACAATGATCCGGAAAATTTCGCGCTGAAGGAGGCGCTGGCCGCGCATCTCGGCGTCAGGCCCGCAAACATCGCCGTCGGCGAAGGCATCGACAGCCTGCTCGGCCTGATCGCCCGTATGATCATCGAGCCGGGCACACCCGTCGTCACCTCGTTCGGCGGCTATCCGACTTTCAATTTCCATGTCGTCGGCTTCGGCGGGCGGCTGGTGACGGTGCCCTATGTCAACGACCGCGAGGATCTCGACGGGCTACTGGACGCGGTCAACCGCGAGAATGCACCGCTCGTCTACTTCGCCAACCCGGACAATCCGATGGGAAGCTGGTGGGATGCCGACAAGGTCGTCGCGTTTGCCCGTGCCCTGCCGGAAAGCTGCCTGCTCATTCTTGACGAAGCCTATAGCGAGACCGGGCCTGCCAGCTCCCTGCCTGATATCTCCGCACTGATCGATCTACCGAACGTGCTGCGCACCCGCACTTTCTCCAAGGCTTACGGCCTTGCCGGCGCCCGTGTTGGCTATGCCATCGGCGTGCCGGAAACGGTGCTGGCCTTCGACAAGATCCGCAATCACTTCGGCATGAACCGGCTGGCGACGGCAGCCGCGCTCGCGGCGCTGAAGGACCAGACCTATCTCACTGAGGTCGTCGGCAAGATCCGTGCCGCCCGAGACCGGATCGGCTTGATCGCCCGCGACAACGGGCTCTCGCCACTCGCCTCCGCCACGAATTTCGTTGCTGTCGACTGTGGCCGCGACGGGACTTACGCTCGCGCCATCGTCGACGGGCTGATCGAGTACGGCGTCTTCATCCGCATGCCGGGCGTGGCGCCGCTCAACCGCTGCATTCGCATCAGCGTCGGCCCCAGCCAAGATCTCGACCTTCTGGCGGAAGCGCTGCCGAAGGTGCTGAAGACGATCGGTTAAAGATAGAGCGCCTAATCGCTCTATCCTATTGTCTTTACGCAATTCCGGACGGAAAACCGCTTGCGCACTTTTCCTGGAATTACTTAGCACAACAAAAAACCGCGCCGGCCTTGTTTCCGGCCGGTCGCGGTCTCCCTGTTTAGTGGCAGCGCGCTTTTCCACCCGCTGCCGTTCGCCCCTCTTTTGAGGTTATTATTGTCGCATTCTTTGTGGCACGCTTCAGTGCATGGTCATCCATTCGCGGGCGGCGCGGAGCGCTGCGGCGAGCTGCATCTTGGTCAGCGTGGCGGCGACGTCGGCGCGAAGCTCGGCGGCGCGGTCGCTGCCCTTGATGGCGGCGATATTCAACCATTTATGGGCGGCAACCGGGTCTGCCTTGCAGCCCCTGCCGGTCGCATAGTTCACGCCCATTTCGCAAAGGGCATCGGCGCTGTTGCCACCCATCATGGCCATTTCAGACATCGGAATTTCGAAGCGTGCCATCGGTTTTATCCCTGTTTCAGTCTCGTTGCGTCTGCCCTGTTTTCCGTCCGGACCTTGCCGTCTATCGCAGCTTGGTGGCCCTTCCGGTCGGCGGGTTTGCCCCGCTCGTTTGATGGCTTCACTATCGCAGACGGCTTTCAAAAAACGACTAAAATGCATGCTTAATTCGATGCAAACAAAGTACAAATGCTTGGTAAATTTGGGATTTTGTTAAACATCGCTTCCCTTGCAAATTAAGGACTTTTGCGCGAGTTTTACCCATTGTTAAGATTTGGATTTAAACCCTTCCTTCACCATAAAAAGAGCCGGGTGATGAGAGATGCATTTTCTGCCCGGCGAAAATGGCCGGCAAAACGGGAGCTTCACGCCCTGGAACATATTTACCTTTACGTTCGCGTAAGCTAATTTCGCCGTGATCCCGGCTATGGGAACGGGAGACTTTCGGGAGGAAAGACATGATCCGCAACACCATCATCACTGTCGCGCTGCTCTTGAGCGCGGGCGCCGCTTTCGCCGACGAGCCGATCGTCGGCAATTGGAAGACCGTGGCGGGCGACACCGCCGCCATCACGCCCTGCGCTGACAGCTATTGCGTGACATTGAAAACCGGCAAATATGCCGGCCGGCAGATCGGCAAGATGCAAGGCAAGGGTGGCGCCTATACCGGCGAGATCACCGACCCCGCCGCCGATAAAACCTATGCCGGCTCCGGCACCACGAGCGGCAGCACTTTGAAGATGCAGGGCTGCGTCTTGAAGGTTTTCTGCAAATCGCAGACCTGGACGAAGCTTTAAAAACCCTTCGCCTTATCGGCAAGGCTCAGCGAGGGCGGGAGCTTTCACGCCCTCTCATCCGCCGTCCGGACTGGCACGGCGCGTTGCATTTCCACTTCTCGCGCCTTCGATCCAGGCCCATTTTCCCGGTCATCTTCCTGAACGCCGGATGAACCGGTATCTCAGCACCCGTTCAGGCTGACCATGGCAAAACAGTGTCCAGTATAGGGCACGGTAGGGCCAGGAATATGAATTCGATCATCATGGCATGGCGTTTCGCAGTTATCATGCTGTTTGCCGCCGTTTTTGCATTCACGTTTTCGATGGCGGTAGAACATACCGGTCGCAGCGGCGCGCAATCGCATTTCGGCGCAAGCTTCACTTGCCTGCAAACAGGAGCCCCCTATTGCACTACGGTGCAATAGTCGGGGACCTCTGGCCGATTTTCAAGAACTGAACCGCGCAACGGCATAAAAATAGCTGCGAGAATCCCAGATCGTGCCTTGCAACGTCGTTTGCTTGTTAAAGATGCCACTATATAATAGCGCATGAGCAACCGAATCTCTCCCTTTTCGCCCCTCGAAATCTCGTCCCCCAGCCCGTTTCAGCCGCGGAGCTTTACCGATCCCGGCAAGGCAGTCGAGGCTCTGGCCGAGCTTTACGACCGCAACACCGCCTTCCTGATCGACAATTTCGCCAGGCTCGCCAAAGGTGAGCCGATCACGGCGCGCTACCGCGCCTTCTACCCGCAGGTCAGCATCGAGACGACCAGCTTCGGCCATGTCGACTCGCGCCTTTCCTACGGCCACGTCACGGCGCCCGGCGTCTATACCACCACCATCACCCGCCCGAAGCTCTTCAAGCACTATCTGAAGGAGCAGCTTGCGCTGCTGATGCGCAGCCATAATGTGCCGGTGGTGGTGTCGGAATCGACGACGCCGATCCCGCTGCATTTCGCTTTCGGCGAAGGAGCCTATGTAGAGGCGTCCGCTGCCGGCTTCGACGATATCCCGCTGCGCGACCTCTTCGATACGCCGGACCTGAACACCACGGACGATGAAATCGCCAATGGCGAATATATTCCGCCACCGGGTGAGCCCTCGCCGCTTGCGCCGTTTACCGCGCAGCGCATCGACTATTCGCTTGCCCGCCTCTCCCACTATACGGCGACAAGTGCCGCGCATTTCCAGAACTTCGTGCTGTTCACGAACTATCAGTTCTACGTCGACGAATTCTGCAACTGGGCGCGTGACATGATGGCCAAGGGCGGCGACGGCTATACCGCCTTCGTCGAGCCGGGCAACATCACCACGCCAGCCGGCTCCAGCCAGCCGGAAGGAGACACGACCCCGCCGCGGCTGCCGCAGATGCCGGCCTACCATCTGAAGAAGAAGGGTCATGCCGGCATCACGCTGGTCAATATCGGCGTCGGTCCGTCCAACGCCAAGACCATCACCGACCACGTCGCCGTGCTGCGCCCGCATGCCTGGCTGATGCTCGGCCATTGCGCCGGCCTGCGCAACAGCCAGCGCCTCGGCGACTATGTGCTGGCACATGCCTATATGCGCGAGGATCACGTTCTCGACGACGACCTGCCGGTCTGGGTGCCGATCCCGGCGCTCGCCGAAGTTCAGGTAGCACTGGAAGCAGCCGTCGCCGAAATCACCGGCTTCGAAGGCTTCGAGCTGAAGCGCATCATGCGTACCGGCACGGTCGGCACCATCGATAACCGCAACTGGGAGCTTCGCGATCAGGCTGGACCGGTCAAGCGCCTGTCGCAGGCCCGCGCCGTGGCGCTGGACATGGAGTCAGCAACCATCGCCGCCAACGGCTTCCGCTTCCGCGTTCCCTACGGCACCCTGCTCTGCGTCTCGGACAAACCGCTGCACGGCGAGCTGAAACTGCCGGGCATGGCGACCGCCTTCTACCGCACCCAGGTGAACCAGCACCTGCAGATCGGCATCCGCGCCATCCAGAAACTCGCCGAAATGCCGCCGGAAAAGCTGCATTCACGTAAGCTGCGCAGCTTTTTTGAGACGGCGTTTCAATAAGCGATAGGGCTTAGGCCTTACTGTCCTCCGGCAGATATCGCATACGTCTGAGCAGCGGCCGCAATTTGCGGCCGTTCGCTGTTTGGCTCGGCGGTCCAGCTCAAGCATAGGATCACCACGGCAAGAACGGCAAATCCGATCATCGTGCGAAGTATGACTTCGCGGGGATTGAACATTTGCAGTATCTCTTGCTCTGACAGCGTCTTCCTGTGCCAGTGATAGATGAGTGCTGCTTCCAGATTATACATCGCCGTCTCTCCTTTGATGATGCCGAGAACTGGTCGACTGGCTTCGGCTCTTTTCGACAGCAATCAAAATTTTTGTCATGCTGCGGATCGGGATGTCGATTTGCGCGCGGCCCGTTCGTCTATGGCTGTCAGCAAATGGAAAAGGAGACGGCTGCGATGAAATATCTTTGTCAGGTCTGGTTCGACGGCACGGCGCTCGCCGCCAGGACCGAGGAGGAAAAACATAGGCTCGGTTTGGAGTCGCTCGGCTACGACCGGGATCTGATGGCAAGCGGGCACATGATCCACGCCGAGGCGCTGCAATCGCCAAGCGCGGCGGTGACCGTGCGGGTGCGCAACGGCGAGACCTCTGTGACGGATGGCCCCTTTATCGAGACCAAGGAATATCTCGGCGGCTTCATCCTGATCGACGCCAAGGATCTGAATGACGCCATCCGCGTTGCGGCGGGCATTCCGCTCGCAAAGCTCGGTGCCATCGAAGTGCGGCCGATCCATTCCTTTGGTCCCGAACTCTGAGGAGGCGACGATGAAGTTTCTCTGCCAGGTCTGGTTCGACACCGCCGAGATCGCTACCCTTACTGAGGAGGAAGGACGGCGACTGACGCAGGAGTCTGTCGATAACGACAACCGGCTGCGCGATAGCGGACATCTTATCGTCGCCAACGCCTTGCGGGAGCCGGAGACCGCAAGGACCGTGCGGGTGCGCAAAAGCGAGGCCACGGTCACCGACGGTCCCTTCGCCGAGATAAAAGAGCATCTCGGCGGTTTCGTGCTGATAGAGGCGAAGGACATGGACGAAGCGACACGCATCGCCGCCACCTTTCCCGTCGCCCGATATGGCGAGATCGAAGTCCGGGCAGCCTATGACATCCGGTTTCCGGATGAATAGAAGAGAAACGGCCGTGTCCCTGAACGCAACCATCGACGATATCTACCGCAGCCAGTCGCGCCGCGTGCTGGCGACGCTGATCCGTCTGCTGGGCGATTTCGACCGGGCCGAGGAGGCGCTGCACGATGCCTTCGCGGCAGCGGCCCAGCAATGGACGGAGGAGACGATCCCGGCCAATCCCCATGCCTGGCTGGTCTCGGCCGGGCGTTTCCGGGCCATCGACCACATACGGCGGCGCACGCGCTTCGACGCCTCGAGGGCCGATATCGCCGACAGCCTCTATCCGGAGGGCGAGATGCTGGAGATCGCCGAGAGCCAGGAGATCGAAGACGATATGCTGCGGTTGATCTTCACCTGCTGCCATCCGCTCATTCCCGCCGAAGCACAGATGGCAATGGCGCTGCGCGAGGTCTGCGGCCTGACGACGGAAGAGATCGCCCACGCCTTTCTTGTTCCGGCACCAACCGTCGCCCAGCGCATCGTCCGCGCCAAGAACCGCATCCGCACCGCCCATATTCCCTATGAAGTGCCGGCGAAAACCGAGCTCCCTGCACGGCTGGCGCAGGTGCTGCACGTCATCTATCTCGTCTTCAACGAAGGCTATTCCGCCTCCTCGGGCGCGGCGGTCATCCGCGCCGACCTTGCCACCGAGGCGATTCGCCTCGGCCGCCTGCTGCTGACGCTGCTGCCCGATCTGGAGGTAGCCGGTCTGCTGGCGATGATGCTGCTGCAGGATTCGCGGCGCTCGGCACGGGCAAGCGCCTCCGGCGATCTCATTCTGCTTGCCGATCAGGACCGTACGCTCTGGGATGGCTCGAAAGTCCGCGAGGGGCTGGCATTCGCAGCCAAGGCGATGGCGGGAGAAAGCGTCGGCGGCTATGCGCTGCAGGCCGCGATTGCCGCCGAACATGCGCGTGCGGCAACGACGGACCAAACCGACTGGCAGCAGATCGTGACGCTTTACAATCTGTTGCTGGTGGCGCATCCCTCGCCGGTGGTCGAGCTCAACCGGGCCGTCGCGGTTTCGATGTGCGATGGGCCGGCGGCGGGGCTGCGGATCGTGGAAGGCCTACTTGGCGAGGATCGGCTGGCTAGGTATCACCTCGCCCACGCGGCAAGAGCCGACTTCCTCCGCCAGCTCAACCGCAAAGACGAGGCTCGACAAGCTTACGAAACCGCGCTCTCGTTTTGCCATCAGGCGCCTGAGCAAGCCTTCCTGCGCAAGCGACTGGCCGAACTTGCCGACAAGACCGGACAGTAGGCCCGGTCAGGCGCGTTTCCTGGAGGCGAGCAGGCCGAGCGCTGTCCCGGTCAGCGCGGATACCACGATCAGCAGATGCGCGTTTATGCTGGCCTGCGCCAGATTGTCGAGGGCGGCCTTTTCGCCCGATGCCCCGAAGGCCATCGCGCCGGCAGTGATACCGGCCGGATAGGTGCCGACGCCGCCGGGTGCATGTACCGGTAATACCGACGAAAGCTCGCCGCCGAGCGCACCGCCGAAGCTGGCCGAGAGCGGCGTGACATTCATCAGGCCGAGCGCCCAGGCAAGTACGGCGACCTTCACCAGCCAGTTGACCACCGTCGTCAGCCAGGCGCGGGCAAAGGCACCAGCATTGGCGGGCAAGCCGCGTTCCAGCTCATGCACCAGCCCCTGCGCCTTTTTCGGCAAAGCATTGGCGGCGAAGCGGATCAACGGCTGGCGCAGAGCAAAGCCGGCAACCGGCAGGAGCAGGAAGGCAACCCACACGACCCAGGCAAGCGCCGGATAGGGCGAGGCAAGCGCAAGGCCGATACCGGCTGCGGCCAGCAGCGCATGCAGGTCGAACAGCCGCATGACAAACAGTGCCGAAGTGCTGCGCGCCAGCGGAATGCCGAATTCAGAGCGCATCAGCACGGGGAAGCTGGTCTCGCCGGCACGGAAGGGCATCATGATGTTGAGGAGATTGTGAATCTGCGTCACGCGGAAGAGTGCGGCGAAATGGCCGCCAGTCTCCTTTGGGAAATAGTCGTAGATGCGCCAGGTGCGCAGAAAATAGGTGCCGGTCAGAAGCGCCAGCGCCAATAGGATGGGCAGGGCGCCGACCTTGCCCCATTGCGCCAGGATCGAGCTCCAGCCCCAGAACCACTCGATGAAGGCGGCATAGGCAAGCACGACGGCAAGCGTGAGCAGCGTCATGCGGTTGCGAATAAACCAGCTCTGTCGGCTGGCAACCATCGGAGTCTTCATGTAGTAGAGCACCCAACGCGAGCGGAGGCAGACGCCGGACATGTCGCTCGCTCCGTCCGGCAGGTTCTGTCGGTCTTTTAGGAGAAAGAACAGTTGCAGACAACGGCAGAGTCGATCCTCTCCCTGGCAGACACGACAAGCGCCCTTGAGCTTTCGCTGGTCGTGCCGGTCTTTAACGAGGAAGAAAGCGTCGAACCGCTGATCGAGCGCATCTGTTCGGCCATGGTGAATTTCACCAAGCCCTGGGAACTGATCCTGATCGACGACGGCAGCACGGACGCCACGCTTGCCAACGCACGCCGCTCGCTCGGACGCGAGGGGCTGAAGCTGCGTATCGTCGAGCTTCAGCGCAATTTCGGGCAGACCGCCGCCATGCAGGCCGGCATCGACGCCGCCACCGGCCGGCTGATCGCCACCATGGACGGCGACCTTCAGAACGACCCGAAGGATATCCCCTCGATGGTTGATGAGCTGGAACGGCGGCAGCTCGACCTGCTCGTCGGCTGGCGCAAAAACCGCCAGGACGGACTTTTCCTGCGCAAGATCCCCTCCTGGTGCGCCAATTATCTCATCGGCCGCATCACCGGCGTCAAGCTGCACGATTATGGTTGCAGCCTGAAAATCTACCGCGCCACGATCATCAAGCAGGTGAAGCTGATGGGCGAGATGCACCGCTTCATCCCGGCCTGGGTCGCCGGCGTCGTGCCGAGCTCGCGCATCGGCGAAGTCGCCGTTACGCATCATGCGCGCCAGCACGGCACGTCGAAATACGGGATTTCGCGCACCTTCCGCGTCATTCTCGATCTTCTGTCGGTGATGTTCTTCATGCGCTACAAGGCGCGGCCGGGCCATTTCTTCGGCTCTCTCGGCCTCGGCCTCGGGGCGCTTGCCGCAATAGTGCTGTTCTGGCTCTTCATCGACAAGTTCATCTTCGGCGACGATATCGGCAACAGGCCGCTGCTGTTGGTCGGCATCGTGCTGCTGCTGTCGTCCGTGCAGATGATCACGACGGGCATTCTCTCGGAAATGATCGCCCGCATCTATTATCGCGACGATCTGTCCCCGAATTATATCGTCCGCAAGATATTCGATCGGAATGATTTGGATGCATAGACTTCTGGTCCGCCGGCCAGATGCTATTATCCTCTTGCTTGCCGGTTACTTCCTTCTCGAGTTCGCGGTGCGGCTCGTCATGCCACATGGCATGCGATACGACGAGTCGCAGCAGGCATTGTTCTCGCAATGGCTAACGCTCGGCTACGATTCCCAGCCGCCGCTTTATAATTGGGTGCAGGCGCTGGTCGTCTCCATCTTCGGCCTGTCGCTGACGACAATCTCCATCGTCAAGAATGTCGTCCTGTTCCTGGTCTATTTCAGCTATTACAAGCTGGCGAAGGAGGTGCTGTCGGACAAGGTGTTCGCGGCGATCGCCACGCTGTCGCTACTGACGATGCCACAGCTGTTCTGGGAGGCGCAGCGCGACCTGACGCATACGGTGACACAGCTCCTGGCCATCAATCTCTTTCTCTATGGTACGATCCGCACTCTGAAGGCACCCAGCACAGGCTCCTACGTACTCACCGGCGTAGCGCTCGGCATCGGCATGCTGTCAAAATACAATTTCGCTTTGCTTGCCGCTGCCGCCACCGTCGCGGTCCTGATGCATCCGCAAGGCCGTGCGCGCATCTTCGACAAACGTTTCCTGCTGACCCTGCTGATCGCCGCTTTGACCTTCCTGCCACACGGGCTTTGGCTGATCCACAATCTCGACATCGCCTCCGGGCGCACCTTGGGGATCATGGGGCAGAATGCACCCAAAAGTGCCTTTACCAAGCTGCTGAAGGGACCACTGGAATTCGTGAAGCTGGTCGTCGTCATCGTCGCGCCGACGCTCCTGGTCTATTGGCTCGTCTTCGGGAAGAGCTTCTTCGGGAACTTGCGGCAGTCGAACGAATGGACGCGTTTTTTTGAAGTCCTGTTCGCCGTGATCGCCGCGCTAGTGCTGATCCTGATCATCGCCATCGGCATGACGGCGCTTCGGGACCGCTGGCTGATGCCATTTCTGTTCCTGCTGCCGATCTATGTCTGCCTGAAGATGGACGTGGCTGGCGTCAAGGCGGCGGATTTCGGCAAGCGCTTCTTCTTTGTCCCGCTGGCCATGATGTTGTTCGTCCCGGTGCTGCTTTGGGTTTGCGCTACCTTTCCGCTGCTCTTCGGCTCCTATGAGCATTACAACAGCCCCTACCCCACCTTCGTTCGCCAGGTCGTCGAGACGGAAGGCAAGAAGCCGGGGCTGATGCTGACGGATAATTGGTTACCGGCAGGCAATCTGCATTTGCAGCTGCCCGATGTGCCGACCATGTCGCTCTTCTTCGGAAATCTGACGGCAGACTATGTGTGGACCGCAGACCGGCCGATCCTTGTCGTCTGGCAGCCGAGAAGCGACGGCGCGGGAATGCCGGCGCCATTGACCAACTGGCTGCATGACACGCTCGGTCCGCAATATGCCTCACCGGAGGTCAAGCTCGCGGATGTTCAGTATATGAGCGGCAAACCCGGTGATACGATGTCCTTCGCCTATGCTTGGGTCTACCCGAAATAACCGTCGACCATTCGATCCGCGGGGACTGCTGCTCGATTTCAACGCTGGAACCGCTGATGAACCCGACCGACACGCCTGAGAACGCTCTGCCTGACTCCGCCGATCTTCCACCATGGCAGGTTAAAAGCTCCACCCAGCTGCTGCACGACCGGTGGCTGAAAGTCCGAGCTGACGCCTGCGTCACGGCGGAGGGGGTGGAGATTGCGCCCTATTATGTGCTGGAATATCCAGACTGGGTGGAAGTGGTGGCGCTTGATGCCGAGGACAACATCTATCTGGTCCAACAATATCGCCACGGTCTGGGTGTCGTCGCATTGGAACTGCCGGGCGGTGCTATTGACGCGAGCGATGCCAGTCCGGTCGAGGCGGCGGCGCGAGAATTGAGGGAAGAGACCGGGCTCTCTGCTCCTGAATGGGAGCATGTCGGCAGCCTTGCCGCCAACCCTGCTACCCACACCAACCTTTGCCACATCGTACTTGCCCGCAATGTCGAACTCACCGCGAAGCCCTCGGACGATCCGACCGAGCGCATCCGCCTCATTCGCATGCCGATCCGGCAGGCTATCGGGCTGGCGCTCGAGGGCAAGATGATCCAGGTCATTCATGTCGCGGCACTGACGCTTGCCCTGCACAAGGCGGGCAAGTGGGATGCGCCATCCTTGCCGGATAAGAGCTGACTACGCTCTGACGTCCGCCCAGACGGCATCCAGCGCCAGCCGGGTGATCCGGACCATCTCGTCCACCTGATCGTGGCTGATGATCAGCGGCGGCGAGGCCAGCATGCGGTCGGCGGTGGCGCGTAACACAAGACCATTGGTCAAAGCGTGATTGCGCACTGCCGAGCCGATCGCATCCGGCTTTTCAAAGCGGCGGTGGGTGGATTTGTCGGCGGCGAGCTGCAGCGCGCCCATCAGCCCGATGCTGACGGCTTCGCCAACCATCTCATGGTCCGCAAGACCGCCCCACACCTTGGCGAAGTAGGGACCGATGTCGTCGCGGACGCGCTCGATCAGCTGTTCGTCCTCGATGATCCGGAGATTTTCCAAGGCGGCGGCGGCGCAGACCGGGTGGCCGGAATAGGTGAAGCCGTGGTTGAACTCGCCGACATCGTTGATCAGCACATCGGCGATGCGGTCGCTGACCAGCACGCCGCCGATCGGCAGATAGCCCGATGACAGGCCCTTGGCGATGGGAGCAAGATCGGGCTCGACGCCGAAATGCTGGTAGCCGAACCAGGAGCCGAGCCTTCCAAAGCCGCAGATCACCTCGTCGCAGACCAGCAGAATGTTTCTCGCCTTGCAGATACGGGCGATTTCCGGCCAATAGGTCGAAGGTGGAATGATGACGCCGCCTGCCCCTTGCACCGGCTCAGCGATGAAGGCCGCGACATTGTCTTCGCCCAGCTCATCGATCTTCTCTTCCAGCTCGCGGGCGACCTTGAGGCCGAATTCCTCCGGCGAGAGATCGCCGCCTTCGCCGTACCAATAGGGCTGCCCGATATGGACGACGCCGGGGATCGGCAGGTCGCCCTGCTCGTGCATGTACTTCATGCCGCCCATGCTGGCGCCGGCAACGGTGGAGCCGTGATAGCCGTTCCTGCGGGCGATAACGGTCTTCTTCGCCGGCTGGCCGATAGCGCTCCAGTAGACGCGCGCCATGCGGAACCAGGTGTCGTTGGCTTCCGAGCCGGAATTGGTGAAGAAGACATGATTGAAGTGCGGGCCGGCGTGGGCGCAGACTTTCTGCGACAGCAGCGTCACCGGCGTCGTCGTCGTGCCGAAAAAGGTGTTGTAATAAGGCAGCTCGTTCATCTGCCGGATGGCGGCATCGGCGATCTCCGTTCGCCCGTAGCCGATATTGACGCACCAGAGCCCCGCAAAGCCATCGAGATATTTCTTGCCGTTGCTGTCGAAGATATAGACGCCCTGGCCACGCTGGATGATCCGCGCGCCGTCGGCGTTCAACTTCTTCATGTCCGCGAAGGGATGGAGATGATGAGCGGCATCGATGGCGGCGAGATTGGAGCGGCTGGAAGTGTCGGGCATCGTTTGCAGAATCCCTATCCGATTGAAAGGCTGGCTTCGATCGTTTACGACCATGACGTGAGCATCGGGGAATGACAAGGGCATGGCGGCTGACAACGCGACCAAGGGTACGGCACGCATCGAAGTGCTGATCGCCGACATGAACGGCCGCCTTCGCGGCAAGCAGATCCCCATCGAGGCCGAAAAGAAGGTCTTGAGTGGCGCGGTGCGCGTGCCGACCTCGACACAATCGCTGGATATCTGGGGCTATGACAATGACGAGATCACCGGCCTGTCGATGACCATCGGCGACCCCGACGGCATCTGCGTCGCCGATCCGCGCACACTCGCCGACATGCCCTGGGCGCCGCCGGGATCGAAACAGGTTCTCGCCACCATGCATGAGCTCGACGGCAGCCCGAGTTTCCAGGACCCGCGCGCGATCCTCAGCTCCGTCCTCGAACGCTACAAGGCGCTCGGCTTGACGCCCGTGGTCGCGACCGAGCTGGAATTCTATCTGCTTGCCGGCGACTGGCGCGAACGCGGCACCCCCTCGCCGCCGCCGGCGCTGATGTATCGCGGCGAACCGAACGGCTACCAGCTCTACGACATGGATGCTGTCGACCTGCTCGGCGACTATCTCGAAACCCTGCGCGCCTATGCCAAGGCGCAGAACCTACCGGCCGATGCGACCACCGCGGAGTTCGGCCCCGGCCAATTCGAGGTCAACCTGCTGCATCGCCCGGATGCGCTGGCCGCCGCCGACGATTGCATCCTCCTGAAACGGGTGGCCGAACAGGCGGCACGCAAACACGGCCTGAAATCGACCTGCATGGCGAAGCCCTATACAGACCATGCCGGCTCCGGCCTGCATGTGCATGCCAGCATTATCGACGACAAGGGCCACAATATTCTCGACGCTAAGGGCGGCGAGCCGGTGAAACTGAAATCGATCTCTGCCGGCCTGCTGCAGACTCTGCTGGATGCGCAGCTGGTCTTTGCGCCCTATGCCAATTCCTATCGCCGCTTCCAGCCGGGCTCGTTTGCGCCGATAGACCTCACCTGGGGCTACGGCCATCGCGGGACCGCCATACGCATTCCCGAAAAGGATGGACCGGGCGCGCGTATCGAACACCGTGTCGCCGGCGCCGATGCCAATCCCTACCTGATGCTGGCGGCAATCCTCGGCGGCATATTGCTGGGGCTGGAGAACGATCTCGATCCCGGCGAAGAGACAACACCAAACCATGTGCCGGCCGATGCGCCACGACTGACGCATGACTTCCTCACCGCCGTCGAGCGCTTCAGCACCTCCCCGTTCATCGCCGATATTTTCGGGATGCGATATCAGAAGCTCTATGGCGACACGAAGCGCAAGGAAGCGATCAGCCACCTGCGCACCGTTTCCGACTTCGATTACCGGACCTATCTGCCGCGGCTTTGATCAATTTCAGACGATCGCGCTGCGAGCCGTGTCTTCCTCGGCGGCGCGCGTCGCCGTGCCCTGCCGGATCATCACCTTCAGTTCGCCGGCATGAAGCTTGAGCGTGACATCGCGTTGCAGCGGAAGAAGCTCGCCGTCCATGACGCAATTGGCGAGGCTGCGCAGCTTCGGGAAATGCAGGTGTACTTCCCGCGTATGCATGACCATGACATCGGCGTTCTCGCGGAACCGACCGCGCAGCATATCGACGGCAAGCCGGGCGACGCCCAGCGGCCGCAGCGGCCTTGCCGTATAAAAACCAAGCTCGCCGCTGCGCAGATCGTCGGCATAAAGCAGTGCATTGGCACCATAGGGGTTGTTGGAAACCGAAATCGCCGAGACATGCCGGTGCTCGCGACGTCCTTCCACTTCGAAATCAACGGCGAACTCCGGCGGGTTGACGATGACGCCGAAGGCGGCGCGGGTGCTGGCCGATATCTTGCCGATGCGCGAGCGGTAGGTATAGGCGTTGCGGTAACGCACCATGCGCGCATGCAGGCCTGCGGAAAACTGGTGAATGAAGGGCCGACCGTTGGCGCTGCCGATATCGACCTGCTCGACCTCCCCGGTCGCCAGCACGTCCAGCACCTGCCAGATATCGAGCGGCAGCTTCAGCGACCGCGCAAAGAGGTTCATGGTTCCGGCCGGAATGACGCCGAGCGCGACGCCGTTTTTCCAGGCGACGGAGGCTGCCGCCGAGATCGTACCATCACCGCCGCCGGCAACGATGCCGTCGATATCGTCGCGTCGCGCCGCGCGCTCCATCGCCGCCACCACTTCTCCGCCCGAGACGACCAGACCCTCGAAATCATGCCCGGCATCCCGGAAAACCTGCTCCGCCTTCTTTTCGTAGGCGGCCATGTCCGTGGTTTTGAACGTACCGCCATCGCGGTTGAAAAAGCCGATCAGTTTCATAAAAGCTCTCGGTTTTCTCACCAAATGGGTTTCAGGAAGGAGCTGATCCCCACGCCTGCTCCTTCACAGATGGTTCCAACCGCCACGATTTCAAGCATTCGATGCCAGTTGCGGCCGAGACGGCGAGTGGCTGGTGGGCGAGGATGCGCAAGTACTTATGCGTGAAGCGGTATGCTGCACTGCAAAAAACGCACGCGACAGAGGTATGGCACCAAACATACTATCGCGCGAGGCATGTTCGTGCCTTCCCGATCTTTTCAGTTTCTATGCTGTGCCCGAAGCCTCTATCCCAGGTTTCGCTGCCTGCCTCGCGGCGCTTCTGCATGATCGCCGACATGGAGTTTTCGTGAGCGATATCACCGCCGACGTCATCGATTCCCAATCCGTCCTCGAGACGCCGTCGCGTGCTGCGATCGCGCTCGTCACGTTGGCTCTCGCGGTCGGCAGCTTCGGCATCGGCACCGGCGAATTCGTCATCATGGGGCTGTTGCCCGAGGTCGCCAATACCTTCGGCGTTTCCACTCCGCAGGCGGGCCATGTCATCAGTGCCTATGCGCTCGGCGTTGTCGTTGGCGCGCCGATCATCGCCGTTCTCGCCGCCAAGATGGCGCGGCGCACGCTGCTCCTTCTGATGATGGCGATCTTCGCGGCGGGCAATATCTCCAGCGCCTTCGCTCCGAGCTTCGAGAGCTTCGCCGCCCTGCGTTTCATCACCGGCCTGCCGCATGGCGCCTATTTCGGCGTTGCAGCACTCGTGGCCGCCTCGATGGTGCCGGTTCATCGTCGCGTCCGTGCCGTTGGCCAGGTCATGCTCGGCCTTACCATCGCTACCCTGATCGGCACGCCGATCGCCACCTTCCTCGGCCAGATCCTGAATTGGCGGGCTGCCTTTATGCTGGTCGGCGGCATCGGCCTCGCGACCATGCTGCTGATCGCCCTGTTCCTGCCCAAGGACCGGGTTGAGGAAGGCGCCAGCATCACCCGCGAGCTCGGCGCACTCAAGCGCATTCAAGTCTGGTTGACGCTCGGCATCGCAGCCGTCGGCTTCGGCGGCATGTTCTCGGTCTTCAGCTATGTCGCGACGACAACAACGCAAGTTGCCGGTCTGGGTACCGCCATGGTGCCCGTCGTGCTGGCGCTCTTCGGCATCGGCATGAATGTCGGCAACGTCGTCGGCTCGCGCCTCGGCGACCTATCGATCAAGGGCACGATCGGCGGCATGATGGTCTTCAACGTCATCGTCATGACGCTGTTTTCGCTGACCGCCGCCAATCCGATAATGCTCTGTCTCTGTGTCTTCCTGATCGGCTGCGGCTTTGCCGCGTGCCCTGCCGTGCAGACGCGGCTGATGGATGTCGCCGCAGATGCACAGACGCTTGCTGCCGCCTCCAATCATTCCGCCTTCAACATCGCCAATGCGCTCGGCGCCTGGCTCGGCGGCATGGTGATTGCCTGGGGCTTTACCGCGGCTGCGACCGGTTATGTCGGCGCGGTCCTCTCTGTCCTCGGCCTTGTTGTCTTCGGGATCTCAATTGCCCTGGAGCGCAACAGCCGGAGTGCATGAGGCTGGCGAAAGCCGCACCTCCTGCTTGCCGGTATGGCAGAGGACATTTTCCTCACCCCAGACGGCCATCGCCTTGATGAGCGGTTCCAGGCTGGTGCCAAGTGGCGTCAGCGCATAGTCGACGCGTGGCGGCACGACCGGGAAAACGGTACGCGAGACCAGACCGGACACTTCCAGTTCCCGTAGCTGCTTCGTCAGCATGCGCTGCGTCACCGACGGCAGCTTTCGGCGGATCTCATTGAAACGCAGCGTCCCTTCCATCAGATGGAACAGGATCACGCCCTTCCACTTGCCATCGAGCAGGCTCAACGTCGCCTCGACCGGGCAACCGGGGAAATTCCCGACGAGCTTGGCGCGGGGTAGTGACATCGACAGTATCCTTTTAGGTACTACGTACAGAATTTGTGCATTCTTGTATGTTCCATACATAAGACGCATCTGGATCCTGTGCAACGAATATAGGAGCTTTGCCATGCGTGCCGTCGCTTACAAGATCCCCCAGCCGATTTCCGCCGAGACGTCGCTTCTCGACGTCGATCTCCCGACACCCGAAGCCAAGGGCCGCGATCTCCTGGTCGAAATCAAGGCTGTCTCCGTCAATCCGGTCGATATCAAAGTCCGTGCCAGCGCCGCCCCCGCCGAAGGCGAATACAAGGTGATCGGCTGGGATGCCGCCGGTGTCGTCAAGGCAGTCGGTCCCGATGTCACCATGTTCAAGCCCGGCGACGAGGTTTTCTACGCTGGCGCCATCAATCGCGGCGGCTCGAACGCCGAGTTTCAGCTGGTGGACGAGCGCATTGTCGGCGCCAAGCCGAAGAGCCTCGATTTCGCTGCGGCAGCTGCCCTGCCGCTCACCTCGATCACCGCTTACGAGACATTGTTCGACCGCCTCAAGGTTCAGGACCCTGTCCCGGGTGCCGCCAATGCCATCCTCATCATCGGCGGTGCCGGCGGCGTCGGCTCGATCGCTATCCAGATCGCTCGGGCACTGACCGGCCTGACCGTGATTGCCACCGCCTCTCGGCCGGAAACCCAGGCTTGGGTGAAGGAACTCGGCGCCCACCACGTCATCGATCACTCCAAGCTATTGGCGCCTCAAATCGAAGCCCTTGGCATCGGCGCCCCGGCCTTCGTCTTCGCGACCACCAACACCAGCGATCATATCGCCTCGATCGTGGAAATCATCGCGCCACAGGGCCGCTTGGGGCTGATCGACGATCCGAAGGTGCTCGATATCGTCCCCTTTAAGCGCAAGGCGATCTCGATCCATTGGGAGATGATGTTCGTCCGCCCGCTCTTCAACACGGCCGACATGATCGAGCAGCACCGGCTGTTGACCACGGTCGCCGAACTGGTCGATGCCGGCAAGATCCGAACCACGCTCACCGAAACGCTGGGCACGATCAACGCCGCCAACCTGAAGAAAGCACATGCGCTGGTCGAGACCGGCAAAATGAAGGGCAAGGTCGTTCTGGCCGGCTTCTGAGGCTCATTCATTCGCTCACACGGCCGGGTGCAAACCGCCCGGCCAAGCCATTTTTGGTCCTTCTGAAATAGTGATTGCTGCAATGCAAAAGCCGTTGGCTGCGCAATCGAATTTTTACTGCGACATTATGGCATTAACCGTCTCGCCCACTTGACTTTTCGCCACTTCGGAGCGACTTCTGCCCCCATGTGGGGAACAGCGTTTTCCATACCGATTAACCGGAGCCATCTTACGATGCCTAGCGACAGTAGTAGTCGATTGCCCTTGCCGTCAGTGGCCTTCGTGCAGTAACCGACTCCTGTCGGCTCGCCACGATCCGCCACGACGGCAGATCGACTGGAAAGGCGAGCTATTATGAACATCAACAGCCTTCCCGTGCGAGCCGGCAATGCCGCTCGTGCGTTCATCAATAACAACCGCGCCGTCACCATCGCGGAACGCGTCGAGCAGCTGAATGCTATCGACGCGAAAGAAGCCGCACGCATCCTCGCCAAAATGCCGGAGGAACGCGCCGTTCGCATCCTCGACCGGCCGGAACTTCGCAACGCCTCCGCCATTCTCGAGGTCATGACCGATGCCGACGCCGCGCGACTGCTGCACGGCATGTCCAACGACCGCGTGGCCGACGTCCTGCTGGAGCTGGATAGCGAGGCGCGCACTCGGCTGTTTGCCACCCTTGACGAGCCGGTTCGCGTCGCGATCCAGGGCCTGATGGGCTACCCGCCGCGCACGGCAGGCGGCATCATGACGACGGAATTCGTCAGCGCGTCCGCCAGCTGGACCGTTGCCCAGACGCTCGACCATGTTCGCAAGGTCGAACGCTCCCGCGAGACCGTCTATGCCATCTACGTGCTGGACGACGAAACGCAGGCGCTGCTGCATGTGGTGACACTGCGCCGCCTCATCACCGGCGAGCCGGACGCCTGTATCCTGACGGTCGCGCAGAAGGGTACGCCGGTCACGGCGCCTCCCCTGATGAAACAGGAGGATGTCGCTCGCCTCATTCGCCGCCACGACCTGCTGGCATTGCCGGTTGTCGATGAAAACTGTCGCATGCTCGGCATTGTCACCGTCGATGACGTCATCGACACGATGATTGCCGACAACACGGAAGCCGCGCAAAGGTTCGGCGGCATGGAGGCCCTCGGCCAGCCGTACATGAAGATCGGCTTTGTGGGCATGATCCGCAAGCGCGCCGGCTGGCTCGCCGCCCTCTTCCTCGGCGAAATGCTGACGGCAAGCGCCATGCAGCATTTCGAAGGCGAATTGGAAAAGGCCGTCGTCCTGACGCTGTTCATCCCGCTGATCATGAGCTCGGGCGGCAATTCCGGCTCGCAGGCGACCTCGCTGATCATCCGGGCACTGGCGCTTGGCGAGCTCAAGCTTTCCGACTGGTGGCGCGTCGCCCTGCGCGAACTGCCGACCGGCATGGTGCTCGGCTCCATCCTCGGCCTTGTCGGCTTCGCCCGCGTCGTGCTTTGGCAGACCATCGGCCTGTTCGACTATGGCCCGCACTGGCAGCTGGTCGGCCTGACCGTCTTTGCCGCGCTGATCGGTATCGTCACCTTCGGCTCGCTTGCAGGTTCGATGCTGCCGTTCCTGCTGCAGAGGCTGCGGCTCGATCCAGCCAGCGCCTCGGCTCCGGCCGTTGCAACGCTGGTCGATGTGACCGGCTTGGTGATCTACTTCTCAGTCGCGCTGCTGATCCTCAGCGGCACGATGCTCTGAAGACAATCGAAATCGCGACATCGAAGGGGCCGGTATCGGCCCCTTTTTCGTTTCAGACCGGCGGACGCAGCTTCAAGGCGCCATTGGTCTTGAGAGTGCGGATCGCAAAATTCGAGCGCAGGTCGGATACGCCGGGCAACACCAGAAGCTTTTCCGACATCACCTTTTCATAGGCAGCCAGATCCTCCACTACGACTTCGGCCAGAAAGTCAGCCGTTCCTGAAATCAAATGGCAGGCGACGATCTCGGGGATCGCCAGCAATGCCGCCTGCTGCGCCTCGGAATTTTCCTTCGAGTGGTGCCCAACCTTGAGCTCGACGAAAACCGTCAAACCGAGACCCACTTCCTTGCGATCGATATCGGCGCGGTAACCGCGCAGCAGACCAGATTTTTCCAGATTGCGGATCCGCCTCAGACAGGGTGACGGAGAGAGGTTCACCTTCTCGGCAATCTCGACATTGGTTGCGCGCGCATCCTCCTGCAGGCAGTTAAGGATGGCAATATCGAATTTATCCAGTTTTGGCATCTTTGAGAAATCCAATTGCCTATATTGGCAGATTATTGCTCATAGCATGTTTCTGGAGCCATAACTAGCAAGGACATGCCTCGGCCTTCGGCGTTATCTTTTCTTCAACCGGATGATGATCCGGACGGTTAGAAAGGATACGTCGATGACCACTTTGGCTTTCTCCTCCCGCAAGACAATGCCCACCGCGATCGGCTATGCCGGCGCCATCATCACAGTGCTGATCTGGGCCAACTGGATCCTCGCCACCCGCCACACCACTGAGACGCAGATGAGCACGATCGACCTCGGCCTGATCCGCTACGGTGTTCCGGCACTGGTGCTTTCTCCTGTCTGGCTGCGCACAGGCCTTCTGCCGAAAGGCGTTCCGCTGAAACTGCTGGCGCTGATGGTATGCGGCTCTGGCGCGCTGTTTTTCCAGTTGACCACCTTCGCCATTCACTTCACGCCCGCCGCATCGGCCGGCATTCTGCTCGGTGGCTCGATGCCGCTGGCGGCCGCGCTGATTGGCGTGCTGCTGTTTCGTGAGCGTCCGGATATCACCCGCTGGCTCGGCCTTGGCGGCATCGTCGCCGGCGTCGTCATCCTTTTGGTGCGCAGCCTTTCCGGTGCCGATGTCTCCTGGATCAGCTTCACGCTGCTGCCACTCGGCGCTCTGCTCTGGGCCGGCTATACCCACGCCTTCCGCCGCTCCGGCCTGAACGCCATCCAGTCGAGCGCCATCATCGCCGTCTGGTCATTCCTCATCCATGTCGTGCTGGCTTTCGTCTTCGGCAGCTCACTCGCCTCCATCCCGCTGCCTGAGATCGGTCTGCAGGTCGTCAGCCAAGGCCTACTTTCCGGCCTTGCCGCCACCCTCGCCTACGGTCTTGCCGTCCAGGCCCTCGGTGGCACGCAAGCCGCCGCCTTCACCGCCATCACCCCGGTGCTTGCCACCTTCGGCGGCGGGATGCTGCTGGGCGAGCCGCTCGGTGTCGCCGAGATTTCGGCGGCAGTGGTTACGGGACTGGGTGTCGCGCTGTCGACGGGACTGCTGTCACGCAAATGAGCGCGCCATCCGCAGAGCTAGACATTGAAGGCTGCCATCGGCAGCCTTCGGCATTGAAAGCGACATCATCTGATGCTAATTTTGATGACAAAGGAGCATATCAATGCGCACCACGGTAGCCATCGACGACAAATTGCTCGCGGATGCACGCGAGGTTACCGGTTTGGCCGAGACCTCGGCGATCCTGCGCGAAGCGTTGAAAGCCCTTGTGGAACGCGAAGCCGCCAGAACCTTGATACGCCTTGGCGGTTCGGAACCGGATATTACGGCCCCTCCTCGTCGTCAGTTTGGCGTCGAATGATCCTGGTCGATACGTCGATCTGGATTGATCATTTTCACTCGCTGGACATCCGGCTCCAATCTCTGTTGGAGCAGAAACAAGTTCTTGTTCACCCCTTCGTCGTCGGCGAGATCAGCCTTGGAAATCTGCGGCAATATGATCTTGTGATGCGAAGCCTGAGCCGGCTGTATCAGATTGCAAAGGCGTCGGATGATGACGTCCTTTATTTCATCCGGACCAACAAATTGCAGGGTGCGGGGATCGGTTATGTCGATGCTCATCTCGCCGCAGCCGCGATGCTGACACCAGGAACCTATCTTTGGACGCGCGACAAACGACTTCAGCGCGTTGCCGAAAACCTCAGAATTGCCGCACCATTATAGCTCAGAACCACAGCGCCATCGCAACCCGCCGGGCCGGATCCGCGCCGTGCTCGACCTCCCTTTCCAGGATTCGCGTCAATTCCGCCGATCTCTCATTTTCGTCCAATATGCGGAATCCAAGTGAGGCATAGAATGGCGCGTTGAAGGGTACATGGCGGTCCGTCGTCAGGGTAACGCCAGATGCGCCGCGCGCCCGCACGGTCTCGATGACAGCCTGCATCAAGCGGCGTCCAACGCCCTTTTTCTGCCAGTGCCGGATAACATCGATTTCCGCAACATGGACAGCATCTGCCATCGCGAGGCCTGCAAGAAAGCCGAACGGCTGGTCCAACTGGTCGGCTGCGACGAGCAACAGATCCGCTTCGAGCGATTGCTTCAGCACGCCAATCGGCAAGGAGGTCGGTTCGCAGGCGACCGCGCCGGCCTCGTGCAGTGCCCAGAAAGCATCGACCTCGATGGCGGCCAGCAGGTGCAGTTCGTCCGGGCGAGCCAAGCGTATCGCGTAGATGTCTCGCCCGGTCTCCAGCATCCCGATCACATATTCGGATAGACCGGTCCCTCGCCGCCCTGCGGCGGGACCCAGTTGATGTTCTGGTTCGGATCCTTGATGTCGCAGGTCTTGCAGTGGACGCAGTTCTGGGCGTTGATGACGTAGGTCTCCTTGCCGTCCTTCTCCACCCATTCATAGACCCCTGCCGGACAGTAGCGGGTCGACGGGCCGGCATAGATGTCGTGCTCGGACGATATCTGCAGCGCCATGTCCTTGACCTTGAGATGAACCGGCTCGTTTTCCTCGTGATTGGTGTTCGACAGGAACACCGAGGAGAGACGATCGAAGGTGAGCACGCCGTCCGGCTTCGGATAGTCGATCTTCTTATGCTTGGCCGCCGGCTCCAGCGATTGCGCGTCGGTCTTGCCGTGCTTCAGCGTGCCGAAGAAGGAAAAGCCGAGGAGTTGGTTGGTCCACATGTCGAGGCCGCCGAGTGCAACGCCGATCGCCGTGCCGAACTTCGACCAGAGCGGCTTGACGTTGCGCACGCGCTTCAGGTCCTTGCCGATATCACCGGCACGCCATTCGTTCTCGATCTCGATGACTTCGTCATTGGCGCGACCGGCCGCGATCGCGTCTGCAATCTTGTCCGCTGCCAGCATGCCCGACAGCACCGCATTGTGGCTGCCCTTGATGCGCGGCACGTTGACGAAACCGGCGGAACAGCCAATCAGCGCGCCGCCGGGGAAGGTCAGTTTCGGCACCGACTGGTAGCCGCCCTCGGTGATGGCGCGGGCGCCATAGGAAATACGCTTGCCGCCTTCAAACGTGCCGCGAATGGCCGGATGTGTCTTGAAGCGCTGGAATTCCTCGAAGGGATAGAGATAGGGGTTCTTGTAGTTGAGGTGCACGACGAAACCGACGGCCACCAGATTGTCCTCGAGATGATAGAGGAAGGACCCGCCACCAGTCTTCATGCCGAGCGGCCAGCCGAAGGAGTGCTGCACCAGACCCTGCCTGTGGTTCTCGGGCTTGACCTGCCACAGCTCCTTGATGCCGATACCGAACTTCTGTGGCTCACGATCTTTCGACAGATCGAACTTGGCAATCAGCTGCTTGGCAAGTGAGCCGCGCACGCCTTCGCCGATCAGCACATATTTGCCGAGCAGCTCCATGCCGCGGGTATAGTTCGGGCCGGGCTCGCCGTTCTTCTCGATGCCCATATCGCCGGTAGCGACACCGATGACGGCGCCGTCGTCATTATAAAGCACTTCGGTCGCGGCAAAGCCGGGATAGATATCGACGCCCAGCGCCTCGGCCTTCTCGGCGAGCCAGCGACAGACATTACCGAGAGAGACGATATAATTGCCGTGATTGCTCATCAGCGGCGGCATGGCGAAATTCGGCAAACGGATGGAACCGGCGGGACCCAGCAGCATGAAGTGATCGGCCGTCACCTCGGTCTTGAAGGGATGCCCCTCCTCCTCGCGCCAGCCCGGCAGCAGGCGATCGATGCCGATGGGATCGACGACGGCGCCCGACAGGATATGAGCCCCGACTTCAGCCCCCTTTTCAAGCACGACGACGGTCAGGTCCGGACTGACCTGCTTCAAACGGATCGCCGCCGACAGCCCGGCAGGGCCTGCCCCGACAATCACAACGTCGAATTCCATGCTCTCGCGTTCAGGCAGCTCGCTGGCGTCAGTCATTCACTCTCTCCGATTGGCCAGGCTCCGATTGAACCGGATGCGCGGCCTTGTCCCCTTTGGGCGTCTTCCCCATTTCGATTATCTCTTCTCAAAACGGGAGAGGATTGTCGAGCCGGGAAGCGACAGGCAATCCTCCAATTCACCCAACGCGTCAGTGAAGTTAAATGACGCTTACGTTAACGTCAATATTTTAACCCATATTTCGCGATCGTTCGTGGCATTCAACTTTCAAAAGCGGTTTGCAGCGCTCTATAAATTCCGCCTGAAAGACTCAAACAGTGTGAAGGATGAACAGGATGGATCTCGGCATCAAGGGAAAGCGAGCGCTGGTTCTCGCCTCGTCCAAGGGACTGGGTCACGGCATCGCGGTGGCGCTGGCGCGGGAGGGGGCGAATGTCCTGCTTTGTGGACGCAGCGGCGAGAGGCTGGAAGCCAATTGCAAGGCCATCAATGCCGAGGGCAAAGGCCGGGCCGACTGGATCTGGGCCGATCTCAACGACGACAACTTCGTGGACGTCGTCAGCAAGGCGGTCGCCGACAAGCTCGGCGGCCTCGATATTCTCGTCAACAATAGCGGCGGGCCGACGCCGGGGACGACGGCTGACATGACCGCCGAGCGGCTGGAGACCTATTTCCTGTCGATGGTGGCGCGGATCATCACGCTCACCAATGCGCTGTTACCGGGCATGAAGGCGCAAGGATGGGGGCGTATCCTCACCGTTGCCTCCTCCGGCGTCATCGAGCCGATCTCCAATCTGGCACTGTCCAACACGCTGCGTCCCGCGCTTGCAGGATGGAGCAAGACCTTGGCGGGCGAAGTGGCGGCGGATGGCATCACCGTGAACATGCTCCTGCCGGGCAGCATCGCCACCGACCGGTTGGCCGATCTTGACAGTGCGGCGGCCAAACGCAGCGGCAAAAGCCTGGAGGACATCAGCGCCGAGCGGCAGCAGCGAATTCCCGCCGGCCGTTACGGCCACGTCGAGGAATTTGCCGCCACGGCGGCCTTCCTCTGCAGCGAACCCGCAAGTTATGTAACCGGCTCGATGATCCGTTGCGATGGCGGCGCCGCGCGATCGCTCTAAAGAACAACTTTCACGCGCTAGAAGACACGCTCTGAAACCAGCCGTGACAACACAATTGCGTGAGTAACGGCGAGTCTCGTCATGACGACCGGACTCGCTGTCTCAAGATAAACTCAGCAAAAGTCGGCTTCGGCTCGCTTTTATTACATGGCGGCAATCAAAAAATAGTCATTTCGATCATTTGCTGCGCTGCAAGAAGCGTCGCATCGGCAAAGCTTTCCAAGCTTTAATTTTTCACCACCGCGAACTGTGATAAATTGCGGCGGAATAGCGTTCATGAATTCGCGTTATAGGGACAGGATAACCGAACGTTAGCGGTAACGGCGATGTGAGAAGTTGCAGCGAAACACGTCTCTGTTTGCGCCGCAATAAATCCACTTCGAAGTCATCGCATTTCCCGCAACTCGCTTCGACCGGTTCTTAAATATGAAGAAATTCTGGCTCTCTCTCGGCCTTCTCGTTATTGCCGCCTTCGCAGTATGGAGCTATCGCGACCGTATTCCCTTTATGTCCGCTTTCGTCGACAAGGCTTCCGCCAAGACCGAGGATAGCGCCAAGACGGCGGACGCCGGTGGACATGGCAAACATCAGGCCGCAGCTACTGTCGTCAAAACCGTCGCCGTCACGAAAACGTCGTTGGCCAACGATGTCACCGCCACCGGCTGGGCCGATGCGCAGGATACGACGACGGTCGCCGCGCAGGAATCCGGCATCATTACGTTGATCCAGGCCCAGGACGGCGCCATGGTCAAAGCCGGCGACTTGATCGCCAAGCTCGATCCACGCACAGCTCAGGCCGCCGTCGACAAGGACGAGGCAACGCTGGCTAAGGATCAGGCGACTCTTACCCAAGCCGAATCGGCCCTCGCGCGTGCCAAAAGCCTGTTGAACGGCGCCGGCACACAGCAGACGGTGGATCAGGCCGTCGCGTCGCGCGATACTGCGGCAGCGACAGTCAACGGTGACAAGGCGCAGCTCGCTTCCGATCAGGTCCTGCTTGAGAACACCCAGATCCGCGCGCCCTATGATGGCCGCCTCGGCGACGTCGCCCTCAGCGTCGGCGCCTATGTGAGCCCCGGCACCGCGATCGTATCGATCGCGCAGTACAATCCGATCTACGTCAAGTTCCACCTGCAGGAGAGCCATCTTCGCGAGCTGGAAGAAGCGATGCAGGTTGGCTCCGTGCCGGTCAGCACCGTGCCGCGGTCGGAGCAAGGCAAGTCGCGCCAGGGCGCAATGAGCTTTTACGACAATCAGGTCGATGCCGCATCCGGTACCATCCTCGCCAAGGCGAAGTTCGACAATGCCAATGGCGCCATCTGGCCCGGCCAATCGGTCAATATCGTCGTGCACTTCAACAACAACCAGCCCGTGATCGTCGCGCCCACGGTCGCGATCAGTCCTGGCGCCGAAGGCTTCTACGCGTTCGTCGTCAAGGACAATAAGGTGCATATGACGCCGGTCACCGTCGCCCGCCAGAACGGTAGCTTCACAGCCGTCGCCAAGGGGCTTTCGGAAGGCGATCACGTCGTGGTCGAAGGTCAGGTGCAGCTCAACGACGGCCAGAGCGTTGTCGAACAGTTCAACGATGACAAGTCTCAGAATGTCGCCTCGGCTGACGGCCAGTCGGGTCAGAAGACTGAAACGATTACGGTTGGAGCGCAGCAATGATCCCCAATTTCTGTATCCAGCGGCCGGTTGCAACGACACTTCTGGCCTTGGGTGTGGTCATGGCCGGTCTGGCTGGCTACCAGCTCGTGCCTGTGGCAGCCCTGCCCCAGGTCGACTTTCCGACTGTCAACGTTTCTGCGCAGCTGACCGGCGCCTCCCCGCAGACCATGGCGACCTCGGTTTCAACGCCGTTGATCAAGCAGTTCGAAACCATCCCCGGCATCAGCGAAATCTCGTCGACGAACTCGCTCGGCAACACGAGCATCGTTCTCCAATTCGACCTCAACCGCGATATCGATGCCGCCGCCGCCGACGTTCAGGCGGCGATTTCGCATGCAACGCGCCAGTTGCCCGACAATCTGACGACCGCACCGAGCTATCGCAAGACCAATCCGGCCGATGCGCCGATCATGCTGCTGGCCGTGCAGAGCGATACGATGCCGCGCAGCAAGCTTGACGAGATCGCCGAGGACATCATTTCGCCGTCGCTGTCGACCCTTCCGGGCGTCGCCGAAGTGACGGTGTTTGGCGCGCAGACCTACGCCGTGCGCGTTGAAGTCGACCCGAACAAGCTGCAGAACCGCGGCATCGGCATCGACACCGTCAACACCGCGCTCGTTAACGCCAACAGCCAGGTTCCCGTCGGCACTCTGCAGAACGATTCGCAGAGCATGACCGTCAATGCGAACACCCAGCGCACCAATGCCCAGGAATTTCGCTCGCTGGTGATCGCCAACCCGAATGGGGCGCCGATCCACCTGAGCGATGTCGCCGACGTCCAGGACAGCGTGGAAAACACCAATACTGGCTCCTGGTATGACGGCAAGCGGGCGATCATCCTCGCCATCCAGCGCCAACCGGACGCCAATACCGTCGACGTGGTCGATGCGATCAATGCCAAGCTGCCGCAATTGCATGCGGAAATCCCGGCTTCGGTGAAAACGACGATCATGAACGACTCGGCACAGCCGATCCGTGACGCCATTTCCGACGTGAAGTTCACGCTGCTGCTGACCATCGGCCTCGTTGTCCTAGTCATCTATCTCTTTACGGGCCACCTGACGGCAACGATCATTCCGGGCCTTGCCGTGCCTTTGTCGCTGATCTCGACCTTCGGCATGATGTATGTGCTTGGATACAGTATCGACAATATCTCCCTGCTGGGGCTGACGCTCGCGGTCGGCCTTGTCGTGGACGACGCCATCGTCATGCTCGAAAACATATTGCGGCATGTCGAGGAAGGCATGCCGGTGCTGCAGGCGGCGATCAAGGGCTCGGCGGAAGTCAGTTACACCATCATCTCGATGTCGATCTCGCTGATCGCCGTCTTCATCCCTATCCTTCTGATGGGTGGTGTCGTCGGCCGTATCTTCAACGAATTCGGCATGGTGGTCGCCATCGCCATCGTGTCTTCGGCTATCGTCTCGCTGACCGTCACGCCAATGCTCAGCTCTCGCCTGTCCGGCGGCCACAGCCGACCACCGCTACCCGTGCGTATCTTCAACATCGGCTTCGACTGGACCCAACGCGGCTATGACCGGGGTGTCGCCTGGTGCCTGCGTAACCGTGGTATCGTTCTTCTCTGCTTCCTCGGCTCGATCGGTCTCTCGGTCTATCTGTTCATGGCGCTGCCGGCGAGCTTCTTCCCAACGGAGGATATCGGCCGACTGACGATCTCGACCCAGGCCCGTCAGGATATTTCCTATCCGGCCATGCGTGACCTGCAGAACCAAGCCGCCGCACTCGTCAAGCAAAACTCCGCCGTCGCCCATGTCATGTCGATCGTCGGCGGCAATGCTCGACAGCCGTTGAATAATGGCACGATGTATGTCGAGCTGAAGGCAAAGGACCAGCGCGAGCCTCTGGATCAGACGTTGCGCGAACTGCGCTCCAGCATCGGCAAGATCGCCGGTCTCAAGGCCTTCATCACGCCGCAGCAGAGCCTGCGCTTCGGTGGCCGCCAAACAGCCAGCCAGTATCAGCTCGTCGTACAGGCGCTGAGCGCCGACCAGACCAACCTCTGGGCCAACAAGATCGAAGACACCATGCGTCGCGATCCGCGCTTTACCGACGTGACGTCGGACGAGCAGAACAACGCGCTTCAGGCCAACATCGTCGTCGATACCGAAAAAGCGGCGGCCTACGGCATCAACAACAATCAGCTACGCACGACGCTGGAAGAATCCTTCGGGGGTTACGCCGCGGCCCAGATCCAGTCCACGGGCGACAGTTACGACGTCATCGTCGAATATGACACCAGCGCGCCCTGGGATGACCAGAAGCTTCAGGAAATCCAGATCGCTTCGGCAAGCGGCGCCCTCGTTCCGCTGTCGAACTTCGCGCATGTCCAACGCACGACGGGGCCGGTTACCATCAACCAGACTGGACAGCTCGTTTCGACCACCGTGTCCTTCAACCTGCCGGCCGGCGAGGCGCTCGGCGACGCTACCGCTCAGATCGAGCAGATCAAGAAGGACCTCAATGTGCCGGCGGACGTCTTCACGTCCTACGGCGGCACCGCCCAGATCTTCCAGCAGTCGCAGGGCAGCACGCCTTATCTGATCCTTGCTGCCGTCCTGACGATCTATGTGGTCCTCGGCGTTCTCTATGAAAGCTTCATTCACCCGCTGACCATTCTTTCCGGTCTACCGGCAGCCGCCCTCGGCGCGTTGCTCGCCCTGAAGCTCTTCGGCTTCGACCTGTCGATCATCGCGCTCATCGGCTTGCTGATGCTGATCGGTATCGTCAAGAAGAACGCGATCATGATGATCGACGTCGCGCTGGAAACGCTTCGATCCACTAGCGGCATATCGCCGGCGGATGCGATCCATGAAGCCTGCGTGCGTCGTTTCCGTCCGATCATGATGACGACCTTCTGCGCCCTGCTCGGTGCTTTGCCGATCGCTATTGGCGGTGGCGCCAGCTCGGAGCTTCGCCAGCCGCTCGGTATCGCTGTCGTCGGTGGTCTCGTCGTCTCGCAGATCCTGACGTTGTTCATCACGCCGGTCATCTTCCTCGAGATGAACCGCCTGAACGACTTCGTCGGCCGCCTCGGCAAGCGCAAGGACAAGCATCCGCACGAAGAGGAAAGACCGACCGCCATTGCGGCCGAATGACAGACAACGGGCGCCGAAAAGGCGCCCGTTTTGCTTCGGCAAGTCTTGCACTCGTAATCCAGTCATGCCATGACGCGCCCTCTTTACGACAAGGGCGCGTCTCGCGTTCGATGAGGGGCCTCGCCCCATTCCAAAAATTCGACAGAAGGGAGTGCGGGCATGGCTCGGGCGCTTGGTCTTGACTTCGGCACAACGAATACGGTTCTGGCTCTGGCCGACGGCCCGGCAACGCAATCGGTCGCCTTCACCAGTGCGGCCGGCACGGCGGACAGCATGCGCACGGCACTATCCTTCATGAAGGATCCTGGGCTTGGGGCTGCGGCCCTGAAGGTCGAAGCGGGGCATGCCGCCATCCGGCAGTTCATCGACAATCCGGGCGACTGTCGCTTTCTGCAGTCGATCAAGACCTTTGCGGCGAGCGCACTCTTCCAGGGCACGCTGATCTATGCCAAGCGCCATACGTTCGAGGATTTGATGGAGATCTTCGTGCGCCGCCTGCGCGCCTATGCCGGCGAGGGCTGGCCGGCGGATGTCGGCCGCATCGTCGCTGGCCGGCCAGTCCATTTTGCCGGCGCCAATCCTGATCCCTCGCTTGCCACCGCACGCTACAATGAGGCGCTGTCTCGGTTCGGCTTTCCGGAAATCCATTACGTCTACGAGCCAGTGGCGGCCGCCTTCTATTTCGCCCAGCATCTGAAGGCGGATGCGACCGTGCTGGTCGCCGACTTCGGCGGCGGTACGACGGACTATTCGCTGATCCGCTTCGAGAGCCATGCCGGCCGGCTGACGGCGACACCGATCGGCCATTCGGGCGTCGGCATCGCCGGCGACCATTTCGACTTCCGGATGATCGACAACATCGTCTCGCCCGAGATCGGCAAGGGCAGCTACTTCAAGAGCTTCGACAAGCTTTTGGAAGTGCCCACCTCCTACTATGCCAATTTCGGCCGCTGGAACCAGCTTTCGATCTTCAAGACCTCGCGCGAATATGCCGACCTGAAGAAGCTGGTGCGCAGCAGCATCGAGCCGGAAAAGCTGGAGACCTTTATCGATCTCGTCGAGCATGACGAGGGCTATCCGCTCTATCAGGCGGTGTCGGCGACGAAGATGGCGCTGTCGGCCGAAGAAGAAGCCGAATTCAATTTCCCGCCGCTTGGCAAGGCCGGCCGCAAGACCGTGCGCCGCACCGATTTCGAGCGCTGGATCTCCGACGACCTCGCCCGCATCGAGGGCGCGCTGGATGACGTACTGACCAGGAGCAACACTTCGCCCGACACGATCGACAAGGTGTTCCTCACCGGCGGCACCTCCTTCGTGCCGGCCGTGCGCCGCATCTTCACCGAGCGCTTCGGTCAGGAGCGGATCGAGACCGGCGGCGAATTGCTCTCGATCGCCCATGGTCTCGCCCTGATCGGCGAGCGCGACGACATCAGTCAGTGGACGGCGTGAGAAGGAAGGGAACTCAGCACTTCCCCTGCCTTGCCGGGTTGGTTACAGTTCACCCATGATCTCCGCCAACGACCTTTCGCCAGCCGAACTCGCCGCCCTTCTGCATTTTCATGCGGATGCGGGCGTGGAGTGGCTGCTCGAAGAGGAGGCCGTCGATCGCTTCGCCGAGTTCGAGGCGATGAAAGCCGCGCGTCAGGGCACGCGGGCGGCCCAGCCGCGTGTCGAGGTGCAGCAACCCGCAGCACGGCCGACACAGCAACCGGAGCGTCGTCAGGCAGCGCCGCAGGCTGCAGCTCCTGCAGCGGCGCCCCGCAACGCACCTGCCATTCCTGACGAACAGGCAGTCGAGCAGGCTCGCTTCGCGGCCGAAAGCGCGCGGTCGCTCAGTGAACTCAAGACGGCGCTGGAAGCCTTCAACAGCTGCAATCTGAAGAACAGCGCCCGCTCGACCATCTTCGCCAGTGGCACCCCCGAAGGCCGGGTCATGGTGATCGGCCCGATGCCCAGCGCCGATGACGACCGCGAGGGTACGCCCTTTGCCGGGCGAACAGGACAGTTGCTCGACAAGATGCTGGTCGCCATCGGTCTTAAGCGCGACGATATCCTGCTCACCAATGTCATTCCCTGGCGACCGCCGGGCAATCGCGCGCCGTCGGCGCCGGAAATCGAGATCTGCCGTCCCTTTATCGAGCGGCAGATCGTGCTCGCCGAACCGAAAGCCCTGCTGCTGCTCGGCAATTTCACGGCCCGCCACTTCTTTGGAAGCAATGAAACGATCCACGGCCTGCGCGGACAATGGCGGGAGGTGACGATATCCGGCCGGGCGATACCGGCGATCGCCAGCCTCCACCCCCAGGAATTGCTCACCGCCCCAATCAACAAGCGATTGGCCTGGAACGACCTGTTAGCCTTTAAAACTCGCATCGATGCTGAAGCCAGAGGCTAATTTTTTTGCAGTATTAACGGAATATGAAAGCTGCCATGCGCATACCGCATAGCAGCACTCCAATTGCGTGTATTGCGAAATCAATGCTGCACTGCAATATACAAGGCGTGTCTTGGGAGGACTTTTGAAAGGAACCAAGGCCGTGACAGCACGTTTTCGACCTATCCATTGCGGGTTTGATACCCTGCGCCGCGCTATCCAGCCTGCGCGCGCCACCAACGGCCATCGCAGCGTCGGCATTGCCGCTAATGAGCAGATGATTGCTCGCGGCACCGGGATTTCCGCGCGCGTTGCCCGCCCGACCGCCATATTTGCCGATTTTCGTCAGTGCTGAGGAAGGATCATATCATGTCTGTAGGATTTCGCTCCCTCTTTACCCTCCTCGATACCGTTGGGCATATCGGCTCGGCCGTGCGCGCGGCGGAAGAATTCGAGCGCTCCCGTGGCCTGCATAAGGTCGGGAAGCGCGAAATGAACCCCGCATATGCAGCGGCGGCCGGCATTCCCCTGTAAGTTTAAAAAGGGCGGGATCAATGATCTCGCCCTTTTTCGTTTCGAATTTTCATAATCAATTTTCATGAAGCGCGCGCCGGGCCTAGCCCGGCGTTTTTTTTCTTCGGATCATTCCTTCGTTAGGGCGCCCGCCACAACGGCTTGCGCCCATTCGAACCCCTCGTCCACCGCAGCGAATTTCACGGCTTGCCAGCTGCAATATTCATCGAGAAAGTCACGCGACATCCAGAGCCGCGTCTTCTTCGGCTCGTCATACCAGCCGATGCAGCCATGGTCAGCGGCCTTGCGCAGAAGGCGCTGCAAATGGGTGCGCGACATCATGAACTGCGCCGCCATCGCACGCGTGTCGATACGGCCAAGATCAATGCGACCGTCGGCCTCCGCGCCCGGGTCCAGCCGGGACATGAGATTGTCGACCACGAGACCGCCTGCCTCTGTCCAGAGAAACATGCCGACACGCTCCGGCGGCTCGCGCCAGGCCGCCTCCTCCAGGCAGCGGCGTGCCATGCGCGGCTGCGCCAGATCGAACAACCCCGGATGGGCAGCAAGCGCTACGGCACGACTGCCATTATCGAGCAGGTCGAGGGCGGCAAGATTGGCGAGAAACCAACTGAACATCGCTGTGTGGCTGATCTCCGCCGGCTCGTAACGCCGCGGGCGCAGGACCAGGCCGGCAGCGGGAAAGAGGAAGCGATAGGTCAGTAGTTCCTCAATATAGGTCAGCACGGTATTGCGGCTTGCTACGCGGTAATGGGTAATGAGATTGCGAAGCTCTACAGCGGTCAGGCCGGAACCGGGCACGGTGGGGTCGTATTCCAGATGAAGCGCATAGGCCGTCTGGGTCAAAAGCCAGCGCTGTTGCGAAGCCAGCAGGCGTGCAATCCGCGGTCCGCTGTCATAACGGTTCCGCAGCGCCTCCGCCAGAAAGCGCAAGGAGGATATGAATTCGGGATGGCGAGCAAGCTGCTCCGCGGAAAAACTCAAACGGGCCTCCTTATGGCGCCCTTCTTAAATATCAATAGAAAAAGATTTTTTCTAATTCTTACATAACTCTGCCGTCATTGTGTATGCCAATGGCACAACATAGCATGCTATAAACGTTATTGGCGTAAGAAATTGACCAAAAGATCACTTTCCTGACATTTCCTTCGACCATCCTTTCCATGTCGGCGCACCGACCAAGACGGGAACAACCATCCGCGTCACACAGCGTCGCGATTGATCGCGCTTCATTGCCAGGTTAGAGCAAGATGCACGGCGGCAATCGGCGCGCGCTCCAACCCACTCGTCCGGAATCCTGTTCCAATGCTGGCCAGCCTCGTCTCGATCGCCAGTCTGATGTTGTCAACGCTGTTGATGATGATCGGCTATGGCCTGATGAATTTCGTTGTTCCGATCCGATCGGTTGCGGAAGGCTGGTCGACCTTCACCATCTCGGTGATTGCCACCGGCTATACCTTCGGCTTCACCATATCCTGCATCATCACGCCGCGCTTCGTACGGCGGGTGGGGCATGTGCGCGTGTTCGGTGCGCTGATCTCGCTGCTCAGCATCGGCATCCTGCTTTGCGCCCTGATGGTCGATTGGCGTGCCTGGCTCGTCTTCCGCTGCATCAGCGGCTTCGGGATCGCCGGCGCCTATCTCATCATCGAGAGCTGGCTGAACGAGCGGGTCAACAACGAGAACCGCGCAACCATCTTCTCGGTCTATATGATCACCTGCCTGGTCGGCTCGATCGGCGGGCAATATCTGGTGCCGCTCGGCGATCCCAGCAATACCTCGCTCTTCATCCTCTGCGGCATCATCTTCGCACTCGCCATGCTGCCGACAGCGCTCTCGACCGCCAAGTCGCCGACGCCGATCCATGAGGCCAAGTTCGACCTGCCGAAACTTTACCGGCTCTCGCCCATCGCCTTCATCGGCTCGCTGCTATCGGGCGCCCTTTCCGGCACCTGGAGCAGCCTTGGCGGCGTCTATACCCAGAATGTCGGCATGAATACCGCCGAAGGCGCGACGCTGCTTGCCTGCGTGCTCGCCGGTGGCGCGGTGTCGCAAATGCCGATCGGCCGCATTTCCGATCTGGTGGACCGGCGCTACGTCATGATCGTCTGCGGCGGCATCGGCGTTCTTGCCTGCATCATCATGACCCTGTTCGACGCGCATACACGGATGACGCTCTATATTGCCGGCTTCTTCATCGGCACCGTACTCTACCCGATTTATGCGCTCAATGTCGCCCATGCCAACGATCGCGCAGCACCCGACGAATATGTCACCATCTCCAGCGGCATCATGCTGCTCTACGGGCTCGGCACCGTCTCCGGCCCGCTGGTCGGCGGCGCATTGATGGAATTCGCCGGCCCGTCCGGCCTTCTCTGGTTTCTGGCGCTGGCCTTCGCGCTCTACGCAGGCTACGCCGGCTGGCGCATCGCCAAGCGCAAGCCGAATGAAGGGCGTATCGACAAGACCGATTTCCAGTCCATTCCGCTCCCCGTGCGCGGTGGCGAGCCACCCGCTCCCCCGGTGCCGTCAACAGTCGATTGACCGGCCAGCCCCCTTGGCCAAGACTTTTTTGGGTCAAAACGATATAGCTACTTCATAACAGGTCATATTAACCTTTTAAGAACCATAATATTTCAACTTCATTTCACCGAAACTCAATAGTTTCTGCGGCGCAGCATGTATTTCTAACAACTACTTCAGCTTTTACTGTTTACGAGGTCTAAGTCCGATGACAGCAGCCCCATCGATGAAACGGAGCTCTCAACAGCATGCGGTAACACCGCGCTCGATGCGCGTCGTGACCGATGGCATCGGCAAGGACCTCGAGCGCTTCAGCACCGATAACACCCACGTCGTCAAGCAGATCAAGCTTCTGGCGATCAATGCGCTGATCGAAGCTGCCCGTGCCGGCGAAACCGGCAAGGGCTTCGCCGTGGTCGCCAACGAAGTGCAACGCCTGGCGCAGATCGCCACCGATATCGCAAGCAAATTTCAGGATAACGTGCTCAGCCGCATCGGTGTCAGCCGCAGCATGGCTGAAGCGCTGGTAGACGAGATGGAGGGCGTTCGCCTGACCGATCTCGCCCAGACGCTGGTACAGCTCATTGTCCGCAATCTCTTCGAGCGCACCGCCGACGTCCGCTGGTGGGCGACCGATACGGCACTGTGGGAAGCGCTTCAGGACCCTCAGCCGCAACGCATCGCCTTTGCCGCCGAACGGCTCGGCGTCATCAACCGCTTCTATACGGTCTACCTCGATCTGGTCGTGACCGACATGAAGGGGCAGGTCATCGCCTCGGCCAATCCCGCTTATCAGCGCAAGCTCGCCGGCGCCAATCTTGCCTCGGATCCCTGGTTCACGGCGGCAGCCAATTGCCGGTCGGGCGACGACTATATCGTCGACGACGTCCGGCCGAGCGAGTTTCACGAGCGGCGGAATGCTCTCATCTATGCCACCGGCATTCGCGAAGGCGGACGGTCGGACGGCAGACAGATCGGCGCGCTGGGTGTCTACTTCGACTGGCAGAATCAAGGACAGGCGATTGTCGACAAGGAAGCCAACCTGCCGCCACAGGTCGCCGAAAAGACGGTGGTGATGCTGCTTGACGGCAAGAAGCGCGTGATCGCCTGCAGCGATCCGAAACTCATGTTCTCGCATTTCGCGCTTGCCAATCCCGAAGGCACGACGCGGGGAAGCTATTACGACAATAATGGCGCCATCGTCGCCTACGCCAAGACGCTCGGCTATGAGGACTACGATGGTCTCGGATGGTATGGCGTCGTCGTGCAACAGACTGAAGCCGACGATACGATCAAGGCGGCTTTCAACCTGAAATGAAGCACAACCTTCTCGATCAAATACTTTCGCCGTCGACACAAATTGCAGTGGCGCAATGACATGACTTTAACTTTGGTTCAGATTTCGATGTAATGATGCGGCAAATTTCGCTCCAGAGCATTGCTCCGGATCAATGCCCGCCGCAGTATCAGCCCGATCAGGATAGACCATGCGAACAGACACCGGCCAGATCGTTCATCTGGCAGACTATCGTCCCACCGACTTCGTTCTGGAACGCGTGGACCTTACCTTCGATCTGCATCCGACGGAGACCAAGGTCGAAGCCCGGCTGATCTTTCACCGTAGCGAAGGCATTGATCCCAAGGCACCGCTGGTACTCGATGGCGACGAGCTGGTTCTTTCGGGGCTGCTGCTCGACCAGACCGAACTTCCAGCCGAACACTATACGGCAACGCCCGACAGCCTGACGGTCAAGGACCTGCCGGAAAGCGCGCCCTTCGAGCTGACGATCACGACGGTCATCAATCCCGAAGCCAATACGCAGCTCATGGGGCTATACCGCACCAGCGGCGTCTACTGCACCCAATGCGAGGCCGAAGGCTTCCGCCGCATCACCTATTTCCCCGATCGCCCGGATGTGCTTGCGCCCTATACGGTCAACATCATCGCCGACAAGGCCGCCAATCCGCTGCTGCTGTCGAACGGTAATTTCCTCGGTGGTGCTGGCTATGGCGAAGGCAAGCATTTCGCCGCTTGGTTCGATCCACATCCGAAGCCGAGCTATCTCTTTGCGCTCGTTGCCGGCGATCTCGGCGTGGTCGAGGATACGTTCGTCACCGCATCGGGCCGCGAAATCGCGCTGAAGATCTATGTCGAACACGGCAAGGAGCCGCGTGCTACCTATGCGATGGACGCGCTGAAGCGCTCGATGACATGGGACGAGGAGCGGTTCGGCCGCGAATATGATCTCGACATCTTTATGATCGTCGCCGTCTCCGATTTCAACATGGGCGCCATGGAGAACAAGGGCCTCAACGTCTTCAATGACAAGTACGTCCTCGCCGATCCTGATATCGCCACCGATGCCGACTATGCCAGTATCGAGCGGATCATCGCGCATGAATATTTCCACAACTGGACCGGCAACCGCATCACCTGCCGCGACTGGTTCCAGCTCTGCCTCAAGGAAGGCCTGACGGTCTATCGCGACCACGAATTTTCCGCCGACCAGCGCTCGCGTCCGGTCACGCGCATCGCCGAAGTTCGTAATCTGAAGTCGGAGCAGTTTCCGGAAGACGGTGGCCCGCTCGCCCATCCGGTGCGCCCGACCACCTATCGCGAGATCAACAATTTCTACACGACGACGGTCTACGAGAAGGGCAGCGAAGTCACCAGCATGATCGCCACCCTGCTCGGCCGCGATCTGTTCAGGACGGGCATGGACCTCTATTTCGACCGGCACGACGGCCAGGCTGTGACGATCGAGGATTTCGTCAAGTGCTTCGAGGATGTCAGTGGCCGCGACCTCACGCAGTTCTCGCTCTGGTACCACCAGGCCGGCACACCGCTGGTGACCGCTTCCGGCGCCTATGACGCCGCCGCGAAGAGTTTCACGCTGACGCTCGAACAGATGCAGCCGGCCACTCCGGGCCAGACAAGCAAGGAGCCATTGCACATTCCGCTGCGCATAGCGCTGATCGCCGAGGACGGCACCTTGCTGACACCGACATCGGTGACCGGCGCCGAGTTGACCGACGACGTTCTGCATCTGACGGCACGGACACAAACGGTGGTCTTCCACGGCATCCCCTCGCGGCCGGTGCTATCGCTCAACCGCAGTTTCTCGACACCGATCAATCTGCAATTCAGCCAGAGCGCCAAGGATCTGGCGCTGATTGCCCGTTACGAGACCGATCATTTTGCCCGCTGGCAGGCGCTGATCGACCTTGGCCTGCCCAACCTGCTGCAGGCCGCCCGCGACGCTCGTGAGGGGGCTCCAGTTACCTGCGACGCCGTCTTCATCGACGCGCTTCTGGCAGCAGCCAGCGACGAGAGCCTGGAGCCCGCCTTCCGTGCGCTGGCACTCGCTCTACCGAGCGAGGCCGACATTGGCCGCGAGCTCGGCGGCGACAACGACCCCGACGCAATCCATACCGGCCGTCGGGCGATCCTCAAACAGATCGCCGAGGCCGGGAAGGATATTTTCGCATCCCTCTACGATAGCATGCAGACACCAGGCCCCTTCAGCCCGGATGCGGCCAGCGCTGGACGGAGGGCATTGCGTAATGCCGCCCTTACCTATCTCTCGCAATCGGACGATAGCCCCGCCCGTGCCAAGGCAGCCTATGACGCCGCCAACAACATGACCGATCTCAGCGCCGCGCTGACGATCCTTGCCCATCGTTTCCCCGACACGGCGGAGGCCAAGGCTGCCCTTAAGGACTTCCACGAGCGTTTCACCGAAAACGCGCTGGTCATCGACAAATGGCTCGCCATCCAGGCGGCCATTCCGGGTGCTGCGACGCTCGATCGCATTCAGGGCCTGATGGAGACGCCGCTGTTCAAGCGCGCCAATCCGAACCGCATGCGCGCCCTCGTCGGCACCTTCGCCTTCTCCAATCCGACTGGCTTTGGCCGCGCCGATGGTGCCGGCTATCGCTTCCTCGCACAGGAAATCCTCGATATCGACCAGCGTAACCCGCAGCTTGCCGCGCGCATTCTGACCTCGATGCGCTCCTGGCGCTCGCTGGAACCCGTGCGCGCCGACCATGCTCGCTCCGCTTTGATGCAAATCGAACGCGCCGGCGGCCTTTCGACCGACGTTCGCGATATTGTGGATCGTATCCTTAAGGACTGATTTTCCGCTTGCCATCCGGTGAACGAGGCGGGTGATTTGCACCCGCTTTTTCATCCAGGACGAGTCCCGGATGAGGGCTACCTACCCTTGCGGGTACAAAAAGCACTGAAATCACTTATGGTTAACAAAGTTTTACCAGACCCTCTGGACAAGGCGAATCACGAGTGATTCATTAGGGTAGATTCGGGCGAGCGGCGCAGCGAATCACACGAGGGACAAGGCTAGAGCGATGGTGGACGTGCGGCGGGCAACCGCGGCCGAAGGACGGCTGCGTGTTAATTTCGACGGTCTGAAATCCTGGCATAGCGGTGTTAACGATAGAGCGGGAGTCCGCGCGGAGACCATTTCGCGCCGCTTTCCGCAGACAGAACATATCCTGAAGCGGGTTATTCCGGTCCTCATCGTCTCCTTCCTGATGGTCGTTGCCGCCTCGCATTTCTTCAGCATGGTCACCGAACACGGACGCATGGCAGCCTCGGCCCGCCAGGCGACGTCGCTTTCCATTGCTGCCGCAGCGGCAGCCTTTTCGAACGATGCCAGCCCGTTTCGGGCCGGTGATCGCAACGGTGCCGAACAGAAGCTCGCGACCTACCTGCCGCAGGATCGGCTCGACGCCGGAGCATTCATACTCCTGGTCCAGGCGAGCGGTCGCGTCTTCGGCTCATCGGTTGCCGGTTCCAACTATATCGGCCTGACGATCTCCGATTTCTTCCCCGAGGTCTCGGCCATCCGCAGTTTCGGCGACCATGCCGGCGTGATCGAGACGATGATCGACGGGGCGCCCTATTATGCGGCGATTTCGTTGGTCGGCGACAAGGGTGATTTTGTTCTCTCCGCCACCTCAATGGAGCAGATCGACAAGCTCTGGCGCGATGAGCTGACGCTCAATGTCACGCTCTTTGCCGGTATTTCCTCCATCCTGCTCGTCATCCTCTATGCCTATTACACCCAGGTGAAACGGACGCGCGACGCCGACGAGATCTTCCTCGAATCCAATCTGCGCGTTGAAACCGCGCTGTCGCGCGGCCGCTGCGGCCTCTGGGATTTCGATTTTACCACCCGCGAATTCTTCTGGTCGCGGTCGATGTACGACATGCTCGGCCTGCCGGCGGCAGACCGGCCCATGTCGTTTGCCGATGCGGAACGGTTGATGCACCCCGACGACAACAGCCTGCATACGCTGGCGCGCGCAATCACCCGCGGCAGTGCCGGTCAGGTCGACCAGATCCTGCGCATCCGTCATGCCAAGGGGCACTATGTCTGGATGCGCGCCCGCGCCCAGGTCATCCGCACCAATTCCGGCCGCGTCCATATGATCGGCATCGCCATGGACGTCACCGAGCAACACCGGTTGGCACAGCGCTATGCCGAGGCCGACCAGCGTCTGGCGGATGCGATCGAATGCACCTCGGAAGCTTTCGTGCTCTGGGACAAGAACGACCGGCTGGTGATGTGCAACGACCATTTCCAGCAGGCTTATGGCCTGCCGAACGGCGTGCTGGTGCCGGGCACGGAACGCGCCGTGGTCAATGCCGCCGCGGTACGTCCGATCATCGAGCGGCGCATTGTCGATCCCGGCCGCTCCAACCATTCGCAGACGACGGAAGTGCAGCTTGCCGACGAGCGCTGGCTGCAGATCAACGAACGCCGGACCCGCGACGGCGGCCTCGTTTCCGTTGGCACCGACATCACCCAGCTCAAGCGCAACCAGGAGCGCCTGCGCGAGTCCGAGCGGCGACTGATGGCGACGATCAACGATCTCTCGGCCTCCCGGCAGATTCTCGAGCGGCAGAAGGCGGAGCTTTCGACCGCCAACACCAATTATCTCGCGGAAAAGGAACGCGCCGAAGCCGCCAACAAGGCCAAATCGGAATTCCTCGCCAACATGTCGCATGAGCTGCGCACGCCGCTCAACGCCATCCTCGGCTTCTCCGAAATCCTGCAGGACCAGATGTTCGGTCCGCTCGGTTCGTCGAGATACAATGAATACGCCAAGGATATCCACGACAGCGGCAAGCATTTGCTGAACGTCATCAACGATATTCTCGACATGTCGAAGATCGAGGCAGGCCACATCAAGCTATCCTGCGAGAAGATCGATCTTGCGCCGCTAATCGAAGAATGCCTGCGCCTAACCTCCATCCCGGCCGCCTGCAAGAACATCCTCGTCGAGCAAAGCATCTCCTCCGGCATCAAACTGACGGCCGACCGCCGCGCCATGAAGCAGATCCTGCTCAATCTCCTCTCCAATTCCGTGAAGTTCACCAACAACGGCGGCCGCATCGCGGTACGCACTCGCAAGGTTGAGAACGCGGTGGTGCTGACCATTGCCGATACCGGTATCGGCATTCCCAAATCAGCATTGAGTAAGATCGGCCAACCTTTCGAACAGGTGCAAAGCCAATATGCCAAGAGCAAGGGCGGTTCGGGCCTCGGGCTCGCCATTTCGCGGTCCCTGACCTTGCTGCATCACGGCCGCATGCGCATCCGCTCACGCGAGGGCCTCGGCACCGTCATCGCCATCCGCATCCCCGACCGGGGCTGAATCAGGCCTTCACGACCGACTGAAAAACTTTCCGTACCGCTTTCGACAGCCGTTTCAGCTCCGCCTCCAGCGTGCGGATATCGGGGCAGTCGCCAGCACGAGAGACCAATTCGATCAGCCCCGAAGGAGCCTTGCCCGGATCGAAGGGTCCGTCGACGCAAAGCCGGATCAGCTGTGACAGTTCGGTGTAAAGATGCAGCGCTTCCAGGCAAAGATCGAGGTCGTTGCGATCCATCAGACTGCCGCCGAGCAGCTTCAGCGCCTCACCGGTGCTCAGACCATTGGCATCAATACCGACGCCGCGAGCGGGTGCGATCAGCCTCAGATATTGCGCGATGAATTCGATATCGATCAGCCCGCCCGGGATCAGCTTCAGGTCCCAGAGGCTGACTGGCGGCTTTTCCTGCTCGATCAGGCCGCGCATCTCCGCGACATCCTTGGCGATCTCCGGGATATCGCGCTTTACCGAGAGCACCTCACCGATGATCCGCTCCGCGTTGGCGATAAGTTCTTCGTCGCCGCAGATCAGGCGGGCGCGGGACAGCGCCATATGCTCCCAGGCCCAGGCCTCTTCGCGCTGATATTTCTCGAAGGAATTGATGCGGGTTGCGACCGGGCCTTTGTTACCGGACGGACGCAGGCGCATATCGACCTCGTAGAGCACGCCCTCCGCCGTCGGCGCTGACAGAGCCGCGATCAGCCGTTGGGTGATGCGGGTGAAATACCGGGTGGCATCGAGCGGTTTCTGGCCGGAAGATTCGCCCGCAGTGTCGTCGTAATCGTAAAGCAGGATGATATCGATATCCGAATCGGCGGTCAGCTCGAAGCTGCCGAGCTTGCCCATGCCCATGACGGCGACGCGACCGCCGGGATAGTCGCCGTGCGCCGCCTTGATTTCTTTCATCACCGCATTCAAGGCCGCCTCGACGATCAGATCCGCGAGATAGGTGAAGGCGCGAGCCGCCATGGCACCGCCGATCGTGCCCGTCAGCAGGCGGATGCCGATCAGGAAGCGCTGCTCCGAGGCGAAGATGCGCAGCCGGTCCAGTACCTCCTCATAATGCCGCGCCGAGGCCAGAAAGCTGTTGATGCGCTCGGCCAGATAATCGCGCGTCGGCAGCTCCGCCATCAGGCCGGGGTCCAACATACCGTCGAAGACATGCGGTTTGGCGGCGATGATCTCGGCAAGCCGAGGTGCCGACGACATGATGTTGACGATGAGGGAGAGCAGCGCCGGGTTCGTGCTCAGCAGCGAGAAAAGCTGGATGCCGGCAGGCAGGCCGGAGATAAAGCTGTCGAAGCGCAGCAACGCCTCGTCCGCCCGCTTGCTCTCACCGAATACCCTCAGCAGCTCGGGCGTCAGTTCGGTCAACCGCTCGCGCGCCTCGACCGATTGCGTGGCGCGGTAGCGGCCATAGTGCCAGGTGCGGATGACGTTGGAGATGTCGGAAGGGCGTTCGAAGCCGAGACGCCGCAGCGTCTCCAGCGTATCGGGATCGTCGCCCTGACCGGTGAAGACGAGATTGCCCGTCCCGCTCGAAAGCTTCGTTTCCTGCTCGAACAGATTTGCATAGCGCCGCTCCACCGTCTTCAGCGTGGCGACCAGCGCCTCGGAGAAGCTGGAAATATCGGTGAAGCCCATCATGAAGGCGACACGCTTGAGCTCGGCATCGGTTTCGGGCAACAGATGCGTCTGCTCGTCGCGCACCATCTGGATGCGGTGTTCGACATCGCGCAGGAACCAATAGGCCTCCGTCAGTTCATCGCGCGTTTCCGCGTCGATCCATTTCGCCTTGGTCAGCTCCGCCAGCGTTTCCTCGGTGGCGCGGGAACGCAGCTCCGGCATGCGGCCACCGGCGATCAGCTGCTGCGTCTGGACGAAAAACTCGATTTCGCGGATGCCGCCGCGACCGAGCTTGACGTTGTGGCCCTTGACCGCGATTGCGCCGTGGCCCTTGTGCACATGGATCTGCCGCTTGATCGAATGGATATCCGATATCGCCGCATAATCGAGATATTTGCGGAAGACGAAGGGCACGAGATCGCGGATGAAGGCCTGACCGGCCGCGATATCGCCGCCGACGGCGCGGGCCTTGATGAAGGCGGCGCGCTCCCAATTCTGACCCCTGCCCTCGTAATAGTTCATTGCCGCATCGACAGGGATGGCAAGCGGCGTCGAACCGGGATCAGGACGCAGGCGGAGATCGGTGCGGAAGACATAACCATGCGCAGTGCGCTCCTGAAGGATGCGCACCAGGCGGCGCATCAGGCGCGGGAAGATATCGATGGCATCGTCGGGGTTGGCAACGATGCCAGCCATCTCGTCGAAGAAGACGACCAGGTCGATATCGGAGGAGTAATTCAGCTCCCCGGCGCCGAGCTTGCCCATGCCGAGGACGATCAGACCGGAACCCCGGCTCGGTGCGGAAGGGTCGAAAACCGTAATTTTGCCGGCCTCGTGCGACGACAGCAGCAGATGATCGATGGCAGCCGAAATCGCGGCCTCGGCGAGCGCGCTCAGCCAGCGCGTCGTCACCCAGCCGTCGAAAATGCGGGCGAGATCGGCAAGCGCAATCAGGAAGGCGGCGCGACGCTTGGCGATGCGCAGGCGGCTCATGACCTCGGATTCCGAGGGAGAGGATGTATCGTCCCCGCCCGGCAACCAGGCACGGCGGGCCTCGGCCACCAAAGCCTCGATCTGCGGCGACAGCGGTTCGCTGATGGCCGCGACAAGCAGTGCCGGGTCGAGATTGGCGGTTTCCCGAAGATAGGGCGACAGCGTCAGCGCGGCGGCGATAAAATCGCGCAAGGGGCTGTCACCATCGAGAAGAGCGGCGATTGCCGGTTCCGATTTGGCGATATCCTTAAGGTCGGCAAGCGCCGCTTTCAGCTCCGTCTGGTTGAGCGGACGAAGCCGCCCGAGCGGAACATCCCGCAGCAAATCGCTTTCCATCATCGTCATGCAATTTCCTCCCTACCGCGGCACACGTCCGATTGGACATGCAAAGACGCAGCAATCCCCCTGATCGGCATGTGATCCCGAGCAATCCGATGAAGCAGGATTAACCTATTGTTTCTGCGTGGGGAAGATCATGGTCACGGTGAGGCCGCGAGCGTCGGGGCTGGCCGGGTCGGTATCGGAAAGCTCCAGATGGCCGCCATGCAGCTCCATCACCGCCTCCACCAGTGAAAGGCCGAGGCCGGTGCCGGGCTTGGAGCGGCTCTCGTCCAGGCGGAAGAAGCGCTTGAGCACCTCGGTCCGCTGGTGGGCGGGAATACCCGGGCCGTGATCGGCGACAGCGAGATTGACGGCGTCCGGCGTCCGCGACAGCCTCAGCGTTACCGCCTGCTTGCCGGGGCAGCCGGAGGCATATTTGACGGCATTGTCGATCAGATTGAAAATCGCCTGACCGATCAGCTCGCGATTGCCCTGCACCTCGACATCGGCCTCGATTTCGGCGGTCAGCGCGAGGCCGGCCTCTTCGGCGACCGGCTCGTAGAGCTCGGCGGTATCGGCGACGATGGAGGAGAGATCAACGCCGGTCATTTCGGCTGCGACTGAGCCGGCCTCAACGCGGGAGATCATCAGCAGCGCGTTGAAGGTGCGGATCAGCTGGTCGGATTCGCCGATAATACCTTCCAGCGCCACGCGACGGCCTTCGCCGTCGGCATTGTCGAGCGCATCCGCTGCCTTGTTGCGCAGCCGCGTCAACGGCGTCTTCAGGTCATGGGCAATATTGTCGGAGACCTGCCGCAGGCCTTCGTTCAGCTTCTCGATACGGCCGAGCATGGCGTTCAGCGATGTCGACATGCGGTCGAATTCATCCCCGGAGCCGCCGACCGGCAGGCGCTGCGACAGATCGCCGGCCATGATCTTGCGGCTGGCATCGGTCATGCGGTCGATACGTTTCAGAGCGTTGCGGCCGATGCCGAACCAGATGACCAGAGCGCCGAGGCCCATGATCGCCAGCGCCAGCATCAGCGCCTGGCGCACCAGCAGGCGAAAGCGCTCCGGCTCGCCAAGGTCGCGGCCGATCAGGATGCGCAGGCCGTTGTCGAGAAGGAAGATATTGGCGATCGCCAGATGCGTACGCTCGGGGTCAACACCTGAATCCGTGTAGCGCTCATAGACGAAAGGCAGCTCCGTCCAGCCGGCCTGGCCGAGAACGCCTGGTTGTACAGAGGCGACATTGCCGGCGAGGATATCGCCGGTGGGGCTGGCGATGACATAGAGGTTGGCGCCCGGCTGGCGGGCTCGGCGTTCCATCGTGCGCAGCAGCAGGTTCAAACCACCGACGTCATAGGCACGCTTGACCTGGCTGACCTCCTGCTGCACGGCATCCCGGATCTGCCCGGTCAGCAACCGCTCGGACATGGCCGTGACGTAGAAAACGAGGGTGGCGGCGCAGAGCGCGAAAAGAAGAATATAAAGGGCGGAGAGGCGGACTGCGGTGGACTTGAAGAGGACGCGAAAGCGACTCATCCCTCGTCCTTGATCATGTAGCCAGCGCCGCGGATCGTCTTCAACAGCGGCTGATTGTAATCTTTTTCGATCTTCGAGCGCAGGCGCGAGACGTGAACGTCGATGACGTTCGTCTGTGGATCGAAATGGTAATCCCAGACATTTTCGAGCAGCATGGTGCGCGTCACCACCTGGCCGGCATTCTTCATCAGATATTCGAGCAGACGAAACTCCCGCGGCTGCAAGGGGATATCCTTGCCGCCACGACGGACTTCATGCGACAGCCGGTCGAGTTCCAGATCGGCAACGCGGTAGAGTACGTCCTGATCCGGCGTGCCCTTGCGGCGCCCGAGGACTTCGACGCGGGCGAGCAATTCGCTGAAGGCATAGGGCTTCGGCAGGTAGTCATCACCGCCGGCGCGAAGGCCGGTGACGCGATCGTCGACCTGACCGAGGGCGGATAGAATGAGAACCGGCGTGTGCACACCCTTGCGGCGCAGCTCGCTGATGACGGAAAGACCGTCGCGGCGCGGCAGCATGCGGTCGATGATGGCGACATCGTAGACATTCTCGGTGCCCATGAAGAGGCCGCTCTCGCCGTCGCTCGCATGGTCGGCAACAATACCGGCCTCGCGAAACGCCTTGGTGAGATAAGCGGCGGCTTCCAGATCGTCTTCGATAATCAAAATCTTCATGTGGGCGACATTATCCGCCGGCAGTGCTTTAGCACAACCGGAATCGGAGGGGTCCACAGCATGTTGGCCAGAGGTTGTCATTTTCTACCTGCCCTGAAAACGTTGATCGGTGAAGGCACGTTGGAAACAAAGGAGCCGCGCCAGCCGTGGCCAGCGCGGCTCCTAATTCATTCAATCGGCTAAAAAATCAGCCTGCGTTGATCGGCAGGGCAACGAAGCGGCTGCCGTCGCCGGACTGAATCTGGAACAGCGCGCGGGTGCGGCCATCCTTCTTCGCCTGGTCGATAACCTTCGCAATGTCACCGGCATTGGAGATCTCCTGGTTGTTGACCGAGGTGATCTTCTCGCCTTCCTTCACGCCCTTGTCGGCGGCGTCAGAGTCCGGATCGACGCTAGTGATCGCGACACCCTTGCCGTCATCGGACGGGCCGACAGCGAGCCCGAGATCGGCAAGCGCCTTTTCAGAAGACGGCTGCTGCGGCTGGGACGGCTGCGCATTGTCGTCGTTCGACGCCTGGCTCTGTTCCGCCGGCAGCGTACCGAGTTCAACGGTGACCGACTGAGACTTGCCACCACGCCACAGCGAAACATCGACCTTGGCGCCCGGCTGCATCGCGCCGATACGACGGGCGAGATCGCGCGGATCCTTGACAGGCTCGCCGTTGACGGCGGTTACGACGTCACCGTTCTTGATGCCGGCCTTCTGCCCGGGAGAACCATCCTGCGGGGAGACGACGAGCGCACCGCTCGGCTCGGACAGACCGAGAGATTCGGCAATGTCCTTGGTGACCGGCTGAATCTGAACGCCAAGCCAGCCGCGAGAAACCGTACCGCTCTTGATCAGGTCGGCAACGACATCCTTGGCGGTGGTGGCGGGAATGGCGAAGGCGATGCCGACGCTGCCGCCCGACTGCGAGAAAATCGCGGTGTTGATGCCCACAACCTGACCATTGAGGTTGAAGGTCGGGCCACCGGAATTGCCCTTGTTCACGGGTGCGTCGATCTGGATGTAATCGTCATAGGGGCCGGAGTGGATGTCGCGGCCACGCGCCGAGACGATACCCGCAGTGACCGTGCCGCCGAGGCCGAAGGGGTTGCCGACGGCAACGACCCAGTCGCCGACACGAACCTTCTGGTCGTCGGCCCAGTTGACATAGGTGAACTTCTTACCCTTGCCGTCGACCTTCAGCACAGCGAGGTCGGTGCGCGAATCCTTGCCGACCAGCTTGGCGTCGAACTCGGTGCCATCGTTGAGAATGACAACGAAGGCAGCACCGTCGGAAACGACGTGGTTGTTGGTGACGATGTAACCATCTTCCGAGACGAAGAAGCCAGATCCCTGGGCGACCGGGCGCAGATGGCCCTTGCCGTCCTGCGGGTTCTTCTGCTGGTTCTGGCCTTGCTGCTGATTGCGGCCCTGTTGCTGCTGTTCGAACTGCTTGAAGAACTTCTTCAGCGGATGATCGTCCGGCAGATCATCGAAACCACGACCAAGACCGAAGGAATCGTCTTCATCGGCAACCGGATTGATGCGGGATTCGACGCGAACGGAAACGACCGCCGGAGATACGGCGTCGACGACATTGGCGAAGCTCGGAACCTGCGGAGCCTGGACATTGACGGCATCAGCATAAGAGCTGCTGACTTGAGCCGGGATACCGGTGGCAAGGGCAGCGACAGCGAGACCGGCGACGACAGAAGCTTTCATAACGGTGCTGCGGGACAAAGTGTCCTTGATATTCCTGAACATATGCAAATTACCTTTTCTTCTCTCGTCCGTTTTTTCTCCACCGGCAGAACCGGTGATGAAGTCTCATGGGAATGATATAGGGCTTCAGACCTTACAGCGAACTGTCCGACCCATGAAAACTTGGTAATGTAACGAAATATTGTCGACAGGCGTAAACACAACTTGTCGTGTGATATCACTTATCGAGGATCTCGCTGAGACGCGCCTCTTCCTCCGGCGTCAGCCGCGTGCCCGTCGGCTTGCCGGCGCGGCGTCTGGCATAGACTGCCAGAGCAAGCCCGCCGAAAACGAAGAGCGTCACCGGCGCTCCCCAGAGCAGCAGCGTCTTTTCGGTAAAGCGCGGCTTCAACAGTACGAACTCGCCATAGCGGGAGACGATATAATCGAGCACCTGCTTGTCGGTATCGCCATCGGCGAGGCGCTTGCGAACCAGAAGGCGCAGGTCGCGGGCGAGATCGGCATTGGAATCGTCGATCGACTGGTTCTGGCAGACCATGCAGCGCAGCTCGGCCGAGATCGTGCGCGCCCGCGCTTCCTGAGCCGGATCGGGTAGCACCTCATCCGGATTGACGGCGAAGGCGGGAGCGGCCGCGAGCAGGAGTGCAAGGGCCAGCAGCAACCGCCGGATCATTCCGCCGGCTCCATGGCCGGGCGCGGAGCCGGCTTCGCCTTGCGGCTCGGCGCGCCGACGCGCAGGCGGCGGTCGCTGAGCGAGATCAAGCCGCCCAGCGCCATGATCACGGCACCGCCCCAGATGCAGAGGATGAAAGGCTTCCACCAGATGCGCACGACCATGCCGCCATCGTTGGTGGCATCGCCGAGCGAGACGTAAAGCTGGCTCAAGCCGAGGCTCAGAATGCCGGCCTCCGTCGTCGCTGTGCGACTGGCGGTGAAGACGCGCTTGGAGGATGAAACCTGCGCGATGGCGACACCGCCGCGGCTGACCGTGAAGTGAGCGCGATCCTCGGTGAAGTTGGGGCCGACACCAGGCTGCATGTCCTCGAAGCGTAACGTATAGCCGCCGAGTTCGGCCGTGCCGCCCGGCTTCATCGTGGTGATGTTCTCGGTCTCGAACGTGGTGACCGCGACGATGCCAAGCACGGTGACGCCGAGCCCGGCATGGGCAAACGCCGTCCCGAAGGCGGAGCGCGGCAGACCGCTCAGCCGCCGCCAGGCGACATTGTTTGCCACCTTGCCGATGCCGGCGCGATACCAGAGATCAGTCACCGCGCCGAAAACCAGAAAGAAGCCGGCGGCAAGGCCGAGAACGGCAAGCACCGGCCCGCCATGGCGGACATAGAACAGGATAAGGCCGGCGATCAGGGCGAGGCCAGCGGCGACATAGAGCCGTTGCAGCACGCCAAGCAGATCGCCGCGCTTCCAGGCAAGCAGCGGCCCGAAGGGAACGGCGATCAGGATCGGCATCATCAACAAGCCGAAGGTCATGTTGAAAAAGGGCGGGCCGACCGAGATCTTGTCGCCGGTCAAGGTTTCCAGCGCCAGCGGATAGAGCGTGCCGGTGAGCACCGTACCGCAGGCGACCGTCAGGATGAGATTGTTCAGCACCAGCGCGCCTTCACGCGAGATCGGCGCGAACAGGCCGCCGGCGGCAAGCTTCGGAGCACGGAAGGCGAAGAGCGACAGCGCGCCGCCGATGAAGATCAGCAGGATACAGAGAATGAAGATACCCCGCGTCGGATCGCTGGCAAAGGAATGTACCGAGGTCAACACGCCGGAGCGCACCAGGAAGGTGCCGAGCAGCGACAGCGAGAAGGTCAGGATCGCCAGCAGAACCGTCCAGATCTTCAGCCCATCGCGCTTTTCCATGACGAGCGCGGAATGCAGCAGCGCCGTGCCGGCAAGCCAGGGCATGAAGGAGGCGTTCTCCACCGGATCCCAGAACCACCAGCCGCCCCAGCCGAGTTCGTAATAGGCCCAGTAGGAGCCCATGGCGATACCAAGCGTCAGGAAGGTCCAGGCGGCGAGCGTCCACGGGCGAACCCAGCGCGCCCAGGCGGCATCTATGCGGCCTTCGAGAAGGGCTGCGACAGCAAAGGAGAAACAGACGGAGAAGCCGACATAGCCGAGGTAGAGCAGCGGCGGATGGATCGCCAGGCCGATATCCTGCAACACCGGATTGAGGTCCTTACCCTCGGCAGGCGCCGGATTGAGGCGGATGAAGGGATTGGAGGTCAGAAGGATGAAGACCAGAAAGGCGGCCGAGATCCAGGACTGCACTGCGAGCACGTTGGCGCGCAGCGTATCCGGCAGATTGCGCCCGAACAGCGCAACCAGCGCGCTGAACAGCACCAGGATCAGCAGCCAGAGCATCATCGATCCCTCGTGATTGCCCCAGACGCCGGAGATCTTGAAGATCAGCGGCATCAGCGAATGCGAGTTCTCCCAGACGTTCAGCACCGAAAAGTCGGAAACGACATAGGCATAGGTGAGCACGCCAAAGGAAAAGGCGACCAGCGCGAACATCAGCACCGCGCCGACCGGGGCGATATCCATCATCGACAATTCGCCCCGCCGCGCGCCGATCACCGGAATGATCGAAACGATGATCGCCGTCGCAAGCGCCAGCACCAGCGCGTAGTGTCCGAGCTCGATGATCATTGGCTTGTCTCCTCGCCCTTCCAGACGCCATCGGCCTTCAGCCTGTCGGCGACCTGCTTCGGCATGTAGCGCTCATCATGCTTGGCCAGCACGCTGTCGGCAACAAAGACATCGCTACCCGGCTCGAATTTGCCTTCGGTGACGACCCCCTGCCCCTCGCGGAAGAGATCGGGCAGGATGCCGTTATATCTGACCTTGATCGCATCGGCACCATCGGTAACGGAGAACTGGACCTGCGCACCCTCGCCGCGCACGATACTGCCTTCGCCCACGAGACCGCCGAGACGGATCAATGTGCCGGTGCCGACGGGGTTCTTGGCGAGATCGCCAGGCATGTAAAAATAGGCAACCGACTGGCTGAAGGCGAAAAGAACGAGCAGGACGGCGGTGGCGATGAAGCCCATGCCGCCGGCAATGACGGCCAGGCGTTTCTGCTTGCGGGTCATTGCTGCGTCACCTCCATCGGCAGTCCAAGCTCCTTCGCCAGAGCCACCAGCTGCTGCCCCTCGCCGCCATCGGCGGGAAACGCCGCAAGGCCACGTTTCAGCGCATCAACCGCGCGGTCCCTGTCGTTCAGCACGGCATAGGAGCGGATCAACCGTACCCAGCCTTCAAAATTCTTCGGATCTTCCTTGAGCCTGGCGTCCAGGCTCTCGACCATGCCACGGATCATCTGCTGACGATCGCCGCCGCTCAGGGAATTCATGGCCTCGACCTGCTCGGGCGTCGGATTGCCCGGCGCCTTCGCGTCGGCCGACGTTGCCGTGGCCATATCCTCGGCTGTGCCGCTGTTCTTGGCGATATGATCATTGACCGCAGCCATCCATGGCGCCTCGGGCGGCGATTGCTGCGCCAGTACCACGAAGGCTGTTCTGGCTTCCGCCGCCCTGCCGTCCTGCTCCAGCGCCAGCGCGAGATAGAAGAGTGCGCGGGGGTTGTTGGCATCGAGCGCCAGGGACTGCTGCAGCGTACTGCGCGCCTCCGCTGTGACGATGCCGCCGGCCTTCATGATCAGTACCTCGCCCAGGCTGCCGAACCGCTCGGCGCTGGGGCCGAGCAGGCGGATGATATTGCGGTAGGCGAGCTCCGCGTCAACAATGCGGTTGGTCTTCAGGTAGATCGGCGCCAGCACCTCCCAACCCTTACCGTCATTGGGATCCTGCGCCAGATGCCGCTCGACCTTGACGATCGAAATGGCAAGATCGTTTCCGCGCTGCTCGAGGCGCGCCTCCAGCGGCTGCGACGGCAGACCGGGGGCGCCCTTCATGAGATAAAGACAGAGGCCGATAGCCGGCAAGATGAGAATGATGAAGGCCTGCGAGAAGCGATAGTTGCCCCGCGTCGCCGCTTTCGCGGTGTTCGACGTTGCACTCGAAACGGCAAGCAGGCGACGGCCGATTTCAGCGCGGGCATAGCCGGCCTCTTCGGCGGAGATCAGGCCGGCCGCGAGATCGCGGTCCAGTTCGCGAAGTTGATCGCGATAGACCGCAGCCTCCCCGGCACGGCCGTCTTCCACCACATTTGCTCCGCGCAAAAGAGGATAGAGCAGGACGGCGCCGACAACGGCCGTCAGAACGGCCACGAGAATCCAGAACAGCATAGACGCCCAATACTTTAACCGGGCGCTTATTCCAACCGTCAAAGCCCTGTTGACGAAGATTTGAGGCGTTTGGCCGCGCTTTTCAGACGTGCGGAATCCTAGGCAGTGGGCTGACAATGGCGTAGCTTGAGACTGATGCAAACGACTTTGGGACCGGATTATGACGATCCGTACTATGTTGCAGGTCGCGCCCGAAAGCCCTTTGCTCATGGCACTCAAAAAATGCCCTCGAACACAGGCCAGTTATCGACGCAGGGCACACCTCATGATTTATTTTGAACGAGCGCCTCTATCGCGCGCCATTCGAAGTTAGTAAGATTATGTCGGCTCATTTTGAGCCTTGAATCGATCTATTAGCGCGAAGCGACGCGCAACTTTCATGATCTGGAACATCATTGATCGACGAAACCGCCCGTATCGTTGGCAGTGCGTCAATGTGATTATCGAAGCCGTAGAACACGACAACAGTTGCCCGGACGCAGATCAAGCTGACGAGGCTCCGCCATCATTAGTCATCGACTACGACAGTCGAAACAATTTATCTGTTCGCGAAGCCATCGAATGGGCTAACCGGCAGCGTAGCCCTGTGACCATGTACATCTATGATGCCGATGATAAAACCATGGCCGTCCATTTTCGAGCCGCCGGGAAGCGGTTCTCGAACGATGCCGACGCTGACACGACCTAGTTTAACGGCGACCAGGTGCCATCGTCATTGCGGCAGGCAGCGCCCCTTGCCTGGGTCGGTTTGTCGTCGACGGTGACCGTGTGCCTGTATTGGCGGCAGTTCTGCGAGCCGACCTGATAGGGGGCGGCGGCCACGACTTCGCCGCTGACGTTGCTGCCCGTCCAGACGACAGGCATGCCAAGCGGCGCGGTTTCCAGCGCTCGATATTCCGCTTCCAGCGCCCGGCGTTGATCATTGTCGCTGAGCTTGATGCCTGTGCGGCCGACAATACCGCCTTCCAAGGCGGCAATGTACGGCGTCGAAGCCGGCGGTTTGGCGGTAGACAGGAAACTGACGCCAGCGATTTTACCGCTCGGTGTCGAGCAGGCGGAAAGGCCGATCATCACAAGAAAGGACGGAACGATCAGAAAAAAGGTGCGAAGCTTCATACAACCGAACCAATATTAACGAGCAAACCAGAGGTACTGCAATGCGGCATCGTCATGACGCAGCACATCTTTTTGGCATCATGGCGCGCATCAAGCAACATCCTTCGTTACCCCCGGCAGAATTAGACTGGCGCGAAGGCCGCCCCAGGGACCGCGGGACAGCTCGAGCCGCCCCTGATATTCGTTGATGATCTCGCTGACAATCGAAAGCCCGAGGCCTGTGCCCGGCTTGCTCTCATCGAGCCTGCGGCCACGCTTCATCGCCTCGCGGATCTGGTCCGGCTCCAGGCCGGGTCCGTCGTCCTCGACCACCAGTTCCACCCAATGGCGTCTGGCCGGATCGATGCCTTTCATTTCGGCGGGCGCCTCATTGGCCACTACACGCACCTTATGCTCGGCAAAGCGAGCGGCATTTTCGAGGAGATTGCCGACGGTTTCCTCCAGATCCTGCTGCTCCATGGCGAGCGCCAGGTTCGGCGAAACGGAAAGCTCGAACTCCTTGTCGGCATTGAGCCGCCGCATGACACGCACCAGGCGCTCCAGCGCCGGCTCCGCCTCGGTGCGGGCCAGCACGGATTCGCGCTGCGCCGCGATGCGGGCGCGGTTGAGATAAGACTGCACCTGACCCTGCATCGCCTCGGCCTGGCTCTTGACGAGATCGCCATGCGAGCGTTCCAGCACGCGGGATTCGTTGAGCAGAACCGCAATCGGCGTCTTCAACGAATGGGCGAGATTGCCGACCTGCATGCGCGCCCGCTCGACAATGCGCCGGTTGCTCTCGATCAGTGCGTTGACCTCGTTGACGAGCGGCAGGATCTCGCGCGGGAAATCCCCCTGCAATCGTTCGCTCGCGCCGTCGCGGATGCGCTCCAGCGCCGCGCGCGCCTTATCGAGCGGCATCAGGCCATAGAGAATGGCGAGCGCATTGACGACAAGGCTGCCGACACCGAAGCCTACGAGCGCGAAATAGAGGCTATGGGAGAAATTGCGGACATCGTCCTCGACGACAGCAACATTGCCGGTGACGCGGAAGCGCGCGGCGCGGCCGTCAGTGTCGAGCACGACCTCGGTCTCGGCCACCTGCACCTGGTTTCCGAAGGCGTCCGTGACGATGTAGTAGCGCTCGTAATTCTTGTCGAAGGGCGCTTCCAATACCGACAGGACAGGCAAGGTCGAAGCGCCGAGCGAGGGCGAAACCAGTGGCGTCGCCGTGTAGGTGCCGAGCGGCTCGACCATCCAGTACCAGCCGGTCTTCGGTTGGGCGAAACGCAGGTCTCCAAGCTGCGGGCTACCCGACAGCGTGCCTTGATCTCCGATGATGACGGAGTTGATGACGTTATAGAGCTGCGCTCTCAGAAGATCCTGAAAGCCGCGTTCGGCGCTTTTGCGATAGATATTCGAGATGACAAGCCCGATCACCACCAGCGCCACGGCGGACCAGAGTGTGGTCAACAGCAGGACGCGAGCGGTGAGTGATTTAATTCGCATTGGTCGGAGCTTGGATGCGATAGCCGAGACCACGGACAGTCTCGATCAGGTCGACGCCCATCTTCTTGCGCAGGCGACCAACGAAAACTTCGATCGTATTGGAATCGCGGTCGAAATCCTGATCGTACATATGCTCCACCAGCTCGGTGCGCGAGACCACCTCGCCCTTGTGGTGCATGAGATAGGCAAGCAGGCGATATTCATGTGAGGTGAGCTTCAACGGCTTGCCGTCGACGGACGCCTTCGAGCTCTTGGTGTCGAGACGTACCGGGCCGCAGATGATTTCAGACGAAGAGTGGCCGGCGGCACGGCGGATCAACGCCCGGATGCGGGCGAGCACTTCCTCGACATGGAAGGGTTTGGCAACATAATCGTCGGCGCCCGCGTCGATGCCGGCAACCTTGTCGCTCCAGCGGTCGCGCGCCGTCAGGATCAGCACCGGCGTTCCCCGGCCCGCGCCGCGCCATTTCTCGAGCACGGTGATCCCGTCCATTTCCGGAAGGCCGATATCGAGGATGATGGCGTCATAGGGTTCGGTATCGCCAAGGAAATGCCCTTCCTCGCCGTCGAAAGCGGTATCGACCACATAACCTGCCTCTTTCAAGGCATCGGCAAGCTGGCGGTTGAGATTGATATCGTCTTCGACAATGAGAATGCGCATATTCCGACCCAATTTCCCCGGTTCGAGAAACAGTACTGCAAATCAGGTTCGAGTGGAATCCACTTGGCCATAAGATTTTGCGTGAGATTCAAAGCGTTAGAGTGTTCCCTGCGTGTCGGCGTGACAGTGTTTCCACCTACATCGGCACCTTCATGGTCACCTTGCGCGGCCGCTGGCCATTGCCCTGAACGAGGACAGTGACGACGCAACTATCGCCCGACGGCTGGGCGGAGAGGAGCTGCCCTCCAGTCTTGGCGACAACTTCGGCCGCAGCCTCGCTGCAGTCACTATTTGCACGTGCCACCAGGGTCGGGGTCGGCGTCGGCAGAACAGTCGAGCCGGCCATGAGCGCGGCCGCTGCTGCTATGCTTATGAATGATGCCATACTCAGACTTCCCACGGGGACATTAACTTGACTGAATATGTACCCAAACGCGTCTGAATGGCAAATGAATGGGTGGTAACTTTCCACGCGCAAAACGTGCGGTCGGCGTTTTTCCTCTTTTAAGTCATTGCGTTAATTAAACTTATCCGGATCCCTTGCCCTGATCCGGTGGAGAGCGGCCGGTTGACGCGGTTCAAACCTCGGCCGCATCCTGAAACGGCCGGCAAGCACCACCAAATCCCCCTTTCGAGCACCGGAACAGGCCTGAGGCTCTCAAGACGTCAGTCATTTTTAATCTTTCTTGATTATCATTATCTGATACGCGCACCATGACAGGTGACGCATCACGGGCCAATGCAACCGGCCTTAAGGCGTTTTACACACGTAAAGCGCGCTGCTTTTCTTGAGTCTTTTGAATTGTTTGCCCTCGCTTTTTCGCGAGTTGAGTCGCAAGCGTGAGAAGTTGAGTCAGGATATTGGCGTCGTGAATCCGGTCACGGCGAACTGATTCCGCGATCAATTCGTCAGGAAAACATAGCTAGCAGTATAGGGTTCGAGATGCATCGCGCCGGGTTGATCGCATGCGCCCGAAAATACGCCACCCTTCGTGTCTAGACGCTGGACCATTGTCGCCTTTGACAAGGCCCCGTCACCCCGATGTTCCACAACATCGAGCCTCAGAAGAGCGATATCGTTCAGTGTTGCACCCGAAGCCTGGCCCGCGACCTTGCCCTTGATAGAGCTGCCATCGGCAAATTGCCAACTGGGACCCGCGAAATGACGCCCGACGGTCGTATCGCCCTTCAGCAAAGTTGCCAGCGGCTCGCGGAACTGCCAGCTCATCTTTTTGTCCGAACCGGTTTTGCACTCGTAGATCTGAACACCTTCGGCGTGCACCGTTTCAATTATTGTCGCATCTTTAATCTCTATGTTCTCAGGAATGTTAGCGGCACCGGCTCGTTGAGGATTAACGGAAATAATCGCAGTTACAGCCAGACAAACCGTCGATAGGCCGATTGGAATCCTCATCCGCTGTGGTCGTTTGCCGAGGGTGATCGCATGCTCCAGAACTGGAGGCTCTCCAATGGTGTCGGCGCTGTATCCGCTAAAATCTAAAATCTGCATGATACTCGTATTCCTCGTTCGTTCTTGGCGCATTGGGTCCGCATACGGGCGAACGATTCTCACACCTCATCCAAATCTTTAATTCGAGCGAGATCAACCTGACTGCTCGCACCTCACAAACGTTTGACACACTTTCAAACCCGCCTGGATCCATCTGTAGCCTCTTCAACGCCGAAGAGTTGCGGGAACTATTTCAGAGCCGCTGGATGTGGAGGCGATTAAAGGTGCGATACTCTAGACCGGCTGCCGCACCGCTTTTGCGCTCTCGTAGTCCGCCGCGATCCGCATTTCGCGTAGCGGACGAACCCGCTCGATGGAAAGCTGATAGTTCGGATGCGCCTTGTAGGCGGCCAACGCCGCTTCATCGTCGAATTCGCCATAGACGACGATATCGACATCGGTGCCGAGCTGATCGGTCTTCACATTCGTGCCGATCTCCAGCAGCCGCGCATGCGGAATAGCCGTCAGGATCGACAGCCCGGACCGCACTTCTTCAAGATCAGCGCGATCGGGAACGGTGAAGAAAACGATGTGGCGGATCACGCGGAAGCTCCCTGTGCGTTGGCGAAGGCACTGGGCGATATCATGCGTGGCCGGTGAATTCAACGAGCGCCGATGCGACAGCTTAGCGCGACACGGGGCCAAAACCTAGGGCTTTGCCGGAGGGGCAGTCTCCATGTCATCTTCCACCGTCAATGGCCAGTCGACGACATAATCCTCGAAATCGTCGACGGAGACTTCCTCTTCGCTGACGGTGCGGCCACGCGCCGAAGCGCCGGCTATATGGACCGTTTCCGGATCGCCCGACACCAGCGGATGCCACCAGTAGAGATCGCGGCCTTCGTCGACGAGGCGGTAGGCGCAGGTCGGCGGCAGCCAAGGCAGATCCGGAACCTTTTCCGGCGTGAGCTGCACGCACTCGGGAACAAAATCCCAGCGGTTCGGATAGCTGGTGCATTGACAGCTTTCGCTATCCATCAGCTTGCAGCGGACCGACGTGAAATAGACGTCGCCGCTATCCCAGTCCTCCAGCTTGTTGAGACAACAGAGGCCACAGCCGTCGCAGAGGCTTTCCCATTCGGGTGTGCTCATCTCCGTCAGCATCTTGCTTTTCCAGAAAGGTCTATCGTCCATTATCGTTGTCCTCGCCGCGCGCGAGGGAAATGCGGGCTGCGGCATGCATGTCTCTTGTTCTTTTTGGTAAATCAACCAAATATTCAGTATGCCAGTCTATCAGAAGATAGGCTTTGCGTGTCCCAAAAGAATACGCGATGTGGCAAGTGGTCGGGAAGTAGAGCGTGGAAGACCCATCCAACCCAGAGAACGGGCCAGAGACCAAGCCCGATACGCAAGCGGAGGGCCAGGCAGAGAAGCGCCCGCGCCGCAAGCGGCATATTCTCCTGCGTATCGATTCCTGGATCGACTCTACGCTGTGGAACGCGGGTTTTCGCCTCGGCGAACTCTGGGAAGACATTACTATTTTCTTTCGCCGTTTCCGCGCCCGAGGCTGGAAGCGCATCCTGTTCGAGTTGCTTGGTGAAGGATTGACACTCGGCACCGCTGGGTCCGTTGTGCTGCTGATGCTCGCCATGCCGGCTTTCGAGGCGACACACGGCGACTGGCGCAATCGCGGCAACTTCGCAGTCACTTTCCTCGATCGTTACGGCAACATCATCGGCCATCGCGGCATCATCCACGAGAATTCCGTGCCAGTGGACCAGTTGCCGGACTATTTCGTCAAGGCGGTGCTGGCCACCGAGGACCGGCGCTTCTTCGACCACTTCGGCATCGACGTCATCGGCCTGTTCCGGGCGTTATCGGTCAATGCGCAGGCCGGCGGTGTCGTCCAGGGCGGTTCGACCCTGACGCAACAGCTCGCCAAGAATATCTTCCTCAGCAATGAACGCTCCCTCGATCGCAAGATCAAGGAAGCTTTCCTGGCGATCTGGCTGGAAGCCAATCTCTCCAAGAAAGATATCCTCAGCCTCTATCTCGACCGCACCTATATGGGCGGCGGCACGTTTGGCGCGGCCGCCGCCTCCCAGTTCTACTTCGGCAAGAGCATTACCGACGTCAATCTGGCAGAAGCCGCAATGCTCGCCGGCCTGTTCAAGGCGCCGGCGAAATATGCGCCGCATGTCAACCTGCCGGCCGCTCGCGCTCGCGCCAACGATGTTCTGAGCAATCTCGTGCAAAGCGGGCTTATGACCGAGGGACAGGTGATTGCCGCGCGGCGCAACCCCGCTTCCGTCGTCGACCGCGCCCAGATCGAATCCCCGGACTTCTTCCTCGACTGGGCTTTCGACGAGGTGCAACGTCTCGCCGCCCGGTTCCCCGAGCGGTCGCTGATCGTGCGCACCACCATCGACATGGGCCTGCAGAAGGCGGCGGAGGATTCGGTCGAATCCAGCCTGATGGAATATGGCGAACGCTATCATGCCAAGCAGGGTGCCACGGTCGTCATCGAAAATGGCGGTGCAGTCCGCGCCATGGTCGGCGGCCGGGATTACGGCGAGAGCCAGTTTAACCGCGCCACAAGGGCACTGCGGCAACCGGGCTCATCCTTCAAGATCTACACCTATTCCGTTGCCATGGAGCGGGGGCTGACGCCGACCTCCACCATCGTCGACGCGCCGATCACCTGGGGCAACTGGAGCCCGCACAATTACGAAAACCGCTATTCAGGCAAGGTGACGCTAGCGACCGCGATCGCGCAGTCGATCAACACCATTCCGGTGCGCCTCGCCAAGGAGAAATTCGGTATCCAGCCAATCCGCGACATGGCCAAGGCCATGGGCGTGGAAACGCCGATCCGCAATGACAAGACCATTCCGATCGGGACGTCCGAAGTGACCGTGCTCGACCAGGCGACGGCCTACGCCGTTTTCCCGGCCGACGGCATGCAATCCCGCCGCCACGGCATCGGGCAGATCGTCGGCTATGATGGCAAGGTGCTCTACGATTTCAGTCATGACGAGGTGCCGGCCAAGCGCGTGCTTACCGAAAAAGCCAATTCCTACATGAACCAGATGCTGATCCAGATCCCGCAGATCGGCACGGGCCGCAGGGCGGCGCTCGATCGCGGCATCCTCGTCGGCGGCAAGACCGGTACGACGCAGGCCTATCGTGACGCCTGGTTCATCGGCTTTACCGGTAACTACACCTGCGCCGTCTGGTTCGGCAACGACGACTACACCTCCACCAACAACATGACGGGCGGCACGCTGCCGGCCATGACCTTCAAGAAGATCATGGACTATGCGCATCAGGGCATCGTGCTGAAGCCCCTTCCCGGCATCGATAATCCCTTCCCGGTGCAGAAGCCGCAGGCGGTGGCTGCCAAGAAGCCGGCCGATGGATCAGAAAACACCTTGCCGCCACTTATTCGCCCACGCTCGCTATCGGTGGATTCCACCAAAATCCTGCGCGATCTCGGCGAGAAGCTGAAGGCGGCGGCACCGCTTGCGACGCAGAAGGTGGCCACGGCGGAATAAGGTCAAGCCGCCCGCACAACGCGATGGTTATAAGCTGGTTTTGATGTGCAAGTTCAGCAATCACCCCACTAACCCTTTCCCCTGCCGTCAGAATCAGGGATAAATCGGCGCCTGATTGGTCATAAGGACGATCTTAGGGTGTTCCGGGTTCCCCTTCTTGTTGCGCTTTCGCTGATGCTCGCTTTTGGCGGCGGAATCCTATTCACGCTTTTTGCGCTCGATGCGACCTCCGGCTTCGGCGCCATCAAGCTCGGCGCCTGGCAGGCTTTTCCGGATATGCACACCTCGGATGCCGACCCTTATGCGAAGTCGCATCGCGCCCGCGCCGGACGATTGCTCTATGGCACTGCCGAGGGGCTTTCGTTCATTGCATCTGATGACGATAGCGGCGCGCGGCTGACGGCGGCTTGCCGGTATCGGATCAGCGGCCAGACTCCACCGGCAAGGCTGTGGACGCTATTCATCGCCGGCAACGACGGCGAACCGCTCGAGCCCGCTCCTGGCAGGCCCTCGGCGATCAATTCATGGGTGGTGCTGCGCAATTCCGATTCAAGCTTCAGCATCACCGTTTCGCCGGACGCACAGGCCGGCAACTGGTTGGCGCTGCCCTCCGGAGGCAACTTCCGACTGGCGTGGACGCTGCTGGATACACCGGCTGCCGGCAATTCCGGTCTGATCGATCTGTCCATGCCGAAGCTCGAGAAAATCGGATGCGGCCATGTTTAGGACCGTCTTCGCCATCCTGACCGGAGTGCTTGGCGCAGCCCTTCTGCACCTCATCATCATCCTGTCCCTCCCCCATTTTTCCGACCGCGACGCCTATACCCGCGTCGAGGATGAAGGCGATGAAAACCACTTCTACATGCTCGACAACAAGGACGACGATGCGGGGCTGTCCAATAGCGATCCCTATATCCGCACCGCCGTCTGCGCTTTCGATATCGGATCGCAACCGATCCGCCTGACCGCCAAGGGCAAGGTGCCGTTCTGGTCGCTATCGGTCTATGACGCGGCGTCCAACGAAGTGTTCAGCATGAGCGACCGCACCTCGGTCGGCGGAGCGCTGGACCTGCTGCTCGCCTCGCCTGTCCAGCTGACGGGTATCCGCAAGACGCTGCCGTCATCGCTCGCCCAATCGATCCTGGTCGAGGTGCCCCGCGCGGAAGGCTATGTCGTACTGCGCGCCATGGCGCCCGAAGCAAGCTTCGACGATGCCGCCCGGAACTTCCTGTCGGAAGCCGGATGCGACGTGTTTGATGGACAGTGAGATTAAGCTGAAAAGCCGGGCTAATCGGATGCATATCGTGGTTTGAACCGCGAAGCTGAAAGCCGCCTTGGCGGCTGGGCGCGGCTGACTGCGCCGGCCTATGATCGAGCTACTTGCCCTTTGCCCGCTTCGGTCCCGCGCCGGGACGGTGGGAACTGGCGTCGAGGCGCTCGTAGCGCACGCCGGTGAACAAAAGGATCCTCGCTTCAACCGGCTCCTTTTGGACGCGCCGAGGCGACCGCGATCGTCGGTCCGAAAGGGAAATGATCTTTACCATTCTCGTCTCCATCCACAATCTGAGACGGATGAATTTGCGACTGATTTCACCCTGCCCGCCATTGAAGCGGACCAGCGTGCCCTTTAGACTTCTCCAACTCGTGTGGATCCGACAAAGGGCATTCACGCCTTCTCACGGCATTCCCTGAACACCGCGACATGGACGCCGGACTGTGGCTTCCATGCGAACTATCATGCGACTAAATTCTGCAAATCGCTGTTTTCAACCGAATTCAGACATACTGTAGTTAACAGAGTGCTAATCATCGCCGCGCCTTGCATGAGCTTCTGCGGCCTCCTGACCAATAAACGCGGAGAGGCCGGCTATGGTTTCATATGCAATGTAAAAAACTTGAGAAGAATTTTTCCCATAAAACATCATGAAATCATATTCTTAGATAGAAAACCACCAGCGGCGGCGGGTGGAGTCTCGATGCGGCGCGTTGCAGAAAAGCGTCACGCAAATATTATTTGTGGTAACGGCAAATTAACGTATTGTGACGGGTGAAACAGAGGGTGGGCAATGTCAATGGCAGGCAATTCCTTCTTCTCTCCCGAGGACGTCACCGTCTTGCGGGGCGCACTCGATAAATGGTGCCTGGAGAAGCGGATCGACATCAAAAGTACCGAGGCGCAGTTCGCGGCAACGGCGGCCATCAGCCTGTTTCAATCCGGTTACGACACATCCGAGAAGCTGGTGGCGGCGTTAAGGGAACATAGAGGGCTTTAAGTTGGAGCCGTCGATATCCCGGCTTCCGGCCACATCCTCACGTCATTGGCGGGCGAGAGCCGCCAAAGCTCTCATAAGTTGAGTACGACAATCAGCCTGCCGCACCTGAATAGCTGCCATGCGGGCCAAGAACCATCAAACACAAGCGATCCGACGCGCATTCCGCGAAAAACCTCGCGCAAGCTTAACGCGCAGTTTTTATTCGGATTTTAATAAAGTTTTCACCAACCATTAACCCTGCCAGCCTTACTCTGGAAAAAAGCCAGATCAGGACGACCGTGTATACGACCGTTTCGACAGCCACTGCCAATTGCGCGCGCAAGAGCCTAGCGCGCTCCGGCTTGGCCGAAGAAAGACACCGCGTCGCATGCGTTTGATGATCCGGCTCCCGTTCTTTTTGTTTCGCGTATCAGTATGGGTGTTGGCGTGCGTGACCGGTTTCGAGATCTGGAAGAGCCTGCGGCAGTTCGCAAGAAGGACGTGGTCCTAATGGCGACGGTCACCAGTTTCGAAGGCATGAGCCACCCGTCCAAATCCGAGCTGCGCCAGTTCGCCGAACTCTTCACTCCCCTCTTCCAGGCATCGACCGACGAAGCAAAACGCCAGGCAGTCGCAGCCCTCTCGCAATGCCCGAGCGTACCGGCAGCCGTCTCCCTCTTCGTCGGCTGTCAGCCGATCGCCATCGCCGCACCTTTTCTGACAAGTTCGCAGGCGATCGACGACGACACGCTGATCACCATTGCCCGCACGCAGGGCGCCGCACATGCGAAGGCCATCGTCCGCCGGCCGTCGCTATCTCCCAAAGTCATCGATGCCCTTGTCGGCCTGCATCAGGCGGAGCCGGAGCGTGGCATGTCCACACTGGAGATCCCGGCGGTCGAACTTCCTCCGACGCCACGCTCGGAAACAGGCTTGCCTGACCCCGAGGCCGAGCGCCTCGCCCGCGAGGAAGCCCTGCGGCGGAAGATCAAGCAGGTGACACGCCATCTCGGCCGCGACGACAATGACCGCCTCGGTCTTCGCAATCTTTCCGATACGCAGGAAGCCTTGATGGTGCGCTTCGCCCGGGAACGGGATGCGCAGCACTTTGCCGCCACGCTCGCCGATGCGCTCACCTCCAGCCATTGGCTTGCCGAGCGCATCATGATCGACACTTCCGGCCAGCAACTGGCGGTGACGCTGGTGAGCCTCGGCATGGGCTTTGCCGATGCCGTCTATGCATTGGAGCGCTTCTATCCGCAGCTTGCCGAACGTCACGGCAGCGTCAGCCGTGCCTGGCTGGTGCTGGACAGCATCGATGCGGAGGAAAGCCACGTCCGCGTCGAAGCCTGGCGCCGCGCCGACAGCTACACCTATCTGCCGCCGGAACAGACGACCGCACCGCAATCAGGTGCGCCTCTGTTCGGCAACAGGGAAAGCCCGATCCGCGAACTGCGCGTCGTCAGCCGGCGCTAGAGCAATTTCAGGAAAAGTGCGCAGCCGTTTTCCGTTCGGAATTGCGTCAAAACAACAGGATAGAGCGCTGAACCGCTCCAGCTCCCATCTCAGTCGAGCGGATTGATGCGCTGGTCGGTCAGCGGCACGATATCGGCGATATCATCCGTTTCCAGTTCGATGATCCAGAGATCGGGATCGAATTTCAGCTCGCGATCGAGCATCTGCCTGATCTCGTCAGGCTCCTTGCGATCCATGCGGATTTCAAACAGGCGCGCACCGCTTTCCTCTTCATCGAAAAAGCTCTGCGGCGCGGGCGCATAAAGCGTCTCCAGACCATCACGAAAACGCTGGCGAATGAAGATCGCCCCGGCCTCCTCCGAGCCTTTGTGCTCGACAGCGGCGAAGTCGCCGCGCGAAAAAAGGCGGCGGGTTAAGGCGGAAACGAAGATGTCGCTGCGCAATCTCATGGCTGAGCTATAGCGGCCAGCGGAAGGCGAGGCAATTGACGGCAAGGATTAAAGCGCGCCGATATCCTGCAGTTTCTTCAGGACAGCCAGGTCGGGTTCGCCGGTTTCCGGCAGCCGGTAATGCTTCTGGAAGCGGCGGATGGCGGCCTTGGTCTGCTCGCCTGCAACGCCATCAATGCTGACATTGCTATAGGCGATGTTGCTCAGGCCCTTCTGGATCTGCATCACCATGTTGACGGTATTGACCGCGTCGCTCGGCGCGCTCCTTGGGGTAGCACCGCTTTTGCCAACATCCTTCTCGGCGCTGCGGATGGCGGCGGCGACAGGGTCGATGGCCGACGCATCGGCGGAAACATTGATCGGCCGCTCCGTCGGTACGGCGGCGACCGTCGGCTTGCTGGCAATGCGAGTGACAGAACTGGCGGTTTGAACCGATGCCGTCGGTGCGAGAGCCGGCTTATTGGAGGCGGCGTCGTTCGACGCTTCCGAGTCCTGACGCTCGATGCGGAACGTCGTAACATTGCCATTATCGGCTTGCTGCCCGAGCAGGAAGGCCTTGCGACCGGGGATCTGATAGGGCGCACCGGGATCGCGGGTGCGCAGCAGCGGCGATGGGTGCGTGCCCACCTGATACCAGAGGGCATTGGCTGTGACGAAGCCGAAGACCGCGAAGAAGAGCGCAATGCCGCCGGCCGCCGCCGGATGCCGGCCGACAGCGCTGCCGAGCAATCCGGCCAATGCACCGGCGCCGCGCGCACCAAAGCCACCCAGCGCGCCGGCACCGCGCAGGCCAAGGCTGCCAACGGCAACCGCCCCTCGGGAAGCAAGGCCAGGTTGCTTGCGCCTGCCCTTGCCCCTTCCCTTAGGCGATTTTCGCTTTTGCGGGGCCATTCATCTCTTCCTCTTTTCGCTTTCCATTCATCTCCAGATTATGTTTCAGACGTGGCGGAAAATCGACCGTTCGGTTGACATCCACAGGCTGTTGCACCACCACGCCGGATCCGTCGAGCGGGATGAGGATCGTGATCACGGTTCCCTCGCCCGGGGCGCTGGCGATGGCAAAGCTGCCTCCATGCAGCCCGACCAGTCCCTTGACCAACGACAAGCCCAGGCCGGTGCCGGCGTAACGGCGAGTATAATCGTTCTGGATCTGGACGAAAGGCTGACCAAGGGAAGCGAGCCGATCGGCCGCGATGCCGATGCCGGTGTCGCAGATCGAGAGCTTCAGCATACCCTCGGCCATTGCCGCATCGATGGTGACGGCTCCGCCGGCATCGGTGAACTTGATGGCATTGCCGACGAGGTTGATAAGGATCTGCTGGATGGCGCGCTGGTCGGCGACGATATCGCCCAGGCCGCGCTGTACGCGGCTCGAGAGCGTCAACCCTTTTTCCTTCGCCTGCAGCGCCAGCATGGCTTCGCAAGCGCCAATGGAGGCCTCGATGGGGAATGGTTCGGTCATAAGCTCGTAGCGCCCGGCCTCGATCTTGCTCATGTCGAGCATCGTGTTGACCACGGAGAGCAGATGCCCACCGGATTGGCGGATCAAAGCGACATATTCGCGCTGACGGTCATTCTCGAGCTTGCCGAAATACTCGCCGCTCAGAATATCCGAAAAACCGAGGATGGCGTTGAGCGGCGTGCGTAGCTCATGACTGACAGCGGCGAGGAAGCGCGACTTGGCATCATTGGCCGATTCCGCTTCCTCTGTCTTGCGGACAGCCTCCTCGCGAAGCTGCTGATCATAGGAAATATCACGCGACTGACTGACGATCGCGGTCAACCGGCCCTCGCTGTCGCGCCGCGCACTCATCTCCATGCGGATATGGATGAACTGGTCGTTGCCCTCGATAACCGCCGAGCGCTCCAGACGCAGATCGACGCCAAGGGCGTCGCGGCCCTGGCGCAGCGTATCGACAGCCTGCAGGAAAAGAATGCGGTCGGAGATATGTACTTGTTCGATGAAGCCGCGCCCGGAGGGGTCGCGCATCCAGCCCAGGAATTCCGCGCGATCGCGCCCGCCGACAGCGGTGACGCTGCCCTGCGGATCAAACAGAAGCACGAGGCCACTGGCCGCCTCGAGCATCAGGTCACGATGCTCGACGACGACAACCTCGACGGCTTCCGAGGCGGGCCGCTGACGTGACAGAGCGATGCTGCCGACTGCGGAAAACAGGAATGCGGCGCAGACCGTGGCAACGCCGACCGGCAGCGCAACGGCCGGGGTGGTGATGAAGGAAAGTCCTACCGGAACGGCGATAAGCGCCACGGAGGAGGCGAGCGCGAGCCGGCGCAGGATCGCCAGTTCTTGTCCACGGACCTCGCCATTCCCGCTTGTCCGGGACAGCCAGCTTTCGCCCGTCCGGTCCACGAGGGCTCCAGCCCTGCCAGCCATGTTACTCAATACGCGCACACCAAAACCCGCACAAACGGTCATTTATCCAGGCCACAATAGGCTCTGGCGACTTAAGGAAAGAATAAAGGACAGGCGCGTGGATCTGCTGAAAAAGCCCGAAAATCCCGTTTTGGCGCACATCGCCGGACCTTTGGGTTTTGTGGTTAACAGCGGGTAAGCAACGGATTTTATTTAGATTTCCGTTGCGTGTTAACTTTTGGAGCGCGGCCGGCAACCGCAATCCCCTAGAGATCAAGCAGATCGGCCGAGACATACTTAACAGCAATCGCTACAATTCGAGCTAAATAGGCGTCAAATTCCGAAAGCTACAATTTGAATCAAATTTGCCGAAAATACATCCAAGTTTTGAAAAGCGATGTTTTCCTCTGCCGAATAGGGTCTGAACAACGTCGGATCAACGGATTCGAATCGGTTTCAAGACCGAACGAAGTACAGGATGGGCAAGGCAATGTGGTTTCTCATTAGAGCAGGGTTCTGGTTTTCGCTGGTCCTCATGTTCCTGCCGATCTTCGCCAAGCCGCAGGGCGATCCCCGGCCGGCGGGTGAGCCGCAGGTACAGGTTTCCGACGCACTGTCAGCTGCCTCCGGCGTCATGCAATATGTCGGCTCCATGTGCACCGAGAAACCCGATGTCTGCCTCAAGGGCGGCGAAACGCTCACCGCGCTCGGCTACCAGGCCCGCGACGGAGCCCGCGTCGCCTATGACCTGCTCGGTCAGCACTTCAAGGATCAGAAGCCGGGCGATCAGGCTGCGCCCGCCGCCGTCAGCCATGAACAGGCCGCAGCCGAGGCACAGCCGCTGCCAGCCAAGCGCGCGATCAACAATGAGACTGCCGATGTGGTCGTCACCGGCTCGCTTAAGCTGCCGTCCTTTATCCCGGTGCCTTTGCCGAAACCGCGGACCTGATCCATTCACATCGATGACTGTGTCCTACGCGCCGTGAGCCAGCCCATCGCTCACGGCGTTCTTTTTGACACGGGTTCAAATCATCGGCCATTTCGCCTATATGCAGACAATTAGACAATTGGACCGGCATAATGGCAACGCTTGAGCAGATCATTGAGGATTTCTCCTACCTGGACGACTGGGAGGATCGCTATCGCTATGTGATCGAGCTCGGCAAGATGCTGCCGGACCTGCCGGAAGAGAAACGGATCCTGGAAAACAAGGTGCAGGGTTGCGCTAGCCAGGTCTGGCTCGTGACCCATGCCTCGGGCGATCCGGAAAATCCGGTGCTGACCTTCGAAGGCGACTCGGACGCGCATATCGTGCGCGGGCTGGTGGCCATCGTGCTCACCACCTACTCCGGCAAGCCGGCCTCGGAGATCGCCGCCCTCGACGCGCTCGACGTCTTCGGCAAGATTGGCCTCGTCGAACATCTCTCCTCGCAGCGCGCCAATGGATTGCGCTCGATGATCAGGCGTATTCGCGAAGAAGCGAGAATCCGCGCCGCGGCGTAATTTTCGACGCGCGAAGGCCCACATAAAAAACCCGGCTCGAAAGCCGGGTTTTTTGGATATAGTCCATTCGAGAACTCAGCGGGCACCGCGCTTGCGGCGCTGACCGAGACCCATTTCCTTCGCAAGACGCGAACGGGCTTCGGCATAGGCTGGCGCGACCATCGGATAGTCGGCCGGCAGATCCCACTTCTCCCGGTATTCTTCCGGAGAAAGGGTATGATGAGTCATAAGGTGACGCTTCAACGACTTGAAGCTGCCGCCGCATTCCAGGCAGGTAATCTGATCGTCCTGTACTGACTTACGAACGGATACGGCCGGCTTCTGCTTTTCAACAACGGTGACGGCAGGTGCCGGAGCCGAAGTGCTGCTCAAGGCGGAGTGTACGTCGGTAATCAGATTCGGAAGGTCAGTGACCGGGACTACATGATTGCTGACATAAGCCGCCACGATGTCGGCTGTAAGCTCAACCAGCAAATCCTGGCCAGCGCCAAGGGCCATATCTGTCATTATTTTCTCCTGTTCATCGGCTTGCTTACCGTGTCACGCCTCCACTTGAGCGCGTAAGACACAGCATTCCTCATGATCCGCGCATAATCCTGTCGAAAACCATTTTGATTTTCGGGGCCTATGCACTGGGCAATCCGCGCAAGCGCGTATCGTCCATATTCGTAGCAGCCATCGGCAAAAAACGGGGCATTACATGCCAAAGTGCCGACAATACGAAATCCACCCCTAGACCTCGTACGACGAAACCCGTTTCTATACCGTCTGATGATAGAATCAGTGACGACGGAGATAGGTCCGCCAATCCTTAACCGGAAGCAAGTTTTTCGCGCCGTTGCTTGAAAGAAAGATCAGAACATTGGGCACTTAAAGCCGGTCGAGACTAATTCAACATCAGAACTCTACTTGAATGTGAATTAGCACTCTTTACCCAAAAGTCCAGTTTTTAATTGTATCACTTACTGGCAAAATTCTCATCTATTAAAAATAGGTAACTTACAGCTAGAATTGTACTGCTTTTCTAGCAATCCTTGCGTTTGTTAGCCTTTCGTTTTGTAAGAACGCCGTCCCATCTGATACTTTGCCAACTCGTCGCGCACCGACGGTGGCGTCAGCCGGTGGCCAGCCTTGTGGGCGGCCCGTGCAAGGAGATGAGCCGAAATCGGCGCGGTCAAGGCGAAGAACAGGAACCCCGCTAGCGCCCGCGCCAATATGGACAGATCCTGCGAATGGACACCGACCGCAAGTAGCAGCAGGCCGGAGCCGACCGTGCCAGCCTTCGAGGCGGCATGCATGCGGCTATAAAGGTCCGGCAGGCGGACTATGCCGATCGCGGCAACGAGCGCGAACAATGCTCCCGCCAGAAGCAGGAAGGCGACGATGAGGGCCACGACCAGTTCCATTACCGTCCTCCCTTTTTGCGCCGGCCATCCTTGCGCGACTTTTTGCTTGCGGCTGGCCTGGCCCCGCCCTCCACCACATTCGTCGGCGAAGCCTGTTGCTCGGTTCCTCTCTGCCCGCCCTGGGTCAGGATGAACCGGGCAAAAGCGACGGTGGCAAGGAAGCCGACAAGGCCGAGCGAAATGGCGATATCGATATAAAGGGTGAAGCCGGTCTTGATCGCGATCACGGCGATAAAGCCGATGGCGACCGCCACCAGCATGTCGAGCGCCAGCACCCGGTCGGGCAAGGTTGGACCGACTACCACGCGATAGACGGTGAGCAGGAAGGCCAAGCAGAGAATGCCAAGCGCCACCATGGCGGCAGCGGACACGATGGACGCGGCGATCATCGGAAAGCCTCCAGTATCCGGCGCTCGAAACCCTCGGCGATATCACGCTTCACCGCCTCCGGGTCGGAGCAGTCGAGCGCGTGCACATAGAGCGTCTTGCGGTCGTCGGAGACATCGACCGAGAGCGTGCCAGGCGTCAGTGTGATGAGATTGGCGAGCAGCGCGATCTCGAAGTCTCGGTCGACCGTCAGCGGAAAGGCGAAGATGCCGGGCTTCACATCCATCCTCGGGCTCATGACCGTGACCGCGACGGCCCATGCGGATTTCGCCAGTTCACGCAGGAACAGAAGAAGCAACGCCAGAATGCGTCTGACACGGCCGAGATACAGCGCGCCACCATAGGATTCCCGTACGATCGCCAGCGCGAGCGCGGAGAGGACAAAGCCGAAGACGAGATTAAGGAAGGAGGCGCTGCCGGTGATTGCAACCCAGACAACGGCAAGCAGCAGGTTGAAGACGAACAGGATCATTGTACCCCTACCCCTCCCGGAAAGACCGAACGCAGATAGGCGGACGGATCTTCAAGGCCGCCGGCGGCACGTTGTGTCAGGAGCAGAAGTTGCTCGGGAAACAGGCCGAAACCGATCACCAGAGCAGTCAGCGCCAGGATCGGCAGGCCAGCCTGCCAGACAATCGGCCCCGGCGCGACGGTGTCCTCCTGCTCTGATCTTGATCGCCAATAGGCGAGCAGGAAGATGCGGCCAAAGACGATGGTGGTGAGGAAGCCAGTCAACAGGATCGTGGCGGCGAGCCACCATGCGCCGGTGTCGAGCGCTGCCTTCACCAGGATGACCTTGGGCCAGAAGCCGGAAAATGGCGGCAGGCCGCAAGCGGCGAAAAACAACACCAGCGACAGACCGGCGAACCAGCCGCTTTGCCGGTAAAGTCCGCCGAGCGCGAAAAGCGAGAAGCTGCCACCAAGGCGGGCCGCCTGGCCCGCCAGCAGGTAGAGCGCTGTCATCAGCACCATGGAATGCAGCGCATAGAAGATCGCGCCGCTGAGGCCCTCGGCGCTGCCGAGCGCCACGCCCGCCAGCATCGTGCCGATGCCGGAGATGACGACATAACCGAGCAGGCGGCGGAGATCGTTTTCGCCAAGCGCGCCAAGTACGCCGGCAAGCATGGTGGCGATGGCGACCGCCGTCGTGATCGGGCCGAGCCCGGCGCGCTCGACCGGGAACAGCATGACCAGCACCCTGATCAGCGCGTAGATGCCGACCTTGGTGAGCAGCCCGGCGAACAGCGCCGAAACGGTGATGCGCGGCGTATGATAGGAGGCAGGCAGCCAGAAATTGACCGGGAAGGCCGCAGCCTTCATGCCGAAGGCGAGAAGGAAAAGCCCGGCAAGCGTCATCAGTGGCGCCGTGTTGCCGGGCACCCTCGCCTTCATGGCGATATCGGCCATGTTGAGCGTGCCGAAGATGGCGTAGAGGTAGCCGACAGAGACGAGGAACAGCGTCGTGGCGATCAGGTTCAGCACGGCATATTTCAAGGCGCCGTCGATCTGCTCGCGCTCCGAGCCTAGGATCAATAGGCCGAAGGAGGAGATCAGCAACACTTCGAACCAGACGTAGAGATTGAAGACGTCGCCGGTCAGGAATGCGCCGCTGACGCCGGCAAGCAGCAGCATCAGGAAAGGGAAGAAGCCGTAGCGACGGCCACTAGTGGTAATCTCGCCGAGCGCGTAGAGCCCGCCGGCAAGCGCCACGACGGCCGCGGTCAGCGCCATGATCGCACCGAAGAGATCGACGCTGAAGGCGATGCCGAAGGGCGGGAGCCAGCGGCCCATGACCATGGTTATCGGCCCTTCGGTGGCGACCTTGTGAAGCAGGGCCGCATCGACCAGCACCAGCAGGACCAGGCCGGGAATGGCGATCCAGCCGTGCCAGGCCGTACGGTCGCGCAGCATCATCAAGATCGCGCCGAGCCCGATGCACAGCACCACCGGCAGGATGACCAGCCAATGCCCCGCCTCCACCGGCGCTGTCACCAGCGCGGCGGAAAGATCGACAGCGGTGTTGCTGGGTGCCGCCATGTCGTTAGTACCCCAAAGGCGGCATCGGCCGCTCGTCCGGTTCTGCCACCCGCATCTCGCCGGTATTGTCGGTCTTGAGATCCTGATAGGCCCGGTAGGTCAGCACCAGCAGGAAAGCGAGGAAAGAGAAGGAGATGACGATTGCCGTCAGGATCAGCGCCTGTGGCAGCGGGTTGGCGGCGTCCATGCTCAGTGTATCGGCACCGGCCGGAATGATCGGCGGCACTTCGCGGGTCACCCGGCCCGCTGTGAACAGCAACAGGTTGACGGCGTTTCCGAGAATGGCGATGCCGAGCATGATGCGGATCGAAAATCCCGATAGCATCAGATAGATCGCGACAGCGAAAAACAGACCGACGAGGCCGGCAAAGACAGCCTCCATCACTCCACCTCCCGCTCTTCGAGCGCCAACGCGATCGAGGTGATCGCGCCGACGACGACCAGGTAGACGCCGATATCGAATAGCATGACGCTGGAGAGCGGCACCTCGACGCCCAGGAGATGCGGATAGATCCACAGCCCGGTCATGAAGGGCACGCCGGAGAAGATCGACAGGAGCCCGGCAACCGTCGACGCCAGCAGCCCGAAACCGGCAATCGCCAGCGGATGGAAGACAATCGCGCGTCGTACCGCCGACACACCGCAGGCAATGCCATAGATCGCAAAGCCCGATGCCGCAATCAAGCCGCCAATGAAGCCGCCGCCGGGCTCATTATGGCCGCGCAGCAGCACGAAGACGGAGAAGAGCAGCATCAAAGCGGTCAGAAACGGGGCGGCGGTACGGAAGATCAGCGTGTTCATCGGCGCTCGGCCTCCATCTTCTCGTCCAGATCCGGATCATTGGCCGCGAGCTTGCGTTCGCCGCCGGCACGGATGCGAATCAGCGCCAGGATGGCAAGGCCGGTGATGGTGACGACGGCGATCTCGCCGAGCGTATCCGTGCCACGGAAGTCGACGATGATGACGTTGACGACGTTGGTCCCATGGGCGATCAGCTTGGAATATTGATTAAAGAAGGCGGTCAGTGTCAGGTCGAAGGGCGCTTGTGTCGCCTTCAGCAGCAACAGCCCGAAACCAAGACCGCAGGCAGCGGCGAGCACGGCATGCAAGAGCATCTGCAACGGTGGACGGCGATCGGAAGCGGAAAGCCGCAGCCGCGTCATCACCAGCGCCAGAATGACGACGGAGAGCGTCTCGACCATGAACTGGGTGAAAGACAGGTCGGGTGCACCGAACAGCAGGAAGATGACGGCGACGGCAAAGCCCTGAATGCCGAGCGACACGATTGCCGTCAACCGGTCGCGGGCCATGACGACGGCACCGAGACCGATGATGGCGATGAGGAAGATCGCCGCTTCGTGCCATTGCATGTCGGGCCATGAGGGGACGGCGGGCAGCTCGCCATAAAGCACCGGCGGCACCAGCAGCATGGCGGCGAGGCAGAGGAAGGTCACGGCGATATAGATCTCCAGCCGGCCGGGCTGCAGAAAACGTGAAACGATGTGCGACAGGCGCACCAGCCCGGAGATGAAACCATCGAAGCCGCGATCTGGCCCCGGCCCGAGGTGGCGCAGCACCACCGACATCAGGAAGCGCGCGCGGTCGAGTTTCCAGTAGACGAGGACACCGATCAGCACGGTCAGAGCCGACAATAGCAAGGGCACGCCGATATGCGGAATGAGTGAGACCGATATCTCCATTGTCTTGCCGCCGACGGCTGTTGCCATCGGTGAGGAGACATAGGCATGCCAAAGATCTGAGAACAGCGCAGCGACCAGGCCGAGAGCGGCAAGCACGACCGGACCGAGCCAGAGCAGCGGCGGCGCTTCATGCGGATGCCTGGGCGTCTCGACGCGAGCCCCAAGGAACGGCTTCAGCGCCACTGCGAAGGCGATGGCGAACATCAGCGCGTTGCCGGCAATCGCGACAACCGTCAGGGCAATCGACCAGACGGAAGCCTCGGCCAGTGCGGCATAGATCTCCTCCTTGGCGAGGAAGCCGAAGGCCGGCGGCAGACCACCCATCGAGATTGCCGCAACCAGTGCTGCCGCAAAAGTCAGCGGCATGGCGGCGCGCAGGCCGCCGAGGCGGGTGATGTCGCGCGTTCCGGTTTCGTGATCGACGATGCCGGCGACCATGAAAAGCGCGCCCTTGAACAGCGAATGCGCCACCAGATAAAGCACGGCCGCCTCGATGGCATAATCGGAGCCGAAGCCGGTCAATAGCACCAGCAGCCCGAGCGAAGAGACCGTCGTATAGGCAAGCTTCAGCTTCAGGTCGGTCTGGCGAATGGCGAGCAGCGTGCCCACCAACAGCGTCGCGGCGCCGAAGAGCGGCAGGATCGTCTGCCAGGCCGTCGTGCCGCCCATGGCGGGATTGAGGCGCATCAACAGATAGACACCGGCCTTCACCATGGTCGCGGAATGCAGATAGGCCGACACCGGCGTCGGCGCTTCCATGGCGTTGGGCAGCCAGAAGTGGAAGGGAAACTGCGCCGACTTGGTGAAGGCGCCACCGAGGACCAGGATGAGCGCGGCAAGATAGAGCGGGCTCTCGCGCAACGTGCCGCCCGCCTTCAGCAGGCCGGACATGTCGGCGGCCCCGGTGATCTGCCAAATCAGCAACAGGCCGGCGAGCAGCAACAGCCCTCCCCCGCCGGTGACGACCAACGCCTGCAGCGCTGCCCGGCGCGCCGCTTCGCGCTGATGATCGAAGCCAATCAGCAGGAACGATGTGATCGAGGTCAGCTCCCAGAAGACGAACAGTGTCAGGAAACTGTCCGACACGACAAGGCCGAGCATCGAGCCCATGAACAGGAAGATGAAAGAGAAGAAGCGGCCGAGGTCTAGATGCCCCTTCAGATAACCGCCGGCATAGAGCACGATCAGCGCGCCAATACCGGTGATCAGCAGCGCGAAAGTCAATGACAGGCCGTCAAGCAACCAGGAAAAGCGCAAGCCCAGGCTCGGCACCCAATCGAAACCACCCTGGACGCTCTGGCCGGCAGCAACAGTAGAGAGGAAGCCGGCAAAATGCAGAAAGGCGAGCGCGGGAAACAGCGCAAGAGGCCAGGCCGCATTGTGACCGAAATAGCGGACAGCGGCAGGCGCAATGAGCGCGCCTAGAAAGGGCAGACACAAAGCCAGGAATGTCAGGCCGGTAACACTGGCCATGTCTTCTCCCTGCTGAACGATCGCGCAGAATCCGGCAAAGCCGAAGCACACCCTTGGGATAGGCTAAAGGCCTGATCGCCTCAAGCCCTGCGGGAGAAAACCCGGACGTAACCCACTGAAATCATTTTTTTCGGCATGACCAGTGAGATCAGGCCGGGATGCGCAATTCCATGCAGGTCAGGTCCAGCCAACGCCCGAACTTGGTGCCGACTTCGGAAAATTGTCCAACGACGCGGAAGCCCAGCTTTTCATGCAGGCGGATGGAGACGGCGTTGCCGGTCTCGATGGCAGCGATCATGACGTGGACATCGCCCTTGGCGGCACGGGCAACGAGTTCGCGCAGCAGTCCCTCGCCGATACCGAGACCACGATGGTCCTTGTCGACATAGATGGAATTCTCGACCGTGTGACGGTAGCCGTCGAAGGCGCGCCAGTCGCCATAGGAGGCATAGCCGGCGACCTTGCCGTCTTTCTCGGCGACAACGACCGGGAAGCCCCGCGCCTTGCGTGCCTTGAGCCACTCGATACGGTTATCGACGTCGACCAGCGTGTCGTTCCAGATCGCGGTCGTATGAACGACGGCGTGGTTGTAGATCTCGCAAATCGCAGGCAGATCGGCCTCGGTGGCATCACGCAACAGCACGGCTTGGTCCATAATCGTCTCGTCCAATTGCTTATGAAACAGAATTCGGCATTACTCCGCGATATTGACGAAGTAAATCCGCCATTCCTGCATGGCTCGCAATCAAGCTGTAACGAATTCGCGCTATTTTTCGACCATCCTGAGAATCACTATGGGATTTCTGCTGAAAAATGCGCTATTCATAGCTGGTTTGCAGACCCCGCCTCCCGGAAACCGCAATGCTCGCGCGATTGACCGCCCTTCTGTTTCTTTCCGTCGTGCCGGCGCAAGCCGCCGACTGGTGGTCCTATGACAATGCGCACTTCGGCTATGCGATTGAGCTACCTTCGGAATTCCGCCTGTCCGCGCGCAGCGACGACGGCAACGGATTGACCATGACGCCAGCCGATCAATCGGCGCGGCTGCTGATTTTCGGGGCTAATGCTCTCAACGGCGATTTCTCCTCGGAAGCGAATATCCGTGTCGCGCGCGCCAAGGATGAAGGCTGGCAGATCTCCTATTCGAAATCGACCTCGCGCGGCATCAGCTTCTCAGGCACAAAACAGGGCCACATCATCTATGTGCGCGGCGTCGCCCTCTGCAATGGCGCCGCTGCCTTCTTCCAGATGGATTATCCGAAGGCGGCCATGCAGCGCTATGACGCCGTGGTCATGCGGCTGGTGCGCAGCCTGCACCCCACGAAGAAATGTGCGCCGACGACGCAGGTCGTCAAAAGCTTCCCGGTGACAGGCTGAAGCAGGTGAACACCGCCGAATAATGCACGGCGGCGGCGGAGATGACGAAGCCGTGCCAGATAGCGTTCTGGAAGCGCAGCTTTTCCCAGACATGGAAGATCACGCCCAGCGAATAAATGACGCCGCCGATCACGATCAGCATCATCGACGCCGATGGTATGTGCATGGACACCGATTTGGCGACCAGCACGCCGCTCCAGCCCATGGCGAGGTAAAGAAGGATCGCCAGTCGATCGTAACGGCCGGGAAAGAAACATTTCAGTGCGATGCCGCAGGCCGCGAAGACCCATAGAGCGATCAACGTCGCAAACAATAGCGGATCCGCCGAGCCACGCTCGAGAAACGGCGTATAGGTGGCGGCGATCAGCACGAAAATGGCGGAATGATCAAAGCGCCGCAGGAACCACTTCGTCTTCGATACCGGCCAGAGATTGTAGGTGAAAGACATGGCAAGGGTCAGGACGAGGCCGACGCCATAGATCCAGGCCGCGGCAATCTCACCGTTAGAACTCCACACGGTCGCATAGAAAATCAGCGCAGTCGCGCCGATCAGCGCAAAGACCACGCCGACGCCGTTGACGATGCTGTCGGCGATCACTTCATATCGATCATAGGCCCAGCGGATGCCTTTTAACTCAGACATATATATACGTTCCAGTTCCATATCGGCATCAATCGTGGCATCTCGGAAGCATTGAGGCAACCGCGTTCGACCGGCATATCGGTAAATCTTCGTGAATGACGAGACGCGCAAGTCAGAGGGCCCGTCAACAAATTGCGAACGCTCAATCCGCAATTTCTGGCCTTCTGTGAACAATCGAAATCCGCCATATACAGCGTCAAGTACAGCGGGCCAAAGGATCGTAAAGAGGCATATTAACCGGCGACAGCTCCTCAGGCCTGCCATTGGTGGTGTTTTCGCCCCCGCGCCGGTTCCTCTTTCTTCTGAACATCGAGGTTGGAATAAGCTCATGACCGAAATCACCCCTTCCTATGCGCTGACGCGCCCCGCCTATGTCGGACAATCGCACCTTGTCGTCACCGACCTGACGCTGGTATCGCGCTTCTATCAGGACATGCTGGGCCTGAAGGTCATCGAAAAGACCGCGAGCGGCGAGGTACTAGGCGTTGCCGGGCAGCCCCTGCTGACGCTGACGACGGATCGCGCCGCCAAGCGCGCGCCGCAGACGGCGGCCGGTCTGTTCCACACCGCCTTCCTGCTGCCCAACCGGGTCGAGCTTGCCCGCTGGCTGCGGCATGCGGCGCAGAACAACGTCGCCCTTGAAGGCGCGTCGGACCATATCGTCAGCGAAGCCATCTATCTGTCCGATCCCGAAGGCAACGGCATCGAGATCTACGCCGACCGGCCTCATGACCAGTGGACCTTCCATGGCGACGGCACGGTCGAGATGGCGACGCTGAGGCTCGATCTGCAGAAGCTTTATGAAAGCGCGCCGCAGGATCGCTGGGACGGCATGGCCGATGGCTCGGCGATCGGCCACATCCATCTGCAGGTCGGCGATGTCGAGGAGGCGAATGCCTTCTATCGCGACGTGCTTGGAATGAACGTCATGGCCGGGCGCTATCCCGGTGCGACGTTCCTGGCAACGGGCGGCTATCACCATCATCTTGGCGCCAATACCTGGAACAGCCGTGGCGCCGGCGTTCGCTCCGAACACATGACCGGCCTTTCCGATTACACGCTGCGCTTCAACGACAGACAGGCGCTCGACAAGGCAGTCGGCGCGCTCGATGTGCACGAAATCAAGACGGAGAAGCGCGACGGCGGCGTTTCTTTGCGTGACCCCTGGGGCATCGGGCTGAACCTGATCGCCTGATCGCAACCATAGATCGATTATCTTAAGGCTCGTTCCGGAACCGGAGCGGGCCTTTCGCGTTTATATTCAAAGGCAATAAGGCTTCGGGGATTGTACAGGATGGATATCGCCAAGGGCACACGCAAGCAGGAGCGCAAGCTGGCGATCGCGCGTGAAAAGCGCACCAGCGCCTGGATGGAAACGCTTCAGGCGGATACCGCACAATTGGACGGTGCCACGCCGGCCAGAGACATCGTGAAGGATGGGCTGGATATAGCCTCGGCCTGGGCTCTTATCGGCATCTTCCTCATCCTGGCGTTCGCTGCCGTCAACATGATGTCGATCATCCTCATTCCGGTGACACTCGCGGTGGTGGTCGGCATGATCCTCGGCCTTGCGGCGGAAAGGCTCAGCAAGCTTGGTGTTCCGCGCGTCCTCAATGCCGTCCTCCTGTCTTCGGCGGTGGCGCTGGTGATCTTCCTGTTCATCAATGCGCTTGCCGGACCGTTGGCCCGGTTGGCACAGGAGGGGCCGGACGTCTTTCAGCGCACCATTGACCGGCTGATGCCCTATCTCGAACGGATCAAATGGCTGCACATCACGCCGCAAACCTTTGAAAGCGGTCCGATGTCGATCAGTGTGTTGCTCGAAAACACCGGCAATGTGCTGCATGTTGTCACCAGCAGCCTGACGCCGGCCATCGTCCAGGGGCTAATCTTTTTTGCGGCCTTGCTGCTGTTCCTCGCCGGTCGCGTCAGCCTGCGCAAGACGATCATCATGGCCTTTTCCAACCGGATGTCACGATTGGCGGCGATCCGCATCATCAATGCGGTGGAACAGGTGCTCGGCTTCTATTTCGCGACCGCCGCACTGATCTATGCCAGCCTCGGCGTTATCATGACGATCATCGCCTATGCCGGCGGCCTGAGTGCGCCGATCCTTTGGGGCGTCTTCGCCTTTCTCTCCAGCTTCATTCCCTTCCTCGGTATCGCAACGATGACGATCGCGCTGGCGATTGCCGGCATCATCACCCATGACGATATCATTTTTGCCCTTGCACCTGCCGTCGCTTTTTTCTCCGTCCATCTGGCCGTGGAAAATCTGGTGTTTCCGGCCGTCATGGGCCGGCAATGGGAGCTCAATCCCTTTGTCGTCTTCCTCGCCATCATCTTCTGGACGTGGATGTGGGGCGCTGTCGGCGCCATGCTCGCTCTGCCGCTATCCCTGGTCGTGATGACCGTGGTCAACGAGTTGTTCATCGAGGAAAAGGTGCGGCCGCAATTGCCTGAATAAAGACCGCGGCACGAACGGTGATCGACCGCCGCCGATCATCCGCTCAGTTCGTGGTGTCGTCATCGCCCTGTTCGGGGATATCCTCCAGGCGGACGAACTGCACGCCCTTAGCCTTCAGCGCCAGGATGCTCGCCGCGACCCCCTCGCCGGCCGCATGCGTCGGCTGGTTGATGTGGGAGATGATGACATCGCCATCCTTGGCGGAAGCATATTGCTTTTCCACCATCTTGGCCGGCAGCAGCGAGCCGCTGTCGCCATTCACCGAATAGCCGGCGATGCGATAGCCCATGCCGCGGATCTGAGCGATGGCCGACAGGCTATATTTTGCCGTTGCGCCCCGGAACCAGCGCGGCTGCGGGATACCGGCGGCAAGCATGGCGTCAGCGCCACCCTTGACTTCCTGGCCCACGGCCTGCGGTGAGCCGGCAGCGGCAATGCCATAGACCTTGGTCGGGATATCGACAGCGGGAATATGGTTCTGGCCGTGGTTTTCAAGCTCGAAAAGTTCGGGATGCGCGAGGAAAACGGCAAGCGCGTCGGGATTGGTCCGCAGCCAGCGGGCGGTGACGAAGATCGTCGCGGGGATACGCTGATCGACCAGAGTGGAGAGGATGCGCGGATCGGTCTTGCCCATGCAGGCATCGAAGGTGAGTGCGATACGCGGCGCGCCCTTGCCGGCGCGATTGACGTGCAGATGCGGCTCGACCAGCTTGACGTTCGAAACAGCTTCCTTCGGCGGCAGCGGGGGCCAGCCGGCGGGCTGAGTCGCCTGCCCGGTAGCATAGGCGGCCGGTACAGCGGCAGCTAAGAATACGGACGTCAACAGAAAGCGGTTCATCAGTATCCACCGATCGGATCGAGCGAAATCAACTTTGGCGGAAAAAGCGCGCGATTGCCATAGGGCCTTTCCCTTCGCGCCCGCCATCCTCTGGCAAGGCGACCGAAATATGGCGATGTGCCGGCAAGAGGGTCATTTCCCATCGAAAATGTGTCTATAGTCATTCTACCGCAGTCGCTGCTTCGAAGCTCCCTCATCTATGATAGGATTGACCCGAAGCCGGCGTATTACTATCTGCATATTTCCTGCGCTCCCAAAGGGAACCATTCATGAGTCGTGATCCCTATGACATTCTGGGCGTAAAACGGGACGCCCCGCAAAAGGACGTCCAAAGCGCATATCGCAAGCTTGCGAAAAAGCTGCATCCAGATCTCAACCCCGGCGACAAGAAAGCCGAGGAAAAATTCAAGGAAGTCTCCGCGGCCTATGGCATCGTCGGGGACGAGGAGAAGCGCGCGCGCTTCGACCGCGGCGAGATCGACGGCAGCGGCGCGGAGAAGCAGGCCCGTAACTATTATCGTGACTACGCGGGGGGCGAAGGCCAACGCGGTCCCTACCGCAACACTGGTGGCTTTGCCGATTTCGGCGATACCGACGATATACTTTCCAGCTTCTTTTCACGTCGCAGCCGAGGCCAGTCCGCAATGCAGGGTCAGGATCGTAAATATTCCATGGAGGTCGACTTTCTCGACGCTGTTAACGGCACGAAAAAGCAGATCAGCCTGCCGGACGGACCCGCGCTCGATGTACAGATACCACCAGGAACCAAGGACGGGCAGACGCTGCGCCTGCGCGGCAAGGGCGACCACGGTTCTGGCGGCGGCGCTCCGGGCGATGCGCTGATTGAGGTGCATGTGCGGCCGCACCGCTTCTTCACCCGCGACGGCGACGATATCAGGCTGGAATTGCCGATCTCGCTGACGGAAGCAGTGCTTGGCGGCAAGGTCCGCGTACCCACGCCCTCCGGCCCGGTGACCATCACACTCCAGCCGAACTCCAACACTGGCAAGGTCTTGCGGCTGAAGGGCAAAGGCGTGCCCGTCCGTGGCAAAGACGCCGGCGACGCCTATGTTTCACTGAAGATCGTCTTGCCGGACGAGCCGGACGCCGAGCTTACTGCCCTGGTATCCGATTGGCAGGCGGGCAAGACGCATGATCCCAGAAAGACCATGGGAGACTGAGCGATGAACGAGAGCGAGTTTCGTCTGCGCCTCGAGATTGATGTCACAGTGCTGGAAGTCTGGATTGGCCAAGGCTGGCTCATTCCTGAAACCACGGAAGAAGGCCGGGATTTTCGCGATGCCGACCTCGCGCGTGGACAGTTGATTCTCGATTTGATCAACGCCATGGGCGTCAATGAGCCGGGCGTCGATCTGGTCATGGATCTGGTGGATCAGCTTCATGGGCTGAGATCGACGCTACGCGAATTGACGGATGCCGTCTCCCGCCAAAGCCCCGATGTGCAAGAGCACATCCTCTCTGAACTCGACCGCCTGGAGCGCCACGAAAGGCGCTGAGGGCATCAGTCGTAGAGATAGTATTTCTGCCAGCTATCGCGCGGCACCTTGTCGCCGATCTGAAAGCTGAGATTCCGCACCTCAACGTGCTCAGGGTCGGTCGCGCATTTATAGGAGAGATGATACCAATCGCCCTTGCTGCGGAAGACAGCGCCGGCAGCATTCATCGAATTCGGCTCCATATTCGGGTCGCTGAAGGTATAGGCGATTACCTTGTCCGGCTTGAAGCCGGTCTTCTCCGTGCCGATCCGCTTCATCGCTTCCGCATCGCAGGCCTGCTCCATCCGCTCGGAAGGATCGAGCTTTTCGAGCTCCTTCTTCATGGTCGCATCGACGGCGAACGCCGAGGTTGCGATGGAGGCCAAAGGCACGAGAATGGCGACGAATTTCAGCATGAAGACCGGTCCCTCATTTGTCTGTTTTCCGGGCTGGGCTGCATCTGTTCCACTGGGAAAGCGTTTCCAAGAAACACTTGTTATCGACGCAGCGCCAAGCGGACTTCGTTAAAGAATGTGGTCACATCAAGGCAGGCCTGCGCGGGACCGTACCACCATCGCCAGCGCGGCACGAAGTTAGGATCATCCGCTTGCCTGAGGCTTGAGCGGGCAATTGCCGCTTGAACCTCGACCGAGCGCCCTCTATTTCTCTTTCATCGCATACCCGACTTTCACTCAGAGAAAGCCCTCCAGTGTCTTCATTCAAAAGCCTCCCCACCCCGCCCACCGCGCCGAAGAAGCCGGTCACGGATACGCGCCATGGCATCACTCGCAGCGACGATTACGCCTGGCTGCGCGCCGACAACTGGCAGGCGATGTTCAAGGACACGTCGATCCTCGATCCGGAAATCCGCGCGCATCTGGAGGCTGAAAATACCTATATGAACGCCGCCATGGCGGACACGAAAGAGCTGCAGAAGCTGCTGTTTGCCGAAATGAAGGGCCGGATCAAGGAGGACGACAGCTCCGTGCCGGTCAAGGACGGCCCCTATGCCTACGGCACGCTCTTCGTCACCGGCGGCGAGCAGCCGCATTATTTCCGCGAGCCACGCGACGGTGGCGACCGCAAGCTGCTTCTCGATGGCGACAAGGAGAATGAGGGCAAGTCCTATTTCCGCCTCTCCGGCATCGATCATTCCACCGACCATAGCCACGGCATCTGGGGCTATGACGACAAGGGCTCGGAATATTTCACGCTGAAGGTCCGCAACCTCGACACCGGCGAGGACCTTGCCGACGTGATCGAGAATACCGGCGGCGACGGCGTCTGGGCGCCTGACGGCAAGAGCTTCTTCTATACGCTACAGGACGAAAATCATCGTCCGTCGAAGATATTCCATCACATTGTCGGCACGCCGCAATCGGAAGACCGGCTGGTCTATGAGGAAGAGGATTCTGGCTTCTTCATGGGCGTCGGCGGCTCCTTGCTCGACGACTTCATCTTCATCGACATCCACGATCACGAGACCAGCGAATACCGCCTGATCCCGACCTCGGACCTGACCGCCGAGCCGAAGCTGGTGGCCGAGCGCGATACCGGTATCGAATATGAAATGGCGGAAGGCGGCGACGTCTTCTACATCCTCACCAATGACGGTGACGCCAAGGATTTCAAGATCATGGAGACGCCGGTTGACAAGCCGGGCAAGGAAAACTGGCGCGATGTCGTGGCTCACAAGCCGGGCACGCTGATCCTCAGCCATATGGCCTATGCCCGCCACCTCATTTGGCTGGAGCGCAAGGACGGCCTGCCCCGCATCGTCATCCGCGACCGCGTCTCCGGCGAGGAACATGCGATTGCCTTCGACGAAGAAGCCTATTCGCTGGGTCTACAGGGCGCCGCAGAATACGACACTGACGTCATCCGTTTCTCCTATTCCTCGATGACGACGCCAAGCCAGCTCTACGACTACAATTTGGTGACGCGCGAGCGCACTTTGTTGAAGACGCAGGAGGTTCCCTCCGGCCATAATCCGGATGATTACGTCACCCGCCGCGTCTTCGCGCCGGCATGGGACGGCGAAACCGTGCCGGTCACCCTGCTCTATCGCAAGGATACTCCGCTCGACGGCACGGCACCCTGCCTGCTCTATGGTTACGGCGCTTACGGCGTCACCATTCCGGCTGGCTTCAATACCAATTGCCTGTCGCTCGCCGATCGTGGCTTCGTCTATGCCGTCGCCCATATCCGCGGTGGCAAGGACAAGGGCTTTGCCTGGTACGAAGACGGCAAGATGGAGAAGAAGACCAATACCTTCAAGGACTTCATCTCAGCGGCCGACTATCTGAATCAACAGAAGTTCACGTCCTACGCGAACATCATCGCCGAGGGCGGTTCGGCCGGCGGCATGCTGATGGGTGCTGTCGCCAACATGGCGCCGGATAAATTCGCCGGCGTCATCGCCGCCGTTCCCTTCGTCGACGTGCTCAACACCATGCTGGACGACACCCTGCCGCTGACTCCGCCGGAATGGCCGGAATGGGGCAATCCGATCGACAGCCAGGAAGAGTATGAGCAGATCGCCGCCTACAGCCCCTATGACAATGTCGGAGAAAAGCCCTACCCGCCGATCCTGGCGCTCGGCGGCCTGACGGACCCGCGCGTTACCTATTGGGAACCGGCAAAATGGGTCGCCAAGCTACGTGAGAAGACCACCGGCGACGCACCGATTCTCCTCAAGACCAATATGGACGCCGGTCACGGTGGCGCATCGGGCCGCTTCCAGCGGCTGGAAGAGATCGCCTTCGAATACGGCTTCGCCATCAAGGTCGCCGGCAAGATGTAAGCGAACATCGGGAGGAGCCGATGCCAGTCCATATCGCCCTGCTGCGTGCCGTCAATGTCGGCGGCACGGGCACTCTGCCGATGGCGGAGTTGAAGGTCCTATGTGAGGGCATCGGCTTTACCGACGTGAAGACTTATATCCAGAGCGGCAATGTGCTCTTCCGTTCTGATGAGAACGAGGCGACAGTGCGTGTGCGCCTGGAAGAGGCGTTGGCGCGCAAGATGGGCAAATCGCCGGGTGTGATCCTGCGCAGCCGGCAAGCCCCTGCAAGCGGTGGCCAAACACTCACCCTTCCCGCATGCCAAGCCGAACTATCTGCTCGTCACCTTCCTGCCGGAACCCGCACTCGCCGATGCTCTGGACAAGCTCGTAGCGCCTGATGGCGAAGAGGTGCATGTTGCCGGCAAGGAAATTTATATCCACTATCCCGATGGCTCCGGCCGCTCGAAACTGAAGCTGCCGGTGCTGAAGCTTGGGACGGCGCGGAACCTCAATACGGTGAGGAAACTGGTGGAAATGGCGCGGGAGATGGAGGAGAGCTAGGGCGCGCTTCGCATCATTGCGCGGGGACTTGCCAGGGAGGATCGATCCGATTGGTCCCGGCAAAATAAAGGAGGACGCGATTTCCTCCGGGATCGAAGAGCTCGGCTTCGCGCCATAGCCATTTTTTGTCTTCGGGTCCGCTTGTGAAGCGAATACCGGAGGCTTTGAGCGCATCGACGGTTGCATCGAGATTGTCGCACTCGAAATAGACCGTCGTCCCGCCGCCGCCCTTCTCGCCCTGATGCAAGGAAAAGGTGCTTTCTCCGTCTGGGCAAACAAATCGCGCATATCGGGGGCGAGCATCAACGATCGGCTTGAGGCCCAGGGCACAATAGAAATCCCACCCCGCGTTCAAATCCGGCATCGTAACCGTTACTTGGTTTAAGCGCACAATCAGTACCTCCTACTACGAGCCACGCTCGGCCTGTCGAAAACAGGTTTCCAAACATTGCTCGACTTCCTCCCACTCAAATTTGGCCTCGGATCATCCAGCGATGCCTTGACCTTCTGGCGGATCGTCGCGATCCGTTCCTGATATTCTTCCTCTTCCCGCAGCCAGACCCTGACAGCAGCACGTAGAACTTCACTCGTGGAGGCATAGGCCCCGGCATCGACGCGGCTCTTGATGGCGGCGACCATTTCGCTGGGGAGCGAGATGCTGAGTTTCTCGTTCATGGCAAACTCCTATCCTTGGCAGGATAAAGTAGGATTTTCCCTACTTTGGACAAGCGCCTTGCGCCGCATTCCCGCCGGCCCTACCTTAGACCTATGAGCTCTTCTCTCCGCGACAATCCGGTGCTTGAGGCACCGTCCATACCGTTCGACAACAGCTACGCGCGCCTGCCTCCGCAGTTCTTCGCGGAACAGGCTCCGACTCCGGTTGCCGCGCCCCGGCTGATCAAGTTCAACGCGGCGCTCGCACAGGAGCTTGGGCTGGAGGCCAAGGCTCTGGAACAGGATGGAGCGGCGATCTTTTCCGGCAACGCGCTGCTGCCTGGCTCCCAACCGCTTGCCATGGCCTATGCCGGCCACCAGTTCGGCGGCTTCGTGCCGCAGCTTGGCGATGGCCGGGCGATCCTGCTTGGCGAGGTCATCGACCGCAACGGCAAGCGCCGCGATATTCAGCTCAAGGGCGCTGGGCCGACGCCGTTTTCACGCCGCGGTGACGGACGGGCAGCTCTAGGGCCAGTCCTGCGCGAATATATCGTTAGCGAAGCCATGTATGCGCTCGGCATTCCCACAACACGGGCGCTGGCGGCAGTCACCACCGGTGAGCGGGTCTATCGCGAAGGGGCATTGCCCGGCGCAGTCTTCACTCGCGTCGCGGCAAGCCATATCCGTGTCGGCACCTTCCAGTATTTCGCCGCTCGTGGCGATACGGATAATCTGCGCATCCTCGCCGACCACGTGGTCGACCGGCATTATCCGGAGATCAAAGATCGCCAGAACCGCTATCTGGCGCTGCTCGAAGCCGTGGCCGACCGGCAGGCGTCCCTGATCGCGCGTTGGCTGCATGTGGGTTTCATCCATGGCGTGATGAACACCGACAACATGACCATTTCCGGCGAGACGATCGATTTCGGCCCCTGCGCCTTCATGGACGCCTACGATCCCGCAACCGTCTTTTCCTCGATCGACCGCCAGGGCCGCTACGCCTATGCCAACCAGCCGGCCATCAGCCAATGGAACCTCGCGCGGCTCGGCGAGACGTTGCTGCCGCTGATCGATCCGACGCTCGATACCGCCGTCGAACTGGCGAATGGAGTGATCAAGGCCTATGGCGAGCGCTTCCAGACCTATTGGCTTGCCGGAATGCGCAAGAAGATCGGCCTCGCGACAGAAGAAGACCGCGATCTCGATCTGATCCAGTCGCTGCTCGCAGTGATGCACGAGCAGGAGGCGGATTTCACCTTAACCTTCCGACGGCTTGGCGTGCTTGCCGCAAGCGATGGAAACGAGGCCGCCTTTGCCGCCAGTTTCAGGGATCCGCAATCCGTCGCGCCGTGGCTGGCTCGCTGGCACGAGCGGCTTGGCCGCGATCCGCAATCACCGGCCGCGCGCGCAAAGGCGATGTTGGGCGTGAACCCCGCGTTCATCCCGCGCAACCATCGTATCCAACAGGCAATCGAGGCTGCCGTCGAGGAGGATGATTTTTCATTGTTCGAGGCGCTGTTGACCGTGCTTGCCAGGCCCTATGAAGACCAGCCGGCCTTTGCGCCCTACATGGAACCACCGCAGCCGGCGGAACGGGTGCTGCAGACCTTCTGCGGAACGTAAGGGAAGCCGGGCCTTGAGCCTCAGGATACAGAGCTATTCATCGTCTGAACTTCTCAAACAACATGAAGGCGATGCGATCCTGATTCACATCGCGACCGTATCGCCCTGATTTGTCGATTTCATTTCAGAACGCTACTATTTCACACCACCATGCCCGCGACGATCTTGCCGACTGAAGCGAAGACATCTTCGATATCTTTCGCAGGAGCGGTCGCTTCGCCAACATAGGTTACAACGAGGATGGGGCCGCGCTCGGGCGGCCAGATGATGGCGATGTCGGCATAGGAACCGTTCTCACCGGTGCCGGTCTTATCGCCGACCTTCCATTCCTTCGGCAGGCCGGCGCGCAGGCGGCCATTGCCGGTGGTATTGCCGACGAGCCAGTTCGACAATTGATCCCTGGAGGCCTCCGACAGCGTGTTGCCGAGCGTCAGAAGCCCGATCGTATCCAGCATGGAATCGGGCGTCGTCGTATCCCGTGGGTCGTCCTTGACCGCCTGATTGACATCGGGCTCCTTGCGGTCGAGCCGGGTTTCCGTGTCGCCGGTGGTGCGCAGCCATGCCGTCAGCGCCGCCGGTCCACCGAAGCTGTCGAGCAGCAGATTACCGGCAGTGTTGTCGCTCAGCGTGATTGCCGCGCCGCAGAGCTCGGCGATCGTCATGCCGTCGGTGCCGGCGTGCTTTTCAGTCTCCGGCGAATAGGTAACGACGACATCTTTGCCATAGGTGACGCGACGGTCGAGCTTCTCTACGCCCTGATCGACGCGAGCGAGCACGAAACCGACGGCAAGCGCCTTATAGCTGCTGCACAGGGCGAACCGTTCCGCTTCGCGGTAGCCGAGCGAAATATTGGTTTCCGTATCCAGCACGGAAACACCGAGACGGCCGCCGGTCTTCTTTTCCAGATCCGCGAGCTGCTTATCGGCATCTTCCGTTACCTGGGAATTGTCCGCCCCCTGAATACCGTCCATTCCATCATCATCGTCGGGCGTCGCGGAACTGTCCGGCGCATCAGATGTGCCAGGTGCTGGAGCCGTCGCGTCCGGGCTCTTGTTGGCGCTGGCATCCTGCGCGAACAGGACTTGCGGGCCAAATGTGATGGCGGGAAGGAGCAGCGCCGAGCCTGCCAAGAGGCGGCGGCGGGTAAGCAAAGTGGGCATGCGGAAACCTCCAGCGGAATCAGGCGCATTCAGAGCTAAGCGAGGAATATGGCAAGCCTCTGGCACACCCTTCCTTCAATCCGCCTTATGCCGCTTTTTCGACCGTGACTTCAACGGTGACATGCGACAATTCATGCAGTTCCGCCAGCCGGGCCTTGTAGAAGGCTGGATCGCGCGGCTCCGGCGTTGCCACGGCAACGATCGCCGCGTGATGGCCGGGGCCGACCTGCCAGACATGCAGGTCCGTGATGCGGTCGCCGTCAGTTTCGATGACCTCCCGGATTTCGTCCGGCAGTTCTTCGCCAGACGGGATGAAGTCGAGCAGGATCGAACCGGAGGAACGCAACAGGCTCAGGGACCATTGCAGGATCACCAGGCCGCCGACGATGCCCATCAGCGGATCGAGAAAAGTCCAGCCGAAATGACTGCCAAGCACGAGGGCGACGATCGCCAGAACCGATGTCATGGCGTCGGCGATGACATGGACATAGGCCGAGCGCAGGTTGTTGTCCTTGCCGCCCTGGTGATGATCGTGCCCGTGGTCATCACTATGATGGTGATCATGGCCATGGCTGTGGCCGTGATGGTCATGATCATCGTGCAGCAGCCACGCGCTGAGGATGTTGACGAGGAGGCCGACTGACGCAATGGCGATCGCCTCGTGAAAATTGATCGCGACCGGGTTCATCAATCGCACCAGGCTTTCCCAGCCCATCAACACCGCGATCATGGCAAGGATGATGGCGCTGGCGAAACCGGCGAGATCGCCAAGTTTCCCGGTGCCGAAGGTAAAGCGCGCATTGTGCGCATGACGGCGAGCGTAGAGGTAGGCCAGCGCCGAAATCAGCATGGCGCTGGCATGTGTCGACATGTGCCAGCCATCGGCGGTCAGCGCCATCGAGCCATAGAGCGTGCCGGCGGCGATCTCGACCACCATCATCACCGTGGTCAGGGCGATGACCAGCCAGACGCGGCGCTCGTTGCGCCGGTGATCGGCGCCCAGAAACACATGGCTATGCGTCAATGCATCCGAAGAACCACTCATGACATCCGTCTCCTGTTGAATGCTCCAAAGCCCCTGCTCAGCGCAGATAGGTCTTCAGCACATCGGATATTTCATCGACCGCCCGACGGCGGTCCGCTTCGCTCTCTGCATGGAGCACATGCTCATGCAGATGATCGTCCAGTATCTCGCCGGTCAGTCCCGTCAGCGCGCCCCGGATCGAAGCAAGAAGCTGCAGGACCTCCCCACAAGGGCGCTCGGCTTCCAATGCCCGCTCCACCGCCTCCATCTGCCCCTTCAGGCGACGGACACGGGAAAGAAGTTTGGCTTGCTCGCGAACGGTATGGGACATGGCGACCTCATTTATAATATAGGGGGTATACTATATTCAGCGCCAAGAGCAACCCTCGCTTGATGAGGCGCGGATGCGACAGGCTGACGCGCGCTTGCGGCGATCTCGATGCCTAAAGGTTGGCGCCCATGGTCATCGGCGGGGTCCCATTGACAAATCCGCCATTCCGGATCATTGATGCGCCCATGATCAAGCACGCGCTCAACACCTGCACGTATTTTTGGCTGTACCTGTAAAGGGCGGCTTAGACAGATCATATTGTCAACAAGCCGCCGTCAGGCGGCTTTGTTGTATCAGCAGCGTCCTGACGGCTCATTCGAAACAAGGACGCGAAATGCCATGCTAGACGATAGCGAAATTTCCCTTCTCCGCCCGCCGGTGCTCACCATCCGCAACGCGCATCCGCGCGACATGCCGGAACTGAACGACATGATCAGGCTGCTGGCAGCCCATCACGGCGATCCCTCCGGCGCGACGCCCGAGCAGCTCGAACGCGATCTCTTCGGCCCGATGCCATGGATCACGGCACTGGTGGCCGAAGGCGAAGATGGACTGATCGGCTACGCCATCCTAGTGCCGCTCTACAAGGCGCAGGAAGGCCAGCGCGGCATGGACCTGCATCATCTCTTCGTGCGCGACGGCCATCGCGGCCATGGCATCGGCCAGCATCTCGTCGATCGCGCCCGTGACGTCGCCCGCAAGGCCGGATGCAGCTTCCTCTCCGTCGGTGCGGCGACCGGCAATTCTCAGGCGCACCGTTTCTACGAAAATATGGATTTCAAGCCACGCCCGGTTACCGGGATGCGCTATCTCCAGGCACTGGCCTAACTGGCCACGACCGGGATCGCCGTTGACCTTCCTATCGTCAGCGATCGATGGCGATCCCGCGCCCGGCGAAGAATCGGCCGAATATCTCCAGCGGCAGCTCCACATTCTCGCGCGTAGCAACTTCGTGCCCGGAGGGATTGTGAAAGCGAACCGAGCCTGCGTTGACTGCCGTCACCAAAACAAGATGTCCACCCTTTGATGGCGGCGCGGTATCCGACCAGCGGATGGAATGGTGCACGGACGCGATGAAGAATTCGGATTGCGTCAGGATGTCGCCGATATCTGCGACCGAAATCCCCGTGACGACCCTGGCGTTCAAGCCGAAACGATCTTTGACGAAGGGAACGAAGGGCGCATAGATCAATCCTTTGATCTTGCCATCGACCTCCTCGACATAACCGCCATAGTCCTTGCATCCCATGGCCAGATCCATGATCGGCACTATCAGGCCCGTGCGGGCGGCAAGAACCATCTTCAGGCAGGCCATGCCGCAGAGATTGCCGGCCCAACGCGCGTAGTCCTCGACAGTGCGAGCCCCTGAAGATGCCCAAAGCGGATCTTTCAGCAGCGCTGCCGGCGCGCCCTCAGCCACCACGGCCAGCGTCATGTCAGGCGTTTCCCATTGGCTGAAATAAGGAACCTCATGCTTCACCGCGGCGTCCAAGATCACCCTCTCCCGTTGCTGCATCCCAAGCTCACCGGGCTGTAAAATTCAACGGAAATGCGCTATAAAAATGGCTGCGCATCGGCGATTTCTCAACTGAGGATATCCCCTTGGAACAGCGGTTTACTTTCGACGGCGTGGCAGCTCTTTATGGCGGCGCCCGCCCCGTCTATCCCGAGGCGCTCTTCGATGACATCGTCACCTTCGCCGGTTTCGCCGCTACGGATCGCATCCTCGAAATCGGCTGCGGCACGGGACAGGCGACGCAAGGGTTTGCACGACGCGGCTTTTCGGTCCTCGCGCTGGATCCCGGTTCGGACCTGATCGGCATCGCAAGGGAAAACCTGGCTGACTTTCCCAATATCCGCTTCACGACGTCGACCTTCGAAGCCTGGTCGGGTGAAGCGGCAGCCTTCAAGCTGGCGATCGCCGCCCAGTCCTTTCACTGGGTTGCACCAGAGATCCGGTTTGCCAAGACGGCCGCCCAGCTCACAGCCGACGGAACACTTGCGGTTTTCGGTAACGTGCCGCTGCCGCCGGCATCACCCCTCGGCCCGGAATTCGCCCGCGTCTATTCGCAATACGCTCCATCCCTCGCCGGCCCGCCGGCGGAGGCTTGGTATTTGCCGGATGGCCCTTTCGCGGCGCTGTTCGAAGAGTCCAACTATTTCGGGCCGGTAGCACACCGCTGCTATCCCTGGAGCCGAATGCATAGTGCAGCAAGCTACACCGATCTGCTGCGAACGCTCTCAGGTCATCGGCTTCTGGCGGATAGGCAGAGGGAGCTTCTACTTGGAGCGATTGCGGAGACGATCGCTGCGCATGGTGGAGAGTTCGAGCTTCATTACGAGACGCACCTCTATATGGCAAGGCGACGTTAAAGAGGGACCATTCGGCCCCTCACCGCGCCGGCAGCGCCTTCAGATAAGCCGCGATCGCCTCGCGGTCAGCGGCCGGGAGGTGCGCGATATTCTGCTGCACTTCGGCCATCGAGCCACCGGCGGAATCATAGTCGGGGGTAAAACCGGTTTCGAGGTAGGTGGCGATATCGCCGGCACTCCAGCTGCCAATCGCCTTCGAGCCGGGGGTGATGTCGGGAATGTTGCCCTTGCCTTCCGGGTTTGGTGCGCCGGCGAGCCACTGGTCTTTCAGGAAGCCACCGAGCCCGTCGCGCGGGGTATGACACTCGCCGCAATGGCCCGGACCTTCGACCAGATATTGGCCACGCTTGATCTTGTCGTCGGCACTGGCGAGGACGACACGGGGCTGATCGTTGAAATAGAGGAATTTCCAGCCGCCAAGCGCCAACCTGATATTGAAGGGGAACGGCAGCTCATGCGGCGGGGCGACATTGTCGCTCTTCGGCAGGGTCTTCAGGAAGCCCCAGAGGTCGTTGATGTCCTTGTCGCTCATGCGCGCATAGGAGCCGTAGGGGAATGACGGATAGAGATGTTCGCCGTTTTTGCCGACACCGCGCTTCATGGCATTGCCGAAATCGGCCAGCGACCAGTTGCCGAGGCCAGCCTGCTCGTCCGGCGAGATGTTCGGGACATGGAAGGTGCCGAAGGGGCTGGCCAGCGCCAGCCCGCCGGACAACACCAGCTTGGCGTCGCCTTGCGCGCCGGATGCCGCATGACAGCTCGTGCAGCCGCCCGCCCAGAACACCATCTCGCCATTCTTGATATCGGGATCGCCGAGGCTTGCCCAATGGCTTGCCGGCAAGGGCGATGGCGCGGTGACGACATAGAAGGTGCCGAGGCCGATGATGGCGAGGCCGACAAGACAGAGCAGCCACCGGACAAAACGCGCAATCATGCCTCACCCCCTCCACTCAGCCTGCATCATGAAATACTGACATCCACACCGGCGGCAAAGCCGGTGCGGATGCATAATCTGATGTCCGGACGATGCCGGCCTACCGCTAGTCCTTCTTGATGCGGTAGGCCTGATGACAGGCGCCGCAACTGCCGCCCAGGGTCTTCAGCGTCGCGCCAACGCCTGCCTGATCGGCCGGGAGCTGCGCAAGGGCTGTCTCGGCATCGGTGGACAGCTTGGCGGCCTTGGCCTTGAAGTCGTCGAGATTGTCCCAGATCTTCGGATTGACCTCGGCATCGGTCTTGTCGCTGTCGGGGTTGAACTGATCCGGGAAAGCCTTGACCGTCTCGGCGATCGTCGTCAGCGAGGCCTTGACGATAGCGGCGTCATAGGGCTTGTCGCCCTTGGCGATGGCGCCGAGAGCGCCAGTCGCGCCGCCGATCTTCTTCATCAATGCAATACGGGCATCATGCGTGCCGCTATCGGCCGCCAGGACCGAACCAAAGGCAACGCCGGCCAGAGCCGTCGCCACCACAATCGCTCTCCATTTCATATGCTTCTCCTACCTCTGCCTGCGTGATCAAGACCGCTGATGCGGTTGGCGCATTGCCACGCTAGCATGTTTGCCGATTTCCGCGCAGTCGATGAAGTCACAAAGTGGTGAGAGCTGAGCAAAATCAGTGTCATATTCGAGACATATGCCGGCCCTCAAACCATCCTCCAGCCTTCCCATACAGTGAAGACCGATACCGCGAACAAGAGCAGCCCGGCGGCACGCCCGGCAAAAGCCGTCGCTCCAGGATTGGCAACCAACAGATCGCGGCTACGGCCAGCGGTGACGGCAAGACCGCCATAGATGAGCAACTGCGTGGCGACGGTCATCAACCCCATGATCGTCGCTTGTATCCAGATCGGACCGTAGTCCGGCTTCAGGAACTGCGGATAGACGGCAAGGATGAAGAGATAGGCCTTGGGGTTGATCAGGCAGGTGACCGCACCCTGGCGAAAGGCCTTCCAGCCGGAACGGCTGCCGGCTGGCCCCTGATCGCCGACGGTGATCGAGCTGCGCATCAGCGTAATGCCGATAAAGGCCATGTAGCCGGCGCCGGCAAGAAGCAGCGGATTGAAGAGAACCGGCACGAAATGCATCAGTAGGCCGACGCCGAGCGCGCCGTTCAGCGAATGCACCGCGCCGCCCAGCATGATGCCGCCCGTCGCGGCCAACCCTCTGTTGCGCCCGCCAGTCAGCGAATTGGCAAGCACGAAGAGCATGTCCATGCCCGGAACGATGATGATGCCGAAGAGAAGGAGAAAGAAAAGCCAGAGATTTTCGGTGTAGCCCATGTCAGTTGCCTATCGTCTCGTGCGGGCGAGCCGCAGAGGAATTTGTTGATTTTCAATTTGATAGGCAGTCTTATAGTTCAGCCCAACTGACAGGGTGTTGTCAGGAGCCTTCAAGCCCGGAGGATGAAATGCGCAAGGCGTCACGCCTGTTCGAGATCATCCAGATCCTGCGGCTGGCGAAAAAGCCGGTGACGGCGGCCGTCATCGCCGAGCGGCTGGAAGTGACGGTTCGCTCGGTCTATCGCGACATCGTCGCCCTGCAGGCGATGCGCGTGCCGATCGAGGGCGGGCGTGGCATCGGCTATATCATGCGGCCCGGCTTCGATCTGCCGCCGCTGATGTTTTCGATTGAAGAGATGGAGGCGATCGTGCTGGCGCTGGCGCTGCTGGAGCGCACCGGGGACGACGAGCTGAAGCTCGCGGCCAAGCGCGTCAGCGCCAAGATCGCCGGCGCGGTACCGCCGCCGCTGCGCCAGACATTCGAGGCCAACGCTCTGCACGCCTGGGGCTTTGCCGCGCCTTTGGCCGGCGCCATCGATCTCGCGCTGGTGCGCCGCGCCATCCGCGACGAGGAGAAACTGGATCTCTCCTATCGCGACGAACTCGGCCGCGCCACCGAGCGCATCATCCGCCCGATCGCCCTGATCTATTACGCCGAAACCGCCAACATCGTCGCCTGGTGCGAGTTGCGCCAGGCCATCCGCAATTTCCGCAGCGACCGGATCGAAAGCTGCGAAGCGGCGGGACAATGGTTCAAGGGCGAAGGGGATCGGTTGCGGCAGGTCTGGGTGAACGGATGGCAGGTGAATGCCCAGGCCTGAAGCATCATGCCGCCAAAGCGGGACGTGGCGGAGATGCGGGTGGCGGCGAAATAAAACGTTAGCTCAGGGACAGCACCCTGCTCTCTTCCCGCCCGAAGCCGGCAATCTCCAGCCGATCCTCGTAGACCGCGACAATCGCATAGGCGCTGTTGTCTTCGGTATCGACCATGCCTTTGAAATTAATGAAGTAAGTTCCACCGACGGTGCCGAAATTCCCGGCGTGATTATGACCATTGAGATAGGCGACGACGTGATCATGCCGTGAGAGCAGCGCCAGCATGCGTTCGCTGTCGAGTGCGTCGTGCGAATTCTCCGGGAAAACCGGATAGTGGTTCATGACCACGACTTTCTCGCCGGCGGCCTTCGCCTCGTTCAGCTTGGCGGCGAGCCAGTCATATTGCGTGTTGCTGATGGCACCGTTCCAGCGATGCGAATTCGGCGCGCCGGCGTCATCCAGCGCCTTCATCAACGCCTTGGCCTCATCGCGACGCGGGTCGCCTTCCGGTGGGGCAAACAGGCTGACCTCGTTGCCGTCAAGGGCGATGAAACGATAGCCGGCATGGGAGAAGTCATAATAGGCCGACGACAGGCCGACGCGGTTTACGACCTTCGTCAGGTGCTCTGGCGCGACCGCAAAATCGTGATTGCCGAGCAGGAAATACCGCTCATGCCGCAAGCTCGCGTAGACCGGCAGGATATCGTCGAAACTCTCCCAATGACGGTCGATGATGTCCCCGAGTGTGACGACGAAGGCGAGGTCGTGCCGGTTGAATTCCGCAATAGCCTCTTGAAGTTTGGCAAGACTCTTTGCCGGATAACGATCGAGCTCGAGATTGGGTTCGAGAGCGGCATATTGCGGATCGGCGACGACGCCGAAACGGAAGAGCGGAGCGGACGAAGACGACATGCAGCCTCCTTGGGCTGACGGGATGGCAACCGGACGACAGATACGAAAACACCCGACGCTTGGACAGCGCCGGGTGCAAAAGCAAGCCTGGAAGGCAAAACTTACTTCATGGCGGCTTCGTAGCGCTCCAGGACGTAGTCCCAGTTGATCAGGCTATCGATGAAGGCCTCAAGGTATTTCGGGCGCAGGTTGCGATAGTCGATGTAGTAGGAATGTTCCCAGACGTCGACGCCGAGGATCGGGGTCGCGCCATGAACCAGCGGGTTTTCGCCGTTCGGGGTCTTGGAGATTTCGAGCTTGCCGTTCTTGACGGAAACCCAGGCCCAGCCGGAGCCGAACTGGGTGGCGCCGGCAGCGGCGAAATCAGCCTTGAACTTGTCATAGCCGCCGAGATCGGAAGCGAAGGCAGCTTCGAGCTTGCCCGGCAGCTTGTTGCCGCCGCCGCCCTTCTTCATCCACTTCCAGAAATGGACGTGGTTGTAATGCTGGGCAGCATTGTTGAAGAGACCGGCATTGGTGCCGAAGGACTTCTTCACGATCTCTTCGAGAGACAGATCGGAAAGACCAGCTTCAGCCGCCAGCTTGTTGCCGTTGTCGACATAGGCCTTGTGATGCTTGTCGTGGTGATACTCGAGAGTCTCACGCGACATGAAGGGGGAAAGAGCATCGTAATCGTAGGGAAGTTCAGGCAATTCGAAAGCCATGGTCATATCTCCTCTTGGCAATTGATTGCGTCGGCAGGTGACCCGGAACATAGGAGGGGAAGATGGGAAGGGCAACCGGCGACATGCCAAAAAATCGTGGGCTGGAGGAAAATTTACCCGTCTTTCAACCAGATGCCACTTGCACCGATCACCGCCCGATTTCTGTGTCGAACGCTCTAATCGCCTCCTCACCCAATACTGGTCTTAATTAAGCCTTAATCATCCTGTAGTTGTCCTTTTATCGTCTTGGGCAGTTTGGCTTATCGCGGCGTCAGAGTTCTCGACCCGCCGATCTCCTCAACCGTATGGTCCTGAATATGCAAGGCATGACTGCCGGCGTCGACCATGCCAAGCCCAAGGAGACAGCATGTTCAATGGCATCGTCAAGAATTTCGACCTGGAAAAGGGCTACGGCTTCATTCAGCCGACCGACGGCAGCGTCGCTATTTTCGTTCACGCGAAAATAGTGGTGAAATCCGGCCTGGAAACACTCAAAAAAGGTCAGAAGCTGATCTTCGAAATCGAGCAGGACGGCATGGGCCGCAGCTCGATCTCCAAGCTCAGATTGGCCTGATTAGAACGGAATGCGGCGCTGACCACGGATGTACTGGCAGCCCGCGATCCCTCGATTGACAATCAAGCCAGAATGTTCGGCATGCGACGTTTCCGTCGTCTTGCCGGACATACATTTCCCGATAGACGATATTCGCGCGAAAGCGCCATGATAACAGGGCCGTTGCAACAGACAGGGCCGGAAAGACGTAGCGCACCGTGGCCATCCACCGTTTCCCCATCGGCGAGACCGTTCGACTGAAGAGCCTGAAAGGCCTTTCCCCGAAGGCCGCGGAGGTTTACCGGATCACGGCTTACCTTCCAGCGAGGGACAATTCCCCGCAATACCGGATGCGCAATGACGAAGTCGCCCAGGAACGGGTGACACAGGAAATCGATATAGAATCGATCGCCCCTGCGGCAAAAGCCGAATAATTCGCGCCGCAGCAGCCGCGCTCAGCAACAGCCTTTAAGGCCACTGTTTACTTGATGGTGCGCGGGAAACCGCGCCCGGTTAATGTAGGCGACAATTGTCGCATCGAGCTCCCAGACCGTCAGCAACGTCGGAAGGATTGACGATGCCTGCCGATAGTCCCCGCAAGATCAGCAACACCGATGGCCCGGTCGGCCTCATTCCATTCTTCGAAAGTCGCTCGTCCCGTCATATCAGGGACACGTTTCTCATGGACAGTCGGGCGCCTGTCTTTGAAAACGATGATTGGCTGATCGATGATTTCGGTATCCGCGCGAAGATGCCAGAGGGCACCTTCAAGATTCCCGCCAGCCGCCTGGGCGAATTGACGACATCCTCCGCAGGCGCGTTTCTGTTCTGGCCGACGCATATGGCACAGGAAAGCTGGCCCAGGATCGACCTGTTCATCGAAGCCTATAGAGAGGCCCTGACGATCCACAGGGGACGATACGGATCGAAAATTCCGGACGCGCTGCTCGATAGCAGCCTAGATACCGCGATGGCGATATCAACGGATAGAACGCGAAAGACAACCACTAGCTGAGGAAATCAGACCCATGACACCCTCATTCTCCCCCATTACATCGCACGCCAACACGCCTGAAACGATCGACCTCGAATTCGCGGTGGAAAACGCGCTGGCCATCGCCGAAGATATCGACGGCCCGGATGTTTTCGTGACTGCGGACGGCCCCAAGATCGTCCTTAGCGGCTGGCTTGCAACCAAAGAAGAGATCGATCGCGCCGGTAAAATCGCGGCCACGATCTGCGGCATTGCACGCGTCGACAATCAGATCGTCAGAGGCTAGGCTCCGCGAACCGCCGCCCTTTCGGGTGGCCTCAGCGAGACCAGTTCCGTGAAAATAGCCTGCCTGCACACTGCCGAAAGCAACATCCCGATCTATGAGGACGCAGCAAGGGAGCTTGGCCTTCCGGCTGGCGCCCTTCATCACCATGTCCGCGCCGACCTTCTCCTGACCGCCGAACGGTTGGGAGGGCTGACGACAGATATCACGGCTGAAACGGCTGATGTCCTGCTGCGTCTCGCGCAGGAGGCCGATGTTGTCGTGCTCAACTGCTCCACTCTTGGCCCGGCGGCATCGCTGGCGGCCGACCAGTCCGCGGTTCCTGTTATCAGGGCCGATGGCGTACTGGCGGAGACGGCCGTGAAGGCGGGCGGCAAGGTTGTCGTCCTCTGCACCGTCGGAACGACCATCGACCCCACCACCCGACTATTCGAGGACGCCGCGAAGGCAACCGGCGCTGAGATCCAGGTTCGGCTGATCGACGGCGCCTGGGCTCTGTTCCGGGCTGGCGAACAGGCGGCTTATCTGGCGTCAATCGCCGAGGCAGTCGATGCAGCGCAGCGCGAGGGGGCGAAGACGGTCGCCTTCGCACAGGCGTCGATGACCGGAGCGCTAAGGCTGCTGACCGGAAGTGCTCTTCAGCCGATGACCGGTCCACTCGTCGCGCTGGAAGCAGCTATGGCAGCGGTTGCCGCAAACTGAATCACCTGGAGCCGAGAGAACCGACAAGGCGCTTTGCGGGCTTGGCATCGTCAGCAGCGTGGTCCAGACTATTGCCCTCATCGACATCAGCAGGACGCCGCCGCCATGCCCGAGGCCTATCAGATATTGGAGAAGCTGCGCCGGCTGGCGGGGAAAGACAATCGACCGGTCGCAATGCCGGCTGATGGCAAAAGCTATTCCACGCTCTTCACCTTCGTCACCCGGCAGCGCGAGCGGATCGCCGGCTCGGCCTTTTCCCATGTATCGATCGTCGTTCTCGTCGAAGGATCCAAGGAGGTGCTCAGCATGGGGCGGCATCTGCGCTTTCCGGCAGGCACGGTGCTAGTGTTACCCGCCGGCTGGCGCGGCGATGTCGTCAACGACCCCGATCCGCAGAGCGGCATCTATCGCGCCATCTTCATCAGCTTTCCCGATGAACTCGTGCGCCGCGCTGTCAGGGCATTTCCGCCTGGGCGCATGGCCTCGCAGATCGACCTGCCGCTCGATCCGGTGCTGGCTGCCGCCATCCACCATGCCGGCGACGGTATTGCATCCGGCGAGCTGCCGGCGGAATTGATCGAGCATCGCCTGATGGAGGTGCTGATGGTGCTTGGCATGCGCGGCGCCCTGCCCGCGTCGCCTGAAACGACGGCGGAGGCCGTGCGCGCGCTGGTGCGCTGGCAGCCGGACCGCGCCTGGACCGCCGATCTCATTGCCATCGAACTCGGCACCAGCAATGCAACACTGCGCCGGCGTCTGTCGCGAGAAGGCTCCTCGCTGCGCGATGTGCTGGCAAGCGAACGCGTGGCGCTCGCGACCACATTGTTAGCCGAAGACGGGTTGTCGCTGCGCGAGGCAGCACTTGCCACCGGCTATCGCTCACCCCGCCGCTTTGCCGAGCGGCTGCGCGGGATTTGAGCGTTTCCGGCTGCATTTTGAGCGTTTACGTGCGCAAGCGTGCCGGATCGATCTGTTAGACCCTGCCCCATGAATGCTCGAAAGGGCTGAAACGCGAAAGGGCAAGACCATGCGAAATACCCCTCATCTCCTCGGCGCAATCGCTATTGCAGCGGCAGTCACCACCGGCTCGCCGGCCTTTGCGGCTGACCTCAAGGTCAAATTTGAAAAGAGCGATGGCCGCATGCTGCTGCCGGAAAACGCCTCGTGTATCGCCACCACCAATGACAAATCCGCGCCTGGGCCAAACAAGAGCCCGGCCTTGTCCTGGTCGAAGGGGCCGAAAGGCACGCGCTCCTATGCGTTGACCATGGTCGACCCTGACGTGCCCAGCGATTTCTCGTTGTTCAATAAGGACGACAAGAGCATCCCGAAGAACTTCAAGCGGATGGAATTCGTCCATTGGGTGCTCGCCGATATACCGGCCTCTCTGACCAGCCTTCCCGAAGGCGCCGATGGCGACAATTCGCCGGCGACCGGGCTGCCGCTCGAGCACACGGATCACGGTCGGCGCGGACAGAATGGCGCAGGCGGCGGCTCCTTGAAGAATGGGCCGCATGGGGGCTATATGGGCGCGTGCCCGCCCTGGAACGACGAGCGTATCCACGGCTATCACGTCACCGTCTACGCGCTCGATGTCGACCGGCTCAATCTTCCCGGTCTCTTCACCCGCGCGGACCTGCTGGCCGCGGCGAAGGGACATATCCTGGCATCGGGCAGCCGGGAATTATTGTATACGCTGAATGCAAAGGCCAGAAAATGACTGAGACGCAATGGGAGGCAGCCGCGCCGGCTGAACCGGAAACCGCTTATTGGATGCGGAATCTGATTATCTGCCTCGTCGGCTCCTTCACCACCATCGTGGCGATGACGCTGCTGCTTCCCTTCTTGCCGCTTTATGTCGAGGAACTCGGCGTCACCGACAAGGCGGCGATCGTGCAATGGTCGGGGATCGCCTATGGCGCCACCTTCTTTGCAGCCGCCTTCGTCGCGCCGCTCTGGGGCCGGCTGGGCGACATCTATGGCCGTAAATTGATGCTGGTGCGCGCCAGCCTCGGCATGACGGTGGCGATCTCGCTGATGGGCATGGCGGGCAGTGTCTGGCAGCTGGTGGCACTGCGCCTGTTCACCGGCCTTGCCGGCGGCTATGCCTCGGGCTCGATGGTCCTGGTGGCGACACAGACGCCTAAACATCGCTCCGCCTGGGCGCTCGGCATGCTGTCCTCCGGCATCATGGCCGGCAATCTGGTCGGACCTCTGATCGGCGGCGCCTTGCCGCCCGTCATCGGAATTCGCGGCACCTTTCTGCTGGCGGGCGGCGTGATCTTCTTCACCTTCCTGGCAACGGCCTTCCTGATCAAGGAAGAGAAGTCGCCGGCGCGCAAGAAAGCCGCGAAGGCCAGCGGCGGCTGGGCTTCCATCCCCGATAAACGGCCTGCCATCGCCATGTTGTCGATCGGCCTGCTGCTGATGCTCGCCAATATGTCGATCGAGCCGATCATCACCGTCTATGTCGCCCAGTTCGTCGAGAACGCGCATGTCACGATGACTTCGGGCGTGGTCATGGCGGCAGCAGCGCTTGGCAGTATCCTGTCGGCCTCATGGCTCGGCAAGCTTGCCGACCGTATCGGCCATTGGACTGTCATCATGGCAGCTCTCGCGGTCGCGGCGCTGCTGCTGATCCCGCAGGCTTTCGTCACCTCGGCCTGGCAATTGATCGCGCTGCGTTTCCTGATGGGGATAGCGCTCGGTGGACTGCTGCCCTGCATCACCGCCGTCATCCGCCACAATGTACCGGACGCGGCGGCCGGCAGCATCCTCGGTCTTTCGATTTCATCGCAGTATGTCGGTCAGGTGGTTGGCCCGGTCATGGGCGGCTTCGTCGGCGGCCATATCGGCATGCGCGCAGTCTTCCTCGGCACCTGCGTGTTGCTGGCACTCGGTGCTGTCTATTGCTGGTGGGTCAGCCCGAGGAAAGAGGCGGAGTAATCTCCTCAGCGAAAGTCATTCGCCGTCAGGATGTACATGCGCCGGCGGGCATAGCCATAGGCTTTCATAGCCACCTGCTGTATCGCATCGCGCCCGGCATCGAAGGCGGCGAGATAGCCAGCCTCCGTGTTGGCTTCTGGGAAGACATCAGCTTCGACCAGAAAAGGAACCTCGAACATGCCGTCATGCCCGATAAAACGGATACGCCGCGCAGACGCATCGTAACTGCGGTTCCGGTTGGGAAAACTCAGGCTCATCGTCGACTACCTTTAAACAAGAATGGACCCGGCGGCCTCATAAAGGCCGGCGGTCTCAATTGCTTCCGACATCACCACGTCAATCCGAACAGCATCGAATAGATGACGAACCCGATCGCCGCGATGACACAGAGCTGCAGAAACAGCCTGTAGTAGTCGAAAAGATAGACTGAAGCAGGAAGAGAGATTTTCATGGCGGCCTCCTTAGTGGTTTTGCCGACCAAGCTCATTGTATCACAAAAGCACTCTCCGCGCTGTTTAATTTAAATTAATTTTGACTTGCTTATTATTATTTTAAATCTCCGGCTTCTTATTTGATCTCACGTTGACAGCCTTGGAGACACACCATTGCTCCCGACCTTTGAAACCGAGCGCCTGATCCTACGCCCACGCAGCATGGCCGACCTCGACGATTGCTTCGCCATGGATCGCGATCCGGAGGTGACGAAATTCATTCCCGGCCCATGGAACGATCCGGAAGCGCACCGGCTATTCCTGACAAACCGCATTCAGGCCAACTTTGGTGAGGGCCTTGGCTACTGGTCCATCTTCGCCAAGGAAAATACAAAGCAATTTCTCGGTTGGATTCTGCTGATCCCCGCAGATGCGGTTGGGCCAGAGATCGAGATCGGTTGGCGGCTGAACAGGCTCACCTGGGGCAAGGGCTATGCCACGGAGGCGGCAAGGCCAGTCCTCGCCTATGCCTTCGCAACGCTCGGCCTGGAATATGTGATTGCCGATATCGCGCCCGGCAACACAGCCTCCATGCGCGTTGCCGAAAAACTCGGCCTGTCGCCGACGCGTGAGACGACATATCTCGGCCAATCCTTTGCGTCCTATTCGATCACAAGAGAAGCCTTCGAAGGCAATTCGGCCGCGCTATGATCCGGCGGCTGCGCTCCAATATCGCCTATTCTTCGCTGACACTCCGGCCAAAGGCCCAATCCATATAGAGTTCCAGCGCCTTGCGGGCGAGCGGGCCTGGCTGGAATTCGCGACCGTCGAGGCGAGTGACGCCGACGACCTTGGCGAAGTTGCCGGTGGTGAAGATCTCGTCGGCGGCCATGAACTGCTCGACGGATAGCGTTTCCTCGCGCACCTCGAACCCTTCCTGACGCAACAGGCCGATGACGCGGGCGCGGGTGATGCCGGCGAGGAAGGTGCGGTTGGCGACCGGCGTGTAGACGATACCGTCTTTCACCATAAAGACGTTGGACGATGCGGTCTCGGCGACATTGCCGTTCATGTCGCATGCCAACGCATTGTCAAAGCCGCGCTTCTTGGCTTCCAGGATCATGCGGCCGCTGTTCGGGTAGAGCGAGCCGGCCTTGGCGTCGGTCATCGCGGTTTCCGGCGACGGACGGCGGAAGGGCGAAACGGTCAGCGAAATACCGCCCTGGCCGCCAAGTGGCGCCTCGAACAGGCAAAGCGCAAAGCGGGTCGATTCCCCATCGACAGCAACGACGCTGCCCGGCGAACCATGCTCGCCCCAATACATAGGCTTGATATAGAGTGGCGTCTTGCCATCGAACTTCTCGATGCCCTCCCAGGCGAGCGTCTCAATCTCCTCCGGAGTCTTCACCGGCTTCAATCCCATAGCAAGTGCCGAGCGGTTGATACGCTGGCAATGGAGGTCGAGATCAGGCGCGATACCGTCGAACCAGCGCGCGCCGTCGAAGACGGTCGATGCCAGCCACATGGCATGCGAGGTCGGGCCGATCAGCGGCGGATTGCCGGATAGCCATTCTCCATCGACATGGGTCCAGGTGGTGGTGCGGGGGGATGTATCGACAGCCATGATAATTTCCTCGTGAAAGCGGCAAAAGAAAATCCCCGCGCAACCTGGGGGTCAAGCAGAATTTTCAGCTCAAAATCCATTCGCAACAAAGCTCCGGATGACGGTTTCGGCACGCAATTTTCATGCGCCGAAACAACAGCTTGACGAATGGGTCAATCAGGAAAAATGATGAGCCAAAGCAAACGCGGCGAGCTATACGAGATACCTATGAAAGCTATGTACTATGAGGCCTTCGAGGCCACCCCCGAGATCCGTACCCTCCCCGACCCCACGCCGGGCGAAGACGGCGTTGTCATCGCCGTCGGCGCCAGCGGGCTTTGCCGCAGCGACTGGCATGGCTGGATGGGACATGACCCCGACATCCAGCTGCCGCATGTGCCCGGCCATGAGCTTGCCGGCAAGGTGGTGGCGACCGGCCGGGGCGTCGTCCGCTTCAAGGTTGGCGACCGTGTCACCGTGCCCTTCGTCTCCGGCTGCGGCCATTGCGCCGAATGCCATTCCGGCAACCAGCAGGTCTGCCCCAGCCAATTCCAGCCCGGCTTCACCCATTGGGGCTCGTTTGCCGAATATGTGGCGATCGACTATGCCGACACCAATCTCGTACATCTGCCGGAAACGGTCGATGATGCCACGGCGGCGAGCCTCGGCTGCCGTTTCGCCACCTCGTTTCGCGCCGTCGCCGATCAGGCGAAAACACGTCCGGGCGAATGGATCGCAGTCCACGGCTGTGGCGGTGTCGGCCTCTCCGCGATCATGATCGCCAGCGCGCTCGGCGCCAACGCCATCGCCATCGATATTTCCGATGAGAAGCTGGCTTTCGCCCGCGAATGCGGCGCGGTCGCGACCATCAATGCCGCCGGTGTTGCAGATGTCGCCGAAGCCGTGCGCGAGATCACCAAGGGCGGCGCGCATGTGTCGATCGACGCGCTCGGCCATCCCGTCACCTGCTTCAACTCGATCAAGAATCTCCGCCGCCGTGGCCGGCATGTGCAGGTCGGCCTGATGCTCGGTGAGCATGCGACGCCACAGATCCCGATGGGTCAGGTGATCGGCCACGAGCTGGAAATCTACGGCAGCCACGGCATGCAGGCCTGGCGTTACGACGCCATGCTCGACATGCTCGCCGCCGGCAAGATCGCTCCGCAAAAGCTGATCGGCCGCAGGATCAGCCTGGAAGAGGCCGTGCCGGCGCTGATGACGCTGGACAAGGCGGAAGGCACGGGGATCAGCGTGATTACACGATTCTGATATATCCCGGTGCTACGCCGGGACGAAGCAAAGTCCATCCGAGAAGAGGATAGCATCATGGCATGGTCTGCCGGCCAATATGTGAAGTTCGAGGATGAACGCACCCGCCCGGCGCGCGACCTGCTGGCGCAGGTGTCGCTCGACCGCATCGACCGCGCCATCGATCTCGGCTGCGGCCCCGGCAACTCGACCGAACTGATCGTCGAGCGCTATGGCGCGGCCGGCGTCTCCGGCCTCGACAGTGACGACAACATGCTGGAGGCGGCCCGCGCCCGCATGCCCGGCACGGACTTCGTCAAGGCCGATCTGGCGACATGGCAACCCGACGAGCCCGTCGACCTGCTGTTCGCCAACGCCGTCTTCCAGTGGCTGCCCAATCATCTCGACATCTTCGACCGGCTGATGGATGGGCTGAAGCCCGGCGGCGTGCTCGCCATCCAGATGCCTGATAACCTGACCGAACTCAGCCATCTGATGATGGAAGAAACCGCAAAAAGTGGCCCCTGGAGCGAGACCTTCGCGAAGAAGAGCGTCCGCCGCAATGCCCTGCCCGCGCCGTCGGTCTATTACAACAGGCTGATCGGCAAGTCTGCGCGCATCGACCTCTGGCACACCAACTACAATCACGCGCTTGAAAACGCCGCCGCCATCGTCGAATGGGTCAAGGCTACGGGCCTGCGCCCCTATCTCGATCATGCCGGCGCCGAACATCGCGACGCCTTCACGGTCGATTATCTCGCGCGCATCGAAAAGGCCTATCCGCCGCTCACCGACGGCAAGGTCCTGCTGCGGTTTCCGCGGCTGTTTCTGGTCGCGGTGAAGAAATAGGCCGGCTGGCGGCGATCCATTGATCCCATCGACAACCGACGCCGGCCCGCGCCACAGGGCCGCGCGTCGCATGTGACGCGCAAAGGTCGCTGTAGCACTTCAAATCTGCTGCATAATTTTATCCTTAGATCGATTCCGATCTAAGGAATTATGCAGTAGAACATGCGCAGCCAACGCAAAACTGCAACAGGTCCGAGGAGATACCCCATGTCATCCAGAAACCCGATGTCCATCCGCTCGGCAAAGGTGCGCTCGTGAGCGGCCCGGATGTTGCACCCGCGCCGCCGTTGACTTTCGTCATCTTCGGCGCCACCGGCGATCTGACGCGGCGGCTGCTTATTCCGACGCTGATCAACATGTCGCGCAGCGGGCTTGTGGGCGACGACCTGCATATTCTTGGCATCGGCATCGAACCCGGCGGCGTCGATATGCTGCTGGAGAAGCTGGATTCGTTTCTCGCCACATCGGGCGACATGCAGGAGCCTGAACGGCAGCAGGCATGGCAGAGCCTGCGCAAGCGCATCACCTATATTTCCGGCGACTTCACTCAGAACGCCGTTTATGACGAGATCAGCAAATACTTGTCGCAGGCGCCAAGCGCCAATGCTGCTTTTTATCTCGCCGTGCCGCCGCGCTTCTTTGGCGATGTCGCCGAGAAGCTTTCCGCGAACGGGCTTATGACCGAAACGGCCGGCGCCTTCCGCCGGATCGCGATCGAAAAGCCTTTCGGCCACGATCTTACCTCGGCTCGCGAGCTGAACGCCCGGCTGCTCAGCCACGCCAACGAAAACCAGATCTATCGCATCGACCATTTCCTCGGCAAGGAAACCGTCCAGAACATCATGACGACGCGCTTCGCCAACATGATGATCGAGGCGCTCTGGAATAACAATTACATCGATCACGTCCAGATCACCGCGGCGGAACTGGTGGATGTCGGCACGCGCGGCAAATTCTACGATTCCACCGGCGCGCTGCGCGACATGGTGCCGAACCATCTCTTCCAGCTTCTGGCCATGGTAGCGATGGAGCCGCCGAACAATTTTGACGCAGAATCGATCCGCAATGAAAAAGGCAAGCTTCTGAAAGCTTTGCGCATCTATTCGCCAGAAGAAGCGGCCACGAACGGCGTGCGCGGTGCCTATACCGCTGGCCCGCTCAACGGCAACAACCTGCCCGCTTACACCGGGACGGCGGACGTTGCGCCCGATAGCAGCACCGAAACCTTCGTCGCGCTCAAACTGCTCGTCGATACCTGGCGCTGGGCCGGCGTTCCCTTCTACCTGCGCACCGGCAAGGCGCTGAAGGCACGCGATACCGAGATTGTCATCACCTTCCGGCAAGTGCCCTTCGCGCAGTTCCCGCGCCCCGCCTCCCGCCCGCAGCTACCGCCGAACCGGCTGATCATTCAGGTGCAGCCCGACGAGGGGCTGGACATGGAAATCTCTATCAAAGCACCGGGCCTCGTGCTGAAGACCGTGCCGATCTCGCTCGACTTCCGCTATGCCGACCGCTTCGACATCGGCAAGCAGACCGGCTACGAGAGCCTGTTCTACGAACTTTTCGTCGGCGACCAGACCCTGTTCCAGCGTGCCGACGGCATCGAAGCCGGCTGGGCCGCCGTGCAGCCCTTCCTCGACCTCTGGGCCGAAGGCGGCAAACCCGATCCTTACGCGCCGGGCAGCATGGGACCAGCCTGCGCCGACGACCTCATCCAACGCGATGGCCGCGCCTGGCATCAGCCAGATGAGAAGCCGGAGGGGAAGAAGGTTTGAGTTTGCGAGAGCCGGCTCTGGCGACGGAGCCGGCCGCGACCTTTTAGCTACAGGACATCCCGGCCTTGACGATCATCGCGCCGCAACAATCGAAACTTGTAGCTCGCGGCCCATAAAGGCACGATCCGCTGCTCCACCCTGGCCATGACCCACGCTCCATTGGTCCGGCCAGACCAGACGGTCGAGGCCCGTTGCGGAGGCTGCGTCGAATGAGGTCCATCTGTTATCGCCATGCATGCGATAGAGAACGCCACCCGGACCCATGCCGGCATGAAGGACGATATCAATATCGAAAGACTGGCCGGCAGCGAGATCGGGACCAACCCAATAGTGCGGGCTGCGTCCGGGTTCGCGGCCCAGGATCACGGTCACGGTCTGTCGCGGACCGCGCAAGCCTAGCCAGAGCGGCGCGATACTATCGGGATCGAAGGCGGAGAAGAGGGTTTGAGCCGGAGCATGTGCCGTGTCCGGCATCAGACCCCGTATACGCAGTTCGACAATGCGGTTATTGCTCGTCGAGCCGACAAAGGCAGCCGCATGCGTCCCGGGCAACAGACTTTGCCAGTCTTCCGAACCCGCCTCTTTGAAGGGCCATTGCAACCGTTCGCGAACAACACCGTCAGTATCCAACACCTGATAACGAAAACTATCCGCATCAAGCGCCGCCTGGATACAATGGAGATATTCCACGCCCTCCGGCATCCGATGCGCGGTGCCCGCGCCGGCGGTGCAAAGTTGCAGGACACCGCGGTGAACCTGGACGTCGAAGGCGAGGATATGGCTGCAAACATAGGCCAGCACATCCGTCTCGACCAGAATATCCCAGAACCGCTTGGCGTATTCGGGACCTATTTCGCGCTGATACGCGCCGGAAAATCCATTGACGGGGAAGACCGGATGATGGCCGAGGACAATCTTGTGGCTGATATCGCCGTGTGCCTTCAGCGTTGCCTCGAGCCACTCAGTCTCAACATGGCCCTCTCCGCCGAGGCCGGTCCATAGCGTATGAACGAAAACCAGCAGAAGATCGCCGCGGCGCACCCAATAGGACAGGCCTTCCTGGCCCGGCGGTCCGTTTTCCGGAAGCTGGAGGACCTCGCGGAAGATCTGCTCGCTCATTTCATCATAGGTGGTGTGGTTGCCGGTCGTGTGCCAAAGTGGCGTCTTTTGGCGGTCGAGCCAGCTCATTTCGTGATCGAGCCAATGCCGCCATTGTGCTCTCAACTCCTCGGCGTCGGCGGTCAGGCCAATGACTTCATCGCCCGGAAACAAAATGAATTCCGGCGGCGGATCGAGCCGACGCAAGACGGCATTGACGGCGGCAAAGGTCTTTTCGTGCAGCGCGCCGGGAACGCCGGAACAGGAATCGCCATAGAGCACGAAGCTGTGGCCTGATCCTTGCGGCATAAGAGACGGAATAGGATTGGCGGACATAGGTGGCCTGCAATTTACAACATGACAAAACGAAAAACCCCGCAGATGAACCGCGGGGCGCTTGTCACGAATAACAGCAGATTACACGAACTGGCTCAACCCCGGCACGGAGCCAACCACCTTGTCGACAACGTCGTTGCCTGCATGTTCGCGGGCAGCTTCAATGGTTGCCTTGGCGAGCGAGGTGACCTCACCCATGCTGAGGCCGCTGCTCATCAGCTGCTGGCCAAGCGCCATGATACCGCCGCCACCGCCGACCGCGCTCAGGAGGCCGCCAAGCAGGCCGCCGCCACCGGAGGCTTCTTCGCTGCCATATTGTGCCACCAGATCAGTTGCACCCGGAATAGCTGCAATCATCTTCGTGACCGGACCATCCGGAGCTTCGCGCTGCAGGAAGCCAAGAATCGTACCGACGGCCTTCTCCGCGACATCGGGGGCAATGCCGGCTTTCGCTGCAATTTGATCAATAACTTCGTTCACTGTGGCCTCCTGCCTGTTATTTCCGACGTTAACGTCAACGTAACTGAATGAAACAATCGGCACAAGCCGTACTGAATATCTCTATAGTACCAGAAGCATAACCATGACGCGACTGGTTGTCCCCACGCAACTCTGTTCTTATAACAGCTTCAGGACAAATCGATGAACCGGCCCTGGCAGCCTCCTCGGAGTTGCCGTGCCGCCGCCCACAGGGAGACGACACCTCATGCCGCAGCAAGATGGACAGATTTTCGTTGGCGCCAGCCGTAAGCCGGACGACAGTGTCAACAAGAGCGAATATCTGACGCTTAAATTCGGCAATCGCCATGGTCTCATCACCGGCGCGACGGGCACGGGCAAGACGGTGACCCTGCAGGTGTTGGCGGAAGGCTTTTCCAAGGCCGGCGTACCGGTCTTCTGCGCCGACATCAAGGGCGATCTCTCCGGCATCGCCGCCAAGGGCGAACCAAAGGATTTCCTTTTGAAGCGCGCCGAGGACGTCGACCTATCCCCTTACGAATTCGAGCAGTTTCCGGTGATCTTCTGGGATATCTACGGTGAAAAGGGCCATCGCGTGCGCGCCACCATCGCCGAGATGGGACCGCTGCTGTTGTCCCGGCTGATGGATGCCTCGGAGGCGCAGGAAGGCGTGCTCAACATCGCCTTCAAGATCGCCGACGAAAATGGCCTGGCGCTGCTCGACCTCAAGGATTTCCAGGCGCTCCTGAACTACATGGGCGAAAATGCCAGCGAGCTTTCCAGCAAATACGGCCTGATCTCGAAAACCTCCGTCGGCTCGCTGCAGCGGTCGCTTTTAGTGCTGGAACAGCAAGGGGCGGCGAATTTCTTCGGTGAGCCGGCGCTGAAAATCTCCGACATCATGCGCGTCAACAACAATGGCTACGGGCAGGTATCCGTGCTTGCCGCCGACAAGCTGATGATGAACCCGCGCCTCTACGCCACCTTCCTGCTCTGGCTGCTCTCCGAACTCTTCGAGGAGCTTCCGGAAGTCGGCGATCCGGAAAAGCCGAGGCTGGTGTTCTTCTTCGACGAGGCGCATCTGCTCTTCAATGATGCGCCGAAAGTACTGATCGAGCGCGTCGAGCAGGTCGTGCGCCTGATCCGTTCCAAGGGCGTCGGCGTCTATTTTGTCACCCAGAACCCTCTCGACGTGCCGGAAACCGTGCTCGCCCAGCTCGGCAACCGCGTGCAGCATGCGCTGCGCGCCTATACGCCGCGCGAACAGAAGGCCGTGCAGACGGCGGCCGACACCTTCCGTCCCAACCCGGCCTTCAAGACCGCCGACGTCATCACAACGCTCGGCACCGGCGAGGCGCTGGTCTCCATGCTCGAAGGCAAGGGCGCGCCCTCGATCGTCGAGCGCACCTTGATCCGTCCGCCGTCCGGCCGCATCGGTCCCCTGACCGATGCCGAGCGCCAGACCATCATCAATGCCAGCCCTGTCTCTGGCCTCTATGACGAGACCCTAGACCGCGAATCCGCCTACGAGATCCTCGCCGCGCGCGCGGGCAAGGCAGCCGAACAGGCGGCGACCAAGGAAGATGGAGACAGCACCGGCGGCTGGACACTTCCCGGCTTCGGCGGCGGTGACAGCAAACCGGCAGCCCGCGGCCGCTCCGGCTACCAGCGCGAGACGATCCTGGAAGCAACGATGAAAAGCATGGCCCGCACGGTCGCGACGCAGGTCGGCCGGGCGCTGGTACGCGGGATCCTGGGAAGCCTGAAGCGGTAGACTAGCACCTCCCCCTTGAGGGGGGAGGTCGCGGCGAAGCCGCGGGTGGGGGGTGACATGCCGCAAACACGGAGATCACCCCACCCCGGCCCTTCGGGCCGACCCTCCCCCCTCAAGGGGAGGGTAGAAATCACCGCCCCGGCGCAACGAGCGAGAAGAACGCTCCTTGCGGGTCGGTAGCCTGAACGATCCAGCCGCCGCCCGGGACTTCCATCGGGCCGTTGACGATCTTACCGCCGGCTTCGTTGACGCGGTCCACAGCAGCGTCGATTGCCGGAACGTTGAAGTAGAAGTTCCAGGCTGGCACGGGCATCTCGGCCGTCTTCGTCATGATGCCGCCGAAGTCACGGCCGTCGATCTTGAAAATCTTGTATTGGCCCATCGGCCCCATGTCGAAATCGGAACTCCATTCCCAGCCGAACATATCGCAATAGAAATCGAATGCCTTCGGGCCGTCGCCGGCATAAAGCTCGTGCCAGCCGACATAGCCGGGCGCGTTGGGTGCCGGCGCCTCCCAGTCCTGCCCCGGCAACGGTGTGAACAGGCAAAAGGCAGCGCCATAGGGATCGCCGACAACGGCGAAACGACCGACACTCGGAATGTCCGCCGGCTCGCGATAGACCCTGCCGCCTTTGGCCAGGATCGTCTTGGCTGCCTCGTCGACATTGGGCACGCTGACATAGCCGGTCCAGCAGGGCGGCGTGCCCATGGCCTTGGCCTCGTCCGGCAGGATCATCAATCCGGCGATCGGGCCCGCACCGGCGCTGAACAAAGTATAGGCCATCTCGATTTCCGGCATGCCAGCATCCTGCGCGTCCCAGCCGACGACCTTACGGTAGAAGGCTTCCGCCGCCGCCATGTCGGTGGTCATCAGCTCGTACCAGACAAAATATCCTTTCGCAGCAGCCATTGTCTCTCTCCCTATTGCTTGCGGCGGTGATTGGCTACACGGGCTGCCTCCGGCTCTCGCACGGCTGGCAAGCCCTATCCATAGTCCTAAACACGGCGCTCCGGATCTTTGTTCCCTCTGGCCTGCGGCCGCGACCTCGTGCAGCTAATCTCCCACGCTTCAGTGACAGCAGGATTGCGCCTTGGAGGCGTCTTCATATTCGTCGTGACGGCTGCTCGGGCTTACCAACGGCCAGTTTTCCCTGATGATGTCCCTGAACAGGCAGCAGCCCGCGCCCATGGAACCGGTCGCGACCCTGCTCGCAATAGACCAGACGACGCTGACAGCGGCCTTAAAGCCGCTGGAGCGGCGGGGCTGGGTGAGCGTTCTTCCCAATCCTAGGGATCACCGCGCCCGGCTGCTTAGCCTGACGCCGTCAGGCAAGGCGGTGCTGGCCGCCGCGGTGCCGATCTGGGAGGCGACGCATGCCGAGGTGGAACAGCGATTGCCGAATGGTAACGGCGATGGATTGCGGCGGGACCTGCTGACGCTGGCCTGACCGCTATTCCCGCATACGCGGATCGTCGCCGAAATCGTTGCGCGTGAAGCCGAGACGGGCTTTAGGAAACTCGCAAAGTGCCTGTACGCCGGTTGGCGATAGCCGGATGCGCCAGGTCTGACGCTCGACAGGCTCGCGCGCAGCGAAGGCGCGGGCGGTCAGAAGCGCGATATTCTTGCCGCCCTTGGGATCACGGACGGACTGGTAGAGGATCGCGTCGACGCTCCCTGCCCGCGCGGCATCGGCGAGCGACTGGCAAGCTTCGTAATTGACAGGATCGGCCCAGGCTTCGCGATTGCGCTCCAATGGCGGGAGCGTCAGATCAATCGCCTGTTCAGTCGCAATCGCAGCGGCGAAGGCGGTGTATTCCGCCGCGTTGGCTGGCAACGGCGTTTGCGGGGAATCGCTGAAGAAAAGCAGCCGGTAGAAGCTCATTTCCGCCAGCGCTGTTTCGATCTGTTCGGACGCATAGAAGACGCCCAACGTCCGCCCTGCCCGCCGGAAGCGCGAGCCATGGGGATAGATCGCGCCGTAGCGAAAGGGCGTGGCCAGCAGATAATCCAGCCCGGCGCATTCCGGCGGCAAAGCCGGCTTGCTCTCTTCCAGAAGGGTCTCGAGAAGCGCCTGTTCCTCCAGCGTGTCGACCAGCTTCAATGTCGAGACTTGATGCTGCGCCTCCACCAGCCGCCAATAGCGGCCGGAAATCGGCCGGGCCTCAGACGAGAGCTCGGCGGGCGTCCAAGTATGCAAGGACATCGGTCAATCCGGAAATGGAAGTAATCTTTTCAAGCGGCGTTGCGCTGAAGGCGAGATTGGAATTGCGCAGCCATTGCCGTGCCACGGCCTCGTCGCCGCCGACGATCGCGTCAAGAGAGCGGAAGAGGCGCACGAAGAGGACGGCGAGCTCGAACGGCTTACTGTGGCGTTCCAGCAGATGGTCCCGCCGTTTCATACGCGATACCGTCGCCTCCGAAACGCCGATGACATCAGCGAGTATGCGTGCATTCAATCCCAGCCGCTCTGCGGCATTGACGGCCGCCTTGGTGATGACCAGAGCCTCACCGGGGATTGCATGATGTATCGCTTGAACATTTGCCATGACGAAATCCTTTCTCAAGAAAATATATAGCAACTTTCTTGCAAAGAAAAAGAGGCGACACGCCGAAAAGCGTGTCGCCTCTTTTTGTACCCTCCGCTCCGTCAGCAAGTGCGAAGGTGAAGCCTATTCTCAGGCAACCGTGACCGGCACTTCGGTCGAGGTGCGCAGGGCATGGCTGTAAGGGCAAACGATGTGGGCAGCGGCAACGAGCTTTTCAGCCTCAGCCTTGTCCAGGCCCGGAATGTGAACCGACAGGGCCACTTCGATGCCGAAACCGCCGCCATCTTCACGCGGACCGACGCCGACCGTTGCGGTCACCTTGGCGCCTTCCGGAATCTTGACCTTCTGCTGGCCGGCGACAAACTTCAGCGCGCCGAGGAAGCAGGCGGAATAGCCGGCAGCGAAGAGCTGTTCGGGATTGGTGCCGGTGGCGCCATCCCCACCGAGCTCCTTCGGCACGGTCAACGTGACGTCGAGGACGCCGTTTTCGGAAACAGCATGGCCAGCGCGGCCGCCGGTGGCAGAAGCTTTGGTCGTGTAGAGAATAGGCATGTGGGATCTCCTTTGCGGGTTGGATGGATTTTATATATCGCAATATTTAATCGTGTACAACATATTTTTGCGATTTGATTTTAAAAAATGAACCTGTGACAATGACACTAACAACAAAATGGTGGAGCAGCGATGACAGACAAGGTGCAGGGGCAAGCAATCCCGGATGAGGAAAAGCGGCTGGAGCGGCAGCTTTGTTTTGCAGTCTACGCCACCGCACATGCCTTCAATCGCGCCTACAAGCCGATCCTCGAGCGTGTCGGCCTGACCTATCCGCAATATCTGGTGATGCTGGTGCTCTGGGAAAAAGGCTGCCTGCCGGTCAAGACCATCGGCGAGCAGCTCGATCTCGACTCGGGCACGCTGTCGCCGCTGTTGAAGCGTCTGGAACAGGCCAGCCTGATCGGCCGTGTGCGCGATCCGAAGGACGAACGGCAGGTGATCGTTTCATTGACGGAAAAGGGCGCCGGCATGAAATGCCAGGTCAGCACCATCATGGCCTCCATCGGCGAAGCCACCGGCTGCGACATGGATGAAATGGCCAGCCTGCGCGACCGGCTGCAACGACTAAGGGCGAATTTGACGGCTGAATGAAAGCCGCCAAACCCGCCCTGTCGAAAAGCTCTGCAAGCTTAGGCCTGCGTTACCAGGATCGGCGCGCGTTCCGGCACGCGATCGTAGAGATCGATGACATCCTGGTTCAGCAGACGGACACAGCCTGAGGAAACGGCCTTGCCGATGGAGCGCCAATCCGGATTACCGTGCAGGCGATAAAGCGAATCCTGATTGTCCTCGAAGATATAGAGCGCGCGGGCGCCGAGCGGGTTCTTCAGGCCAGGATCCATGCCGCCATTGGCGATGGAAAACTTGACCAGTTCCGGCTGGCGGGCGACCATTTCGTTCGGCGGGTTCCAGCGCGGCCACTTCTTGCGCCACTGGATGATGCCGCGGCCCTGCCAGGCAAAGCCCTCACGACCGACGCCAATGCCATAGCGCATCGCGGTGCCGCCCGCTTCGGTAACGTACAGGTGGCGCTCGCGCGTATTAACGACGACGGTGCCCGGCGCTTCACCGGTTGGGTCGGCAACGCGCTGACGATAGAATTGCGGATCGATCTGCTGGTAGGGCACAGGCGGAATGATAAATCCGCCATCCTCCACGGCCGCGTACATCACGGCCGGATCCGGTTGTTCGCCACCATAACTGGAGAACCAGCTACGGAAGGGTCGAGAGGCCGGAGCGCCGGTGTACTGCACCGGGCTGACGACAGGGCCGCTTTCGACCGTGGAAGCGCAGCCGGCGAGCGTCGAAACGGCGCCGATACCAGCGAAAGCGAGGAAATTTCGTCGGGAAAAAGAAGGGGGCAGGCTCATGTCGACAGCATCATTCCTGTTGGAAGGGAAGCAAGAACCGATGACAACATAACTGATTCGGCTTCCCACGAGATTCGCAGAGACAGGAGCAAAACTAAAGAGCGCAAACGAGTACGGCTATCGCACTTATGCAACATCACGAAAATTTGTTATAAACTGTCGTTATAAAACGACAATTTCCGCTTTATCGGGCACCCGATTGTAGAGATCGATCACATCCTGGTTCAGCATGCGCACGCAACCCGACGACGCTGCCTTGCCGATCGACTGCCAATCCGGCGTCCCATGGACACGATAAAGCGTGTCCTTGCCGTCCTTGAAAATATAAAGCGCCCGCGCGCCGAGCGGATTGGTCGGCCCCGGATTCATGCCGCCGCGCTCGGCCGAAATCGGCCTGATCTGCGGTTCGCGCGCCACCATTTCAGCTGGCGGCGTCCAGCGCGGCCATTTCGCTTTCCACTGGATCATGCCCCTGCCATGCCAGGCATAGCCAGCGGCACCAAGGCCTACGCCATAGCGCATGGCGCGGCCACCCGGCTCGATGAAATAAAGATAGTGGCTCCGGGTATCGACGACGATCGTTCCCGGCCTTTCATTGGTCCGGTAATCCACCTCCTGACGCAGGAACTGCGGATCGATGCGCTTATAGGGGATGGCCGGCAGCGTGAAATCATCCTCGCTCGCCTGCGCATACATGGCCTGATGCACGGGATTGAAGGTCGGCAGGCCATAGGTCTGGTGGAATTGCGTGCGGAAGAGATCACGTGATTGCGGCACCGGCTGCACCGGCAGGCGCTTCACCTTCTGCGGATCGATGCCTTCGGGCCGGTAGAAGACCGGCGATGTCTCCTGCACGAACCGGTCGGGATCAGTCGCACCCGTATCGGGAACGATGCTGCACGCGGACAGCATAGCAAGAGCCGCTATGGCAGGCAGGAGGCGGGAAACGGGCAAAAGATCGGCCATCATCGGGAACCAGTTGGAATACGGATCAGTGAGCCGCATGATGACCGGCCCGGCTGGCGCGAGGCTGGCGTCGGATGCAAAGATATTGCGCCGATAGATCAAACTCCTGTTTTCCCTCGCCCTGGCTTGGGTTAGACCATTGCGAGACGGAGGATCGCATGAATATCGACAGTCTCGACCCGAACCTTTTTGCGCCGGTAGACCGGGATGCCTGGCTCAAGTTGGTGAACCGGGCGCTGAAGGGGGCCGACTTCGAGGAGGCACTGGTATCGCGCACCGATGACGGCATCGAAATCCAACCGCTCTACGCCCGCCGCCCCGACGCCACCCCACTGCCCCGCGGCCGGATCGACGTCCCCTGGACGATCACCCAGCGCATGGACGACCCGGACATCGAACGTGCTTTCACGCAACTCGACGCGGATCTCGCCAATGGCGCCGACGGTGCCCATCTCCTATCGAAAGCCAGTCCATCAGCCTTTGGCATAGGCATTGATCAGGAAACAGGTGGACTAGCGGCGAGATTGGCGACCGCGCTTGCGGGCAAGCATATCTCGCTGCGCCTGGACGGTTTTTCTCCGGCCTTTGCCGAGGCCCTTGCCAACTCTTCCAAGCTCGAGACCCTGCATACCGGTCTCGACATCTTCACGTCGGGCAGTTCGACCAACGTGGTGGCAGACAGCTTCAAGCGCCTGTTTGATACCGGAGGTGCCGGCACGATCCTCAACGCCGATGGCCGCGCCGTGCACAATGCCGGCGGCACGGAAGCGCAGGAACTGGCCGTCGTTGCCGCCTCCCTCGTCGGCCATTTGCGGTTGCTGGAACAGGCAGGCTTCGCAGCGGAGACGATCCTGCGGGCCACAAGCATCTGCCTTTCGGCCGATCAGAACCAGTTCGTCACCATGGCGAAAGCCCGCGCGGCGCGAATGCTTTTCGCGCGCATCGCTGAGGCCTGCGGCGCTTCCAATCCGCCGGCGACCCATCTCTTCATGGAAACGAGCTACCGCATGCTCACCCGGCTCGATCCGGAAACCAACATCCTGCGCAACACCATCGCCGTCTTCGCCGCCGGCACCGGTGGCGCCGACGAGGTTTCTGTATTGCCGCATACCCTTACCCACGGCATCCCGGACCCGCTGGCGCGACGGCTGGCGCGCAACACGCAGACCGTCCTGGTCGCCGAAAGCCACCTCGATCACGTCATCGATCCCGCCGCAGGCGCGGGCGGCATCGAGGCGCTGACGGAAGCGCTGGCGGAAAAGGCATGGGAGATCTTTGTCGGTATCGAACGTGACGGCGGGTTGGCGACGATTATCACCAGCGGCCAGCTGGCGGCGATGGTGGCCGAAGCACGCGTAAGCCGCGTGGCGAAGCCAATCGTGGGGACGACATTGTTTGCGACAAAGACGGAGCGGCCGGTTGTGGTTTTGGGAGCGCTTGGTTCTGTTGCTGGAGGTATGGGGTTGAGGCCAGTGCGGCTGGATGAGGTGGAGGTATGAAGATGGCTATGGAGTTTGCGGAGAGTGCAGTACCCCCCCTCTGTCGCCTTCGCGACATCTCCCCCACAAGGGGGAGATTGTTAACTCGCGGGGCCATCCCGCTCCAAACAAGCATCCTATCTGTTGATACCTTACGGAGTTGCTTTGCTGAAACGGGCGGCAAACTCCAAACGATCTCCCCCCTTGTGGGGGGAGATGTCACGAAGTGACGGAGGGGGGGTACGCAGGCCCGGCATACGCGGAGACCTCGGCCCCATGACCCCTATCCCCGACTTCACCACCATCCCCTGGACAAAGCCCCAAACCGAGGCGCCGCAAACCGATGCCCCCGCCTGGCAAACCCCGGAAGGCATCGCCGTCAAGCGCGCCTATGACGCGGCCGATCTTGCCGACCTGAACTTCCTCGACACCTATCCCGGTGCCGCCCCCTTCCTGCGCGGCCCCTATCCGACCATGTATGTCCAGCAACCCTGGACCATCCGCCAATATGCCGGTTTCTCGACCGCCGAGGAATCGAACGCCTTCTACCGCCGCAATCTCGCGGCCGGCCAGAAGGGACTCTCCGTCGCCTTCGATCTCGCCACCCATCGCGGCTATGACAGCGACCATCCGCGCGTCGCCGGCGATGTCGGTATGGCGGGCGTGGCGATCGATTCCATCCTCGATATGCGCCAGCTCTTCGATGCCATCCCGCTCGATGAAATGAGCGTGTCGATGACCATGAACGGCGCGGTGCTGCCGGTCATGGCGCTCTATATCGTCGCGGCGGAGGAACAGGGCGTTTCCGAGGATAAATTGTCGGGCACGATCCAGAACGACATCCTCAAGGAGTTCATGGTCCGCAACACCTATATCTATCCGCCGCAGCCCTCGATGCGGATCGTCTCTGACATTTTCAGCTACACCAGCCAGCGCATGCCGAAATTCAATTCGATCTCGATCTCCGGCTACCATATGCAAGAGGCCGGCGCGACGGCGGATCTAGAGCTGGCCTATACGATCGCCGACGGCATCGAATATGCCCGCGCAGGCGTCGCCGCAGGCCTCGATATCGACAGTTTTGCGCCACGCCTCTCCTTCTTCTGGGCTGTTGGCATGAACTTCTTCATGGAAGTCGCCAAGATGCGTGCCGCACGGCTGATCTGGGCAGCGTTGATGCGGAAGAACTTTGCGCCGAAGGACCAGAAATCGCTGGCGCTGCGCACCCACAGCCAGACATCCGGCTGGTCGCTAACGGCGCAGGACCCGATGAACAACATCATCCGCACCATGGTCGAGGCCATGGCGGCGACGCAGGGCCATACGCAATCGTTACACACCAACTCCTTCGACGAGGCGCTGGCGCTCCCGACCGACCATTCGGCCCGCATCGCCCGCAACACACAGATCCTGCTGCAGAAAGAATCCGGCACGACCGATATCATCGACCCCTGGGGCGGCTCGGCCTATGTCGAGCGGCTGACCCACGATCTGGCGGCCCGCGCCCTCACCCATATCGAAGAGGTCGAGGCGCTCGGCGGCATGGCGAAGGCAATCGAAAAGGGCATTCCGAAGCTCCGCATCGAAGAGGCCGCCGCCCGCACGCAGGCGCGCATCGACAGCGGTCACCAGACCCTCGTCGGCATCAATTTCTCACGGCCGGAACAGGACATCGAGGTCGATGTGCTGAAAGTCGACAATTCCGAAGTCCGCGCCCGGCAGCTCTCGAAACTGCAGCAATTGAAGGGCACCCGCGAGACCGCGGCTGTGGAGAGCGCTTTGGATACGCTGACCGACGCCGCCCGCAACGGCACCGGCAACCTGCTCGATTTCGCCATCAAGGCGGCGCGAGCGCGGGCGACGGTCGGCGAGATTTCGCTGGCGTTGGAAAAGGCCTATGGAAGGCATGTCGCCGAGATCAGGACCATCTCCGGCGTCTATCGCAAGGAAGTCGGCACGGCCGATCCGGTCTTCAACAAGGCCATTGCCAAGGTTGAGGCCTACCGCAAGGCGCGTGGCGAAAAACCCCGTATCCTTGTCGCCAAGATGGGTCAGGACGGCCATGATCGCGGTCAGAAGGTGATCGCCACCGCATTTGCCGATCTCGGCTTCGACGTCGTCGTCGGCGCGATGTTCCAGACGCCGGAGGAAGTGGCCGATGTCGCCGTGCGCGAAGGCGTCGATATCATCGGCGCCTCATCGCTCGCCGCCGGCCATCTGACGCTGGTGCCAGAATTGAAGGAGGCGCTCAGCCGCCGCCATGCCGGCCGCGTCCTCATCGCCGTCGGCGGTGTCATCCCGCCACAGGATTTCGCCGCACTGGAAGCCGCCGGCGCCGACGCGATCTTCCCGCCGGGCACGGTGATCGCCGAAGCGGCAGGCGCGCTGGTCGATCGATTGATGAGGTGACGGCTTACGCCGCCACGCTCTTGAAGAACTGGATGCTCTGTTCGATTTCCGCCGGCAAGGCCGAGGTGTGATTGCCCTGAACGGTCGCAACCTCGATCTTCACGCCGCCGGCAATCGCGCGCTTGGCAAGCAGGCCGACGCGGGTGTCGAAATGGACCTCTTCGGTGCCGTGCATCACCTTCACCGGACACTTGAAGCTATGCGCATAGCAGAGCGGCGAGCGCATCTGGAATTCGCGCGGATTTTTGGCGTTGAAGCGGATATCCTCGGGATAGCGGTGGAAGAACGCGAAGGCATCCGGATTGCCGGAAATCGGCGTGACCGCCCTGAAGCGCTTGGTCGACATCGCGGTGAGCATCGCCAGCGTGCCGCCAACGCTGTGACCGGCAAGAAACAGGCGATGCGGATCGACGCCGGGCAGATGGCGCAGGCGATCGGAGGCGGCCAACACATCCGCCACCTCATCGTAGAAACCGGAGAAATTTCCCTTCTGGCCATTTTCGCCGCGCATCGACGGGATCATGACGACATAACCGGCGTCGATATAGCCTTTCATCGACAACCAGTGGCCCTGGCCGATGGCGTTGCCGCCATGCAGGAACAGCACCGCCGGTCGTGGCTTCGGCGTGCGCTCGTAGCGCGACACCCAGGCAACCAGCTCAAGTTCGCCGCCGAGCCCGCTGCGATAAAAGATCTGATCGGCGCCGGAAGGGGCGACCAGCGGCTCGTATTTGTCGGGCGCCGGCCCCTTGCTTAAAAGATCGGTGCGGAATTTGCGGCGTTCCTTGGCATAGTCGCCCGCCAGCAAGGGCGGATCGGCCGGGGCGTCGGCCGTTTCGGCGACCGGAGCCTTGGGATCTGCAACCTTGGCATCCGCCGCCTTGGCCTCAAGGACCTTCGTGTCGGTTGCTCTAGCGATATTGGGGGCCAGGAGAGTTGCGGCGAGACCGGCAAGAACGATGCGACGGTTGGGGCGAAATACTTTTTCTTCAGACGATGTCATATGCTCTGTCCAAATATGCCCGGCGAAGCGATATCTGCACCGGTTGAAAGGCGAGGCCAATTCACTTTGTAGTGAGGAATCAACCTAGCCTATTCATCAACCGCGGGAGCCTTGGCGTCAATTAGCGCCACCAAAGTTTCCAGCCGGTCGGCTTCATAGGGCGGCTTCTCTGGCCGAAGGCGGGAAATGCGTGGAAAACGCATGGCAACGCCGGATTTATGCCGCGTCGAACGGTTGATCCCTTCAAAGGCGACTTCGAGGACAAAGCCGAAATCGCGATCGGCCCGCACCGCCCGCACAGGACCGAAACGATCGACCGTATTGTTGCGCACGAACTTGTCGAGCACTTCGAGTTCGGCATCGGTGAAACCGAAATAGGCCTTGCCGACCGGCACGAGCTGTTCACCCTCCGGGGTCATCGACCAGACGCCGAAGGTGAAGTCGGAATAATAGCTGGAGCGCTTGCCATGGCCGCGCTGGGCATACATCAGCACCGCATCGACATTGTAAGGATTGCGCTTCCACTTGAACCACGGCCCCTTGGCGCGACCAGCGAGATAGGCACTGTCGCGGCGCTTGATCATGACGCCTTCGATGACGGGATCGGGCGGAGACGAACGCAGCTGATCGAGCTCTTCCCAGGACGTAAAATCGACCAGCGGCGACAGATCGAAACGATCGTGGGGCGCCGCTTCAACGATCTCCGTCAGCCGTTCGCGCCGGTCGAGAAAACCACGAGCGCGCACATCTTCTTCGCCGTCGAACAGCAAGTCATAAGCGCGGATGAAGGCCGGATACTCCTCCAGCATCTTCGCTGTCACCGTCTTGCGGTTCAGCCGCTGCTGCAGGTCGGAGAATGTGCGCGTCGGACTGTTCGAGCGCACGGTGCCGCCGATCAGCAGCTCACCGTCGACGACGCCATCGAAGCTGATCGCATCGACGATATCGGGGAAAGCGCCGGAGATGTCGTCGCCAGAGCGGGAATAAAGTTTGCTCGTCGCGCCCGCCCGCGACAGCTGGACGCGAATGCCGTCCCATTTCCATTCGGCAGCAAAATCCTTCGGGTCAAGCCCCGCGAGATCGCTCGGCTCGACTGGATTGGCGAGCATGACGGAATGAAAGATCGCCGGCGTCGCCAGCACCGGCCGGTCTCCCCTGCCTTCCAGCCATTGGAACAGGCTTTCATAGGGCGGCTGCAACCCGTGCCACAGCGTTTCGATCTCGGTCACGTCCTTACCGCTCAGCTCCGCCAGCGCCTGCTTGGCAAGCCGCGCCGACACGCCGATCCGCAATGCGCCGGTCGCGAGCTTCATGAAGGCGAAGCGGCCCGATGTGTCCAGCTGGTCCAGCAGATCGCGAACGAAGCCGCGTACCTCGGTACGCCCCAGCGCATTCATGCGGCGCACGACCTCGCCGAGCCTGGGCTGCTCACCGGGCGGGCGGACGATATCGCTTTCCTTGTCCCAGACCAGCGAGATGGTCTCGGCGAGATCGCCGACATAATCGTAGGAATAGCGGAACAGCACGTCGTCCATGCGCTCCAGCACCAGTTCACGCAGCATCGCCGGCTTGACGTTGCGCACTTCCAGCGTGCCGGCAATTGCCGCAAGTCCGTAGCCGCGATCAGGGTCCGGCGTATCGCGGAAATAGTCGGTCAACAGCTTCAGCTTGCCATTGCGGCTCGGCGTCAGCACCAGGCGGTCGAGAAGATCAGCGAAAGCTTTCATCAGTCGCCCTCATCTTCATAGCCGATCAGATGCAGCGGCTTGGCCGTGATGCCCTGTAATTCGCACCAGCGCACAAGGGCCTCCTCGCGCCCATGCGTGACCCAGACCTCCCCCGGCATCAGCTCCGAGATCGTCTCGGTCAACTCCGGCCAATCGCAATGATCGGAGATAACCAGCGGCAGCTCGACGCCGAGCTGCTTTGCGCGCTGGCGCACCATCATCCAGCCCGAGGCAAAGGCCGGCAGGGGATCATGAAACCGCCGCGCCCAGCGATCCTGGAAAGCGGAGGGCGGGCCAACGACGATGGCACCCTTGAAGATCGACTGGTCCCGGCTTTCCACGGTCGCCGGCAACAACTCGCCGAGCGCAATGCCCTGTCCGGCGTAATAGCCGCACAGGGTCTCCAATGCGCCGTGAATATAGATCGGCTTGTCGTAACCGGCATCGCGCAACAGTCGGATGACGCGCTGTGCCTTGCCGAGTGCATAGGCGCCGACCAGATGGGTGCGCTCCGGGAATTGCCGGAGTGACGCCAGCAGCTTTTCCGTCTCCGCCATGGGGTCGGGATGATGGAAGACCGGCAGCCCAAACGTCGCCTCGGTAATGAAGACGTCGCATGGGACCGGCACGTAAGCCGCGCAAGTCGGGTCAGGTCGCCGCTTGTAGTCGCCGGAGACGACGATGCGCAGCCCATCCTTCTCCACCGCGATCTGCGCGGAACCGAGCACGTGGCCTGCCGGATGGAACCGCACCTTCACATCGTTGATGATCACTTCCTCGTCGAACCCGACCGCCTGCTCGGATCCGGCGAAACCGCTGCCGTAGCGTATCCGCATGATGTCCAGGGTCTGGCGGGTGGCGAGCACATGGGCATGGCCGGCGCGGGCATGATCGGAATGCCCATGCGTGATCAACGCCCGCTCGACGGGCCGCACCGGATCGACATGGAAGCCGCCGATCGGACAGAACAGCCCTTCGGGGGCGGGATAAAGCAGTTGCTCCGGTCTCATAGAGAAAAGATAGTGTAATTTACGCAATTATGTAGCGATAAGCGATGCTTTTCGACCGAATCCACGCTCAGGCGGCTGATCGGGCAGGTCGAAGACCAGGACATCCTCGCTATAGGGCTTCGCCTTGGCGACGACGACGCCGTTCGGATCGACGATCGCGCTGCTGCCGTAACTCAGCCAGCCATCCTCGTTGCTGCCGACGACGTCCGATGCCATGACCCAGCATCCCGTATGCCTGGCGCATATCTGCAGGCCGGCGATGGCCGGCTTATGCCACATCTCCGCCTTATGCGGCCGCAGCATCAGATTGATGGGATTGCAGATGAGGCCCGCGCCCTGTCTGGCAAGCCGGGATGCCGTGTAGGGGTATCTGAGATCGGCACAGATATTGATGCCGAAGCGCCAGTCGTCCAACGGCCAGATCGGGAAATCCGTTCCTGGCGTACAGCCGCTTTCCAGCGGATGCGCCTTGGCATAGACCCCAACTATCCGGCCGGCTTTCACGACCATCGCGCTATTGTAGATCGCCTCCCCTCGCCGCTCGAAAAGCCCGATGATCGCCGTCGTCCTTACCGATGCGCAGCGGTCGACCAAGGCAATCAGGGCGGGGTCATCGAGAGAGAGTGCGCGGCGGCGGGCAATTGCCTCATTGTAGCTGTGCCCCTGAATATAGCATTCGGGGAAAAGAGCGAGATCGATGCCTTGGCTATCCGCCCATGCCAAATCGCGCGCAAGCACGTCGCCCACCGCATCGACGGCGTCGAACAATGCCAGACGTTGAAAGGCCGCGATCCGCATGGCGAAGGGCTAACACGCTTCGCGAGTCGTCCACAGAGCGGCGCGTGATTATTTCCGCGTCGGCGCGGAGGTAAACGAAGGAATAAGGCAGAAGGCTTATCGGCGCATTTCCGTATCAAATCGGCACAGATGCGCGTGGCACGCTTTCTGCTTCGGGAAGATGTGTTCAGGAGTTCAAGATGCAGCAGCGCCGCGCGTTCATCGCCTACATCGCCGCCTCGGCCACGGCCGGCTTGCTTGCGCCACGCGTCTTTGCAGCGCCGCTCGCCAAGATCGCCGGCGCCGAAATGCGCGGGCCGATCGACGCCATCGCCTACAAGACGACGCCGGGCACCAGCGATGTCAGGAGCGGCAAGCTGCAGGCAATGATCGACAGCGCCACGCGGGACAACACTCCTCTCTTCCTGCCGCCTGGAAACTACAATGTCTCGAACCTGACCTTGCCGGACAATACGCGCATCACCGGCGTGCCCGGCGCTTCACGGCTGATCTATAGCGGCGACGGCCACCTGATGAGCGCCGACAAGGCCAAGCGCATCGAACTCTCCGGCCTGGTGCTCGACGGCGGCAATCGCTGGCTTGCCGACTATACCGGCGGGCTGCTGCAATTTACCGGCGTCGGCGAGGTGCTCATCGACAATTGCGAGATCTCCGGCAGCCGGAAGCATGCACTGCAACTAGAACGCTGCGGCGGGCGGATCGAGCGCAGCCGAATATCAGGCGCTGCCGATGCCGGCCTCTATTCCGTCCAGTCGGCCGGATTGACGGTAACAGGCAATACGGTCGAGGATTGCGGCAATGGCGGCATCCTCATCCACCGCTGGGACAAGGGCGAGGACGGTAGCATCGTCACCGGCAATCGCATCGCTCGCATCAGCGCCAATGACGGCGGCACCGGCCAAAACGGCAACGGTATCAACATCTTCCGCGCCGGCGGCGTCCTCATTTCCGGCAACCGCATCGCCGATTGCGCCTTCACCGCAGTCAGGGCCAATTCAGCGTCGAACGTGCAGATAACAGGCAATCAATGCCTGCGCTCTGGCGAAACGGCGATCTTCTGCGAGTTCGAATTCGAAGGGGCGATCGTCAGCAACAATCTGCTCGATGGTGCCGCGAATGGCATCGCGATCGCCAATTTCGACAAGGGCGGCCGGCTTGCCAGCGTCACCGGCAATATCATCCGCAACCTGTCGCTGACCGGTCCCTATCCGCAGGAAAGCGGTTTCGGCATCGGTATCTCCGCCGAAGCCGATACGCTGATTGCCTCGAACATCATCGAGAACGCCCCGCTCTGGGGTCTGAAACTGGGCTGGGGTCCCTATCTCCGCAACCTCGTCGCCACCGGCAACATCATCCGCCAAACGCCAATCGGCTGCGCCGTCTCCGTGGTCGATGGCGCGGGTTCGGCGGTGATCTCGGACAATCTGTTCCAGCAGGTGGAAAAGGGCGCGATCATTGGCTTTCGTTGGGACAAACCGGCGTCGGGCGATTTGACGGCGAAGGGAAGCGAAGAGTTTCCGCAGCTGACAATCGAGAAAAACAGGCGGGCCTAGCCCCCTATCTCCACTTCGGCTGCCGCCGCTCGAAGAAGGCAGCGAGCCCTTCCCTTGCCTCCTCGCTCTCCCACGCCTCCACCAATTGCTCAATGACGCGATCGATGAGTTCGTCGGTGATCGGCATGCCGAGGGAGCGGGCCAGTGCCTTGGCGCGAGCGGCTGCCTGTGGCGAAGCGCCGAGAAAATGATGGATCTCGGCTTCGACGGCATCGTCCAGCGCATCCTCGGGCACGACACGGGACAGCAGCCCGGCGGCATGGGCCTGCCAGGCGTCGATAATCTTGCCCGAGAGGAAGAGCGGGCGGGCATTCGCTTCGCCGATGCGGGCGACAACATAGGGGCTGATGGTTGCGGGGATGATGCCGAGACGGACCTCCGTCAGGCCGAAGCGGGCGGTGGCGGCGGCAATCGTCATGTCGCAGATGCTAAGGAGACCGATGCCGCCACCGAAGACATTGCCATGCGCACGGGCGACCAGCGGCTTCGGCATCTCGTTCAGAGCCTTGAACAGCATCGCCAATCGACGGGCTTCGACGATGCGACCGGCGCGGGTGGCGTCAAACTGGGCGCGCATCCAGCCGAGATCGCCGCCGGCGCAAAAGCTTGCTCCCTCGCCCGTAAGGACGACAACGCGCACGCTTGCACTGCCGCCGAGGTCATTGGCGGCCTCGGTGAGTGCATCGATCATCTCGGCCGACAAGGCGTTGTGCTTTTCCGGGCGCGCCAGGGTCAGTTGCGCGACACCGCGTTCGTCGATGGCGATACGGATTGTTTGCGATGTCATGCGGCGCTCCTGAGGCTACGGGCGAAGGCGGCGGCGTTGACGAGCTTTTTCTTCATCGAGGCCGGTCTCGAAACCCCGTGTGGTCAGATAGCCGTGGACCGCCACCGTATCGACATTGCCCTTGGCGCCGGGCGCGAAGGGGCAGCCACCGAGACCGCCGGCGGCTGCATCGAACACCCTGAGGCCGCGTTCCAGGGCAACGGCGATATTATCCAGTGCCCGGCCCGACGTATCGTGAAAATGGCCAGCCAGCATGCCGGCCGGAAGCTCGCCAAGCACGGCTTCCAGCATCCGGTTCACCGCCTCCGGCATGCCTCTGCCGATCGTGTCCCCCAAGCTGATCTCGTAGCAACCGAGCCCTCCCAGCAATCCGGCAACGATGGCGGCGTTCGTCGGCGGCATCGTGCCCTCATAGGGGCATTCGACAACGCAACTGACATAGCCGCGCAGGGGAATACCGCGATTGCGGCACGCCTCGGCCACCGGCCGGAAACGCTCGATACTCTCGGCGATGGAGCAATTGATATTGCGCATCGAGAAGCTCTCAGAGGCTGAAGCGAAGATCGCCACCTCGTCGGCGCCGGCAGCAAGCGCGGCCTCAAACCCTCGCCTGTTCGGCGTCAGCACCGCATATTTGATACCCGGCTTGCGTTTGATCCCGGCCATGACCTCGGCGGCATCGGCAAGCTGAGGCACCCATTTCGGACTCACGAAACTGGTAACCTCGATGCGCTCGAAGCCGCAGTCAGAGAGCAGGTCCACCAGCTTGATCTTGTCCTGCGTCTCGATCTGCCGCTCTTCATTCTGCAAGCCGTCTCGTGGCGCCATTTCAACGATGGTGACATGGTTCGGAGCACGATCGGTCATGCTGCATCCTCCGGGTGGAGCGACAGCAAGATGGCGCTTTCGCTGGTCTGGTCGCCTTCGCCGACATTCAGGCTTTCCACCACGCCATCGCGCATCGCGGCCAGTGTCAGCTCCATCTTCATGGCCTCCATGACGATCAGCGCCTGCCCCTTCGCCACCACATCGCCTTCCCGCACCCGGACAATCTTGATGAGGCCGGGCATCGGCGCAATCAGCCGGTCACCGCCGGCCGCCTCTTCCGCCCCGCCGTCCAGCGGATCAGGCCGATGGAAATGATGGGTGCGGCCGTCGAGGAAAAGCGCCATGCCGTGTGGCATCCGGAAGACGGCAGTGCTCCGTTGCCGGCCGTCGATCTCGACCCGGCAGGCTTCGTCACCGCGGGCGACAAGACGAACAGTGACAGCGCGATCACCGACATGCACCGAGAAGAGATCCCGTCCTTTCGCAATCACGCGGCAGTTCGTCTGGCCACCGCCATGATGCAGCAGGACAGTCCGGCTTGCATCGCCCCAAAGCTGCCAGGCGCCAAGCGATTGCCAAGGGTCGTCGCTCAAGGATCGCGTCAAGCCGCCCGTTTCGAAAACGGCGGCAATCGCTAGCGCGATGTCATCCGGCGGCTGCACCGACGTCAACGCCTCCACCTCGCGGTCGATCAAGCCCGTATCAGGACGACCGGCGACGAAATCCGGCTGCTCGCTCAAGCGGATCAGGAAATCGAGATTACTCGCCGTTCCCACCATCTGCGTATTCTGTAGCGCTCGCGTCAGCTTGCCGAGCGCCGCCTCGCGGGTCGGAGCGTGAACGATGAGCTTGGCGATCAGCGGATCGTAGTATGGCGTGATGCTGTCACTCTGGCGCACGCCGGCATCGATGCGGGCATCGCCCTCGGGAAACCTCAGATGCGCCAGCGTGCCGGTCGCCGGCAGGAAGCCTTTCGACGGGTCCTCGGCATAGAGCCGTGCCTCGAAGGCCCATCCGTCAATGGCAAGCTCGGCTTGCATCTTCGGCAGGGGCTCGCCGCTGGCGACCCGCAATTGCCACTCGACCAGATCGACGCCTGCAATCGCCTCGGTGACGGGGTGCTCGACCTGCAGGCGCGTATTCATCTCCATGAAGAAGAACCGGTCCGGCAACAGGCCCTGCGAGACATCGACGATGAATTCGACGGTGCCGGCACCACGATAATCGATGGCGCGCGCTGCCCGCACCGCGGCCTCGCCCATGGCGCTGCGCATCTCCACCGTCATCCCCGGTGCCGGCGCTTCCTCGATCACCTTCTGGTGCCGCCGCTGCAACGAGCAATCGCGCTCGAAGAGATGCACGACGTTCCCTTGCCTGTCGCCAAAAACCTGGATCTCGATGTGACGGGGCTGGAGCAGGTATTTCTCGATCAGCACGGCATCATCGCCAAAGGCCGATTTCGCCTCGCGTCTTGCCGCCTCCAACGCCGCCGCAAAATCCTCCGGCCGGTCGACGCGGCGCATGCCCTTGCCGCCGCCACCGGCGCGCGCCTTGATCAGCACTGGAAAGCCGATCTCCGCTGCCCGCTTGGCGAGGAATGCCGCATCCTGCTTGTCGCCATGATAGCCGGGGACGACGGGTACGCCGGCCTTCTCCATCAGCGCCTTGGCCGCATCCTTGAGACCCATGGCCCGGATCGAGGCGGGCGACGGGCCGATAAAGGTCAGTCCGGCCGCTTCAACGGCCTCGGCGAAATTGGCGTTTTCCGAGAGAAAGCCATAGCCGGGATGGATGGCCTCGGCACCGGATCGCTGTGCGGCCGCGATGATCCGCTCCTTCGAAAGATAGCTCTCGCTCGCGGCTGCCCCGCCGATATGAACAGATTCATCGGCAAGCGCGACATGCAGAGCACCGACATCGGCGTCGGAATAGACGGCGACCGTGCGGACACCCATCCGCCTTGCCGTCCGGATGATCCGGCAGGCGATTTCTCCGCGATTGGCGATCAGTATCTTTGAAAACATTGTTCTCTCACATCCTGAACAGGCCGAAGCGTGTGTCTTCGATCGGCGCATTGAGCGCAGCCGACAGCGATAGCGCCAGCACATCGCGGCTCTTGCGCGGGTCGATGATGCCATCGTCCCAAAGGCGGGCCGAGGCATAAAGCGGGTGGCTCTGTGTCTCGAACATTTTCAAGGTCGGCTGCTTGAAGGCCGCCTCCTCGTCCTTCGTCCAGGGCTTTCCGGCACGCGCCAGCGCCTCGCCGCGCACCGTTGCCAGCACGCCGGCCGCCTGCTCGCCGCCCATGACGGAGATGCGGCTGTTCGGCCAGGTCCAGAGGAAACGTGGCGAATAGGCGCGACCGGACATGCCGTAATTGCCGGCGCCGAAGGAGCCGCCGATCAGCATGGTAATTTTCGGTACCTTGGTCGTCGCCACCGCCGTCACCAGCTTGGCGCCGTGCTTGGCGATGCCCTCGGTCTCGTACTTTCGACCGACCATGAAGCCGGTGATGTTTTGCAGGAAAACCAGCGGGATCTTGCGCTGCGAGCAAAGCTCGACGAAATGCGCGCCCTTCAGCGCCGATTCCGAAAACAACACGCCGTTGTTGGCGATGATGCCGACAGGAATGCCGTGGACATGGGCGAAGCCGCAGACCAGCGTTGCACCATAGCGCGCCTTGAATTCGTCGAAGCGGGAGCCGTCGACCATGCGGGCGATCACCTCGCGGACATCATAGGGCGTGCGCAGATCGGAGGGCACGATGCCCAAAATTTCCTCCGGGTCGTAAAGCGGCAGCTCCGGTGTGCGAAGCTCGACGGTTACCGGCTTGTGACGATTGAGATTGGCGACCGCTTGCCGGGCGAGCGCAAGCGCATGAGCATCGTCGCGCGCCAGATAATCGGCGACGCCGGAAAGCCGTGTATGCACATCGCCGCCGCCGAGATCTTCGGCCGAAACCACCTCGCCGGTCGCCGCCTTCACCAATGGCGGTCCGGCGAGAAAGATCGTCCCCTGTCCCTCAACGATGATGGTTTCGTCGGACATGGCCGGCACATAGGCGCCGCCGGCCGTACAGGAACCCATGACCACGGCAATCTGCGGAATGCCCGCCGCCGACATATTGGCCTGGTTATAGAAAATACGGCCGAAATGATCACGGTCCGGAAAGACTTCATCCTGGTTCGGCAGGTTGGCCCCGCCGGAATCGACCAGATAGAGGCAGGGCAGATTGTTTTCCGCCGCGATCTCCTGCGCCCGCAGATGCTTCTTCACAGTGACCGGATAATAGGTGCCGCCTTTGACGGTGGCATCGTTGCAGACGATCATGCAGTCACGGCCGGAAACGTGGCCGACGCCGGTGATCAGACCAGCACCCGGCGCATCATCGCCATAGAGGCCATGCGCCGCCGTGGCACCGATTTCGAGGAAAGGCGTCGCCGGATCGATCAGCCCCGTCACCCGGTCGCGCGGCAGCATCTTGCCGCGCCCGACATGCCGCTCGCGTGCCTGCGCGCCGCCACCTTCCGCTGCTCGCACGGCCGCCGCCTCGGCCACTTCGATCACCTCCAGCATCGCGGCGCGATTATCCCTGAACCGGTCCGAATGGGTGGAGATCTCTGATTTCAGGACGGTCATACGGCCTCACCAATGCGTTGGGGTGAAATCTCGAAATCAGGCAGTCTCGGCAAACAGCTCTCGTCCGATCAGCATGCGGCGGATTTCGGAGGTGCCGGCGCCTATCTCGTAGAGCTTGGCGTCGCGCAGCAGCCGGCCGGCGGGATAGTCGTTGGTATAGCCGTTGCCGCCGAGGACCTGGATGCATTCGAGCGCCAGGGCCGTCGCCTTTTCCGCAGCATAAAGGATGCAGCCGGCGGCATCCTTGCGGGTCGTTTCGCCACGATCGCAGGCGGCGGCGACCGCATAGACATAGGCGCGGGCGGCGTTCATGGTCACATACATGTCGGCAAGCTTGCCCTGCATCAGCTGAAATTCGCCGATCGGCTGGCCGAACTGCTTGCGCTCGTGCAGATAGGGCAGCACGACATCCATGCAGGCGGCCATGATGCCGAGCGGGCCGCCTGACAGGACGACGCGCTCATAGTCGAGGCCGGACATCAGCACCCGCGCGCCGCCATCAACTTGACCCAGCACATTTTCCGCCGGGACTTCGCAATCGATGAAGATCAGTTCCGACGTGCTGGAGCCGCGCATGCCAAGCTTGTCGAGTTTCTGGCCCACCGAGAAACCGTTGAAACCCTTTTCGACCAGGAAAGCGGTGATGCCGCGAGGGCCGGCATCGGGGGTGGTCTTGGCATAGACGACCAGCACTTCGGCATCGGGGCCGTTGGTGATCCACATCTTGCTGCCGTTCAAAATATAGTGGTCACCGCGCCTTTCGGCCTGCAGCTTCATCGAGACGACATCGGAGCCGGAGCTGGGTTCCGACATGGCAAGCGCGCCGACATGTTCGCCGGATATCAGCTTCGGCAGGTAGCGTGCCTTCTGTGTCCCGCTGCCGTTGCGGTTGATCTGGTTGACGCAGAGATTGGAATGAGCGCCGTAGCTGAGGCCAACGGAGGCCGAGGCGCGGCTGATTTCCTCCATGGCGACCGTGTGCGCAAGATAGCCGAGACCGGCGCCGCCATGGGTTTCGTCGGCCGTGACACCGAGCAGGCCGAGATTGCCCATATCCCGCCAGAGCTGCATGGGAAAGCCATTGTTACGATCGAACTCGTCGGCAAGCGGCGCGATGCGCTGGCCGGCAAAGCGGCGCACGCTGTCGCGCAGTGCCTCGATCTCCTCGCCGAGCGCGAAATTCAGTCCCCCGTCATACATGGCTTTCTCCTCCCGCTTCTCTCCTGAACATCACGCCGCGTCAGCCGGAACGTGCTGCTTCTCCTGCGGCATTTCATAGGTCTTCAGCTTCTCGGCGATCCGTGCCATGACCTTCCGGGCAGCCTCCTCCTTGACCGGTCCGTAGCCTCTGATCTCATCGAACAATGACAGAATAGCAAGGGCCTCGGCTTCATTATCCGCGCATAGGCGACTGAGGACACGCTCGGCGATTGCTTCATATTCGCCGATCAACCGGCGCTCGAGCCGACGTTCGGCCATATAGCCGAAAGGATCGAAGGCAGTGCCGCGAAGCCGCTTCATCGGTGCGAGCCAGCGCAGCAGCGGCAAGATCCAAGGGCCGAATTCACGTTTCTTCGGCCGGCCGTTCGGATCCTTGCCGGCGAGCATCGGCGGGGCGAGATTGAGGGCCAGCTTGAAATCGCCTTCCATCTCGTCGCGCAGATGCGCCTCGAAAGCCGGATCGGTCAGAAGCCGCGCCACCTCATATTCGTCCTTATAGGCCAGCACCCGCGCATAGTTAACGGCAACTGCGAAGGGCACCTTGTCGGAAAGCTGAGCTTTGGCGGCCGCTGCCGAGGCGCGTGTGACGAACGCGCCATAGCGATCGGCAAGGGCGGCATCCTGATAGGCGGTCAGATGCGTCTTGCGGTGGGTGATAAGCTCGCCGAGGCTCATCTCCACCAGCGTCTTCTTCGCATCCGGCTCGGACATTATCTCATGCACGGCTTGCGGATCATGCGCCAGCAGCCGGCCCCAATGGAAGGCGGAGAGGCTGGCCTTGACCGCCACACCATTGAGCTCGATCGCCTTCTCGATCGCCTCCAGCGACAGCGGCAGCAGGCCGCGCTGCCAGGCGAAACCGGTGAGCAGGATGTTGGTCGACATGGCATCGCCGGTGACTTCGCTGGCGACATGGCCGAAATCGAGGAAGACAGATTTGTCGGAGACGGTCTTGGCAATCGCATGCTGCACCGAACCAACTTTGAAATCGAAATCGCGGTTGCGGACGAAATCGGCGACCGGCATCAGGCCGGTGTTGACGATGGCGGTGGTGCGGGCGGAAGAGCAGAGCGTGATCGCATCCTTCGATGCTCCGACCACCTCGTCGGCGGAAAGCAACAGGTCGGCGCCGCCGTTGACGATGCGCGACGAGGTGACGTCGGCTTGATTGTGGCCGATGCGCAGATGGCTCATCACGGCACCGCCCTTTTGCGCGAGGCCGGCCATATCGAGGATCATCGGCACCTTGCCGTCGAGATGGGCCGCCATGCCAAGGATGGCGCCGATCGTCAAAATGCCGGTCCCGCCGACGCCGGCGATGGCAATGTTCCAGGGACGCTCGCCGAGAGCCGGGACTTCCGGCATCGGCACCTCAACATCGGCATGTTCCAACGCCTTGCGCTTGCGACGCTTGCCGCCATGGACGGTGACGAAGGAGGGACAGAAGCCCTTGACGCAGGAGAAATCCTTGTTGCAGCTCGACTGGTTGATCTGCCGCTTGCGACCGAATTCGGTTTCCAACGGCTCGACGGAGATGCAGTTGGACTGCACCGAGCAGTCGCCACAGCCTTCGCAGACAGCGGGATTGATGAAGACGCGCTTGGCCGGGTCTTCAAGCAGACCACGGCTGCGACGGCGGCGCTTTTCCGCGGCACAGGTCTGGACATAGACGATGGCCGAGCAGCCCTCGACCTCGCGCAGCGTCAGCATCACCTGATCGATGTTGTCGCGATGCAGGACCTTTACGCCGGGAGCCAGATCCGATGCGAGATAAGCCTCAGGACTTTCAGAGAGCAGATAGATCGGCTTAACGCCCTCGCCGTGCAGCTGGCGGGTGACGAGTTCCGGCGTCAGATAACCATCGATCTGCTGGCCGCCGGTCATGGCGACGGCGTCGTTATAGAGCAGCTTGTAGGTGATGTTGACCTTGGCGGCGACGGATTGGCGGATGGCGAGAATGCCGGAATGGAAATAGGTGCCGTCGCCAAGATTGGCGAACATGTGCTTCTCATCGGTATAGCGGGCGATTGCCGTCCACGGCACGCCCTCGCCGCCCATCTGCGTGAAGGTCTCGGTTTTGCGGTCCATCCAGGTGACCATGTAGTGGCACCCGATACCAGCCATGGCCCGGCTGCCTTCGGGCACCCGGGTCGAGGTGTTGTGCGGACAGCCGGAGCAGAAGAACGGCGTGCGGTTCACCGGCGCGACATGGGTGCGGCTGATCTGGCCGCGCTCTGCGAGATAGGTGAGCTTGGCGGCGATGCGATCATGTAACGAAGAATCGAGATCGAGCTTGACGATACGTCCAGCGATGGCGCGAGCGACCGCGCCGACGGTCAGCGCCGCCGATAGACTGAGATAGGGCTTGTCGTGTTCGTCGAACTTGCCGACGATGCGCGGGCGGACATCGGAGCGCCAGTTGAAGAGCTGCTGCTTGATCTGGTTTTCGATGATCTCGCGCCGCTCCTCGATGACCAGCACCTCGTCCAGCCCCTCGGAGAAATGCCGTACAGCCTCCGGCTCCAGCGGCCAGGGCATGCGAACCTTCAGGATACGCAGGCCGATCGCCGCCATTTCCCTCGGGCCGATCTCGAGTTCGCGCAGCGCCTGCAGCACATCTTCATAGGCCTTGCCGGACGATATGATGCCGAAGCGGGCGTTGGGCACATCATGGGTGACTTCATCGACACGATTGGCGCGGGCAAAGGCGATCGCGGCATAGGCCTTATAGGTCTGTAACCGGTCATCCTGCACCAGCGGCGGATCGGGCCAGCGGAGATTCAGGCCGCCAGGCGGCAGCTCGAAATCGATCGGCAGCACGAATTGGCGTCTTTCGCCGGCGAGATCGACGGCGGCCGTGGTCTCGATGGTATCGGCGATGAATTTCATGCCGACCCAGCAGCCGGAGTAGCGCGACATGGCGATGCCGAGCAGGCCGTATTCGAGGAACTCGTGGATCGAGGAGGGATAGAGGACCGGAATGACCGCCGACATGAAATCATGGTCGGTCTGGTGCGGAATAGTGGAGGATTTGGCGGAATGATCGTCGCCGGCAAAACATAGGACGCCGCCATGCTTCGAGGTGCCGGCGGCATTGGCATGTTTCAGCACGTCGCCAGAGCGGTCGACGCCGGGGCCTTTGCCGTACCAAATACCGAGCACGCCATCCTTGCGAACGCCGGGCGATAGGCCGACTTGCTGTGTGCCCCAGACGGCGGTGGCGGCTAGGTCTTCGTTGATGCCGGGCTGGAAGGTGACGTCGTGCGCGTCGAGGTAGGTCTTGGCTTTCAGAAGCTGCTGGTCGTATCCGCCGAGCGGCGAGCCACGATAGCCGGATATGAACGCAGCTGTGTTGAGACCGGCGGCGCGATCGCGCCGCATCTGGGTCATCGGCAGACGCACCAGCGTCTGCAGGCCGGTCATGAAGACACGACCCTCGTCTGCGGTATATTTGTCGTCAAGCGATACGCTCGTCGCAAGCATCTGCTCTCCTCCCGAGATCGCAGTCACCAATCGCGCATGGACTTTTTCGCCGGATGCCTCCTACCGCATCCGATGAAAACCACACTCGAATCTAACATGCACGGAGGCTAATTTCCGAACAAAGGAGGTGAGTAGACAGCATGATTTGCAAAGTTTCCGGGCGGTTTGCGGATATTTTCGTGCTTGGCCCCGCGCATCCATCAAAAGCTTTCATCCAGATATCAGCGGACACCCCTTCCTTTCGCCCATAGCCGCCAATACCCTAGCTCCACGCAAAACACTTCGGAGACGGAACATGCTGACAATCTATGGCGTCTATCGCTCGCGTGCATCGCGCAACTACTGGATGGCTAGGGAAATCGGCATCGAGTTCAGGTCCGTGCCGGTGCTTCAGGCTCGCCGGCTGGATAACCCCTTGAGCCCCGATGCGCCGCTCAACACGATGTCGCCGGAATTCCTGGCGGTAAATCCGATGGGTTTGATCCCGAGCATCAAGGATGGCGATCTCGTCATGAACGAATCCCTGGCGATCAATCTCTATCTCGCCCGTAAATATGGCGGTCCGCTTGCCGGCAAGACGGTGGAGGAGGAAAGCCAGCTTTTGATGTGGACCATGTGGGCGGCGACCGAGGTGGAGCCCTATTCCGTTGCGCTCGTCAGGATCTACGACAATGGTCTGGAAAACAGCGAGGCCGGCAAGGCCGGGATCGCGGTTGCCTGCCGCTCGCTCAAGAAGCCGCTGGACGTGCTCGAGCAGCATCTTCAGAATCAGGATTATATCGCCGGCAACCGCTTCACCGTCGCCGACCTTAACGCCGCCGAGGTCCTTCGCTATGCGCAGACGGAGCAGGCGCTGTTCGACAGCCATCCGAAGGTGAAGGCCTGGATCGAGCGTTGCCAGTCGCGCGCCGCTTACAAGGCGATGCAGGCAGGCCGGGCCAAAGAGCCGGCCTGAGACCAACTTACTGGAATAGCCGCATGCTCGCTTCCATCTCCTCGCGCATCCATGCCTTGAAGGCGGTCACCTTCTTCGCCTCGCGCGCACCTTCGGCCGTGATGAAATAGTGGCCGAAGCCTGTTTTAGCGCGGATGCCGAAGGGATCGACAAGGCTCTTGTGTTCCAGAGCGTGTACCGCCAGCGTCTGCCAGGCGAGCATGACACCCTGGCCGGCCATAGCGGCATCGAGACAGAGCGAAGCATCGTTGAAGATATGTCTCGTTTCCATGCTCTCGCCGGAGAGGCCAACCTCGCTTAGCCAGACATCCCAGGTAAACATGGCATGTCCGTCGATGATTGCGGGCACGGTCAGCAGATCGGCGGGCTCCTTGAGCGCGGCGGCGATCTGCGGCGTGACGACCGGAAACACTTCCTGCGCGAGTAGCAGCTCGGATTTGACGCCCGGCCAATGTCCGCTGCCGACGCGGATGCCGATATCGACATCCGACGTCGCCGGATTGACCAGTTGTGTGGTGGCATCGATGCGCAGGCGGATATCCGGGTAGCGCTTGGCGAACCGATCCAGCCGGAACACCAGCCAGCGGGCGGCGAGAACCGGCGCGACCGAGATAGTGAGAATGTTGTCGTCACGATATTGCGCGACGGTCACCGCCGCCGATAGCGCCTGAAACCCCTCGCGAAGCCGCGCCAGCACCGCGATACCCGCCTCCGTCACCGCCATGCCCTTTGGCGTGCGGTCGAAGACCGGCCGGCCCAATTGGGCCTCGGCCTTGATCACCTGCTGGCTGACCGCGCCGATGGTCACGCCAAGCTCATCGGCCGCCGCCTGCAATGACCCAAGCCGGCCGACCGCCTCCAGGGCACGAAGCCCGTTCAGATGAACGCTGTTGAGATTTCTCATATAGAATATCTATACCGGCATCCTGGCATTCTCAATTGTAATAGTGCGAAATTCGCGCGATCATTGCAGCATAGATTCAGAAACCGCCACCGTACAACCGATCGATGCGCCCTCAGGACGCACCACCGCGGGAGAACAAGGAGGCATGCCATGTCGATACTGAAGCTTTTCTTCAATCATTTGCTGGACGAGAGTCGAGAGCCGCAGACCGACCCGCTGCAACATCCGGCCCTGGCGGCGATGTCGCTGGAAGAACTGGCGGACCTGCCGCTCATGCCAGAGAATCTGGGGCGCAAGACGGTGGAACGGGACATGCAATCGACGGCATGTGCGTGAGTGCGCTCATGGTGAAGCCCAATGATAGCTTTCCAGAACTCGTCCGTTGCCATCAAGAGAAACGGACCATGCCTCAAGGCCGGGAATGAGGTTTTCGTACCACAATCTTTCAACGCAGGGCATGGTACAGTTCGTATATGCGTAACCAGGATAGAGTCGGTCCGGCTTTTCGCGCGCGGTCGGGTGCCCGAGCTTGGCGAGAACAACTTTTTCCGTATCGCCTATTGCACCAGTTTCAAAAGCAGTCCGCCATCTTCTGTCGTAGTGGATATGCCCCTCTATAATGGACAGGAACGCTATCACCACGATGGCGTTTGCAAGTATTACCCGACCTTCTCGACTGATCGACATACCGCTCTCTACAAAGTCGGAGTTGTTTGTATGCCCCGTGACTTATATTCTCTTTTGCGCAAACACAATCAAAGAGAGCATGGCAGATGGGCATTGACACCGGCAACATTCTTCAGCGCCTTCAGCGGCTCGTAACAGCGTGCCACTTCCCAGAAGTTGAGATCAGCACTCATTACGGTATACCGGCATTGAAGGTCGGCGGCAAAGCGTTCGTTTGGGTCAAGAATATCGAGACCGTCGTGCTGGCCTTGCCAGTCGACCGCAAGGAACAGCTCATCGAAATGGCGCCGGAAATCTATTTCCAGACGGATCACTATGTCGGCTGGCCCTCGCTGCCGCTGCGCATCGCCGAAATCGGCGACGCCGAACTGCAGCTCCGGCTGATCGAAGCCTGGCAATTTCGCGCGCCGAAAAAGCTGCGCGCCGCCTTGGATGCCGTCTGATCAGCTCTGCTGGGCAGCAAGTGCCTTTTGCACGGCCGGGCGTTCCAGCATGCGCGCGTGATGGGCGCTGACCTTTTCGAAGCGGGCCATATCGACGCCGTCGCCGGGCAGCCACCGCGTCAGGGTGAAAAGATAACCGTCGGCGACGGTATATTGCTCGCCCATCACCCACGGACCTTCCAGCATCGTCTCTTCGATTAACGCAAAGCTTTCACCCATGGTCTGCGGCACCTTGGCCTTCATCGCCTCGATTGCCGAGGTATCGTCGGTCCAGCGATGGCCACGCATCTTATGGGCATGATTGGTATGCACAGTCGAAGCAAGATAGCTGTTGAAGGCCTGCATGCGGGCGAATTCGAAGGGATCGTCGAGCGGCGCCAGCTTTGCCTGTGGGGCGATCTGGGCGACATAGGCGAGGATCGCTACATTCTCGGTGATGACGCCCTTGTCCGTGATCAGCGCGGGAACGCGACCCTTGGGGTTGATCGCCAGATATTCCGGCGAACGCTGCTCGCCCTGGGCGAAGCTGATAGGCCGGGCTTCGTAAGCAAGACCGGATTCCTCAAGCGCAATCAGGCTTGCGAGCGCGCAGGTGCCCGCTGCAAAATAGAGTGTCGGCATATTCTCTTCCTCGGTTCGACTCCAAGGAAGGCTAAAGGCAACCGGGCAAATACGGAAGTGGCTGGCAGTGATACTTGCCATGAAAGCTTTTGATTGATGCGGAAAGGCATGCCCATCCCCATGACGCGACGCCGGAAACCGAAGGCCTGCACATAATGCCATGAAGATGGGCGAAAGTCCCTTAGGCGCAGCCGGGCACATCTTCCAGCCGATGCCAGACCGGAATACCGCGCTCGCGGGCAATGCGGACGTCGTTGTCGGCGCCCTTGGACTCGCCCGGCAATCTAAGCACACCCTCGCAAAGTTGCAGCAGCCGGTGGGCGGTTGGGTGGAAGATCTCCTCATAGAGATCGTCGCCGATACTCTTGCCGCCGGCGGCGTGCCAGACCGGCAGCGCGACCCATTCGCCGATCATCGGCAGGTGCCCTGCCCTGAACAGCGCATGGGACGGCTCTTCCAGCCGCCTAAGATTTGCGGCCATCTTTTCGGGATCGTCCCCGGTCCCGGAGCGATAAGGTCCGGCAATCAGGATCAACATGTCACATCTCCTTTTGCTCCTGCCCATTGCAGGAATTTGCACGAAAATGCATTAAATTTCTTGATTGTCGACTCATTTCTGATAAATTCACGATGCATCATGAATTATCGTGCAAAAGCAGGCAGCATGCTCACCAGTCAGCGAAAGACCCTCATCCTCGATATCCTGCGCCGCGACGGCCAGGTGATCGCCAAGACCGTCGCCGACGATCTCGGCCTGTCCGAGGACACGATCCGCAGGGATCTTCGAGAGATGGCGGCGGAAAAGCTGCTGAAACGCGTGCATGGCGGCGCACTGCCGCTCTCGCCTGAGCTACCCGATTTCTCGGCGCGGCAGAACGTATCGTCGGAGGCGAAGCGTCAGCTCGGCGCCTATGCGGCGGGAATGGTTCGGCCGGGACGGACCGTGTTTCTCGATGGCGGCACGACGAATGCGGAAATCGCGCGCCACCTCCCCAGGGATTTTCCCTTCACCATCGTCACCCACAGCCCGACGATCGCTGGCGAACTGGAGCATCACCCGACAGCCGAAGTCATCCTGATCGGCGGCAAGCTCTACAAGCATTCGATGGTGGCGACGGGAGCCGTGGCAATGGCGGCGATCTCGCTGGTGCGGCCGGACATCTTCTTTCTCGGCGTTACCGCCATCCACCCCGCCCGCGGCCTTTCGACCGGCGATTTCGAAGAAGCCGCCATCAAGCGGCATATCGCGCAATGTTCGGCGGAAACCTATGTGCTGGCGACGCAAGAGAAGCTGGATGCCGCCTCGCCTTGCCACATCCTGCCCATCACGGCGGTTTCGGGCATGATCGTGCCATCAGATATGACGGAGGAGAGCCTAGTGCCCTATCGGAGTGCAGGGATGCCTATTTTCGCCGTGTGACCGAAAGCACGGCACCACCCCGTTTGACTGGCGACAGAGGCAGCAGTCTTAAACTTGCGCTATCATGCCCACATACGGCGCAACAACGACACTAACCTGCGAAAATATGCACCCATTGCATGGTTGTCGGGTCTGCCTGGCTATTTCATCGAAAGCGGGTTGTAAGAGCATGAACGAACGTCGAATTCATCAACTCTTCGAGATCAGCGTGCTGTTGAAGGGAGCCCATGCCCTGATCGAATGCATTGGCGGAATAGCGCTTGCACTCATCAGCACCGATACGATCGTTCATCTCGTGAACCTGCTTACCCAAGACGAATTGGTCAAGAATCCGAACGACTTCATCGCAACGCACCTGCTTTCCTGGGCGCAAAACTTCTCCCTCACGACCAAGCACTTCTACGCATTCTATCTCCTGACCCACGGCCTGGTGAAAGTGCTGCTCGTCATCGGTCTTCTCAGGGGCAAGCTATGGGCCTATCCGGCGTCCCTAGTGGCTTTAGGGCTATTTATCGTCTACCAGCTCTATCGCTTCACCGACACCCACGGGATCGGGCTTCTGGTGCTGACCGCTTTCGACCTGGTGGTCATGGTCCTGATCTGGCATGAATACAGGCTCGTGCGGCAGCATCTGCCAGCCAAATAGACAACCTTAAGACACAACGGTATTCTAAGCCGTCAACGCTGCCGTCGCCCTGATATCGCCGACATGGATGCGGTTCCAGTTTTTGAGCACCTTGTTGGCCATGGCCATCAAACCCAAGTTGACGTCACCGCTTTTCTCGAAGAAGCGGGCGAGTGTGGCGGCCACCATGGCTTCGGCGGCGCGCGTCGTGCCGTCATCGCATTTGACCGCGATCGCAATACCCTGTTCGGGGATTGCCGCACAGAAAACGCCCTCCGCCCCGGTCTTGGCGAAAATCCTGCCGGGAGCGATCTGCATCAGCTTCGTGCAGGCGCGATCGGTGCCGGCGACATAGAAGGGCTCGGCCATGCAGGCGTCGATGAGGCGGCGAGAAGCCTTGGCGCGCAGCGGCTCCAGTCCGTTGCCGGTCGCCATTTTGGCGAAGCCATACGCCAGGCTTTTGAGCGGCACGGCATAGCTCGGGATGGCGCAACCGTCGATGCCGCAATTGTCGTGACCCAATGGCGTGCCCGTCAGACTCTGCATCGTCGTGCGGATCTGCTGTTGCAGCGGATGGTCGTAGCCGACATAGCCTGCGGGATCGATGTCCTGATGAGAGCAGGCGCAGATGAAACCAGAATGCTTGCCCGAGCAATTGTTGTGCAGCGCCGTCGGCTTCTCCATGGTGCGCGCTTGATGGATAATCGTCTTCTGATCAAAGGACCAATGTGCGCCGCATTCGAGCGTGGTGACATCCCGACCGGCCCGTGCAAGCATGGATGCGGCCAGCGCCACGTGCTCGTCCTCGCCATTATGCGACGAACAGGCCAGCGCCAGCTCCTTATCGCCAAAGCCATAGGCATCCGCCGCGCCGCTCTCGACCAGCGGCAAAGCCTGCATCGCCTTGCAGGCGGAGCGCGGAAAAACGCCGCGTTCGATATCGCCAAGCGAGAAAACCAGCTTCCCGTCACCATCGACCACGGCAACCGATCCGCGATGACGGCTTTCTACAAGATTTCCACGGGTGACTTCGACGCAGACGGGATTGGACATGATGGAAAGCGCTCTTCGATTTGCGGGATGAGGTATTGTTAGCCGCTGACTGGAGGGTTGCCAATCGGTATGCGAGATGAAACTGGCTCGGGAAGTTGAGGTGCAAGCCTGAAAACGAATCTGGTCCGCCAACTGGTTCGTGCTATTATCACGAGCACAGCTGATCTGGAGAAGTCTATGCCGCAATCGGCGCGAACCATGCATATCGATTTTCCAAATGAATTGCAGTCTCAGGTCGATGACCTTGCTGCTCAGACTGGTCGCTCGAACACCGATATTGTGACGGATGCGGTTGAGAGCTACCTGCGTAATCAGGCACGCTGGCAGCAGGACATGGATGCCGCATTGACAGACGTTGATAACGGCCTCGGTTACGCGGGCGACGATGTATTGGCATGGTTGGAAAGTTGGGGAGAAGATGCGGAGTTGCCGCAGCCTTCGCTCGTACGCAAGCAATAGCACCCCATGGAAATTCGCTTTTCTCGTGATGCCATGCATGATCTGCAAGAACTCAAGCATTGGCTGCGACCGTTGAGCCCACAGGGATATGGCAACGTATCCAAACGTCTTGCCGCCGCGATACAATCACTGAAACAGCAACCGTATTCAGGCCGCCCGACAATACGCGAGCATATTCGCGAACTCGTCGAGCCCCGATATGGGTTCATAGTCCCTTACATTGTCCGCGATCAAACTATTTGGATACTTCGGGTCTACAGCGCCAGACGGTATCCGCTCAATTATACCGATTTTCCGGGCTCAGCTGATCCCGTTTGACGCCGCCCTTATCCGATAGGCACAGCGCCTCGCCCCAAGCAAAATATGCTCCTCCCGCTCCACGCTCGCCGCCAATGCCTCACGAAACGTCTCGAGCTCCGATCGGCAGAAGCCGGCGCAGACGCTTGCGGCTGAACAGATGGGGCAGTGGTTTTCCACCAGCATGACGGAGCCATCCTCCTCCAGCCAGTGATCGGCCATGTAGCCTTCGCGCGTGCGGATGGCCGCAAGCGTGGCAACGCGCGAAGGAAGGTCGGAGCCGATGTCGATTTCGCTGCGGTAACGCTTCAGTGTCTCCACCTCACGGGCTGAAATCACCGCATTGACCGCCCCCTGCCCGAGCTGGTCGGCCATGGTTGCCAGAAGCGTCGCGGTGAGGTCAGCATGGCCGTCGGGAAACTGGCGGTTGCCGGCTGCCGTCAGATGCCAAAGCTGCCGTGGTCGCCCCCTGCCCGAAGAAGCCTCCGTCACCGGCTCGACCAGGCCCTCCTCCGCCATCTTCGTCAACTGCTGGCGCACCGCTTCCGATGAGATGCCGAGCGCGTTGCCGAGGGCTGCTGCAAGCTGCGGACCATCGGTTTTCAACAGGATCAGGATGCGGTTGACGGGCGACTGGCGCATTTTTCCAAGTTTTCTCTTGTTTTAATTTCGCGACGATGTAATTTTCCAATCTATAACTTGGAAAATAATTATTCGCCAGGGAAAACACCGAGGATCATCCGATGTCCAGCATCGACCACGCAGATACGTCCCGCTCCGACTCCATTTTCACCCTCTTCTCACCCCGGCTCCTGCCCGCGACATTGATGCTCGGCGGCGGCGTCACCCTTTACGCTGTCGAATCCTACATCACCGCGACGCTCGCTCCGTCCATCGTTCGCGACATCGGCGGACTGGAGCTGTTTTCCTGGATGACGACGCTTTTCGTCGCGGCTGGCGTACTCGGCTCGATCACGGTTGCGACAAGGCCGAGAGGCATGGGCCTGCGCGCGGTCTATGTCGCGGCGGCGCTGATATTCGGTGCCGGAAACCTGATCTGTGCCATAGCACCCACGATGCATGTCGTGCTGGCCGGCCGCGCCGTACAAGGTTACGGCGTCGGCATGCTGGCCGGCCTCGCCTATGCCTTTATTCGCTTCGTTTACCCCGAGCCGATGTGGCGCAAGGCTTCCACGCTTTACGCCGCAATATGGGGCGTCGCCAGGTGCTCGGACCGACGCTCGGCGGCATGTTTTCCGCCGGGCACGCATGGCGCGAGGCCTTCGTTATTCTTGTGCCCGTGGCCGGTCTCATGGCCCTGTCGGCACGATGGCTGCTGCCAAAGGTCAAGGACGATCGCGCCGAGGGGAAAACCCCGCTGGTCCAGATCGCGCTTCTGCTCACCGCGGTCCTGCTGACGAGTTTTGCGAGCACAAGCGATCATGGATCCTACAAGATCCTGCTGATTGGCCTATCCGTCGCTTTCATCGCGGCAATGTTGATCTTCGAGCGCAAGGGGCAGACCACGCTCCTGCCGAAGGGCGCCGTCATCCTCGCCAAGCCGATCTCCCGGCACTATCTGATGATGTTCACCATGATGCTGGTGCTGACGAGCGATATCTACATTCCTTACTTCCTGCAAAACCTGCATGGCGTTGCGCCGCTCGCCTCCGGCTATCTCGTCGCGCTGGTGGCGCTCGGCTGGACCGTGGCCGCCTTCTTCAGCGCCTCGTTTTCGGGACGGCAGGCCGCCATTGCGATCATCATCGGCTGCGTGCTTGAAACCATCTCCACCGCGTCGCTGATCCCCTTTGTGGCGAGAGACAATCCGGCCGGCCAACTCATCTGGCTCGCGCCCGCCGTCGTCTCCATGTTCCTGATGGGTTTCGGCGTCGGTCTCGGCTGGGGGCATCTGATCGCCAGGATCATCAGCCTTGCCGAGCAAACAGAGCAGGACAAAGCTTCGGCGGCGATCTCGATGGTGCAGTCGCTTGGCGGCGCATTCGGCGCAGCACTCGCCGGCGTCATCGTCAACAGTGCCGGCCTTGCCCATCCGGGCGGCATTGCAGGCAGCCTGTCGGCGGCGACATGGCTCTATGCGTTGATGGCCCTTCCCGGCCTCGTCGCCATCGCCCTGTCGTTCACCCTCAGGCCAGCTTCAGCATGATCTTGCCGATGTGATTGCTGGTCTCCATCAGCCGATGCGCGTCGATGACGTCATCAAAAGCGAAGGTCTTGTAAATGACGGGGGCAATCCTGCCCTCGTCGAGCAGCGGCCAGACCTGCGAGAGAAGATCATCGCGGATAGCGCGCTTCTCCTCCGCTGTGCGCGGGCGCATGGTCGAGCCCGTCACCGTCAGACGCTTGACCATGATCGGCTGCAGGTTGGCCTTTTCGGCCACCGCGCCACCCAAGAAGGCAATGATGGACAGGCAACCGTCCTTGGCAAGCGAGGCAAGGTTCTTTTCGAAATAGGCAGCGCCGATCATGTCGAGGATGATATCGACGCCCTGGCCGGTTTCCTCCTTGATAACCTCGGCGAAGTCTTCGTCCTTATAGTTGATCGCCCGCTTTGCGCCGAGCTTCTCGCAGGCCTCGCATTTCTCCTTCGAACCGGCGGTGGCGTAGGCCGTGGCGCCGAAGGCGTGGGCAAGCTGGATCGCCGTCGTGCCGATGCCACTGGAGCCGCCGTGGATCAAGACGCTCTCGCCTTCGGTGAGGCCAGCCATCTGGAAGAGGTTGGCCCAGACGGTGAAGAATGTCTCCGGCAGCGCCGCCGCGCGGACGGCATCGTAGCCGTTCGGAAACCGCAATGCCTGGCTGGCCGGGATGGCACAATATTCGGCATAGGCTCCGCCATTGGCGAGACCGCAGACCTTGTTGCCGATGGCGAACTCCGTGACGCCGCGTGCGACATCGACGACTTCGCCGGCAACTTCCAGGCCGAGTATAGGACTAGCATCCTTCGGCGGCGGGTAAATGCCTTGCCGTTGCGCCACATCCGGCCGATTGACGCCGACCGCCTCGACCCGGACGAGAATCTCGCCGTCTTTCAACACCGGCAGGGGCTTGCGGGCGATGATCATGACCTCAGGGTTGCCAAACGACGGCAAATCCACAAAACGCATTTCAGACGGCAAGCGCATGGCTCGACTCTCCTCATCCCAGTAAAGCAATGGAGATAGTTTAGCGCATGCCGCTTGAAAAGAAGCTGGTATGGGAGGGCGTCAATTCGTCTCGCCCAGGCTCAGGAACGCAATGCCGATTTCGCTCTCTTTCGCTCGCGCCTTGATGCCGGCGATCGAAGTGCTGACGCGGTTGATATCGTCGATCACCAACCCCTCTGGCAGCTCGAGAATGCCGATGGAACAACGCATCAGCGGGAACATGGCCTCCGTTCCGCTACGATCATGGCCACGGATACGGCCGGCGGCGCGATCCTCCGCTGAGTAGAACTCCAGAACGTCAGCATGGAAATCGGCAAGCAGCCTGTCCAGGATTTCGCGCAGCTCTTCCACAGTCCATCCGGAGACACTGATGAAGAAATCGTCGCCGCCGACATGACCGAGGAAATGGCGCTCGGCAAAGAAATAGCGCCGCATCAGAGCGGCGAATAGCGAGATGGCGTGGTCACCAAGATGGAAGCCGTAGGCATCGTTGAACGGTTTGAAATTGTCGAAGTCGCAATAGCAAAAGTGCCTGACCTCATCGCCATCGCGGCCGGTGCTCTGCATGAAATCATGAATGGCGCGATTGCCCGGCAGGCCGGTGAGCGGGTTCTGATCCTGGGCGACCTTGAGCTGCTTTTCGTTGATGACCTTGATCAGCGAGGCGGCCGAGACGATGCCGGCATAGTGCGTGCCCTCGGTGACGATCAGGCAATCGCTGCTTTCCATATTGGCAAAGATCGCCATCAGCGTGTCGGCGTCGGAATCCAGGCCGACGATCGGCGCCATCTCGACGAAATGAGAAATCGAACGCTCATAGACCTTGTTTTTCAGGAGGTCGCGGCCGAAGGGCTGGTAGATATATTCCTTGAGCTGGTACTCGTGGATGATGCCGCGCGGTTCGCCATTGGCATTGACGACGGGAAAATAGGCGCGACGCGGATTGCGGCGGAAAAGCTCGAAAACGCTGTCGATGCTGTCGTTCTCGCCGATGGTCGGCAGCACCTCGATCTGCTTGCGAATGAGAATTTCGTCCAGCGATTGGCTGTTGCGCGTCCTCTTGCCGAGATCCTGCAGATGCGGAAAGGCGGGCTTCAGCTCGTTGACCAGCATCGTCGGGCGGGCAATGAACCAGCCCTGGACGAGATCGACGCCGAATTCGCGGCAGGTCAGGAATTCCGCCTCGGTCTCGATCCCCTCGGCAATGACGCGCGTGCCGAGGACATGGGCGATATTGACGATGTTTCTGAGGATATGACGCTTGCGGGCGTTGCGATCGATATTGGCGACGAAATGCCGGTCTATCTTGAGATAATCGACGGGATAGTCGGCTAGGAGCTTCATTTCACCGTGGCCGACGCCGAAATCGTCGATCGCCAGCTTGAAACCGGCGTCCCGCATCTTGGCGACCAGATCGGAAAACTCCGGCACGCTGGTGTTATCGAAGCGCTCGGAGAGTTCGAAGCAGACGGAAGACGGCGCAATGCCGGCCTTCTTCATGTGCTGCAGCAAGCCATCGACCAGCAGATCGCCCTGCGGGATCAGGCGAACATCGAGATTGAGGAAAAGGGTCGTGGAGCCTGCATTGGGGAGCGTGGCGAATTTCGCCAGCGCCCGGCTCGTTACCATCTGCTCCAGCCCCAGGAGCTGGCCGGTGCGCTCGGCCTCATCGAGAATGTCGATCGGGCTGTCGAAGCCGATCCGCTCCTGCCCACGCATCAGGGCTTCATAGCCGAAGACCGTACCCGTCCCGGCTTCGACGATCGGCTGGAAGGCATTTTCGATCACGAGTTTGGCGAGCGTGACAATCTGATCGCTGGCATACCGGCGCAATACGCCAGGCTCAACGGCGGCAGTCAGGGACATGCCAATCTCCACTAAAGAATTTTTGATCTAAGTTTTTGAGTAAACTTTGGATTTAATGCATTTTCGGCTCAAGATGGGCCACAAGCATCAACGAAACCTTTCCCCTATGTGAAAGTTTCGTGAATGGTAAAAAAGCATTAACCATAGATATAGCCGCCTCGATCCAAGGATCGGCGACACCGGCTTCGCAAGATGCGAGACCCCAGAGGCTCAGTTATGCCGGTGTGTTTCCGCCTCGTAATCGGCGAACATGTCGGCGACACATCGGCTGCTCTTCACCACAGCATCGGGATCATTGGCCGCGCGCGGCACATCGCAAATCTCGCCACGCTTGCGCGCGGCATCCCACATGCGCAACGCCTCACGCACGACTTCGCTACTCGATGCATAAGTACCTGTGTCTACGGCCGCTCGGATACCGGCGACCTGAAGCGGAGAGATGGAAACCGTTACCATCGGCATGATATTCCTCCCTTTACGTTGTTCGGCAGAATTTGTCACTGGAGATCCGCTCCAGGATATTGAACCGGAGCCTTCAGGACGTGCCTCGATTGACACGGCCGCTCCGGGTGATGGCGCTGAACATTCAGTCCGTAGGCGCCGCTCTCATCCTGCATGACAGCCCCCAGAGAGTACCGCCGCTCACGCCTCTTGTCAAAAAGTCGCAAACCGTTACCGCCGGTTGTGCCCGCTTTTATCGCCTTAGCGCAAAGCCGAAAGCCATCAGCGTCCAGCCCTGGAACGTCAGGTCAACCGCGAGAAACAGGCCGAGAACCCAGAGGCTATTGACCGGCCAGCCGAGCGCAACGGCAATGCCGGCAAGCGCAGTGACCACGCCGCTGATGACGATCCAGACCGAGCCTCGCTCCGGCTTCAGCTTGCGGCCGACCCAGACACGGAATGTGCCGGCAATCAGCAAGGCGATGGCAAGGAACAGCGTCAGCGCTTCCGAGGCGAGCAAGGGATTGGCGAAGGCAAGGATGCCGGCGATCGTGTAGAGTAGGCCGCTCAGCACCCAGAACGGGATATGCTCCCATCCCCGCACCTGAAAGGCATGCGCCAGATGGATGATGCCGCCGATCAGCATCAGCACGCCGACATAGTAGACCGACGCAACGGTGGCGACGAAAAGATTGCCGAAGGCGATCGCACCGCAAATGAGCAGAAACACACCCAGCGCTACAAACCAACCCCACTTTTCGCGCATTACAGACGGGGGGACCTCATCCAGAATATTGACCATGACTGCACCTCCTCCTGCCTAAGAGTATGGCACAGAAATGCAACTCGGAAAGGAGCTTCGAATTTTCAGCACATATCTGGCCGCCAAGCGATTTTTTTATTGATTGATCAGTCAATCAAAAATACACTATCCGCAAGCTCAGGGGTAATTTATGCCGAAAGTCGGAATGGAACCGGTGCGCCGCAAGGCGCTTGTGGACGCGGCGATGCGCGTGATCGGCGATCACGGCTCGCTGACTGTAACCATGTCCGAAATTGCCAAGCAGGCCGGCGTTTCCCCGGCACTTGCGCATCACTACTTCGGCAGCAAGGAACAATTGCTGATCGAGACCGTCCGTCATCACCTACAGCGGCTGCGCGACAGCACCGTGACGGCGATGAAGGTGGCAACGACCCCGCGGGAAAAACTCTCCGCCGTCATCCATGTCAGCTTCCACGCCGATCAATTCGCACCGGAGACGATTGCCGCCTGGCTCGCCTTCTACGCCGAGGCGCAAAGGTCCGAAGAGACCCGCCGCTTCCTCGTTATCTATGCGCGGCGGCTACGCTCCAACCTGCTCGCCAACCTCAAGGCGCTGTGCCCGCGCGAAGACGCAGAACGCATCGCCGAGGGCGCTGCCGCGATGATCGACGGCCTCTATATCCGTCAAAGTCTGAGATCAGCGCCGATCAGCATCGAGGCTTCGATCGCGCTTACAGAAGATTACATCAATTCACTGCTTGCGCCGCTTTCCCGAGAGGCCGCCGTTCAAAGGACTGAGACATGACCCTCAAAGCCCAACCAATAGCTTCCCACTTCATCGACGGCGAATATGTCGAGGATACCGACGGTACCGTCTTCGAGAGCATCTATCCGGCAACCGGCGAAGTGATCGCCCGGCTGCATGCGGCAACGCCTGCCATCGTCGAGCAGGCAATCGCCAGTGCCAAGCGGGCGCAGCCTGAATGGGCCGCAATGAGCCCAACGGCGCGCGGCCGCATCCTGAAGCGTGCCGCCGACATCATGCGCGAGCGCAACCGCGAGCTCTCCGAACTGGAAACACTCGACACCGGCAAGCCGATCCAGGAGACCATCGTCGCCGACCCGACTTCGGGCGCCGACAGTTTCGAATTCTTCGGCGGCATCGCGGCCGCCGGCCTCAACGGCTCCTACATCCCGCTCGGCGGCGATTTCGCCTATACCAAGCGCGTGCCACTCGGCGTCTGCGTCGGCATCGGCGCCTGGAACTACCCGCAACAGATCGCCTGCTGGAAGGGCGCTCCTGCGCTGGTGGCCGGCAACGCCATGGTCTTCAAGCCTTCGGAAAACACACCGCTCGGCGCACTGAAGATCGCCGAGATCCTCATCGAGGCAGGGCTTCCCAAGGGGCTCTATAACGTCATCCAGGGCGACCGCGAAACCGGGCCGCTGCTCATCAACCATCCTGACGTCGCCAAGGTGTCGTTAACCGGCTCGGTGCCGACAGGCCGCAAGGTCGCAGCCGCCGCTGCTGGAAACCTCAAGCACGTCACCATGGAACTCGGCGGCAAGTCGCCGATGATCGTGTTTGAGGATGCCGATATCGACAGCGCAATCGGCGGCGCCATGCTCGGCAATTTCTATTCAACCGGGCAGGTCTGCTCGAACGGCACGCGCGTTTTCGTCAACCGGAAGATCAAGGCTGAATTCCTGAAGCGCCTGAAGGCGCGCACCGAGGCCATGCTGATCGGCGACCCCATGGACGAGGCAACGCAAGTCGGCCCGATGGCGTCCTGGGCACAGCGCGAAAAGGTGCTTTCCTACATCGAGAAGGGTAAGGCCGAAGGCGCGACGCTGGTGGCCGGCGGTGGCATTCCCAACAATGTCTCCGGCGAAGGCTATTACGTACAGCCGACCGTCTTTGCCGACGTTACCGATGACATGACCATCGCCCGCGAGGAAATCTTCGGGCCGGTCATGTGCGTGCTCGATTTCGATGATGAGGCGGAGGTGATTGCCCGCGCCAACGACACGGAATTTGGCCTCTCCGGTGGTGTCTTCACCGCCGATCTTACCCGCGCCCACCGCGTCGTCGATCAACTCGAGGCCGGAACACTGTGGATCAACACCTACAATCTCTGCCCGGTCGAAATCCCCTTCGGCGGCTCCAAGCAATCCGGCTTCGGCCGCGAGAATTCGCTGGCGGCGCTCGAGCATTATTCCGAGCTGAAGACGGTCTATGTCGGCATGGGGCCGGTGCAGGCGCCTTATTGATACACTTCCCCCTTAAGGGAGGAGGTCGCCGCATAGCGGCGGGTGGGGGGTGACCAGCCGCAACGCTTATACCAGTGATCACCCCGCCCCGGCCTGCGGCCGACCCTCCCCCCTCAAGGGGAGGGTGCAAAACCACTTCGATCTACGCCCCTAGCCATCTGGAACACATCGTCATGCAAGCAGATTTCGTCATTATCGGCTCAGGTTCCGCCGGCTCCGCCATGGCTTCCCGGCTGTCGGAAGATGGCAAGCATACGGTCATCGTGCTGGAATTCGGCGGCAGCGATGTCGGGCCGTTCATTCAGATGCCGGCAGCGCTTGCCTGGCCGATGAGCATGGATCGATATAACTGGGGCTATCTTTCCGAACCTGAGCCGCAGCTCAACAACCGGCGCATCACTGCGCCGCGCGGCAAGGTGATCGGCGGCTCCTCCTCGATCAACGGCATGGTCTATGTCCGCGGCCACGCCGAGGATTTCAATCGCTGGGAAGAACTCGGTGCCCACGGCTGGGCCTATGCCGACGTTCTGCCCTACTTCAAGCGGATGGAGCATTCGCATGGCGGCGAAGACGGCTGGCGTGGCACCGACGGGCCTCTGCATGTTCGGCGTGGCGACGCCCGCAATCCGCTGTTCCATGCCTTCATCGAGGCCGGCAAGCAGGCGGGTTTCGAGGCGACGGAAGACTATAATGGCGGCAAGCAGGAAGGCTTCGGCCTGATGGAGCAGACGACCTGGATGGGCCGGCGCTGGTCTGCCGCGACCGCCTATCTGAAGCCGGCGCTGAGGCGGCCGAATGTCGAGCTGATCCGTTGTTTCGCCCGCAAGGTGGTGATCGAAAACGGCCGCGCCACCGGCGTCGAGATCGAGCGCGGCGGCAAGATCGAGATCGTCAAGGCGAACCGCGAGGTGATCGTCTCGGCGTCCTCCTTCAATTCTCCGAAACTGCTGATGCTCTCCGGCATCGGCCCGGGACAGCATCTGCAAGACATGGGCATCGAGGTGAAGGTCGACCGGCCGGGCGTTGGCGCCAATCTGCAGGATCACATGGAATTCTATTTCCAGCAGACCAGCCTGAAGCCGGTGTCGCTCTATTCCTGGCTGCCCTGGTACATGCAGGGCATTGTCGGCGCGCAATGGATGTTCTTCAAATCCGGCCTCGGGACCTCCAACCAGTTCGAAGCCTGCGCCTTCCTGCGCTCGGCGCCGGGCGTCAAGCAGCCGGATATCCAGTATCATTTCCTCCCCGTCGCCATCAGCTATGACGGCAAGGCGGCGGCCAAGAGCCACGGGTTCCAGGCGCATGTCGGCTATAACCTGTCGAAGTCTCGCGGCGCGGTGACACTACGCTCCTCCGACCCGAAGGCCGATCCGGTCATCCGCTTCAACTATATGAGCCACCCGGAAGACTGGGAAAAGTTCCGCCACTGCGTCCGCCTCACCCGCGAAATCTTCGGGCAGAAGGCGTTCGACGACTATCGCGGCCCGGAAATCCAGCCCGGTCAGGATGTCCAGACCGACGACCAGATCGACGCCTTCCTGCGCGAACATCTGGAAAGCGCCTATCATCCTTGCGGCACCTGCAAGATGGGCGCGAAGGACGATCCTATGGCAGTCGTCGACCCCGACACCCGCGTCATCGGCGTCGAGGGCCTGCGCGTCGCCGACAGTTCGATCTTCCCCAGCCTCACCTACGGCAACCTCAACGGCCCTTCGATCATGACCGGCGAGAAGGCCGCCGATCATATCCTTGGAAAGCCAAGGCTGGCGCGATCCAATCAGGAGCCGTGGGTCAATCCAAGGTGGGAAGTGAGCGATCGGTAGGCCTCAGCGAGCATCAATGGTAGTCGTCTTCGCGCTGATGTCGGATCGCCAATATCGTCACTGTGTCGTTGTCTTCGATTTCAAACAGAGCGACATAGCCGGCGGAGCCGAAGGGGATGACCAGTTCGCGGAGAAATGAATTATCCGAGGACACTTTGCGGCAGCTAAACGGGAAGGTCTCGAGAAATTCGGTTGCTTTGACAATCGCTTGATAGGCTCTTTCCGCCAGCTCGATGTCTCTCAGGAGAAGGTAATCGTAAAGCCGATCGAGATCTTCGACTGCTCCTAGCGAATAGCGAACGGCAAACTTCATTTCTGTTTGGAGGCTTTTGCGGCCGCAAGCTTGCTTTTCAGCTTTCCGAGCACCTCATCAGCACTGTAATAGACGCCCGTACGCTTGGCATCGTCTCGTGCGGTCAGGCCACGCGCGATGAATTCCGCCTGCGCCCGCCGATAGTCGATCTGGGCTCTTAGCGAATTCTCCAGGAACGCGGACAGGGTCTCGCCCTCCTTCAGCACGCTCTCGGCAGCAGCGCGCAGCTCCGGGTCGACTCTCAGCGATGGAATGGAAGCGGATTTCATGGGCAACCTCTTGCATTGCAATTGCGATGCATTCTAGGAGACCGTCAGAATGTGTCAAGGCTCGGATAAGCCTTGGCCATAAAGTGAAGTCTTGTAAGAGAGTGTGAATATCCTGCCCCGTCGTTTTTAAGCAGACTGTTCAGAATTGAGTCCTAAACGGACATATCGCTCAGCCCTCTGGTTTAAAATCCCATGCCCCCCATCTACCGAAAATCCAAACTGCTCCGCCGCTCCCGTGTCTTCTGGGGTTCGATCCATCTGTGGCGGCCACGGCTGGTGTTCTGGACGGGGGCTTTGGCGATCGGGGTGATCAGCGTCGGCTTTGCCAAGCTGGCCGATCTGGCGCAGCGCGCCTTTGCCGGGGTGACGAGCTCCGGAGAATGGAGCTGGCTGTTGCCGCTCGTGCTGACACCGCTTGGCTTCGTGCTCTCCGCCTATCTCGCCACGACGCTGTTTCCCAATGCGCAAGGCAGCGGCATTCCGCAAGCGATCGCGGCGCGGCATCTGCATCATGACGAGGATCGCACGAAACTGCTGTCGCTCCGGCTTGCCTTCGGCAAGATCGTTCTGACCATTCTCGGGCTATTCTGCGGCGCTTCGATCGGCCGCGAGGGGCCGACGGTGCAGGTGGGCGCGTCCTTCATGCTGGCGGTCGCCCGCTTCAGCGGCATGGCGCAGGCGAAGGGATTGATTCTGGCGGGCTCTGCAGCGGGTATTGCAGCGGCGTTCAACACACCACTCGCCGGCATCGTCTTTGCGATCGAGGAGATGAGCCGTACTTATGAATCGCGCGCCAACGGCCTGGTGCTGACGGCCGTCATCCTCTCGGGTCTCGCGGCCCTCGGGCTCTCCGGCAGCTACAATTATTTCGGCACGGCCAGTGCTGCGCCGGTAGCGCTTGTGGATTGGGCTCTCGTCCTGATCTGCGGTGTCGGTGGCGGCGCGCTTGGGGCGGCCTTCAGCGGTTTTGCGCTCTATGCCGGCATCCGCATCCGCCGCTGGGCGCAGCCACAGCCCCTCAAGCGCATGCTCTTGCTCGCCGGATGCTGTGGTCTTCTGGTCGCGGCCATCGGCGTCTCCTCCGGCGGCAACACCTTCGGCACCGGCTATGATCAGGCGCGTGGCGCGGTGGAGGGGCATGCCCTGCCCCTGCTCTTCTTCCTGGAAAAACTGCTCGCCAGCTTCCTGTCGATGATCTCGGGCATTCCCGGTGGCATCTTCGCACCGTCACTGGCGGTCGGCGCCGGCCTCGGCAGCACCGTCGGAACACTGATCGGCGGTAGCATTGCGCTGGCGGCGATCCTCGGCATGGCGGGCTATTTCGCCGGTGTGGTGCAGGCGCCGATGACCGCCTTCGTCATCATATTGGAAATGACCGGCGACCATCAGGCCGTTATCCCGATCATGGCGGTGTCGATGATCGGCTATGTCACCTCGCGGCTGTTGTCGCGCGAGCCGCTCTATCACGGCCTGTCGCGCGTCTTCATCGCGGCGGCGATCCGGGCACGGCGGGCAATGGAGAAAGAGGCGGGCGAAGAACACGCCGCCCATTGAGGCCTATGCCAAAAGGCGAGTGACTTCCGCTTCGTCCGGCAGAGCCACAGCATCGGCGATGGTGGTCGAGAACAGAACCTTGCGGGTGACATCCGCAACCCTTGCGAAGACATGGCGGATTTCGCAGGTCTGCTCGCCGTCGCAATCCTCGCAGCGGCGATAGGCGGTGATGGAAAGACAGGGCAATGGCGCGATCGGACCGTCGATGATGCGCAGAATCTCGCCGAAGGTGATCTCCTCGGCCGGCTTGCGCAGGAGATAGCCCCCCTGCTTGCCGCGGCGGCTGATGACGATGCCCTGATGCTTCAGGTCGAGCAGGATCTGTTCCAGGAATTTCTTCGGGATTTTCTGTTGCGTGGCAATGTCGGAAATCATCATCGGTTCGCCCGCTTCGGCCTGAGCCAGAGCAGATAGCGCCCGCAACGCGTATTTTGCTTTTTGAGTGATCATTTCGAACCGCTTACACACACATACGATGCGCTCACCCGATACACCGGCCACATCGCTTCGGAACTCTTAAACCCTTGGCCGACCTCGCCCCGCTTCAAACACCCGGATCGCGGAAGGCTCGGAGCGCCGGCAACCCAGCCTTGTTTTCAAGTCTTCTCACTATGCTCATAGTTTAGCGCATAATTTGGCGTTCCGCATCTTTTTGGCCATCACTTCCGATTTCCGTTTGACAAGCCGCGTGTAACTCTACTATTTCTATAGACATTAAAGCAAGCGCTTAGATATGACTAGTCTTATCGGCGCCTCTCCGTTGGCCCGCTTCAGGGGCAAAACGCCTTGGTTAACAGCCGAGGCGGTCGCTTTTCCGCATGGGAGCGGCTTCGTGGAGATATTTGCTCTCTATCCCCTCGCTTTCGAAATCCGTTTTTCTGTCCGCTGCCCTCTCGAACTGCGATACTGACGGCAATATCAGGACAGGATTCCCCATGACTGCCATCAATCGCATCGAAGAAGCCGGGACGCTGAACAGCCGGTTGGCGGCGCTTGACCTTGCCGGCCGCCTGTCTCTGGTCGCCGGTCTTGGCGGCCGCGCCGTCTTTACGACCTCCCTCGGGATCGAGGACCAGGTCATCACCGCCGAGATCGGCAATCATCGCCTGCCCATCGATGTCGTGACGCTGCAGACCGGCCGCCTCTTCCCCGAGACGCTGGTGCTGATCGACGAGACGGAAAGCCAATACGATATTCATATCCACCGTTACGAGCCGGAGCAGGCCGACATCGACGCCTATGCGGCGAAGTATGGCCTCAATGGTTTCTACGAGAGCGTCGAAGCCCGGCATGCCTGTTGTGGTGTGCGCAAGCTGAAGCCGCTTGCGCGCGCTCTTTCCGGCGCCACGATCTGGGTTACCGGCCTACGCCGTGGCCAATCGAACAATCGCTCCGACACACCGTTTGCCGAATACGATCCGGAGCGCAACCTGATCAAGGTCAACCCGCTCGCCGATTGGGATATCGATGTGATCCGCGCCTATGTCGCCGACAATAGCGTGCCGGTGAATCCGCTGCACCAGCGCGGCTACCCCTCGATCGGCTGCGAACCCTGCACCCGCGCCATCAAGCCGGGCGAACCGGAGCGAGCCGGCCGCTGGTGGTGGGAAAACGACGAGACGCGCGAATGCGGCCTGCACGTTGCGGAAGAAGCCGTCGTCGCCGCGCAATGACATGCCCCGCCGGTTCCCGGCATCGGCTCAAGGCGCGGTATTCGCCGCCGCCAGCCCACCGGGACCCAAAGCATTCTATTCTTTCCGGCCAACCTTCCGGCCGCGACAAATGATTAAGTTCTGGAGTTGAAAATGCCCGATAGCCGTCCGGATACGGAACTCTCCAATCCGCAAAGCACCAAGCCGCCGCTCGACCCGCATCTGAAGGCGCTGGAAAACGAATCCATCCATATTTTCCGCGAAGTTGCGGCCGAATTCGAGCGTCCGGTGATGCTCTATTCGGTCGGCAAGGATTCGTCCGTGCTGCTGCATCTGGCGCGCAAGGCCTTCTATCCCGGCCGCGTGCCCTTCCCGCTCCTGCATGTGAACACCGGCTGGAAGTTCGCCGAGATGATCACCTTCCGCGACGAGATCGTGAAGAAATACGATCTCGACCTGATCGAGCACATCAACCCGCGGGGCAAGGCGGAGAACATCACCCCGTTCACCCACGGTTCGGCGCTCTACACCGACATCATGAAGACGGAAGGGTTGCGCCAGGCGCTGGACGCCGGCCAGTTCGACGCCGCGTTTGGCGGCGCACGCCGCGACGAGGAAGCATCGCGGGCTAAGGAGCGCATCTACTCCTTCCGCACGCCGGATCATCGCTGGGATCCGCGCAACCAGCGCCCGGAACTCTGGAACGTCTATAACGGCCAGATCCGCAAGGGCGAGAGCGTGCGTGTCTTCCCGCTGTCGAACTGGACCGAGGTCGATATCTGGCGCTACATCCAGGCCGAAGAGATTCCGATCGTGCCGCTTTATTTCGCCGAGAAGCGCCCGGTCGTCGAGCGCGACGGCATGATGATCCTGGCGGCCGATCCGCGCCTTGAATTGCTGCCGGACGAGGTCAAGCGCGAGGAGCTTATCCGCTTCCGCACGCTCGGCTGCTTCCCGTTGACCGGCGCGATCCGCTCAACCGCCACTACCCTTGAAGACGTTATCGCAGAGCTGGAAATCGCCACGGTTTCCGAACGACAGGGCCGCGCCATCGACCGCGACCAGTCCGGCTCCATGGAAAAAAAGAAGCGCGAAGGATATTTCTGAGATGACCGCAGCCGTAACCGCAAACGTCGTCACCTTACCCGCCGCCGAGCCCCTCAAGGCCGTGCGCGATACGCGTCCGCTTCGCCTGATCACCTGCGGCAGCGTCGATGACGGCAAATCCACGCTGATCGGTCGCCTGCTCTGGGACACCAAGGCCGTCAAGGAAGATCAGGCCGCCACGCTGCAGCGCGATTCCACCGGCAAGCAGAACGATCTCGGTCTGCCCGACTTCGCCCTGCTGCTCGACGGCCTGCAGGCCGAACGCGAACAGGGCATCACCATCGATGTCGCCTATCGCTATTTCTCGACCGAGAACCGCTCCTTTATCGTCGCCGACACGCCCGGCCATGAGCAGTATACCCGCAACATGGCGACCGGCGCTTCCACCGCCGATCTCGCCATTCTGCTGATCGACGCACGCCTGGGTATTCTCGAGCAGACACGCCGGCACGCGACGATCGCCTCGCTGCTCGGCATCAAGCAGTTCGTGCTTGCTGTCAACAAGATCGACCTGACGAATTACGACCGCGCCGGCTTCGAAAAGATCGCGCATGATTTCCGCGAATTCGCGCTGTCGCTCGGCGTCAAGCAGATCACCGCCATTCCGATGTCGGCGCTGAAGGGCGAAAACGTCGTCTATTCCGGCCAGGCGGCCATGCCCTGGTACAATGGCCCGACACTCGTCGAGACGCTGGAGCTTGCCACCGTGCGCTCGGCTCAATCCGTCGGTTTCCGCCTGTCCGTTCAGCGCGTGTCCCGCCCCGGCGAAAGCTTTCGTGGCTATCAGGGCACGGTTGCCGGCGGCTCGGTGAAGCCGGGCGACAGCGTCATGATCCTGCCGTCGGGCATGGTTGCCAACGTCGCAAAGATCGTCACCTACGATCTCGTGCGCAATGCCGCCGTTGCCGGCGATGCGATTACGCTCGTGCTCGACCGCCAGGTCGACGTCTCGCGTGGCGATATGATCGTCGCCATCGACAGCCAGCCGCAATCGGGCCTTGCCTTCGACGCGCAGATTGTCGCACTGCAGCCGGAAGGCATCGAGCCCGGCAAGCGCTACTGGCTGAAGAGTGGCAGCCGCCGCCAGCGCGTGCAGGTGCAGCCGATTGCGCAGCTTGAGCTGAAGACCGGCGCCTGGGCACCGGCGCAAGCCCTGTGGATGAACGCCATCGGCAAGGTTCGTCTTTCCTTCGACGAAGCCGCTGTTTTCGACCCTTACGACCAGAACCGCTCGACCGGCTCTTTCATCCTGATCGATCCGGACAGCAACAACACGATCGCCGGCGGCATGATCACCGGCAGACGCACCGATCTCGGCGGCATCCACAAGGAGGGTCAGCGCGTTCTCCTGTCGCTGCCGGCAGACCTCGCCGACCAGATCATGGCCAGCGAACTCTTCGCCAGCCGCCGCGACGAGACGGAAGTCCGCCGCGTCACCGCCGCACAGGCCGCCGATATCTGGGCGAACGCTGCCAGCGATATCTGATCCGGATCGGATCGATGACAAAAAGGGGCCTCAGGGCCCCTTTTTCATGTGCTTGCGACACCCGGCAAGACTTCGCAGCTCTTTGCAAAAAGCCGGTCTCCGAGAAAATCGACGAAGACACGGACCTTTGGCGACAGATGGCGATTGGAGGGCCAAAGCAGATGGAAATGGCCAGGCCCATCGATGTGGTCGTCGAGTACCGTACACAGCTTGCCTTCGGCGAGAGGGGTTCGCGCGATAAAATCCGGCATGCACCCAATGCCGAGGCCGCTGATCACGGCGCCGCATAGAGCTTCCATATTGTTACAGGAAAGAGCGGTTTGCAGGCGCAGTTCCGGTCCGCCATCCGGCAAGGTCAGTGGCCAGCTTTGTAGTTTGCCGCTGTTGGGGAAACGGAACCGGATCGCCAGGTGACGGTCAAGGTCGCGTGGGCAATCGGGTATGCCATGACGCTCGAGATAGGCAGGGGCTGCACAAAGCAGCATCTGGAATGGCCGCAGGGTCCGCGACATCAGCCGGGAATCCGGCAGATCGCCGCTACGGATCGCGACATCGACACCCTCTTCAATCATATCGACGATGCGGTCGTTGAAATCGATGTCGAGTTCGACATCCGGATAGCGAGCAAGGAATTCGGGCAACACCGGCAGCAGGAAATGGTAGCTGACGATCGGAACGCTGACGCGCAGTCGCCCGCGCGGCACGGCCACCGCCTGGGCAAGCGAAGCCTGGGCATCGTCCAGATCGTCCAGCACACGCCGGCAACGCTCGTGAAACAGGCGCCCCTCCTCGGTCAGGCGAATGCTGCGGGTCGAGCGCTGCATCAATCGCACACCGAGTTGCCGCTCGAGATTGGTCACCGCCTTACCGACGGCCGAGGCCGAAAGACCGAGCACGCGCCCGGCGGCGGCGAAACTGCCGAGATCGGCGCTTCGTACAAAGGCATTGAGGCCGCTTAACCGATCCATCGCTATGTCCATTCGATCATTTTCTTCCGGTATATATGGAAACTTAGCCACATTTTCTATCGATTGCATCAAAACTATCTTGTCCGGGTATTCCGATGCTCGCGCAGATGATGACGCCCCTCTTTGAAAGAGGGGCGCGCTCCCAACTCATCTGCAGAGCCTTTTTGCTCAAATTCAGCGGATATCCTGATGCATCCCAACAAGACAAAGGCCGCAAGCCCGGCCGAGAAACTCTTCGTTCTCATCGCCGTGTGTTGCGCCGCTGCCGCCATGCCCCTCACCTTCACTGGCCCGGCCGTCGCCTTGCCGGCAATCAGCCGGACGCTGGGTGGCAGCCCGATTGCGCTCAACTGGGTCACCAATGCCTTCATGCTGACCTTCGGCAGCAGCCTGATGGCCGCCGGCGCGCTTGCCGACAGCTTCGGACGCAAGCGCATCTTTCTCATGGGGCTCGGCGGTTTCGCCCTGTTTTCGGCGTGCCTGGCCTTCGCCAGCGACATCGTCTGGTTCGATATCTTGAGGGCCTTGCAGGGATTGGGGGCCGCCGCCGCCTTTTCCGGTGGCATGGCATCGCTTGCACAGGAGTTCGATGGCACGGCGCGCATACGCGCCTTCAGCATCGTCGGCTCCAGTTTCGGCGTGGGGCTTGCGTTCGGGCCAATCGCTTCCGGCCTGATGATCGAGATGTTCGGCTGGCCGGCGATCTTCATTCTCGTCGTCATCCTCGCCGTTCTTGCTTTTAGCCTCGGCGCACGCTTCCTCACCGAATCCAGAGACCCCGACGCCGCCAGTCTCGACTGGCCGGGCGCCCTCGGCTTTACGCTCGCCCTGACACTCTTCACTTACGGTATGCTTCGCGCGCCGGAAAATGGCTGGAGTGACCCGCTAGTCGTTGCCCTGCTGGTGGGCGCAGCATTACTTTTCCTCGCCTTCGGCATCATCGAGCGCACAGTGAAACGGCCGATGCTGGATCTCACCCTGTTTCGTTATCCGCGTTTCGTCGGCGTGCAGTTGCTGGCGGCAGCTCCTGCCTACGCCTTCGTTGTGCTGCTCATCCTTCTGCCCGTCCGCTTCGTTGGCATCGAGGGCATGAGCGAGGTCGCCGCTGGCCGCATGATGGTCGCCCTGTCGGCGCCGTTGCTTGTCCTGCCCATCATTGCCGGCCTGCTGACGCGATGGTTCACGGCGGCCACGATCTGCGGCGTGGGACTTTCTATCTCCGCCATGGGCCTGTTCTGGCTCAGCCATTTCGCCACGGGAACTGCACCGACTGCGTTGATTGGTCCACTGCTGACGATCGGCATCGGCATAAGCCTGCCCTGGGGTTTGATGGATGGGCTTGCCGTCAGTGTCGTGCCGAAGGAGCGCGCGGGCATGGCGACCGGCATCTTCAGCACCACGCGCGTCGCCGGCGAAGGCGTCGCATTGGCTGTGGTCAGCGCCATCCTCTCCTCTTTCATTCAGTCAAATCTAGGTGCGACAGCGGGTGAGCATGCCGCCGCCGCGGCACAGCGATTGGTGACAGGTGATCTCCTCGACGCGATATCCAATGCGCCGGCAATCGGGCATGCAGCTTTGGTTCAAGGCTACAGCGAGGCCTTTAGCGCGTTGCTATGGCTCCTGACAGCGATCACCGCTCTCACGGCAATCGTCGTCTTCACCTTTCTCGGTCGCAGCGATGTGGGGGAGAGCAGCATCGAACCCGGCAAGCCGGGGGCCGAAGACAATGCTGAGGCACCTGAGGCATCTAGCGCCTGATACTGCTTGCGCATCCAAGGTGGGTTGGCCCGAGAGTGTCAGCCCGCCGTCCATCGTCGATAGCGTGCGCGGGTTAACCGACTTTAGGCCGCAAGTGGCCATCAGCACGTAAAAGTCATCCCTTCTCCTCCTCATATCCGCTACAGAATATTTCGCGGGCACACAAAACGTGTGCGATGCGGGAGGCTGAACGAGGCTGCGAAAGCGTTACGAGACTGGTGTTCCCATACACCGCTGCTATATGACATCCCCGTGATAACAGAGCGCTTTTTGAAGATTGTTGCTTGGAGCTACATCGCGGCACTGGTTGCCGTGACCTTCGCGCATCTCAATTGGCAGGCCGAGTTTGGCAATCCCTTCGATCTCTATCGAGCTGTCGCGCTCTGTCTTGCCGGCATGCTTGCACGGCTGGCCTATCCGCAATCGCCCTCCTTCACCTGTCTGCTGATGATTGCCTGCGTCTCGGCGCTGTGCTTCTCGCATTTCCTGGCAAACGGCAATTACGGTTCACCGATGGACATCATCGTCGCCATGACAGGCGCTCTCTGGGGCATTGCGATCGGCGCCATGCTCAGCAGGCTGGTATCGCCGAACTCAAAGCGAACCGCGCTGTATTAAGCGACCGTCCCTCCTCTTAATCGCACTTAGACGCCCGTTGCCGATGTCGGCAAAGGGCGTTGATTGCGTTTGGACATAGCATCCCACGCATTGCTATTTTCCCACTTTCCTACGTCGGCATGATCATTACGCAGCCAATATTATGGCAAACTTACTATCTATGTTTGCAAATGTGTCTTTCATGCAACTAAAAATGAAAAATCACGAAAACGTCATTTCGAAGAAAATATATCATATAACTTTGCAGGAATTCGTCTTTAATGGGGCGCAGAAGCGGGTGGGGCCCGTTTCTCCCGAGTCGGGGTTTTTAACAGGGATAGGGTGAGGCACGTCGATTTTTCGGCGCGATAGCCTATGCCCAATCTATATTGGATTGGAGTTTTTATGAACATCAAGAGCCTTCTTCTCGGCTCCGCTGCTGCCCTCGCAGCAGTTTCCGGCGCTCATGCAGCCGATGCTATCGTTGCCGCCGAGCCGGAGCCGCTTGAGTATGTCCGCATCTGCGACGCATACGGCAACGGTTACTTCTTCATTCCGGGTACCGAAACCTGCCTCAAGATCGGCGGCTACGTCCGCACCGAAGGCAAGTGGTACAATGCTTACAACCCGGCTGACCGTTACGGTACGCTGTGGCACACCCGTGCTCACCTCACCCTCGACACCGCTTCCGACACCGAATACGGCCCGCTGAAGACAGCTACCGTTCTGCGTTGGGACTGGCAGGATGGCGGCTCGACCACCACCAAGCTGATCGCTGCCAACATCAGCCTCGCCGGCTTCACCGTCGGTAAGCTCGACTCGGCCTACAACCTGTACGCAGGCTATGCCGGCGGCGTCATCAACGACGACGTTGTCTATGACGGCCCGTACGAACTCAACCAGATCACCTACAACTACGACGCCGGCAACGGCTTCACGGCTGTAATCTCGCTGGAAGACAGCAATTCGGGCCTCACCACGAACAGCGCCGGCGCGACCGTTCCGGTCAGGGGCCTCAACGGCGAAGACGCCTCGGATCACTACGCTCCTGACGTTGTCGCCGGTGTTGGCTACAAGGCTGGCAACTTCGGCTTCAAGATCGTTGGCGGTTACGACTCCATCGTTGAAGAAGGCGCTATCAAGGCTCGCGTCGACGGCGATTTCGGCGTCTTCAAGGCGTTCTTGATGGGCGGCTGGAACACCGACGGCAACAAGCTGAACAAGTACGCAAGCTCGAACGGCGCCGGCCCGGCAAAGCCGATCGGCTGGGGCGACTGGGCTGTCTGGGGCGGCGTTACCGTTCCGATCAACGAAAAGCTGCAGGCAAACGCTCAGGTTGCCTACACCGACTCGAAGATCTTTGCAGCGACCGCGAACGTCAAGTTCAACCCGGTCAAGAACCTGCAGATCACGCCGGAAGTATCCTACACCAACTGGGACTCCATCAATCAGGACCAGTGGGCTGGCGTTCTGCGCTTCCAGCGTACTTTCTAAGACCTCGTTTTTCGAGATCTGATTAGACTTGACCCCTGATCGGATGGGGACTGGTCCTGCTTCCAGCGAAGTGGGGCCAGTCTTTCTGATCTGGGGTTCGTCTTTTTGCTACTGCCACCAAATTGGGAGCCGGGCCAAGCACCTGCGATCAGTTCCCAAGCTATCAACGGCATCGACAAGCCATATTTTTTGTCGTAGAGACACTGCATGTCGTTCACCTACGCAAACGCCTCGCGATTTTATTCGTACCGCTGCTCCCAGCGGAGGCGGGCCTGTGCGTAGGTAAAACTGACGCAATAAAAGACCCGAACAGCCGCTAGTCTACCTGGCGGCTTTTTTTGTGTCGCCACGGTATGACCCCAAAAGGAACAGATACCGTGTTGAATTCTACTGATGATTTGCGCATTATCGAAATTACCGCGCTTACGCCGCCGGCTCGCATTATAGACGAGATCCCGCGAGACGAGGCCGTCACCTCCACCGTGACGGGCGCACGCGCCGCTATGCATAGTATCCTCCACAATGACGACGATCGCTTGATCGTGGTCATCGGCCCCTGCTCCATCCACGACCCTGTCGCGGCGCGCGACTATGCAGCCCGACTGAAGGAACAGCGCGACCGCTTCGCCGGCGACCTTGAAATCGTCATGCGGGTCTATTTCGAAAAGCCGCGCACCACGGTCGGCTGGAAGGGCCTCATCAACGATCCGCATCTCGACGGAAGCTACCGCATCGAAGAGGGATTGCGCCTTGCCAGGCAGCTTCTCGTCGATGTCAACGAGATCGGATTGCCAGCCGGTTGCGAATTCCTCGACACGATCACGCCGCAATACATCGCCGACCTCGTGAGCTGGGGGGCCATTGGTGCCAGAACAACCGAGAGCCAGGTGCATCGCGAACTGGCCTCCGGCCTCTCCTGCCCGATCGGCTTCAAGAACGGAACCAACGGCGACACGAGGATCGCGCTCGATGCGATCCTGGCGGCGTCGCAACCGCATCATTTCCCCGCCGTAACCAAGGATGGCCTTGCCGCCATTGCCTCGACACGCGGCAACGACGACGGCCATCTCATCCTGCGCGGCGGCAAGCAGCCCAATTATGATGCCGTCAGCGTGCAGGCGGTCTCGGAGCAGGCTTCCAAGCTTGGGCTCGACCCGCAGATCATCATCGATGCCAGCCACGCCAACAGCAACAAGAACCCGGAAAACCAACCGGCAGTGGTCAGCTCCGTCGCCGAACAGGTATCGGCCGGCGACCACCGCATCAAGGGCATGATGATGGAAAGCAATATCGTCGGTGGCCGCCAAGACCTCGTTCCCGGCAAGGCGCTGGTCTACGGCCAGAGCATCACCGACGGCTGCATCGATTGGCCGACTTCCGTCCGTACGCTGGAGGAATTGGCTCTGGCTGTCCAGACCAGACGGCGGATGTCCCGATAAGACTTCACATCATTCGCCATTGTTCCGCGAATGATCGAAAAAGAGAGGCGGAGATATACTCCGCCTCGCATCGCGCCCTGAGAGGCTAGACCCGCCGATAATGGGCGAGACTTACATAATGTTTTCGAGGGCCGTACACATGCCACATCTCGGCCCAGGCGTCCGGCCCGCGAAAGAAAAAGCGACCTCGATAAAGATCCAGGCCACAGTGATGGATGACGCGCTGCGATGCAGCGCCGCCAATATGGATGAATTCAGTCAGGTCGGGGAAATAAACGCTCAGACACTCAGCCTCAGAGCCTAGCCAGTAAGTTCGGCTGCTTCTGAGCGTCGCATATTCGCTCGTGGTGTCGCCATGTTCCTCGAACTGGACAGGCGTCAACAACGCCTGTCCTTCGAAGGTTATCAGGGTCGCGTTGAGACGGTCGATGATCCGACGCTTCACGTCCCATGTGCCAAGATAGCGTCCCAGCCGCTCCCTCGCGGCGGTTTGCATCATTCAGGATGCTGCGCGCTGCGTCGTGTCGGCCTGCCGGACCGGAAGCTTCCAGCCGGGCCGGACGAAATGGCAGGTGTAGCCGTTCGGGATACGCTCCAGATAGTCCTGATGTTCGGGTTCGGCCTCCCAGAAGTCGCTTGCCGGCACCACTTCGGTAGCGACCTTGCCCGGCCAAAGACCGGAAGCATCGACATCGGCGATCGTGTCCAGGGCGACCCGCTTCTGCTCGTCGCTGGTGAAGAAGATCGCCGAGCGATAACTCGCGCCGACATCGTTGCCCTGGCGGTTGCGCGTGCTCGGATCATGGATCTGGAAGAAGAAGCCCAGCAGATCGCGATAGATGATCTTCTCGGGGTCGAAGACGATCTCGATCGCTTCCGCATGGGTGCCGTGATTGCGATAGGTCGCGTTGCGAACCTCGCCGCCGGTATAGCCGACGCGGGTCGAGATGACGCCCTTGTAACGGCGGATGAGGTCCTGCATGCCCCAGAAACAACCGCCGGCGAGAACTGCACGTTCCGTAGTCATCGGATATCCTCCACTTGGTCGAGATAGGCGCCGTAACCTTCGGCTTCCATGCGATCACGATGCACGAAGCGAAGCGAGGCGGAGTTGATGCAATAGCGCAGACCGCCGCGATCGCGCGGCCCATCGGGAAAAACGTGACCCAGATGGCTGTCGCCGTGCAGCGAACGCACTTCTACGCGCAGCATGCCATGTGAGTTATCGGAGAGTTCGCTGACGTTGGCGGCCTCGATCGGCTTGGTGAAGCTCGGCCAGCCGCAGCCGGAATCAAACTTGTCGGAAGAGGCAAACAGCGGCTCGCCCGATACGATATCGACATAGATGCCCGGCTGCTTGTTATCGACATATTCGCCCGTGAAGGGGCGCTCCGTGCCGCTTTGTTGGGTCACACGGTATTGTTCCGGCGACAGCTTCGCTATGGCCTCGGAGGTCTTGCTGTAATTTCGCATTCTTGTTCTCCTTGCTCTTGGACGCATACCTCAAGCTTCACCAGCTATTACGGGAGAATGCCGGACATCGTTACAGACGTTAAGCTCGATAAGCGTCGCGGGAGTGGTTGCGACGGAAATATAGGTATGGTGCAGTCGGTTTGCCATATCTGACACGGCGGCGTGATGCGCCGCGCAGCGACAGGCAGTCACTCATCCCAGTCGCAGGCAGCGGTATAAATTGCCGAGAGCGTCTCGATGCCGGCCTGATCGTCTTTGTCGAAACGGCCGGGAAGTGGACTGTCGAGATCGATGACGCCGAAGACAAGGCCATCGCGGAACAGCGGAACTACCAGCTCCGAGCGGGAGGCCGCATCGCAGGCAATATGGCCTGGGAAGGCATGCACATCCTCGACGACGATCGATTGCTCCTTTTCGATCGCCGTGCCGCAGACACCACGGCCAACGGCGATACGGACGCAGGCAGGTTTGCCCTGGAACGGCCCGAGCACAAGCTCCTCATCCGACTGCAGGAAATAGAAGCCGGCCCAGTTGAGGTCCGGCAGCATCTGGAAGATTAGCGCCGAGGTATTGGCGGCGTTGGCGATCGGGTCGGCCTCGCCGTCAAGCAGCGCCTGCAACTGGCCGGCAAGCTCGCGATAGAATTCTGGCTTGCTGGAGGATTGAATCGTCTGTTGCTCGAACATCAACTATCGCCTTTCGGTTGGGTCATTCCGGACAGACTAGCGTCAGTCCTTGTCATCGGGCGGGCATGGCCAGGAACCAGGCGCCCTCAATCCCGGAGGCAGTATGGTCGTCTGGTCGCCACAGGCCAAATTGACCTGAGTCTGTACCAGACCGGTTGCCGCCGACAGGTCTATCCCCTCGATGCGGGTCAGATACAAGAACGCGCCACCGAAGGTGACGGGCCCTTGGATGGTCGCGCCGCTCAAAGTAGCGCGGGAAAGATTGGCGAAGGAAAAATTGACGCCCGTCAGCACAGCCTTGTCGAAATCGGTGCGGCCAAGCTCGGCCTTCTGAAAATCGGCGTTCGCAAGCTGCGCGCCGCTGAATTCGGCCCGCTGCAGCTCGGCATTGGCAAAGGAGGCGCCGTTGGCGACAGCATTGCTGAAATCCGAGCGATAGGCTTCGATCTTGGCGAAATTCGCACCCTCGGCGCGCGCATTCTTCAGCCACGCACGCACCAGCGTTGCCTTTTCCAGATTGGCCGAAGTGAGATTGGCATCGCTGAGATCGGTGCTGTCGAAATGCGTTTCGGACAGATTGGCGCCGTGCAGATCGCTGCCCGGCAGCATGATATTGGTTTTGCTGCACGCGCTCCAGTCTATGCCGGGTGCCGCGACCACATTGCCGCAATCCCCGGCGAAGGCGGATTGCCCGGCTCCCGAAGCCAGCAGGAGCGCCGTTGCCAATGCCGTAGCGGAGATGCTTGCGAGACGACCAAGGACCGCACCGCCGACATTCCGACGCTGCCGGAATTCCGTTCCAGCCCGCCAGACCAGTCTTTCAATCAGGCTGCTCATCTCGTCGCTCCGCTTCCGCAACCATTGGTCCGTCCTCAACCTCGAGTCGGATGCACTCATCCTCCCCTTGTATATGGTGCTTCGGACGACAAAAAGAGGCTAGGCGCAAAAGGATATTCCAAATCGGACGAACGACTTGGCGCGCGAGACATGAAGAGATACAGATTTGGGGATCGGCTATCGGAAGCGGATGAAATTTTCGGGAAAATCGGGAATTTAGCGCTGGTCGGAGTGGAGTGATTCGAACACTCGACCCCCACGTCCCGAACGTGGTGCGCTACCAGACTGCGCTACACTCCGTGACCAGCGGCGCTTCTATAGACCAGCCATTTTTGATGCACAAGCACCAAATTCAAAAAACGAGTCTGTTTCTTGACGAAAAGATTACAGAGGCAATTGCCCAGAAAATCAGCACGAAAAATGGACGCCGGACAGAGTAAAGTGCATGAGACGCAACACATTCGGCAAAATTCCGCTTGTACACGCGGATGGGAATTTTCTTTTGCCGGCTTTGGCGCTAAAGCCCTTAGTGGGACAGGTGGAAATGCCGTGGGACAGCGGCGTTTCCGCAACCGAATGCGAGACAGAAGCTCAAGGACGATACGATGAATATCCGCATGATCACCGCGGCGGGACTGTTGCTGGCGCTGGCCGGCTGCGCCAGCACGACCACGACAACAATTCTCCCGGCGCTTGTAAGCAACCCGGTTCAGGACCGCTGGGAAGGCCAGTCGGCCGGGCGCTTCTTCGCCTCCTACGGCCCGCCGATCTCGGACCGTGACGACGGCGGTAACCGCGTCTACACTTGGCGGGGTGGCTACAAGAACATCACCATCGCGGCCAAGGACGGGAAGAAGGGCGGCAAGCGCTATCTGAGCTGCAAGGCCGATATCGTCACCAGCCAGAGCTACGTCATCCGCTCGGTCCGCATCCTCGGCGACCAGCCCGGCACCAACGGCTCTTCCTATTGCGCCGAACTGCTGGCACCGCCGCCTGAAAAGGCGAGCTAAGTCTCGAACACCATCGGGGACACGCATTCAGCAGGCGGCTCGAAAGGGCCGCCTGTTTTGTTGTCAGGGGCTTGGCTCAGCCTTCCGTCGTCAACGGATTTGGGCAGCTTGTGGCTGCCGGCACATTTGCCTGGGGCACAAAAGCCTTGTCGATGGCATAGAGCTTGGCAAAGGGCGTGTCGGCGGCAAGCCGAAGGCCGGACGGAATGGTGTCACCGCTATATTGATCGGGCATATCAGCGTTGACGACAAGGACGAAGTCGAAGCGCTGCCGCCAATTGGCGAGATAGGGCGCGATGGCGCTGAACGCCTTCAGTTCGGCCGGGCAATTCAACAGGCCGATGGAAAAGAGATTTCCCTCCGGCACGGCAATGTCTTTCCACTGCGGCAGCACGGTAAGAGGTTGCTTGCCCGCGGCGGTAAAGATCGTCGGCACGAAGGCACGGGCGTAGGGGACGGCAAGCGTCGGCAGATGCCGGAAAGTATCCTCATTCCAGGCGTAGTGCCTCTGATCGATGCCGATCGGCATGCCTTTGGGCTTATGGGTCATCGGCAGGATTGCCGAACCTTCAGAAACATCGGCAAGGACGGTGCGGATATTGGCGACATCCGCCTGCCCGTACCACCAGTTGAGCCCGATCCAGCCCGTCCTGCCAAGCGCCACACATGCAAGCACCACGGCCAGCATGAAGGCCTGCCGGCGCGGCAGCCGAGGCAGAGGGCAAACCATGGCCATCGCGACCAGCGCCGCCATGATCGGAAATCGCCAGCTGATCCAGCCAGTGCCCAGGACATGGCGCGGGGATATGCAAGCAAGGACCAGCAGGCCGATAGCGGTAACGGCAAGCCCGGCATGCAATCTCAATCGGCCTGTGCGCACCGCATTGGTGCAGACCAACACCAGCGGGATCAGCAACAGCGTGTCGGCCAGCGCCGTATAGGTCCAGATCGCCGAGATGAGGTTTGCCAGTATCAGGCCCGGCGTATCGTTCCACGCCGTTCCCAGACCGATATTGTTGCTATCAGGCAGCACTGGCGCATAGAGAAACAGGCAGATCGCCGGCAGCGTGCAGGCGAGCATCGCCACGACCAGCCGGGCGCACAGGCGGACGAAGTCGCGCGGAGACTTCAGGGCCGCCGTCGTCGGTGAAAACTCGAGGCCGCAGACGAGCGCCATATAGAAGCCGAGCGAAAAAATATGCATGACGGTCAGCAACAGGCCGGCGACGGCGCGCCAGGCAAACAGCACCGTCCGGCTCTTCGGCTGCAGTCCATGATCGACCGTCGCAAAGAACAGCGCCATGCCCAGGCCGATCTGGAAATTGATGAAACCGCCGATCAGCGTCGCGCACCAGGCGAAATAGAGGATGGCGATCTGCCAGTAATAGGAGCCGCCGAACAGGCGGCGGTGCAGGGCGATGGCGCCGAGCGGCGGCAGCACGATCGCCAGGAACAGCAGGCCGCACGCCAAGAGCGGCACGCCGATCACCGGCCCCAGCCAATAGGCCGCGAGATCGATGCCGACATTGGTGAAGGTCTGGTTCCAGTCGAGCGCATAGATCCGGTTGAACGGCGGCTCCGCTATGCCGCCGGCAAGCAGCCACATGCGCGCATAATGGTTCGGATAATCCAGGATCGGCGGAAACTGGAAAACGGCGACGAAGATGGCGGCGAGGATGACGAAAGCGGCGATGGCGAAGCCCGGACGTTGCCTGACGATCGCGCTATCCGGAATGGCTGCAATTTCGACCGGGATCGCCGGCTCGACCGGAGACAGGTTTGCGGATGAATGCGGCATCAGCGGACCGCCCTCGCCCGGCTGCTATCCTCTTCCGCCTCTCCTTCATCCGTGAGGAGACGCTCGAGTTCGCGGCGCTTGCCGGCCGCATTCATCTCGGCGAAATCGCCGGTGATTTCGATGGATCGGCCGGCCTGCGCCAGGCTCTCGATCATGAACATCGGCCGCCGTTTGTTTTCCTGCACCAGCCGGCCGATATATTCGCCGATGATGCCGATGCAGATCAGCTGGATGGCGCTGAAGGCGGTAATCGCGGCCATGATGCTGGACCAGCCGATAATCGTTTCGCCCTCGATCCAGCGCACCACCGTATAGATCAAAAGCAGGATCGCGCAGGCGGCAGAGACCATGCCGAGCCATGTGCTGATGCGTAGCGGCACGGTGGAAAAACTGGTGATGGCGTCGATGGCGAAATTGACCATCTTGCGCAGCGGATATTTGGTCGTGCCGGCAAAGCGGGCGTCGCGCTCATAGGACAGCGCCACCTGCCGCCCACCGATCCAGCTCACCATGCCGCGAATGAAACGATCACGCTCCGGCATCGCCAGCAGGATATCGACGACACGACGGCGCATCAGGCGAAAATCCCCGACATCGCGCGGGATCGCCACCGAGGCGAGCCGCGACAGGAGCCGGTAGAAGAGTGAGGCGGAGGCCAGCTTGAACCAGCTCTCCCCTTCCCGCCGCACCCGCTGCCCATAGACGACATCCGCACCGCGATCCATGATCGGCATCATCATCAGCAACAACTCCGGCGGATCCTGCAGATCGGCGTCGATCAGCAGCACACGCTCGCCCCGCGTGGCGGCAAGCCCGGCGGTGGCGGCCAACTGATGACCATGATTGCGCATCAACCGGACACCAAGCACCTGCGGCACCTCGCGGCCAAGCGCCGCGATGATCTCCCAGGTCCCATCCGTGGAACCATCATCCACCAACACGATCTCGAAGGCATCCCCGGCAATACTGCGAGCGGTCGCGACGGCACGCCGGCAAAACTCGCGAAGCCCCTCTTCCTCGTTGTGGCAGGGGGCGACGATGGAAAGAAGAGGTGGGGAGGTGTTGTTCATGGTCGCCTGCATCGGAATGGTGGTGGCGGCCAGATTGCAGGAGAAAGGTCAAACAAGGTTTAAGGGTGGGTGGAATAGTTGCTTCGAGCATTGCTAGCGATATTTTACAAGCACAACAAAGCATCTCATATACATATTTATATTAAAAATAATTCGGAAAACCACAGTGACTTATAATAGAAAATCTGCCGATGAAGATCGGTGGCCTTCTATCGCAAATAGAAAACAAAAGCAGGCATCGGCACGCTATCTCTGATGCTCGTCCTGAACATTAAGGGCACGATGTAGCATCGGATGGATATGGATCTTGGTTTCCAAATCAATAGAATCGGAATTAATAACGGGCACATCCTGAAACGAGTATATATAGCGCTCCCCTGCAGATGTCTTAATACCTATTGCTCCGATCCGATAGAGTTCGCTCACCAGCGTTCTAACAAGGGCAAGACTCGCAGCATCAGAGCCTTCCCGAATGTAGTGTTCAACTCCTGCTCTGATCGGGTCGCTCTCGCTTGCAGCCGTTTGATCGACGGTCAAAACAAAATCATCCAAAAACGTCCTGTTCGAGATATCGCGGGAGCTAAATCGGCCACGACGGTTCGCTAGTAATTTGAATACCGCTGAAAGCGAAGGAGACGCGCTTTGCCACTCATAAATTAATGCCTGCATTCTGATGCGAGAATATTCAGATTCTGCCTCTTTAATCACTTTCGGCGTAACTTCAGTCTTCCCCTGGGCCTTTTGAAAGCACTCATTGACGAATGATATAACATCGCGCGGCCTCTTTAGAGTTCTCTCAATAATATAATCGATAGGCTCTTTATTTCCAATTTTATTTCTAAATATATCATCGAATGTGACGTTCTCAGATGTATATTTTTTCTTGTATAGCTTATTTATTCTTTTTTGAACGAGCTCCTTCAGCTGCGCGTTATCCCAAACTACTCTTAGAAAATAATCATCGTATTTTTCTCTCTGAAAACCTACATCTTTATTATCTTGAACAACACGTTCAAGCACATCCTCCCTAATAGACACTACTATTTTCAGCATCTCTATCTTGTTAAACGACCGAAGGCACTCTATTAGCGCTCTAATAAGATCAAACCTGACTGTCTCATCCACCCATTTTTCATCAAGCTTATCAATAAGAATATAAAAGCTTTTTTTATATTTCCCGTCCTCGGCATCATACGATGACAGAAGGTCGAGAACCTTATTTAACTCCGCAAGCTGCTCAGCGTTCACAATTCGTTTTGCACGGGCGACAAGTTCGGATTTTTTTCATTGCTGAGAGTTCGGCTATAGCCAGCTCGCACGCTGAATTTTTCGACCTCCGCACCGAACTCACCATTGACCTTCGACTCAAGCCGAGATGTGATCTCCTTGATATTTTCATCCATGGTGATGAAAAATTTTCCTTCCCATTCCGAAAGGTATTTCAGCGCGGATTGTCGACGACCGTCCGATTTGAAAAAGTCCTTAAACCAGCTAAAAACCTGACGGGAACTTTCACCGTTGCTAACATTATAGCGGAGACGGATGTACTCTAAACAGAGAACATGCTTCCAGAGCGCCTGAAAGAATAAATCAAGATCAACATCAATTGACTTAAGAAACCTTACAATAGTTGAATTTGCAACGTAGTCCATTGACAAGCCAGATAGGTCGATAACCGATGCTGTATCGGGGTATTGTTGTTTTATTTTTCTTAAAATTGCGGTCTTTCCGCCTCCGGTTCTTGCCAAAACGAACATCTTTGAATTTGCTACATCCCGAGTTGCCTCTAGAGCGGGGTGGTCAACAAAACATTCAAATAAAAACTCGTCGTCTGCCTCCGCAGAATTGTTTCCGATACTCGTATCTGGTCGTATAATCACCGGATTAGTCTTGATATCTCTGCCCACATCAAAGCACTCCACGAGAACCATTACCCAATTTTGAAATACTGGCACAATTCACCGTTACTGTCGCACGGATTTCTACTTAGATTAACAGAATTTTTGTTGCGGCAATCGAACAGATACTAATCTGTTCCAGAAAGGGCGGACATGGGAAGTCACTTGAGCATCCTCAAAGCCGCAATGCTCAACGGAAGCCAATATCTCTAGTCTGTTGATTATATTAATAAAACAAAACAATGGCTGGGGCGCCTGGATTCGAACCAGGGATGGCGGTACCAAAAACCACTGCCTTACCGCTTGGCTACGCCCCACCAGAGTGAGATGGCGACTATTCGCGCCAAATCACCGCCTGATTAGCAAAGGTCGCATCCGCTCACAATCATTAAGTTATAGGTGAGCGCATATTTTTATACGCTTCCCAAGTGGCTATGCTAGGTCTTGTCATCCCCAAATCCCGATCAGGAGATCCGATGAGCCAGTATCGTGCCCGCCCGCCCGCTGTTCCCACCGTGCTTGTCGACGATGATGTCGTGCGGATTACCCGCTGGGATTTCGAGCCGGGCGCCGATACCGGCCACCATGTCCATGGCCTCGGCTATGTCGTGGTGCCGATGACCGACTGCCAGTTTCTGCTCGAGGAGCCGAATGGAGAGAGGCGCGTCGACATTGCCAAGGGTGCGGCCTACCGGCGGGAAGCCGGGGTCGAGCATAATGTGGTCAATGCCGGCTCCGAGCCGATGTCCTTCATAGAGGTCGAATACAAGCAATCATGAGCACACCCGAATTCGAGCTTGCGTTCGAGGCCGCCTATGGCCGCGCCGTGCCGGTTGCGCCCGGCATCGAGCGGATGACGGTCAACAATCCCAGCGCCTTCACCTTCCATGGCACCAACAGCTATATCGTCGGCGGCTCGTCCGTGGCGGTCATCGATCCCGGTCCGGAGAATGAGGAGCATTTTGCCGCCCTGTTAACGGCGCTGAAGGGGCGCGAGGTCACGCATATCTTCGTCAGCCACACCCATCGCGACCACTCGCCGCTCGCCAAGCGGCTGAAGGAGGCAACGGGCGCTCTCACGGTCGGCCAGGGGCCGCATCGGGCCGCGCGGCCGCTGCACGAGGGCGAGGTCAATCCTTTCGCCGAGAGCTCGGACATGGATTTCCGGCCGGATATCACACTTGGCGATGGCGAAAGCGTCTCGGGGGATGGTTGGCAGCTGACCGCGCTTCTGACGCCCGGCCACACGGCCAATCACGCCTGTTTCGCGCTGGAGGGCATCGGCATCGTCTTTTCCGCCGACCATGTCATGGCCTGGGCAACCACGATCGTAGCACCACCCGATGGCTCCATGGCCGACTACATGGCCTCGCTCGAGCGGCTGCTTGCCCGCGACGACCGCCTGTTCCTGCCCGGCCATGGCGGACCGGTAAAAGAGCCCGCCTCCTTCATGCGTGGGCTCAGGACCCACAGGCGCATGCGCGAGCGTGCCGTGCTGGAGCGCATCAAGGCCGGCGACCGGCTAATCCCCGAGATGGTGAAGGCCATCTACCGCGACACGGACCCGCGCCTTCATGGCGCGGCGGCGCTGTCGGTGCTGGCGCATCTGGAGGATCTGGTGGAAAAGGGCCTGGTACAGACGGACGGGCCGCCGGCCCTGCTCGGGGCCTACCGCCCTGCCTGAACCAGCTCAGCCTCCGGCAATCCCTAAAAGTTCGGCGTCCAACGCCTTCAGATAGCTCTCGGCTATGTCAGCGCTGACGCCGAGGTCGTCCTGTCCGTAGCGCGAGGCGACGCGGACATCGACCAGTGTCGTCTCCGCCTCTTCGCGCAGGCGGATCAGTACGTCGAAAGGCAAGCCGAAAATGCGGGTGCGAGTCTGCCCCTGCAACACAACATCGGTGCTCTGGCGGATGAGATCCGCCACGCCGTCGCGATAGGGGCGCGGCGTCGGCACCGGGATGACATCGGGCATATCCGTGACGGCGCTGTCATCCGCCGTTGGGCTCGGGCGTTGCCGGGGCGTACGGCGGCGCGGTCTTTGATCGCCGTTCGGATCGACCAAATCAGTGCCTTCAACCTTGACGATGGTGATGTGATTGTCACCGGCGACCTTGCGCACGGCTTCCAGCACGCGGTCGGAGGCTCCCTCGTAGCGGCGGCTGGTGAGCGCGGGATAGGCGACATTTTGTGCCTCGCGATCCCCTGATGTTACAAGGTGCCTGGCCGGCAGCCAGAGTTGCTTCGCCTCCGGCGTCGCCAGCCATTCCGGAGCATCGACGAGATCGGTGGACACATCGTAGATCGCCGGTCGCGTCCAGTAGCGCTCCGCGCCGATGCCGACGATCGCCAGCGGCAGCGCGGCATAGATCAGCGCCTTGACGGCCGAAACGCCACCGAGGGCGGCAATCCGCCAGAGCTGCGTGAGGCCGATGACCGCGAGCAGTACCGCAAACGCGGCGAATCCGGCCGAAACCAGCAGCAGCAGAACGAAATAAGGTGTTTCCAGCGGCCCGAATCGATGGCCGATCAGGATTACCCCGCACAGCACCAGCGCAAAGGAAGCAATCAGGCGCGCGGCGCGGGCGGCATGCGAAACGGGACGGTCGAAGCGAATGGTCATCAAGGGCTCGTCGGCGCGTCGGATCGGAAAGCGGATGAACCGAATCCCTAGGGCTGATCCCATGTTTAGAGCAAGAAACGGCGAAAATAAATCGGATGTCGCAGCGCTGATAAACAAGCTTCGACTGCAAGCCGATTTGATGTCGCCTAGCACAAAAACGTGAGTACTTGCTTAAATTCCGAAAAAGGCGATGATTTTCGTGTTTTACCGTGGCTATGAAAGGACTTGAGGAGATGGGAACGACGCAATCGCCAGACATCGCCGCCAAGCCGTCGCCTGCAGCAGCCAACATGGCCGACATTGCCGCCGAGCCTGCCCTGCCGCTCGAACTGCTGGAACTGGAGCTTTCGCTCGACGGTTTCTCCGGTGGGGAAGCAGGATTTTGCGAAGCGGTGCGAACAGCCGCCAAAGCTGTCGGCGGCGAGCTCCTGTTCGATCTTCCGGCCACCGGACTGATATCGGAGTACCGTCGGCTGGCCGTTCTGTGGATCCCGGAGGGCGGAGAGAACATGCGTATCATCTTCGCGGCGCTCGACCTGGACGGCGCGGAAATTCGCGTGCTGGAGCCGAGTGAAGAAACCGAGCACCTGCTGAGCTTCACCGACGCCTTCGTCGATCTGCTGCAACGCCTGCCAGAAAGACTGGATGACGCCGCCTGAACGGCTTCAACAGTGCGATATGTCTTTCGCGCCTTGCCGAGCGGCGCTATAATTTCCGCTGGCATATCTCTCTATTCAGGACATCAGGCCATGCGTATTTCTCCCGCACTCCTCCTCGTCGTCACAGGTTTGCTCCTATCCGGTTGCCAGACTGCGGAAGAGATCAGAGCGGGGGACCAGTCGAAATGCAGCGGCTACGGCTTTCGGCCCGGCACGCAGAACTACGCGAACTGCATGATGAACCAGGATCTGAGCCGCCGCGCGGACCAGCGCGCCTTCATGGAAAGCAATGATGACTTCTTCTGGGGACCGCCCTATGTCATCGGCCCGGGTTACTATCGCCATCGCGGCTACTGGCGGCGCTGATCGTCGCGCCGCCTGTCGCTTGAACGTCAGATCCTGGCCTTGATAGCCGCCTGCGCCGCCGCGAGTCTCGCGATCGGCACGCGGAAGGGCGAGCAGGACACGTAGTCCAGCCCGATCTCCTCGCAGAAATGGATCGAGGCCGGGTCGCCACCATGCTCGCCACAAATGCCGAGCTTCATGTCGTTGCGGGTGCGGCGGCCGCGCTCGGTGGCGATGCGGATCAACTCCCCCACACCATCGAAATCCAGCGAGATGAAGGGATCGTGCTCGATGATGCCTTTGCGCTGGTAGGTCGGAATGAAGGCGGCGGCATCGTCGCGCGACATGCCGAAGGTGGTTTGCGTCAGATCGTTGGTGCCGAAGGAGAAGAATTCGGCGGCCTCGGCGATGATATGGGCACGAAGGGCGGCGCGCGGCAGCTCGATCATCGTGCCGACGAGATAATCGATCTTCATCCCGGCTTCGGTCATGACGGCGCCGGCCACCTCGTCGATGCGCGCCTTGACGTAGTCGAGTTCCGAGCGCAGGCCGACCAGCGGCACCATAATTTCCGGAACCACCGCCGCACCCGTCTCCTTTGCGGCGGCAACCGCCGCCTCGAAAATGGCGCGAGCCTGCATCTCAACAATTTCGGGATAGGAAATCGCCAGCCGGCAACCGCGATGGCCGAGCATGGGATTGAACTCGTGCAGCGCATCGACGCGCTGGCGCAAGATGGCCGGCTCCATACCCATGATACCGGCGACCTCGGCGATCTCCTCGTCCGTCTTCGGCAAGAACTCGTGCAAGGGCGGATCGAGCAAGCGGATGGTCACCGGCAAGCCGTGCATGATGGTGAACAGGGCGGTGAAATCGAGACGCTGCATCGGCAAAAGCTTGGCGAGCGCGGCGCGGCGACCCTCCTCGCCCTCCGCGAGAATCATCTCGCGCATCACATGGATGCGATCGCCCTCGAAGAACATATGCTCCGTGCGGCAAAGGCCGATGCCTTCGGCGCCGAAAGCACGGGCGGCGCGCGCATCAGCGGGCGTATCCGCATTGGTGCGCACCGTCATGCGCCGCGAACGGTCAGCCCAGGCCATGATGCGGCCGAAATCGCCGGAGAGTTCCGGCTGGATCATCTGCACCTCACCCTTCAGCACCTGACCGGCGGAACCGTCTATAGTGATGACGTCGCCCTTCTTCAGGGTAATGCCGATGCCGATCAGCTTTTCGTTGCGCAGGTCGAGGCGCATGGTGCCGGCGCCGACGACGCAGGGAAGGCCCATGCCGCGCGCGACGACCGCCGCGTGGCTGGTCATGCCGCCGCGCGTGGTGAGGATCCCCTCGGCGGCATGCATGCCGTGAATATCTTCCGGGCTGGTCTCGATCCGCACGAGGATGACCTTGCGGCCCTCTTCCTCGGCAGCGATCGCCTCTTCGGCGGTAAAGACAATCTCGCCGGTGGCAGCCCCGGGAGAGGCCGGCAGGCCGGAGCCAATGACCTCGCGATGAACGCGCGGGTCGATGGTCGGATGCAGAAGCTGGTCGAGGGTCGATGGCTCGATGCGCGCGACGGCCTCGTCCTCAGTGATCACGCCTTCGTCGACCATGTCGACCGCGATCTTCATCGCCGCCTTGGTGGTGCGCTTGCCGGCGCGGGTCTGCAGCATCCAGAGCTTGCCGCGCTCGATGGTGAATTCCAGATCCTGCATGTCGCGATAGTGGTTTTCAAGCTCGGTGCAGATGCGGCGGAATTCGGCAAAGGCTTCCGGCATCAGCTTTTCCATCGACGGCCGCTCATAGCCGGAGGCGATGCGGGCAGCCTCGGTGATGCTCTGCGGCGTGCGAATGCCGGCAACGACATCTTCGCCTTGCGCGTTGACGAGGAATTCGCCGTAAAGCTCCTTCTCGCCGGTCGAGGGATTGCGGGTGAAGGCGACGCCGGTGGCCGATGAATTGCCGAGATTGCCGAAGACCATGGCCTGGATATTGACCGCGGTGCCCCAGGCTTCGGGAATATTGTGCAGATGGCGATAGGTGACGGCGCGCGGGTTCATCCAGCTGGAAAAGACGGCGCCAACCGCGCCCCACAGCTGCACTTCCGGCTCCTGCGGGAAGGCCTCGCCGAGTTCCTCTTCGATGACGGTCTTGTAGAGCGAGACCACATGCTGCCATTCGACGGCGGAAAGATCAGTGTCGAATTCATGCCCGAGGCGAGCCTTCTCGTCCTCCAGGATCTCCTCAAAAACCTCGTTGTCGAGACCCATGACGACATCGGCATACATCTGGATGAAGCGGCGGTAGCTGTCCCAGGCAAAGCGGGCATCACCGGCATCGTGGCCGAGGGCCTGCACCGTGGCATCGTTGAGGCCGAGATTGAGGACGGTGTCCATCATGCCGGGCATGGAGGCACGGCCGCCGGAGCGTACGGAGACGAGCAACGGCCGCTCGACATCGCCGAACTTTCGCCCGGTGATCGCTTCCATCTGCTTCAGACCCTGCATAACCTGCGGTTTCAGCTCATCCGAAACGCTGCGGCCGTTCTTGTAATAGAAAGCGCAGGCCTCGCTGATGATCGTCAGGCCAGGCGGAACCGGCAAGCCAAGGCTGCACATTTCAGCAAGATTGGCACCCTTCCCCCGAGCCGCTCATAATCCTTAGCGCGACCCTCGGCCTTCCCATCGCCGAATGTATAAACCCACTTGGTCATTTTCCCCCGCCCAACTCCTAAAGTTGAACTTAATTCATTGAGACGGAAAAGAAAATCGACAAATGCGGCAAATTGTTGCGCTGCACCATAAATATGGGATCATGATCCTTAAAACCGTGCCTGCCGCAGAAATTTCGTAAAGCGTAACTTGACGCAATACGAAGCATTTACTATCTAAAACCATGAAGATCAGAAACGTGATCCATAAAGGGCTACGCCGCTTCATCGAGGAAGATGATGCGTCAGGCCTGCAATCCGCCTTCGTACCGAAGCTGCGGCGAATTATCTCTTTCCTTCAGGACATGGAGCAGGAAGAGGAGTTACGGACGGTTCCGAGTTGGAAAGCTCATCAATTGACTGGCGACCGCAAGGGCACATGGAGCCTGTTTGTCACGAAAAACTGGCGATTGACGTTTCGAATAGAACGGACGGAAATTGAGATCATCGACCTCGATTATGAAGACTATCACTAGGAGGTGGTCATGAACGCTATACAGGGCATCCGCATGAAAAACCCCGCCCATCCCGGCGGCTTTGTCAAAAGCGAGATCATCGAGGCTCTTGGGCTTTCCGTCACCGACGCCGCCAAGGCGCTCGGCGTCACGCGCCCGGCCCTCTCCACGCTTCTCAACGAACGAGCGCATCTTTCGCCGGAGATGGCTCTCAGGATCGAAAAGGCGTTCGGCGTATCCATGGATACGCTGATGCGAATGCAGAATAGCTACGACATTGCTCAAACTCGAAAGCGAGAAGGAGAGATCGAGGTCGCGCCATTCAAGGCTAAGCCCAGCGATCCGGCGTCAACGCAACCAAAATGACCCCAAATGGGTAATTAAGCCCCCAGCTCCCGCCGCGCCAATATCTTATCGATCCGCATGCCGTCCAGGTCGATGATCTCGAAGTGCCAGCCGTCGAACGTGAAGCTTTCGCCCACGTCCGGCAGATGGCCCAGATGATAGAGCGCGAAGCCGGCGAGCGTGTGGAAGTTGCTGTCTTCCGAGCGATCGCGCAGGCCAAGCCGTTCGAAAGCGTCGTAGGCCGGCATCATGCCTTCCATCAAGAGCGAACCATCGGCGCGCTCGACGACATCCGGGCTCTCGTTTTCCATGTCGGGCAGGTCGCCAGCAATGGCTTCCAAGAGGTCTGTCTGGGTGACGATCCCCTCCAGGCTGCCATATTCATCGATGACCATGGCGAGGCGCACGGGTGCGCGCTTGAAGCTTTCCAGCACCTTGAAGACGGCGGTCGCTTCGTGGACGATCAGCGGCTGGCGAATGACCGCCATCGGATCGAGCGGCTTGCCGTTCAGAAGCTGATCGAGGAGATCCTTCTTCAACACCATGCCGATCGGCTCGTCGATCGATCCGCGACTGACGAGAAGCTGTTCGAAACGGCTTTCCCGGATGGTTTTCTGTATTTCCTCGGGCGTGTCGTCGGCATCGATCCAATCGACCTCCAGCCGTGGCGTCATGATGTCTGAAACATCCCGATCGCCGATGTTGAAGACACGTTCGACCAGATCCTGCTGCGCCTGCTCGAGGAGGCCAGCCTCCTGGCTTTGGGCGACCAGAAGCTTGATCTCCGCCGGCGAATGCAGCGAGCCTTCGCCAGTGCCCGGCCGCAGGCCGAAAAGGCGCAGGACCAGATTGCCGAGACCGTTCAGCATCATGATTGCCGGGCGAAGCAGGAAGAGGAAGAGGCCGAGCGGCCGTACGACGCTCAAGGCCGTGCCTTCGCTGCGCTGCAATGCCAGGCTTTTTGGCGCGAGTTCGCCCAGCACGATATGCAGGGCGGTGATGATGATGAAGGAAATTGCAACCGCGACGGCGTGCGATCCGGCGGCAGCCCAGGAGCCGGGCAGAAAAGCCAGAAGCGGCTCGAGGAGATGGGCGAGTGCCGGCTCACCGACCCAGCCAAGCGCAAGCGAGGAAATCGTGATGCCGAGCTGAGTGGCGGCGAGATTGGCGTCGAGATTGTCGACCGCCTTTTGCAGCGCCTTGGAGTTCGTCCGCCCTTCGGCGACAAGCTCAGTCACGCGATTGCGTCGTACGGAGACCAGAGAAAACTCGGCGGCGACAAAGAATCCATTGGCTGCCACGAGAAACAATACAGCGAGTATTCCGAGAATATCGAAAATACTGCCATCAGACCCAGACATGCTTCCCTTCCGGGCGGTTCAGCGCCACGTATTATTGATAGAAAATAAATCTAGCACGCTTTGTGGCTGTACGGCAGCCGAAGCGGCAATTTCTTGTCGATATGGAAACAGTTTTCCCGCTTTCCAGTCAGGGGCAGCGCTCAAGCTATTTCCCGCAACCGCTCGGCGGTCTGCAGATCGACGGAGACCAGCTGGGAAACGCCCTGTTCAGCCATGGTGACGCCGAAGAGACGGTCCATGCGCGCCATGGTGATGGGATTGTGGGTGATGACCACGAAGCGTGTCTCGGTCGAGGCGGACATCTCATCCATCAGATTGCAGTAGCGCTCGACATTGTGGTCGTCGAGCGGTGCGTCCACTTCGTCCAACACGCAGATCGGCGCCGGATTGGTGAGGAAGACGGCAAAGATCAGCGCCATTGCCGTCAGCGCCTGCTCGCCGCCGGAAAGCAGCGTCATGGTCTGCGGCTTCTTGCCCGGCGGGCGGGCAAGGATTTCGAGGCCCGCTTCCAGCGGATCGTCGGATTCAATCAGCTGCAGCTCGGCCGTGCCACCGCCGAAGAGGTGGGTGAACAACCGCTGAAATTGCACATTGACGATATCGAAAGCGGCGATCAGCCGTTCCCGGCCCTCGCGGTTGAGGCTCTGGATCGCGCCGCGCAGCTTACGGATGGCGTCGATGACATCGTCGCGCTCCTTGATCAAGGCCTGCAACCGTTCGGTCAGCTCCTTGCTTTCTTCCTCGGCTCGCAGGTTGACGGCACCCAGGCGCTCGCGCTCAATCTTCAGCCGCTCCAGCTCGCGCTCGACTTCGCGCAGATCGGGAATATCCTGCATCACGGCAAGTCCGCTGAGCCGCAGCGCCTCGTGCGGCTCGATATTGAGCGCCTGGCGGATACGCAATTCGCTCTCCTGCCGGCGCTCGCGGGCCGACACCAGTCGTTCCTCGACGCGCCCGCGCTTTTCGCGGCTTTCCGCCAGTTCGGACAGGGCCGTCGTGGCTTGCCGGTCGGCGTCGCGCTGTACGATTTCCGCCTCAGCCAAACGGTCGGCCGCGACGCGACGGGCTTCCTCGGCCTTTTGCAACTCATTCATCAGCGCGCGGCGCTTGTCGTCAAATTCATCCGGGGCGAGGTCAAGCTCGGCGGCTTCATCGCGCGCCTCTTCCTCGCGGTCGCGCAGCGTCTGGATATGTTCCTCGGCGCTGGCGGCGCGCTGGTGCCAACCGTCACGCTCCTGCTGGATCGCCAGGATGCGGCGCTGTCGGGCTTCGTTTTCCCGGTTCAATCCCTCATGACGGGCGCGGGCCTCGGCCAGTACACCGCGATCGGTCGCAACCTCTACCTGCTGATCGCGCAGCTTGAGGTCGATGGCCGTCAGATCGGGCGCGTCTTCCAGCTCGATGCGGGCATTTTCATCCTGCACCGTCAACTCTTCCATCTGCGCCTGCAGCTGGCTGGCGGCCTCCGTGACAACATCCCGGCGGCGGATCAGATCGCCGGAGGCACGTTCGGCCGCAACCAGGGTCTCGCGGGCCTCCGCGAGATGGCGGGCGGCAAGCCGGCTGGCATCGCGGGCGACGGCAAGGCGGCCTTCTTCTGACCGGATCGTTTCGCCGGCCGCTGCCAGACGTTCTTCCGCTTCGAGCAGGACATCGCGCGCGAGTTCAGCTTCGGCCTCAAGCTCGGCAAGACGGTTTTTCTGCGCCAGCCGTAAGGCGGCAGCACTTGGCGCATCCGCGCCGGTCACATGGCCGTCCCAGCGATAGACGGCGCCTTCCTTGGTCACAAGCCGCTGTCCCGGCTTCAATGTCGGCATGAGGCGCAGGGCATCCCCGGCAGCGACAAGCCCGATCTGGCGCAAACGCCGCGTCAAGGCAGCCGGCGCGCCGACATGGGAAATCAGCGGCTTCACGCCTTCCGGCAAGGCGGGATCGGCAGTGCCGCTGCCATTGTCCGACCAGTACGCGGGTGCCTGCGGATCCAGTGGTGATTCCAGATCATCACCGAGCGCTGCGCCAATCGCGGTCTCGAAGCCGCGATCGACACGCAGCTCTTCGGCAACCGGCGCGAAGGTGCCGGAGGCGGCGCCCGCTGCCAGCATTTTGGAGATCGTGCGCGCTTCCGTTTCCAAGGCATTCAGCCGCGAGCGGGCCTGATCGGCCGGTGCGCGCGATAGAGCTTCGGTCTCGCGGGCCTTGGCAAGAGCCGTCTCGACAAGCTGGATTGCCGCCTCGGCATCGGCAACGACGCCTTCGGCCGTTTCGACCATATCGCGCTTTTCGCCGGGGTCCGGCAGAACCGCCATCTTCTCATCGATAGCGGAAAGCTCACGGTTCGCCTCGTCCATCTGACGTTCCAGGCGCATCTTGCGATCGGCAAGATCGCGAATGGCGCGCTCCAGCTGGTTGCGTACGGCTGCGGCCTCGGCACGCTCCGCCGTCAGCGCGGTAAAAATACGTTCGCTATCGGCGAGCTTGGAAGCTGCTTCCTCGAAAGCCTCGCGCGTCTCCTCGGCGAGCCGGCCGGAATCGGCGAGGATATCGGCAATATCGGCCTCCTCCCCGTCGAGCTTGGCGAGAATCGCGGCGTTGTCGGCGACAAGACGCTCTTCACGACGGATATCCTCGCCCAGTTGCGCCAACCGACGGGTCAGCTCATCGCGACGGCGCAGGATACGGTTGGCATCCTCTTCCAGCTGGGCACGGGCAAACTGCAGTCGTTGCAGCGCGGCTGCGGCCTTCGCCTCGTCTTCACGCAGTTCCGGCAGCTTGAAGCTGGCAATGCCTTGCGCCTTTGCCGCCTCCATCTGCAGCTGCGCCTTTTCGGCGACCAGGACGGTTGCCCGGTTGAGGCCGCTATCAGCCTCCGCTTCCGCCTCCTTGGCCTGCACCCAGTGGATATGCAGCAGCATCGCCTCGCGGGCGCGAATATCGGCGGAGAGCGTCTTGAAACGGTTGGCCTGACGGGCCTGACGCTTCAGGCTCTCGATCTGGCTTTCGAGCTGCGACGTCACGTCATCAAGACGCTCAAGATTACCTTCGGCTGCGCGCAGGCGCAGTTCCGCCTCATGGCGGCGCGAATGCAGGCCGGAAATGCCGGCCGCTTCTTCGAGAAGCTGGCGGCGGGCCTGGGGCTTTGCCTGGATTAGCTCACCGATACGCCCCTGACCGACCATGGACGGCGAGCGTGCGCCGGTGGAGGCATCGGCAAACAGCAGCTGCACATCCTTGGCGCGGGCTTCCTTGCCATTAATGCGGTAGAGCGAGCCCTGCTCGCGCTCGATGCGGCGGGTGACCTGGATTTCGTCGCTGTCGTTGAAAGCGGCGGGGGCGGTGCGGTCGCTGTTGTCGAGATAGAGGCCAACTTCCGCCGTGTTGCGCGCCGGGCGATTGCCGGAGCCGGAGAAGATGACGTCGTCCATGCCGGAGGCACGCATGTTCTTGTAGGAATTCTCGCCCATCACCCAGCGCAGCGCCTCGACAAGGTTCGACTTGCCGCAGCCGTTCGGGCCGACGACGCCGGTCAAACCGCGCTCGATGACGAATTCAGCCGGCTCCACGAAGGATTTGAAGCCGACAACACGAAGCCTGTTGAACTTCATGGGCTGATCTCCACCCTCCCCTTGAGGGGGGAGGGTCGGACCAAAGGTCCGGGGTGGGGTGATCATTTGTTCACCCCAAAAATCACCCCCCACCCGCGCGTATCGCGCGACCTCCCCCCTCAAGGGGGAGGTAATAAAAAGCGGGCGCGCAGGTTTCCCCGCCGCCCGCCATTTGCAAAATGCGCGGATCAGAGAAGGCTGTCGATAAGCTTCGACATGGCACCAACCGACATGTCTCCTGCGTAACGCTTGCCATTGATCAGGAAGGTCGGCGTCGCGTTGACGCCGAAGTCCTTGGCTGCACGTTCCCTAACTGAGTTGACATCATCCAGAAGCTTCTGGTTCGTCAAGCACTTCGTAAAGCTATCCTCAGTAAAACCTGCAAGTTTCGACATTTGCAGCAGTGCGGCACGGCCATCGACGTCAGGGGACGCCCAGGCGATCTGCTGCTTGAACAGCATTTCGACCATTGGCATGTACTGTTCCTGCGGCGCGCAACGCGCGAGCATGAAGGCAGCGGCGGCGCGCGGATCGAACGGGAATTCGCGGATGATGAAGCGAACCTTGCCCGTGTCGACGTATTTCTGCTTGATCGTCTCGAAAGTATTGACGGCGAAATGCGCGCAGTGCGGGCAGGTCAGCGACATGTATTCGACGATCTTAACCGGAGCATCTTCCTTGCCGAGCGCGATTTCCGGCAGGGAGCCGGGCTTCAGCACTTCGTTCATATCGACGCTGCCATCTGCCGACGGAATTTCATCCTCCGGCGAGGAACCTGAGGCAGTGGTCTCCTGCGCGCCGCCGACCGTCGTGGCGTTGGCAGCGGATGCCGTGTCGGCAAAGGCAGCGAACGTCACCGAGAGGGCAGCAACGGCGCTGCCACCCAGCAGGTGGCGTTTGGTCAAGAGCATGTCGGACATCGGCATAGAGTCACCCGTCGTTAAAGAGGTCTGTGAATGGTCCATTGCGATATAACGGCTAGTTGCCGCTAACAAGGCACGGTTGACCAACTTTCTTCAAAGAATTGTGACCTGGAGAAGACGGAGAGGTTAAATTATCGTCAGAATTGCATGGGGAGCGGTTGCTTGCCCTAAAGACAGATCATTGCGCGACATTATTTGCGATAGACCTCACGGCGATTTCCGACTCGAACGATCAGAATTCGTATGGCGCTATCCTCGATATGGGCGATGACACGGTAGTCCCCGACACGGTATTTCCAGAAATCGCCCAGCTCGGAGCCTTTGAGGGCCTCTCCGATGGAACGTGGATTATCGAGCTTGGCAACACGTTCGTGGAGGAATTTTAGAATCCGGCGCGCAGTCTCATGTCCCAATTTCTCAAGTTCGCGCTCCGCCGGTCGTTGAAACTCAACCTTCCACGCCATAGCGTGCCATTAGCTCAGCCAGGGAAACCGTATCGCTCTCACCCCGGCGAAACTCCTCCAGACGCTTTTCTGCGAGATAGATATCTTCGAGATCGTCCAGATGCTCAAGGATCGCTTCACGTGCATAGAAGCTTTTGCTACGCCCCGTGCGCTTGGCAAGTTCATCAAGCCTTGCTTCAATTTCCGGCGGCAGCCGTAGGGCCAACATCATCGTCTCTCCAGATTGCTATACAAATATAGCACTCAAGAAAGCAGCTGGCCAACTGATTTCGATATTTCGGCGACGCTATCTCCCGCCCCGCTTCCAGACCATCGCCGTCCCCAGCCTCTGGATTGCGGCGCGCAGTTTGTCGTCCTCGATGCCGTCCATCATGTCTTCCAGCTTCCGTGCCGCCTCGCCCTTCAGCGGCGGCGGGGTGCGGGAGCGTCTTGAGGCCCCCGAGACCGGTTTCTGGACGATGCGGATCTGGCTGACGGCATGGAAGCCGAAGAAGCCGTTGATGCGTTGGATGAGTTCACCCTGGGCATGGGTGAGGAATAGGGCGCGGGCGCCCTCGCAGGCGATGGTCAGCACGCCGGGCTGGTAGCGGCCATCCTCGCCCGACCCTACACGCTTGGCCCAGGCAATCTTTTCCGGCCGCGTGCATTCGGCGAAATCCTCGCCGGCGATCTCATCCCAGGAACCGAGCAGCGCCGTATTGATTCCGGCACGCTTCGCCAGCACCGGATCGATGATGCCGTTGGTCAACTCGGAAATCTGCTTTTCACCACGACGTGGCGTTCTCGCTGGGGCAAACCCACTCATTGTGAGGTTATAATCCATTCTTCGTCATCGCGACGAAACATTGGTGTCAGCTGGAGCGTCAAAGAGACTCCCCTTTTCCATTTTGTAAAAGAGCGCGAAATGATCTCCACTCTTGCGCTGCATTCTTACGCATCAGCACGGCTACAACAAGGCCAACGGAGAAGAACCACAGCGCCAATAGTTGTAGGGGAAATATATCCTTCTGACCCGTATGCCAGGCAGCAACGAGCAACACCACCGATGAAGCGATGTATACACTTACTGCCATTGCGAGGAAGATGAGCACACCGAAAGCGTGATAAAATAGCTGCGAGCGACGAGAACGCCTCATTTGCTGCGGCTGAAATTCCTGCTTGAGATAGGCCAAGAGAAACTTGAACGGCCCGGTGTGCAACAACTTCCAAATCACAGAACACGCGAACAACAAGAAAACAATTTCCGCCACGCAATCGTTCAAGAGCTGCAAGTTAGGACTCACATCCAGCAGACGATCGAAAAGCTCCATAAGCATGATTAATTCTCCTTCATGGTTGGCTTTCAAGCGGTCGCATATTTTCCAACCTTCGCTTCCGGGACAATTGCGGCTAGAGAGTTTAAGTGTAATCGCTTCACCGAAGGAAATTATGGATCTTTCGTCACAACCATCCTCGCTGAGCGGAAAGCTGCTTGCCTGGTACGACCGCCATCACCGCGACCTGCCCTGGCGGATATCGCCGCCGATGGCGGCGCGGGGAATCCGGCCCGATCCCTATCATATCTGGCTGTCGGAGGTGATGCTGCAGCAGACCACCGTACCAGCGGTCAAAGCCTATTTCGCCAAATTCCTCGAGCGCTGGCCGACGGTCGGCGATCTCGCGGCGGCCCCCACCGACGACGTCATGGCCGCCTGGGCTGGCCTCGGCTATTACGCCCGCGCCCGTAACCTGAAGAAATGCGCGGAAGCGGTAGCGGCAGAGCATGGTGGGCGCTTTCCCGATACCGAGGATGGGCTGCGGGCTTTGCCGGGGATCGGCGACTATACGGCAGCAGCAGTCGCGGCCATCGCTTTCAATCGGCAAGCAGCCGTCATGGACGGCAATGTCGAGCGCGTCATCTCCAGGCTCCATGCCATCTCGACGCCGTTGCCCGCCGGCAAGCCGGCGATGAAGCAGAAGGTGGCATTGCTGACGCCTGCCGACCGCCCCGGCGATTTCGCGCAGGCGATGATGGATCTGGGTGCGACGATTTGCACGCCGAAGCGGCCGGCCTGTGCGCTCTGTCCTTTCAACAATGCCTGCGAGGCGCTGGCCTCGCATGATCCGGAGCATTTTCCGGTGAAGGCGGCGAAGAAGGACAAGCCGGTGCGGCAGGGAGCCGCTTTCGTGGCGGTCAATGGCGAGGGCGAAATCTATCTACGCCGGCGCATTGCAAGCGGGTTGCTCGGCGGCATGACCGAAGTGCCGACCACCGGCTGGACCGCACGGATCGACGGAGAAACCAGCACCGCTGCCGCCCCCTTCCCGGCCGATTGGCAGGCAGCGGGGACCGTGACGCATGTCTTTACCCACTTCGAACTGCGACTGTCGATCTATCGCGCCCAGGCGGCGTCGAGCAGCAACCACAATGACGGATGGTGGGAGCCGGTTACAAATCTTGAAGCCCAGGCCCTGCCGACAGTCATGAAAAAAGCGATCACCCAGGCTATTCCCAATGCCTTCACAAAAGTTGGGGCGTTTAGCAAAGCCAGCGCCTAACCATCAGGAAATCATTCATGACGACGGAAATCCGGCACATTGTCTTCGATATCGGCAAGGTCCTCGTTCACTACGATCCAAGCCTTCCCTATAGCCGCATCATTCCCGACGATGCCGAGCGTGACTGGTTCCTCGCCAATGTCTGCACGCATGAATGGAATATCGAGCAGGATCGCGGCCGCACCTGGGAAGAGGCCGAGGCGCTGCTAATTGCCGAGCATCCGGAGCGCGAGGAGCAGATCCGCGCCTTCCGCAAGCATTGGCACGAGATGGTGCCGCATGCCTATGACGACAGCATCGCCATCTTCGAAGGATTGATCGCCGAGGGCTGCGATGTCACCATGCTGACCAACTTCGCCTCCGACACGTTTCGCGAGGCGCAGGCACGCTTCGATTTCCTCAACAAGCCGCGCGGCGTCACCGTGTCCGGCGATATCGGCCTGATCAAGCCGGATGTCGCAATCTATGAAGCGCATGTGAAGAGTTTCGGCCTCGATCCGGCATCGACGATCTTCATCGACGATTCGCTCGCCAACGTCGAAGGCGCCAAAGCGGCCGGCTGGCATGCAGTTCATTTCACCGGCGCCGAGAAGCTGCGCAGCGATCTCGCCGCCTATGGCATTAAGGTTTAAGCCCATGATTTTCGACCCGGCAGAACGCATCACCCTGTTTCACGACGCCATCAACAGGCTCGACTACGAGACGATCGAGAACTTCTTCGCGGAAAACGCCACCTATGTCTCGAACGGTGTTGGCAGTCTTGCCGGCCGCGAGGCGATCATGGAGGCCTTCCGCGGTTATTTCGACACCTATCCCGATCAGACAGCCTCCAACTCATTGGTGGAAACGCTGACACCGCTGTCCGGCCGCTCAGTCTGGTCCGTCCGGGCAACGAACAGCAAGACCGGCAAGCCGCTCATCCGCGAGGGCGAGGAGACGATCACCTTCGACGAGGATGGCCGCGTCGTGCGGGTCGACGTGACGGATTATCAGGAGTTCTGAGCCGTCAGGCCGCAGCCTCAAAACGATGACGCCCAGGGTTTTGGCCCTGGGCGTTTCGCCTTCCTCCCTAACTGGAGGTACAAGACAGAGAAAGGCGAGTGTGCTGAATGGGCAGCAGTGCGATCCCGCAAACCGTGGGGCGGTTTTGGAGCGGGATCGTGCCTGTCAGATGAGTGGAGTTACCCCACCTTCCCCATATCATTGCGGATAATCGTCCGGAGATCGTCGATCGGGCGCAGGGACTGCCCGTCGTCGAAGTGCCAGAATGTCCATCCGTTGCATGCATCAAGGCCCTGGACTTTCGCGCCAAGACGGTGAATGGAGCCGGCCTCGCCGCCGGCGGCGACCGTGCCGTCAGCGCGAACGATGGCGCTATGCCGACGCTTCGCGTCCGTCAGCACCTGGCCGGGCTTGATAAGACCGCTTTCAACGAGCACGTTGAAGGCGACGCGAGCCTCGGCCTTTTTGCCGGTCATCACCGTCAGCTCCGCCTTACCGAGCGGCTCGACGGAGGCAATGCGGGCGCTGGCCGCATCGATATAGTCCTGCTCGCGCTCGATACCGACGAAGTGACGGCCGAGGCGCTTGGCGACGGCGCCCGTGGTGCCGGAGCCGAAGAAGGGATCGAGAATGATATCGCCCGGCTTGGACGAGGCCATGATGACACGCGCCAGCAGGGCTTCAGGCTTCTGCGTCGGATGCACCTTCTTGCCGTCGTCACCCTTCAGGCGCTCACCACCATTGCAGATCGGGAACAGCCAGTCCGAGCGCATCTGCACATCGTCATTGGCGGCCTTCATGGCGTCGTAGTTGAAGGTATAGCCCTTGGTCTTGGCGTTCGGACTCGCCCAGATCATTGTCTCATGGGCGTTCTGGAAGCGACGGCCCTTGAAATTCGGCATCGGATTGGTCTTGCGCCAGACGATGTCGTTGAGGATCCAGAAGTTCAGATCCTGCATCGTCGCGCCGACGCGGAAGATGTTGTGATAGGAGCCGATGACCCAGATGGTGCCGGTCGGCTTCAGGACGCGGCGGCAGGCGAGCAGCCAGGCGCGGGTGAAAGCATCATAGGCTTCGAAGGAAGCGAACTGATCCCACTCGTCGTCGACGGCGTCGACCAGCGACTGGTCGGGGCGGTGCAATGTGCCGCCAAGCTGCAGGTTGTAGGGCGGGTCGGCGAAGATTACATCGACGGAATGCGTGGGCAGTGCTTCAAGAGCCGCCACGCAATCGCCCTTGATGATCGTGTCGATCCAGGAGCCCGGTGTTGCGGAAGCTCTGAGGTCGGCAAGCGGGAAAACTGACGCCATGTGATACTCGCTGTTACACTGAATCGTTACGCTTAACTGAGTGTTATGGTTACCTAACTTGGTTACCAAAGACTAAAGCGGGTCTCACATTTTACGATTTCCCGGAAATAAGTCGGTCTTCAGTCGTCGCTGGGCCCCACCGTCTTGGGTCCATCATGCACGATCAGGCTATCGGCGGGCGCCTCGTCGCGTTCGTTCATTCCGTAGTCCCGCACCACATGCGCTATGCGCAGGCGGTAATCGGCGAACACGGTCCCTCGCCCGGCTTTTTGAGCGGCGCGATGGGCCTCGCGATTGCGCCACTCCTTGACCGCCGCCTCGTCGCGCCAGAAGGAGAGCGACAGGATCTTGCCGCGCGAACTGAGGCTCTCGAAGCGTTCGATGGAGATGAAACCGTCGATCGTCTCGAGCTCGGCGCGCAGCTTGCCGGCAAGGTCAAGATAGTGATCACGCTCGTCGGGATAGGGTACGACTTCGAAAATGACGGCGATCATGGCGTTACCTTCGGCCCGTGCGGCAGCGACACGTTCTTCAGAAAGATGCGGTCTTCCTTGATAATGAAGCGTTCACGCTGGGAGAAATCGTAGTTTGCCTTACCGAGCGGGTCGGCGGCGAGACGAGCACGATAGGCCTCGTAGGCCGTCAAACTCTCGATATTGTAAACACCGTAAGCGGTCGTCGCGGAGCCCTCGTGCGGGGCGAAGTAGCCGATAAGATCGGCGCCGTTGCGCGGGATGGCCTGCCCCCAGGCTCTGGCATATTCGGCGAAGGCGTCCTTTTTGAACGGGTCGATCTCGTAGCGGATGAAACAGGTGATCATGATCTTCTCCTTTGCTGACGGAGATGTTTTCGCACATTGCCTGACGTCGATGCTTCGGTTACGATCGAAGTATGAAGGAAGGTCCCGACATAGCGCAGATCGGCGCGCTCATTGGCGACCCGGCGCGGGCGAACATGCTCACCGCGCTGATGGACGGCCGTGCGCTGACAGCGACAGAGCTGGCGGCGGCCGGCGGCATCACGGTTCAAACGGCAAGCACGCATCTGTCGAAGCTCGAAGCCGGCGGGCTGCTGACACAGCGCAAGCAGGGCCGACACCGCTATTTCACGCTGGCTGACGACACCGTCGGCAAGCTTCTCGAGAATATCATGGGCTTTGCCGCGACGCGAGGGCACCTGCGCCATCGCCCCGGCCCGAAGGAACCGGCGCTGCGCAAGGCGCGCATCTGCTACGACCACCTTGCCGGCGATTACGGCGTGCGCATGCTCGACAGCCTGATTGCGGCCGGCGCGATCTCGTCGATCGACGATAGTTTGAGGCTGACGGAAAACGGCGAAACGCATCTCGCCTCGATCGGCATCGACGTGACTGTGCTGCGCTCGACACGCCGCCCGCTCTGCCGCTCCTGCCTCGACTGGAGCGAGCGGCGCGCCCATCTTGCCGGCAGCCTTGGTAAGGCGCTGCTATCCAGCTTCTTCGACAAGGGCTGGGCGCGACGAATGGAAGACAGCCGCTCGATCCTGTTTACCTCGGAGGGCGAGCGCCGCTTCCTGGCGCTATTTCCGCTCGAGGCCAGCCGGACAGACAAAGCGTGGGATCACGCAGAAGCCTGAATGTAAGCGACCCACTACCTATGATGTAGCGCGTCACGGTCAGGCCTGCCCCACCAGCACGCCCTTGAAACTGTCTGAGGCAATGCGGCTGCAAAGCCCCGTCCATTCGCAGCCGAGACAGGCATGGCGAATATCACCGCTGGCAAAATGCCGGCGCAATTTGGCAAGAAGGCTGGCATCGGGAACGACGACCGAGCCGGGCTTGAGCTCTGCGCCCAACAGCGCGACCACATCCGCCAGGGCGGCAGTGTCGCGCTCGATCACGGAATCCTTGAAACAATGCGGCTCCTTCTCGTCGAGAAGCGACGCGCAGATGTCGTCGGGGCCGGAGACGAGTTTGATCTCCTCTCCGGCCGTCAGACGCTCGGCAATGCGGCGATAATTTGCGGTGAAGGCCGGCGTATAGCCTTCACCGACAAAGGTCAGCATGCAGAGCAGATGATGGGCACGAAGCCGGATGGTCAATTCAGGCGCGCCTTGCCGCCATAGAGCTTCACACCCTTGAGCACGGCAGCGGCCAGCGCCGACTTCAGGACGGCACCGAGGATGAAGGGGGCAACACCGAAGAGCCAACCCTTTTCCGCCCCGATCAACATGGCAAGCCAGGCGCCACCGATCGCCAGGCCAAGGGCGTTACCGGCAAGATGCGCTACGAAGCTGCGAACGACGCGATCGCCGCTCCAGCCACGCTCGGCAAGCCAGCCGACCAGCACGCCCATGATCGGGAAGGAGACGAGATAGCCGGCCGTCGGTCCCATGAAGGGTGCGATGCCGCCCGCGCCGCCAGCCAGAACCGGGAAACCGATCATCGCCTCGCCCAGCCAGGCAAGAATGGTGACCGCGCCGAGACGCCAGCCGTAAAGTGCGCCGATCATGGTGACCGCAAAGGTCTGCATGGTGATCGGAACCGGCACCATGGGCACAGAGATCCACGAGGCGAGCGTCAGCACCAGCGTGCCCGCGAGAACGAACATCGCCTTGACGACCAGCGACCGCCCGCCGAGGCGCAGCGGATCGAAGGTGGTCTCTTCATGATGATGCGACAGGGACATATAGCTCTCCTTTTTAAATTATAGATAATTTATTAGTCTCATCTATTTTTATGAAGGAGATTGAGAAAGGAGGCAAGAGGCGGGCACGCGCAATCCTCCTTTCCGCTGCGGAGACAGGCGAAAGACTATTGTTGAAATTATCTATAATTTATGCGGAATGCTTATCCGACAATCGCAAATGCTTCGCGCGTCACCCCGGAAGGCGTCCGCACCGGCGCCCGACCGATCCATTGCACATGTTTCTGCAGGATGGACGCAGCCTCCTCCACCCGCCCCTGGCGCAGGGCGGAAAGGATGGCGCGATGATCGTGGTCTGTGCGTTTTTCCCAGCCCGATTGCCAGGCGGAGAAGAGGAAGCGGGCACTGGCGGCGTGCAGATCATCAATTGACGCCAGCAGCCGCACCATGCCGCAGGGGGCAAGGATCAGGCGGTGGAAACGGCGGTTCGCTTCTTCCCACGCGCGAACATCGGCGGCGGCGTCCCCTTCCCGCGTCGCCTCTTCGGCGGCATCGAGAATTGCCGGCGTCAGGTGCTGTGCCGCGTGTTTCAGCGCCAGGCTTTCGAGCGCTGCCCGCATTTCGGCGACTTCACGGACTTCCTTGAGATCGAAAGAAGCGACGCGAACGCCGCGACGGGGCTCGCTGATCGCCAGCCCCTGCGCCTCCAACCGCCGGAACGCCTCGCGCACCGGCACATGGCTAGCGCCGAACTCCTCGGCGATGTGATCCTGCCGCAGCCGCGCATCGGGCGCGATCTCGCCGCGGATGATGCGGTCGGCAAGCACCCGGCTGATACGGCTGGCAATGGTGTCGTCGCGCTCTTTGGCCATGGCTGATCCTTAAAGGCGGGATTACGGATTGTCGAGCGACAACGGCAGGTCACAGGGTCGCTCGAACACCGTGACCTCTTCCACCAGCGCAGCCCAGCCATGATCACCGCCCGGTTGAGCTTTGCCGACGCATCGTGTAAAGCCGCACAATCCCATTTCAGAGCATGCCCCGAAAGCCGTGGAACGGTTTTCGGACAAGGCCATGCCCGATCAAGCGCCCTCTTCAAAGGCAGTATATCTTCATGAGCAATGGCTTCGACCTAATCATCTTCGACTGCGACGGCGTTCTGGTCGATTCGGAAATCATCGCGGCAGAGGTTGAATCCAAGCTACTGACGGATGCCGGCTATCCGATCAGCACCGAGGAAATGGGCGAGCGTTTCGCCGGCATGACCTGGCAGAACATTCTGTTCCAGGTCGAGCGCGAGGCGAGCATCCCGCTCTCCGCATCGCTCCTCGACAAATCCGAGAAGCTGCTCGATCTCAAGCTCGCTAATGAGGTCAAGGCCATCCCCGGCGTTCCGCTGGCCCTGTCGCGCCTGCCGATGCCGCGTTGCATCTGCTCGAACTCCAGCTCCGCGCGCCTCGACATGATGCTCACCAAGGTGGGCTACAAGGAGCTGTTCGCGCCGCATATCTATTCCGCCAAGGATCTCGGTGCCGACCGCGTCAAGCCGAAGCCGGACATCTTCCTGCACGGCGCCAAGCAGATGAATGTCTCGCCGGCCAACACCATCGTCGTCGAAGATTCGGTTCACGGCGTCCAGGCGGCGCGGGCCGCCGGCATGCGCGTCATCGGCTTCACCGGAGCATCGCACACCTACCCATCACATGCTGACAAACTGACGGATGCCGGCGCGGAAACGGTCATCGCCCGGATGGCGGACCTTCCGGGCGTGGTGATGGCTTTGGCGGAATGGGACGGAGTTTTGTAAGGAATGACAGGCAATAGTTTCAATCTATTGCCTGCAGCCTAAAATCCTTAGTTTGTCGCAGCGTGCTTCCTGCGGGCCGACTTCTCGGCTTTCGCAGGCTTCTGTGGCCCCTGATCGAAGCTGAGCTGGACAATGGTGAAGCCGCCCGAACCACCGGCAACCTTGATATCATTCGCGGTGAAGAGAAACTGCGTGGTCGTCTCGCCCGGCGGGATTTCGGCGACGAAGTTGACGGTCTGGTCGTAAAGCGCGATGTTGTTGTCCATGACGGCGACATGGACCGGCAAGGTGACCTTACCAGAACCGCCCATCGGCCCGGCGACAAGACGCCCTTGCGCGGCAATGTTGATGCCTAGGCTGGTGCCGTCGCTCGTGCACTGGCGCGTCGCCTGAGCGAGCGATGCCTGATAGGTCAGCTGGTTCGGATCGTCCTTGGCGCCCTTGGCGTAGGTGCGATAGGTGGACGCCTCGTCGCGGATCACGACTTGCGGGCATTTGCCGGCGACATAGGCCTGACCGCCGGTAACCGGCTGAGCGGAGCTGCCGGCTCCCGCCGCAGGCGCCACCGTCACATCCGTCGCGGGCTGCTTGTCGCCGCCACCTCCGAAGCCGAGAGAACTGCAACCAGCCAGCAACGCCAGAAGCGAAGCGGAGAGAAGACGACGCGAAACCCTGCCAAACACTATTATTCCACCCTCTGCATATAATTTACATTATCGGCCTGCAGCCTGTTCGACGGGCCTTTTATGACCCTTGGCGATGGTCTATACCAGCGACGCAGCGAAAAATCGATTGGGTAGACACCGTTTTGGCTCACTTTTCGACGTCGACATATTGGCGAAAGCCGCCGCCCGCCGGATGCGACCGGACGGACATTGCGCAAACGCGAAAACCACGCGGCTGATCCGACGCAAAAAGACGGGCGGCCATCGCTTCGTTCTTCTATCCTCTCAACCCATCACTCAGGCAATTTTACGACCAAAGGAATTCTAGACCGTGGACTATATCTCAACACGGGGGAAGCCCCTGCCCTTGGCTTCTGCGACGCTCTTCTGGCCGGCCTTGCTCGTGATGGCGGGCTCTATGTGCCCCGGCAATGGCCGACCCTGACGAAAAAAGAGATTCGCGCCTTCCGCGGCAAGAGCTATCAGGAGGTCGCCTTCGCTGTGTTGTCGCCCTTCACCAACGGTGAAATTCCCGATGACGTCTTCCGTGGCATGATCGATGAGGCCTACGCCACCTTCCGCCACCCGGCTGTAGCCCCGCTGGTGCAGACCGGGCCGAACAGCTTCATCATGGAGCTGTTCCACGGCACGACGCTCGCCTTCAAGGATGTCGCCATGCAGCTGCTCGCGCGGCTGATGGACTATGCGCTGGAAAAGCGTGGGCAACGGGCGACCATCGTCGGCGCGACCTCGGGCGACACGGGCGGCGCTGCGATCGACGCCTTTGCCGGTCGTGATCGCACTGACATCTTCATTCTCTTCCCGAACGGCAAGGTCTCGCCGGTGCAGCAGCGGCAGATGACGACCTCGACGGCCGCCAATGTGCATGCGCTGTCGATCAACGGCAATTTCGACGATTGCCAGAACCTCGTCAAAGCCATGTTCAACGACACGGCCTTCCGCGACGGCGTCCGGCTGTCCGGCGTCAATTCGATCAACTGGGCGCGCATCATGGCGCAGGTGGTCTATTACTTCACCACCGCCGTCGCGCTCGGCGGACCGGACCGGAAAATTTCCTTCACTGTTCCCACAGGTAATTTCGGCGATATTTTCGCCGGCTACGTCGCCAAGCGCATGGGCCTGCCGATCGACCGGCTGGTGATCGCAACCAATGAGAACGACATCCTTGCCCGCATGCTGAAGACCGGGCGCTACGAAATGCGCGCGGTCAAGGCGACCACGGCACCGTCGATGGACATTCAGATCTCTTCCAATTTCGAACGGCTGCTGTTCGAAGCCCATGACCGCGATGCGTCGAAGGTGCGCGCCGCGATGGAAAGCCTGAAGCAATCGGGCGGTTTCTCAATCGGCGAAGACGCGCTGAAGTTCATCAAGAAGGACTTCCGCGCCGGCCGCGCCAGCGAAAAGCAGGTGGCCGCGACAATCCGCAAAACACTCGACGACACCGGCTATCTCATCGATCCGCACACAGCGATCGGCGTCTTCGTGGCGGAAAAGAATGAGAAACCAACGAGTCCGATGGTGACGCTTGCAACCGCGCACCCGGCGAAATTCCCCGCCGCAGTAAAATCGGCATGCGGTATTGACCCGGCGCTTCCGACGTGGCTTGCTGGACTGATGAACAGGGAGGAGCGTTTCGACGTCCTCGATCCGGAGCTTAAAGCCGTTGAAACTTTCATCGGCAAGCATACCCGGGCCGGGGAATGATAAACGCAGAAAGACAAGCGATGACAGTGGAGTGCACCCGGCTTGCGTCCGGGTTGACAGTAGCGACCCAAACGATGCCACATCTGGAAAGCGTGGCGCTCGGCGTTTGGATCAAATCGGGTTCGCGTAACGAAACCGAGGCGGAGCACGGCATCGCCCATCTGCTCGAACATATGGCGTTCAAGGGCACGGCACGCCGCTCCGCGCGGCAGATCGCCGAGGAAATCGAGAATGTCGGCGGCGAAGTCAACGCCGCCACCTCCACCGAAACGACCTCCTATTATGCCCGCGTGCTGCGGGACGATGTGCCGCTCGCCGTCGATATCCTTGCCGATATCCTGACTGAGTCCGCTTTCGACGAAGAGGAACTGGCCCGCGAAAAGCAGGTCATCCTGCAGGAGATCAACGCGGCGAACGACACGCCCGACGACGTGGTCTTCGACAAATTCTCCGAAGTCGCCTATCGCGACCAGACGCTCGGCCGGGCCATTCTCGGCACGCCGGAAACCGTCGTCTCCTTCTCGCCTGCGCAGATTCGTGGCTATCTCGACCGCAACTACACGACCGACCGCATGTTCGTGGTGGCAGCCGGCGCCGTGGATCATGACAGTTTCGTGCGCCAGGTCGAGGAGCGTTTTTCCGGCCTTCCGACCAAGCCATCGGCACCGCTCGTCATTGAGCCTGCCCGCTATATCGGCGGCAACATCCGCGAGACGCGCGACCTGATGGACGCGCAGATCCTGCTCGGCTTCGAGGGCCGCGCCTATCACACGCGCGACTTCTACTGTTCACAGATCCTTGCCAATGTGCTTGGCGGCGGCATGTCCTCGCGACTGTTCCAGGAAGTGCGCGAGCTTCGCGGTCTGTGCTATTCCGTCTATGCCTTCCATTGGGGCTTTTCGGACACCGGCATTTTCGGTATCCATGCCGCCACCGGTGGGGAGAACCTGCCGGAACTGGTGCCTGTTATCGTCGATGAGCTGCACAAAGCCTCCCACAAGATCGAGCAACAGGAAATCGAGCGCGCCCGCGCCCAGATCCGCGCGCAGTTGCTGATGGGGCAGGAAAGCCCGGCAGCACGCGCTGGCCAGGTCGCCCGGCAGATGATGCTCTATGGCCGACCGATTCCAAACCAGGAGATGCAGGAGCGGCTGCAGGGCATTACCGTCGACCGCCTGACGGATCTTGCCGGCCGCCTGTTCTTCGATAATGTACCGACGCTGTCGGCAATCGGACCGCTGGAGCAGCTGGCGCCGATGGAAGACATCCTCACGTCGCTGTCTTCATCGACCCCCGCATCCAAAAGCGCGAGCGGCTAAAACCCGCTTCTAGCGCCGATCAGGTCAATTCTCGGGGGAGTGTTGGGCGGAATGCAAAAATCGGTCTTTCGGTTTCTCTCACGTCATCCGGACGCGGTTGAACTTGAAGACGCGACCTATGTGTTGCGCCTGCCGCGTTATTCCGATTTTAACCAATGGCACAGGCTGAGAGCCGAGAGCCGCCGCTTCCTGGAGCCCTGGGAACCGACTTGGCGCCACGATGAGCTTACAGAGGGCGCTTTTCGGGCCCGCGTCGTCAGGGGAAAACAGGAATACAGCGCTGGACAAGCCATTCCGCTTTTCGTTTTCCTCAGAGAAAACAGAACATTACTTGGCGGCATCACGATCGGCTATATTCGCCGGGGCGCCGCGCAAAGCTGCATGATCGGATATTGGATGGGCGAACGGCATTCCGGTCAGGGCCATATGTTCGCCGCACTTCGGTTGGTTATACCCTATATCTTTTCCGGACTTGAGTTGCACCGTATTGAAGCAGCCTGTATTCCGGATAACGAGCGTAGCATACGGCTTTTAGAAAAGGCCGGTTTCCAACGGGAAGGTCATTTGCGCGGTTATCTCAAAATCAACGGTCAGTGGCGTGATCATGTGATGTTTTCCCGGTTGGCGTCCGACGCCGACTTGAACGGAAACTCCGACAAGCGATGACCGCTGCGCTCAAGCCAACCCTGCCGATGGCCAAATGGCCGTCCGCGATCCTCGCGGCGCTTGCGGCCACGATGCTGTTTTTCCTTGCCGGCATGGCGCATGCGGCCGAACCCGTAAAGATTTCACGCGACGACACCGCGCTGGACCTGACGGCGACGACGGAGATCTATACGAACCAGGGCGAGGCCTTTCAGGTCTCCACAGCCGCCGGTACTGACGGTATCCGTCGCCGAATCGAGGTACGCTCCTCTTCACCCAACCATCAGGGCGACTGGGCCGTCTTCGCGCTCGCCAATGTCTCGGAAGAGCAGCTTGAGCGCGTCATCGTCGCGCCGCACTTCCGCCTGGTGAATTCGAAGATGTTCTGGCCGGACCTCGGCTCGCAGCGCATCGTCGCGATCACGCCGAGCGAGGGCTTTGCGCTGGACCGGCAGCCGAGCGACGAGGCCGATGTCTTCCGCATCACGCTCAATCCCGGGGCTGTCGTTACCTTCGTCGCCGAGCTTTCCTCGCCGAGCCTGCCGCAGCTCTATCTCTGGGAGCCGAATGCCTACAAGGATACTGTCAACGCCTTCACGCTCTATCGCGGCATCGTGCTCGGCATTGCCGGCCTGCTGGCGGTGTTCCTGACCATTCTCTTCGTCGTCAAGGGCACCTCGATGCTGCCTGCGACGGCAGCGCTCGCCTGGGCGGTACTCGGCTATATCTGCGTCGACTTCGGCTTCCTCGGCAAACTCATCAGCATCACCTCCAGCGATCAGCGAATATGGCGCGCCTGTGCGGAGGTGGCGCTCGCATCCAGTCTGGTGATCTTCCTGTTCACCTATCTGAACCTCAATCGCTGGCATGCGCATCTGGGCTACGTGACGCTCGCCTGGATTCTCGGTCTCGCCTTGCTCTTCGGCGTGGCGATCTACGATCCCTCAATCGCGTCCGGCATCGCGCGCCTGTCGCTGGCGCTGACCGCGACGGCTGGTCTGCTGCTGATCATTTATCTCGGCTTCAGCCGCTATGACCGCGCCATTCTGCTGGTGCCCGCCTGGGCTCTGATCCTGGTCTGGCTGTTCGGCGGCTGGATGACGATCACCGGCAAGCTCGACAACGACATCATCCAGCCGGCGCTTGGCGGTGGCCTCGTGTTGATCGTGCTCCTGATCGGCTTCACGGTGATGCAACATGCCTTTGCCGGCGGTGCGTTCCAGCAAGGCCTGTTCTCCGATCTCGAGCGGCAATCGCTGGCACTCACTGGCTCCGGCGATACCGTCTGGGACTGGGACGTGGCGCGCGACCGCGTGGTGACGACGCCGGATATCTCGACGAAGCTCGGCCTGTCGCCGGGCACCATGCACGGCGCGGCGCGCAACTGGCTGCCACGACTGCATCCCGACGATCGTGACCGCTTCCGCGCGACGCTGGATGTGCTTCTCGAACATCGGCGTGGCCGGCTGAATCATGAGTTCCGCATTCGCGCCGAAGACGGGCATTTCCATTGGCTGTCGATCCGCGCCCGACCGGTGCTTGGCTCGAACGGCGAAATCATCCGTTGCGTCGGCACTGTCGTCGACGTCACCGAGCAGAAAAATTCGATCGAGCGGCTGCTGCACGACGCGCTGCACGACAATCTGACCGGACTGCCGAACCGCCAGGTCTTCCTCGACCGCCTACAGGCCGTCCTTACTTTGGCATCAGAGGGCAATCAGATCCGCCCGACCGTGATGGTGATCGACATCGACCGCTACAAGCTGGTCAACGACACTCTCGGTGTCGCGGCCGGAGACAACATCCTGATCGCTCTCACCCGCCGTCTGCGCCGTCTGATGAAGCCGCAGGATACGCTGGCGAGACTTTCCGGCGACCAGTTCGGCCTGATCCTGGTGTCCGAGCGCGATCCGGCCAAAGTCGCCGATTTTGCGGATGCGATCAGCAAGGCGATCATGGTGCCGATCAACTTCGCCAATCGCGAGATCATTCTGACGGCATCGATCGGCCTTACGTCCTGGGTCGATCAGCAGGAAAATGCCTCGGGCCTGCTGAGCGACGCCGAGCTTGCCATGTACCGTGCCAAGCGCACCGGCGGCAATCGCGTCGAGCCTTTCCAGCCCGCCTTCCGCAGCTTCGGCACCGACCGCCTGCAGCTTGAAACGGACCTGCGCCGCGCCGTCGAGCGCAAGGAACTGTCGCTGGTCTATCAGCCGATCGTTCGCTTGGAAGACGCCGAAGTCGCCGGTTTCGAGGCGCTCATGCGCTGGGAGCATCCCAAGCGCGGCAATATTCCGCCGTCGGAGTTCATCCCGATCGCCGAAGCCTCCGATATTATCGGCCCGCTCGGCATGTTCGCGCTGGAACAGGCGACCAACGATCTGATGGCCTGGCAGCGCCAGACCGGAGACCTGCCACTGTTCGTCTCCATCAATCTCTCCAGCGTGCAGCTCCTCAACAACGAGCTTTACGATGATATCCGCGCGCTGCTTGCCAAAACGCATTGCGAGCCGCACCGCATCAAGCTTGAATTGACGGAATCGCAGGTGATGGAGAACCCGGAACAGGCCCGCCTCGTACTCGGCAAGCTGCGCGACGCCGGCATCGGCCTGGCGCTTGACGATTTCGGCACCGGCTATTCCTCGCTCTCCTACCTCACCCGCTTCCCCTTCGACACGATCAAGCTCGACAAGACGATGGTCTGCGACGAAAGCGACAAGAAGGCCATACTTCTGCGCTCCGTCATCTCCATGGCGCGCGAACTCAACATGGGTGTCGTCGCGGAGGGCATCGAATCGGAAGAGGATGCGCTCGAACTCGCCAAGATGGGCTGCGCCTACGGCCAAAGCTTCATCTTCGGACCGCCGATGGGGACGGACTCGGTGCTGCGGCTGCTGAAGGAACGCTTTCCGCTGACGAAGCGGGCTTAGGGGCCGGTCTATCCCGCCCCTTGCGGGCGGGATAGCAAAATCAGCATTTAGCCGGAAGGCTAAGTGCTAGATTTTTGCAAGGGCGGCGGTAGGTAGGGACGCACTTAATCCTTGGAATGATTTAAGCAAGAACGTGACCCCCGCTCTGGCAATTTCAATGGCTTAGAAATTGCGCTTAGTCTCAAATATGCTGAGACCTCGGTGTCGCAATTCCTAAACCAGTGAAATTGCTTTCTCGCCCGCCAAGGGCGAGATAGGGCCCCGAATTTGCGGCCGCCTCCTATCCTAACAGGATATTGTACTTACGCCGCGCCAATCACCTGCCGAATATATTCCAGCTTCGTCACCACCGGTGGCGACAGGATGAAGGGGTAGGCATCCGGCTGGCCCATGCTGCGCTGGATAGCATTGATGGCGACGCTCAAAGGGATCCAGGCGCTGACCAGCTGTGCAGCGCTTTCAGCCCTGTAAGGATCGAAATCCACCTCCGCCGCCATCTCGTGGTAGCCATAGGGATCAACCGCCAGGCCGAAAGAGCGGGCGGTCTCCAGCGTGTCGACGATATGGAGATAATGCGCGAAACATTCGGCGAAATCTTCCCAGGGGTGGGCGCTGGCATAGGCGCTGATGAAATTGTCCCGCCAGCTCGGCGGCGGGCCGTTGTCGTAATGCTGCTGCAGGGCCACGCCGTAATCCATCCGCTCATCGCCGAAGACGGCACGGAAGGCGTCGAACTGGTTGCGGTCGCGGATCAGCTTGTTCCAGATGAAATGACCTGTCTCATGACGGAAATGGCCGAGCAATGTGCGGTAAGGCTCGTTCATCGAGGCACGCGCCTGTTCGCGCGTCACATCGTCAGCCTCGGCGGCACGGATAGCAATCAGCCCTTCCTCATGACCGGTCCTGGCCGGCACGACATAGCCTGCCTGGACCTCGTCCTCGAGGAAGTCGAAGACCAGCCCGCCCTGCGGATCCTGCTTGCGATCCGGATGCGGCAGGTTCCAGCGCAAGAGCGAATAGAACAGATGCCGCTCAGCCTGACCGATCCGCCGCCAACGGTCGATGCCCTGTTGCGTATCGGTGTTCGGCACCAGGCGGTTATGTCGGCAGGCTATGCAGAAGGGTTCCGGATCTCCCGCACCCACCAGCCAATTACAGGTATCGAGTTCGGCATTGGCGCAAAAACGCACCGTTCTATCCGGCTCGGCAACCACGCGCCAATCCTGTCCGTCACCGGTCTCCAGCGCATAGATCGCCAGAAGCTCCGGAACAAAACCGAGCTGATGGCCGCAGCGCATGCACTGCCTGTTATCGAAATGCACCGGCTGGCCGCAATGATCACAAGCAAATAGCCGCATGGAAAACCCCCGCAATTAAGCCATGACGGACATAAAAGAGCCCGCCACGACACCGCGGCAGGCTCTTTTGTTTTGCCGCATAAGCGGCAGCATATCAAATGGCACGGCAATTCATAAGTTTATGCTTAAATTCAAATCGGATCACATCCGGTCGACCGCACCCTTGACCTTATCCTTGGCCTTGCCAACAGCCGATTGCACCTTGCCCTTGACTTCCTGGCCGGCCCCTTCGGCGCGCATTTGCTTGTCATCGGTGGCCTTGCCGACGGCCTGCTTGGCCTTGCCGGCGATTTCATTGACCTTGCCGGATACCTTGTCACTCATGCTACCCATGTCGAGCATCTCCTCATTCGGCACCAGCGGGGTTGCCGGTACTGTCAGGAGGAAACGTCACGGGTGATGTTTCGTTCCGCTCGAATGTCTCAAGCATGGCCCGCATGCGGTGAAAGCATCGCGGCGTTGATACCCATCAAAGCCAGAGCGCGCTCATATTTATCGTCAAGGCTACGGTCGAAAATCAGCTCTTCATTGGCCGGGCAGTTCAGCCAGCCGTTGCTACCGATCTCCGCCTCCAACTGACCCGCTCCCCAGCCGGCGTAGCCGAGCAGCATGGTGGCGCGCTTCGGCCCACTGCCTTTGGAAATGGCCCTGACGATATCCAAGGTCGCCGTCAGGCTGATATCGTCACTGACCGGGATGCTGCCGTCGCTCAGATAGTCGTCGGAATGCAGGACAAAGCCCCGGCCGCTTTCGACCGGCCCGCCGGTCTGGATCGGGAAATCCCGTGCGACCGGCGGCAGGACGATAGCGTCGTCATCCTTGATCATATCCAGATGCAGTAGCACATCGGCAAAAGTCAGGTTCTGTGCGCGGTTGATGACGAAACCCATGGCTCCGGCATCGGAATGAGCACAGATATAGATCACCGTACGGTTGAAATTCCGGTCTTCCATGCCAGGCATGGCAATCAGGAACTGGCCGTCGAGCAAACCTCTTTCGCGTCTATTCTTCAACGTCGATAGGGACATCGTGCCTCCTGACTGCAGTCCGTAACTGCGCCCCCGAAAAGAAAGATGGGGCAATGTCATAAATCAATCAACTGAAAATGATCATTTCTTTTTCCCGCTGTTCTGGCACAGCACGGCGCCATCCGGTAAACCCTTGTCTCATGTTGGAAAAACTCTGTTTTGCTGGCCTATTGAGAATGCCGCTGGGCGTGCTCGCGGCAACGATACTGGCCTCTTCGCCTGTCCATGCCGCCACGAGCGACTGGGCCGACAATCCGGGCGGCCGCATGCGGTTGGTGGCGCTGGCGCCGGATGCGCAAGGTCGTATTCGCGCCGCGTTGCAGATCGAGCCGGCGCCCGGCTGGATCACATACTGGCGCGAGCCCGGCGAGAGTGGAATTCCACCGCAGGTCAGTCCGGTACCGGACGGTGGCATTGCGCTTACGAAGATGAGCTTTCCCGTACCCAAGCCGATCATCGTCGGCGCGATCCAGGAGATCGGCTATGATGCGCCGGTGACATTGCCGCTGGATTTCCGCATCGAGGGTAAACAACCGGCGAAGCTTGAGCTCACGGCCTTCATCGGCCTTTGCAAGGATATCTGCATTCCATTCCAGGCCGAGCTTTCGCTGCCGCTTTCGGCCGCCGGTCAGTCGACCCCACATGAACAGGCTTTGCTGGACGCCGCCGACGCATCGTTGCCGCAGGCCCCCACCCCGGACTTTACCGCCGAAAGCCATAGTCTTTCAGCCGATGGAAAGATGCTTTCGCTGCGCCTGACGCTGCCGGAGGCAAGTGGAGACGCGCCGCTGATCTATGTGACTGGACCGGCCGGTTATGTCTTTTTCAAACAGGCCAACGGCAAGCGCGACGGCAAGACCTTTGCAACCGATATCGCCATCGGCAAGCTGCCGAGGAATTACGATGTCAAGGGCAAGAGCTGGAGCGTCCTCGTCATCGACGGCGAGCGTGCGATGGAAACGACGCTTGCGTTCGAATAGGCTGGACCTATAGTTTTGCCCGACATCTACATTCAGGGCGGCGGTCCAGCCGCCCTCAATCGCGACCCAAGGAGAGAGCCATGACCATCGCTATCGGCGACAAGCTGCCTGCCGCCACCTTCAAGGAAAAGACCGCCGACGGCCCGGTGGAGATCACCACCGATCAGCTTTTTGCCGGCAAGCGCGTCGTGCTTTTCGCCGTACCCGGTGCCTTCACGCCGACCTGCTCGCTGAACCATCTGCCGGGCTACCTGGAAAATCGTGACGCCATCCTCGCCAAGGGTGTCGACGACATCGCTGTCATCTCCGTCAACGACTGGCACGTCATGGGCGCCTGGGCGCAATCCTCCGGCGGAATGGGCAAGATCCACTTCCTCGCCGACTGGGACGGCTCGTTTGCCAAGGCCGTCGGCCTCGACGTTGACCTCTCCGCCGGCGGCCTCGGGGTTCGCTCCAAGCGCTATTCCATGCTGGTGGAAGACGGCGTGGTAAAGACGCTCAACATCGAGGAAAGCCCTGGCCAGGCCACGGTTTCGGCGGCGGCCGCGATGATCGAGCAGCTTTGAGGACTATCCAGATAGAAGAAGCGGGGCGTCTCAGAGGCACCCCGCTTCATTCCTCCTCGTTAAAATGGGTGTCGATATCGCGATGTCCTTCGAGCACATTCAAGACCTCGAAAACATTATCGACATAGCGAAAAAAGATCACATAACCGCGAAATGCAAAGCTGCGCATATCGTCTTTCAATTCCGGTCGCATACGACCCATCTGACCCGGCAAAGCGGCAAGATCTGAGCACTTCCGGCGTAGCTGCCCAGTAAATTTCAGAGCGACTTTTTGACTGCCACTTTGGCGCGCTATAAATTCGAGAATATCAAGGATATCGTTTGAGCATCGGCTGTATAACGAAGCCGAGCCACTCAGTAGCCTTCCTTTGCCAGTTCAGCGGCCCTGGCTTCCAGAGCGGCACCAAGCTCCTCGTCCGATATATCGCCCCCACGAGCAATCGACGCCTCCAAAGTACGCCTCAAGGCCGCGATCTTCGTCTCACGCTCCTCCACGAGCCGGAGACCTTCGCGCACGACTTCGCTGGCGGAGCTATAACGCCCCTCTTCCACCGTCTTCTCTACGAATTTTTCCCAGCGCTCACCTATAGAAACATTCACAAGCGTCTCTCCTGCAGGACCGGCCAAATCGGTGAATAACAGATAATGTGCCATATATAGCATTATTGGCACAGAGCGCCAATTGCCAGTGCTCAACTCCCATCAATCCACACCCCGCCTCTTTTTCGCCGCATTCTCTCGGCTACTACACGTAACGTTATTACATTAAGAGAACGCCGCATGCCCTTCAGCAACGATCCCTTCGCCGCCTCCCTGATCGGGCGCTCCGTGTTGACGCGCCTGGTCTTTGTCGCGGTTGGCGTTGCGGTTCTCTGGGCGGCCATCGGCTGGGCGGTGGCCTTGGCATGAGCGCTCTGATCCGCCTCGACAACCTCACCGTCACCTATGAGCGCCATCCGGCCGTGCATCATGTTTCCGGCGCCTTCCAGAGCGGCAGCCTGACGGCGATTGCCGGGCCGAACGGGGCGGGCAAGTCGACGCTTTTGAAGGCGATCATCGGCGAGCTCCGGGTCGCTGAGGGCTCAATCGATCGTGGCCAGCTGACGCGCAATGACTTTGGCTATCTGCCGCAGGCGGCCGATATCAACCGCCGCTTTCCGATCTCGGTTGCCGATACGATCATGCTCGGTGCCTGGAAGAATTCCGGCGCCTTCGGCCGCTTTTCGCGCGCGGATGCCGAGCGGGCGCGCGATGCGCTGGCAGCCGTTGGCCTTTCCGGATTCGAGCGCCGGCATATCGGCTCGCTCTCGGCCGGGCAGTTTCAGCGCGTGCTCTTTGCTCGGCTGCTGCTGCAGGACGCCCGCGTCATCCTGCTCGACGAACCCTTCACCGCCATCGATCAACGCACGACGCGCGACCTCCTCGATATCGTGCTGCGCTGGCATGGCGACGGACGCACGGTGATTGCCGTGCTGCATGATTTCGATCAGGTGCGGGCGCATTTTCCCGAGACGCTGCTGATTGCGCGCGAGCTGGTCGGCTGGGGCCGGACTGAGGATGTGATGAGCCCCGCCAACCTTATCAAGGCGCGGGCTATGGCCGAGCGTTGGGACGAGGATGCCGACGATTGCTCACCCGAGCCGGATCATGCCGGCTACGCACTGGCGAAGCGGGAGCCGGCCGAATGACGGCTTATGACATCTTCTTCGCGCCCTTTGCCGATTACGGCTTCATGCGACGCGCACTCATCGCCTGCCTCTGCCTCGGCCTCGGCTCCGGCCCGATCGGCGTCTTCCTGATGCTGCGGCGCATGAGCCTGATGGGCGATGCCATGAGCCATGCGGTGTTGCCGGGTGCTGCGATCGGCTATCTGATCGCCGGCTCGCTGTCGCTGACGGCCATGGGGCTTGGCGGGCTGGTGGCGGGCCTGTCGGTGGCGCTGCTCTCCGGGCTCGTCAGCCGCATGACGGTGCTGCAGGAGGATGCGAGTTTCGCCAGCTTTTACCTGACCTCGCTGGCGCTCGGCGTGCTCATCGTCTCTCTGCGCGGCTCCAATATCGATCTGCTGCATGTGCTATTCGGCACGATCCTCGCCATCGACGCCCCTGCCCTCTATCAGATCGGCGCGATCACCACCGCGACGCTGCTGATGCTCGCGGTGATCTATCGGCCGCTGGTGATGGAGTGCTTCGATCCCGGCTTCCTGCGCGCCGTCGGCGGGCGCGGGCCGGTCTATCATTTCCTCTTCCTGCTGCTCGTCGTGCTCAATCTCGTCGCCAGCTTCCAGGCGCTCGGCACGCTGATGGCCGTGGGGCTGATGATGCTGCCGGCGGCGATTGCGCAGCTCTGGTCGCGCAGCCTGCCCGCGATGATGGCGATCGCGACGGCAACGGCGGCGGCCTCGGGCTATATCGGCCTCATCGCCTCCTACCATCTCGAATTCGCCTCCGGCCCGACCATCATCATCACGGCGAGCATCATCTACGGCTTTTCCATTCTCTTCGCACCCTCGGGCATCGCCCGCCGGTTCATCCCCCGTCCCCATCTCAGGGGCTAATCTCGATCAAGGAGACATTCATGAGCAAACACAGACTGCTTCTCTCCACTGCGGCGGCGGCCTTCGTCGCCTTCGGCGTCGCGGCTCCCGCCTCCGCCGAGACGCTGAACGTCGTCGCTTCCTTCACCGTGCTTGCCGACGTCGTCAAGCAGGTCGGCGGCGACCATGTGAAGGTGTCGAGCCTCGTCGGCCCGAACGGCGACCCCCATGAATTCGAGCCCTCGCCGGCCGACGCCAAGAAGCTCAATGCCGCCAAGGTCACCTTCGTCAGCGGCGAAGGCCTGGAAGGCTGGATGGACCGGCTGATCAGCGCATCGGGCTACAAGGGCACGCCGGTCGTCGCCTCGGAAGGCATCAACGCCCGCACCATGGTCGACGATGGCAAGACGATCACCGATCCGCATGTGTGGAACAGCCCGGTCAATGTGAAGATCTGGGTCGCCAACATCGAAAAGGCGCTGTCCGCTGCCGATCCGGCCGACGCCGCCGATTTCAAGGCCAATGCCGAGCGCTACACCAAGGTGCTGACCGAGCTGGACGCCTATGCTCACGGCAAGTTCGACAAGATCGCCGAGGACCGCCGCAAGGTCCTGACCAGCCACGACGCCTTCGGCTATTTCGGCCGCGAATACAATGTCAGCTTCCTGTCGCCGCTTGGCGTCTCGACGGAAACCGAAGCCTCGGCCGCCGCTGTCGCCAAGCTGATTGAGCAGATCAAGACCGAGCATGTGAAGACCTATTTCTTCGAAAACTCGAACGATCCGCGCCTGGTCAAGCAGGTTGCCAAGGCCACCGGCGCCGAGCCCGGCGGCGAGCTCTATGTCGAAGCCCTCTCCAAGGCCAACGGCCCGGCTCCGACATATGAAAAAATGTTCCGTTATAACGTTGACCAGCTCGCCGCCGCCATGGCGAAATCGAGCTGAGGCAGCTGAACAGATAGGGCCGCAGGCACCAGCCCGCGGCCTCTTTTCTATTTAAAGATTAAGATCGAAGACCAGCAGCCCGGCAAGGCCGCCATCGGTCGACGAGACGATACGCTCGCCAACGGCGACATGCTCCGGATGCACCAGATAGGCATCCCGCGCCTCGACACTTTCAAACGTCACCGCAAACCCATCGACAAAGCCGCCATGCAGCCCTTCCGGCGAGACATTCGGCCCGTATTTGATATCGAGGATGCCGGGAATGACCTGCTGCAACGCGGCCACGGATTCGAAAAGCGCTTTCTTCTCATCCTGTGTCATGGCGGATTTGAGCCGCAGGAAAACGCAATGCAGGATCATGGATACAGCCTCCCTGGATGTTGGGGGCAGCATAGAGGGAAAGGGGGATGGGGCAAGATCGGGTGTGGACATAAATCCGGAGGGAGCACGCATCACTCAAAAGCTTTATAAACCTGGCTTTTGGGGATGGTAAGTAGGAAGAAGACATCCCTCATTTGTGTCTCTGTTAAGACAATAAACTAAAATCCGCTTTGGCCTCTCGGCGTATCAGCAAATTGCACCACATTGTGTGTTAGAATTTTTGAATGCAATGTTGCACAACGAAGTAGGCGTATGCCCTTGCTACTTCGCAGTTGCTCGCGCGGACAATACTTCCCACTGCGCTTCGCCTCGTTATCCGTGCGAGCGCCACACCAATGCTTTATGTGCATAACGATTGCGGCATATCGATTTAAAGCGTGAATAACACTGTTGAAAAGTAACAGGCGCGATCACCCATCGGTTGTGCTGAGACGGAATTAGTGCTTCGTAAGGTCTGGGCTTGCGGACAGATTTTGTTGCCAAGTTTCATGGCAGTTGAAAACATTGTCAGGCAGTTTGCCCGACGATACTTCCAGATGATGGGATTTGTATAATATCTCCGCTCGCATAAGAGTGTCCGCAAGCCTTTTAAAGATCAACTAAATGTCCAAACTTGAGGCATTAAAGAAAGCAAAGTCGCTATCTGATCTCGCCAGCATACTCGGTGAGCAGCCGAGAGTTCTATCTTTTATTCTCTACAAAATTCCGAGTAATTTAAAATATAAAAGCTTCGAAATCACCAAAAAGTCTGGTGGAAAACGAACTATACACGCGCCTGTTGCCCGCCTGAAGAGAATTCAGAGGTCGTTGGCCGATTTGCTACAAGACATACAAGATGAGATAAAAATACAGAGAAAAGTGAATGATAATTGTGTTGTCTCTCACGGCTTCAAGAGAAAACTATCGATAATCACGAACGCTCGTAATCACAGAAATAAGACATACGTTTTCAACTCGGATTTGAAGGATTTTTTCCCGTCGATAAACTTTGGACGGGTATACGGCTTCTTTGTCAGAAATCAGGAATTCGCGTTAGATCCTAAAGTGGCAACTGTCATTGCTCAAATTGCTTGCCAAGGTAATAGTCTACCGCAAGGCAGTCCGTGCTCGCCAATTATTTCGGACTTTATCGGGCATATTCTCGACATGAGACTTTCGCGAATGGCGGCGCGCCATAGGTGTACTTATACACGCTATGTTGACGATCTTAGTTTTTCGACTAACAAGCGCTCGTTTCCAAAAGCAATAGCGTACCAAAACGAAGATAACTCTCACGAATGGCTTGCGGGCGATGCACTCCTTAAAAACGTCTTTAAAAGCGGGTTTAAGTTGAACAATGCAAAGACGCGCGTCCAATACAAGTCGTCAAGGCAGGAAGCGACCGGATTAATTGTAAATAAGAAGGTAGCTGTTCCAACTGAATTTTATCACACAACACGCGCAATGTGCCATAATCTGTTTAAAGACGGATTTGCTTTTATTGTCAAAGATGGGACACCGAAACCGATTTCCGACGCAGTATTGCGGGGACGGCTGAGTTACATCCATCACGTGCGTTCAACACAGAACAAACTTGAAAATGGTCCTCCTCTCAAAACGACCGCACCCTTCAAATTATATCAGCAATACCTCAACTACATCTCTTTCTTCGGAAGCTCCATGCCGGTCATCATTGGGGAGGGGGTAACCGATACGATTTATCTGAAGGCTGCTCTCAACCAGCTTGCGGCAAAGTACCCGAATTTGATTACTGTCGTGGACAAGAAAAAAGAGCACAAACTCCAGTTTTTCAAGTACAGCAATTCCAGTCGTGAGTTAATGGGCCTATCTGGGGGCACCGGGGAACTGAAAAATCTGCTGGGCGAATATAGAAAGAGGATCAGTGGCTTTAAGTTTGGCGGAACACAACCAGTCATCATTCTTGTAGATAATGACGATGGGGCAAAGGCTTTCTTTTCCACATTGGGCTCAATCACCAAAACAAAGGTAAGCGGCACGGACCCGTTTTATTACGTCTACGCGAACTTATATGCGGTCCCGATCCCGCCAACTGGGAACCCTGTTACCGCAATTGAAGGGCTCTTCGAGCCGGCCTTACTCAATACGATTTATGACGGAAAAAAGCTGGATTTGACAAACAAGGAGCCAGATGGTTCGAAATTCTATTCAAAACACACATTCGCCAAAAACGTTGTACGCCCCAACCAAGACAAGATCGATTTTAAAGGCTTTGAGCCCCTACTGACCGCAATTGATCACGTTATGGCTGATTATGCTGCTCGCTTGGTGGCTGGAACTGCTCCGTAACGCTCGTAAGCTGCGCGAACGGCAAATTTTTACGAAGAAGTTGAAGACAAATCGTCAGCCGTTCCCCTGTAAGCAGGCTCTGGTTTAGCGTCATCAACCCCTCTCCCGGCAATGCGTAAATCTTTCCGGGTCAATTTTTACTATGACGGAAGGACATAAGGCCGGCGGGTCAGGTTGTTGCCCGTGGGATATACGTTTTCGGACAAAGCCATTGCGGTAGTCCAGCTCCCCACCCACCAACCCCTACTTCCGCTTAAACGGCTCCATCCCCTTGCGCGCCAGCTCATCGGCACGCTCGTTCTCCGGGTGCCCGGCATGGCCCTTGACCCAGTGCAGCGTCACCTGATGCCTGTTGCGGGCTTCTTCGAGCGCTTGCCAAAGTTCGGCATTTTTCACCGGCTTCTTGTCGGCGGTTTTCCAGCCGTTTTTCTTCCAGCCGAAAATCCACTTGGAGATGCCGTCCATCACATATTTGGAATCGGTATAGAGGTTGACTTCGCAGGGGCTCTTCAGCGCGTTCAGCGACGAAATCGCCGCCATCAGCTCCATGCGGTTGTTGGTCGTCTCGGCCTCGCCGCCGAACAGTTCTTTTTCCGCATCGCCATAGCGCAGCACCGCGCCCCAGCCGCCCGGGCCGGGATTGCCGGAGCAAGCGCCGTCGGTGAAGATATCGACCTGTTTCATGCCTTCAGCCCGTATTCGGCGCTGGAGGCGATCTGGCGGTGGAAGCGCAGCTTGCGCAGATATTCGAGCGGGTCCTTCTTGGTGACCATGGCGCCGGCCGGCGTCGTCAGCCAGTCGTAGAGGCGGGTCAGGAAGAAGCGCAGCGCCGAGCCGCGCGCAAGCGTCGGCAGGGCGGCGATTTCGGCCTCGCTCAGCGGCCGCACACTCTGATAGCCCTCCAGCAGCGCCATGCCCTTGGTGATGTTGTAGGCGCCGTCCTTCTCGAAGCACCAGGCGTTGAGGCAGATCGAGACGTCGTAGGCGAGCTGATCGTTGCAGGCGAAATAGAAGTCGATCAGGCCGGAAAGCTCGTCGCCGAGGAAGAAGACATTGTCCGGGAAGAGATCGGCATGGATGACGCCATCCGGCAGGTCCTTCGGCCAGTGGTGGCCCAGAAATTCGAGTTCGCCGCGGATTTCGTCCTGGAGGCCGGGCTCGACCTCGTCGGCGCGGGCCTCGGACTTTTCCCAAAGCCCCTGCCAGCCCTGAAGCGACAGCGCGTTCGGCCGCTTGATAGCAAAACCTTCGCCCGCGACATGCATGGCGGCCAGCGCCCTGCCGACCTCGCGGCAATGTTTCGCCTCGGGCTTCCTCAGCCACATGCCCTCGAGGAAGGAGATCAGCGCCGCCGGGCGGCCGGAAAGATGGCCGAGCAGCTCGCCATCCCTGCGCGGCAGCGGCAGCGGGCAGGAAAGCCCACGGCTCGCCAAGTGCTGCATCAGGCCGAGGAAGAACGGCAGGTCGTTCTTTTCCACGCGCTTTTCATAGAGCGTCAGGATCAGCGGATCGCGCGAGGTGTGCAGCAGGAAATTGGAGTTTTCGACGCCCTCGGCGATGCCCTTGTAGGAGAGCAATGTGCCGACATCATATTCCGTCAGGAACCACTTCAGATCGTCTTCGGTAATATCGGTATAAACGGCCACGAATTATTCCCTGTTAGATACATGCCGGCCACCAGTAGCCACCCACCCTCGTGGTTCGAGACGGCCCTGCGGGCCTCCTCACCATGAGGACTGATCTTTGGTGCCTGGTGGCGAAACTCTCTCCACCTCATCCTGAGGTGCCTTGCCGATGCAGCGTCAGCGCAAGCGGCAGGGCCTCGAAGGACGAGGTGGCCACTCTTCACTCGCCGTTGACGAAAGCCATGTCCGCCGTCGTCAGCTCGATGTTGCGCAGCTCGCGATTGACGAGGAAATTCTCTGTCTCCTTGACCGTCTCGGCCAGCTCCACCACCGCATTATAGCGGGCGCGGAAGGCTTCGATGATCTCATTGACGATAACCTCTGGCGCAGATGCACCGGCGGAGAGACCAACGGTTTTGATATCGCCGATATCGTCCCAATCGATCTCGGCGGCGCGCTGCACGAGCACGGACTTCGTCGCCCCTGCCCTCAGCGCCACTTCGACCAGACGTTTCGAGTTGGACGAGTTCGGCGCGCCGACGACGATGAAGAGATCGCAGCCGGGAGCCGCCTGCTTCACAACTTCCTGGCGGTTGGTGGTGGCGTAGCAGATCGAATCGGCCGATGGCGCCGTCAAGTTCGGGAAACGCTCCTGCAGCCGCGCAATGACGCCGGCGGTGTCGTCGACCGAGAGCGTCGTCTGGGTGACGTAACCGAGATTATCCGGATCAGTGGGCTCATAGACATCGACATCCTCGACGGTCTCGATCAGCGACACCGTGCCTTCGGGAAGCTGGCCCATGGTGCCGATCACTTCCGGGTGGCCGGCATGGCCGATGAGGACGACGTGGCGGCCGAGGCGATTGTGGCGCATGGCCTGCTTGTGCACCTTGGAGACCAGCGGGCAAGTGGCGTCGAGATAGAAGAGATTGCGCGCGTCCGCATCCGCCGGCACGGCCTTCGGCACGCCATGGGCGGAAAAAACCACCGGCTGGGCGCGATGTTCCGCCGGGATTTCGTCCAGCTCCTCGACGAAGATGGCGCCCTTGGCTTCCAGCCCTTCGACCACGTAGCGATTGTGCACGATCTCGTGGCGGACATAGACCGGCGCGCCATAGGATTTCAGCGCCAGCACGACGATCTGGATGGCGCGATCGACGCCGGCGCAAAAGCCGCGCGGGCCGCAGAGCCGGATGGTCAGGTCAGGTTTGGAAACTGCTATGTTCATATCTCTTCCGAAATCCGGGACGATGGCAAAGCTATAGATAGGTTCGCCTTGCCGCTTGTCCCACTCGTCCGCATGATCTTATCCAAAAACCGCTGCGCACTTTTGGGATCATGCTCTAGCCCAATATCCCATCGAAATGAAGCTATTCTATTGCGCAAATCTATTGCGACGGTGCGTCTGGATGATGTTTGCGCCACCAGGAGATCGCGACAATGGCGACGAGCACCGCCGCCAGACCATACCAGGTCACGATATATTGCAAATGATTGTTGGGCAGATCGACGATTGTGACGCCGCCGATCGGCATGCTCCCCGGATTGGGCGTCTTGTCGGCATCGACGAAAAAGGGCAGCACCTTGTCCTTCGGCAGCCCGTCGCTCGACGCCATGGCGTCTAGGTCTTTCCAGTAGAAAATATCCTTGGCGAGATCATTGTCCGGCATGCCGGAGGGCTGGCTGGCGAGCTTGGCGCGGGCAAGGCCGGTGACGGTCTGCTGGTCCGTCAGCTGCCCCTGCATGCGCATTTCCGGCTCCTTGGCGTCATAGGGCACGAAGCCTCTGTTGACGAAGAGATAGCGCCCGTCGGCCAGCTGCAGCGGCGTGTAGATATGGAAACCGGGTTCTCCGTCATAGGTCGCGAAGAAATGCCGTTCCTTGTTGTTGATATAGCGGCCGGTCGCCGTGACGCCACGATATTCGATATCGCCGCCGGACGCGGCCATGGCCTCGATTGCCGATAGCGGCACGGGCGGCGCGGACTGACGCGTGGCGATGTCGGCGAGCAAGCCTTCCTTCCAGTGCAGCCGCTCGACCTGCCATGTGCCGAGCGCCAGCAGGATGGCAAGCGCCACGAGCAGGATCAGCACCTTGCCGACCTGCCAGAACGGGTTGGCGCGGCGTGCGGGGATAACAGCCTCAGTCACGGTGAAGACGCCCTTCACTGGCTTTGTTGCGATATTGCAGGGCGATCAGGATGCCCTTGCACCAGCGCAGCGACAGAAGCGACAGGATGATGGTCAGCGGCCCAAACAGCACGACATACACCCATATCGGCGGCCCGTAATTGACTTGCAGCCACAGGACCGCGCCGATGACGATGAAACCGACAATGAGAATGACGAAGACCGCCGGCCCATCGCCGGCATCGGCAAAGGCATAATCGAGATCGCAGGCCGCACAGCGTGGCTTCAGCCCCAGAAGCCCATCGAAGAGCTTGCCATTTCCGCAACGCGGGCAACATCCCTGAAGGCCGACCTTGAAAGGATCGACCGGCGGAAACAGGGCACTGTCGCTGTTTGCCCCGTCGTCTGGGGTTTTGTCTTGCTCTGAGGTCAAGGTTTGGTCTCGAATCGGTATGTCTTCCGGACGAATGTCCGGTTTTCGTCCATGCCATCATCAGTAACCACGATGCCGCCGTCCGTCCAATCCAAAAGCTTGGTGAGCACTGCGAGCCTGCTACAATAGAGACGCCACGGAGGAGGCCCATGGACATCCATCAAGACCGCGACGCCGGCCGGATCATCATTCTGAACGGCGCGCCGCGATCCGGAAAATCCAGCATTGTCGAGGCCATTCAGGCCGGTTTCGACGGCCCCTGGATGAATCTCGGCGTCGACGCCTATGTCAGGCACGTCACGCCAAAACGTTACGGGCCGGGGATCGGCCTGCGGCCAGGCGGCGAGAGGCCTGATCTCGAGCCGCTTGTCCCGCGCCTTTATGCCGCGCTCTACGCCTCCATTGCAGCCCATAGCCGTCTCGGGCTCAATGTCGTCGCCGAGTTCGGCCATCACGATGCCCATTCTCGCCCGCTCGGCATCTTGCAGGACTGTGCCCGGCGATTGACCGGCCTGCCCGTTGTCTTCGTCGGCGTGCGCTGCCCGATCGAAACCATCATGCAGCGGCGGCTAGTGGAAGGCTCGGAGCGGCGCGGCACCTATGTCGGTGTCTCCGCCGACGAGCCGATCCCGGCGCCGGTTCTTGCCTGGCAGGCAGAGGTGCATCGGCCCGGCATCTACGATCTGGAGGTCGATACCTCGATCACAAGCGCTGAGGCCTGCGCCGAGGAGATCGGGCGGCTGATGGATCGGGGCATTCCACGACCGACAGCATTCGAGCGGCTTGCGGCGAGCGGCTGAGGCTACCTGCTCCAAAAGAAAAAGGCGGGCATTTCGGCCCGCCTCTTCATCAAAATTCCGCGTCCGCCGCTTAGCCGTGCGCGATTGGTGCGCCCCAACTGCCCCAGATATAGATGCAGAAGAACAGGAACAGCCAGACGACGTCGACGAAGTGCCAGTACCAGGCGGCCGCCTCGAAGCCGAAATGCTGTTTCGGCGTGAAGTCACCCTTGATCGCGCGGATCAGGCAGACCAGCAGGAAGATCGTGCCGATCAATACGTGGAAACCGTGGAAACCGGTCGCCATGAAGAAGGTCGCGCCATAGATCGAGTTTTTGAACTCGAAGGGCGCATGGGCATATTCATAGGCCTGCACGCAGGAAAAGAACGCGCCGAGCAGAACCGTGAGCGTCAGGCCCTGGATCATGCTTTTGCGGTCATTATGCAGCAGCGCATGGTGCGCCCAGGTGACCGTCGTGCCCGACAGCAGCAGGATGATGGTGTTGTAGATCGGCAGGTGCCAGGGATCGAGGACCTCAACGCCCTTTGGCGGGAATTGCCCGCCGAGGAAGGCCGTTCGCGATGCCTGGATCGCCTCGTTCGGGAAGAGGCTGACGTCGAAATAGGCCCAGAACCAGGCAACGAAGAACATCACTTCCGAAGCGATGAACATGATCATGCCGTAGCGCAGATGCAGCGAGACGACGCGGGTATGCGCGCCCTCATGCGCTTCCTTCACCGTGTCCGACCACCAGCCGTACATGACGTAGAGGATCAGCGCCAGGCCGATGAAGAACAGCCATGGGTGCGCCCAATCGAGGCCGAACAGGTGCAGCGAGCCGCCGTTGAGATAACGCATGAAGCCGACGCCACCGAAGGTGATGATGAAGGCCCCGATGGCTGCCAGCAGCGGCCACGGGCTCGGGTCGATGATGTGGTAGTCGTGTTTCTTCTGATGCGCCTCTGCCATGTCAGCAATCCCCGAATGACTTTTTCCCATATTGCTCCCGGCTGAGCCGAAAAGCACTCTCCATCAAAGTTTCTTTTCCGCCGCCTTCGTCGCCGCGCCCTCGTTCGACGCGACTGGCTTTGCGCCATCGCGTGGGTAGAAGGTGTAGGACAATGTCAGCGCCGTGATCGTCTTCGTCTCTTCCGCTTTGGTAATCTCCGGATCGACGTAGAAGACCACCGGCATCTCACGCTTTTCCCCCGGCGCGAGATCGGTCTCGTTGAAGCAGAAACATTGCACCTTGTTGAAATAGGCGCCCGCTTCCACCGGCGAGACGTTGAAAATTGCCTGTCCGCGCGTCGGCTGGTCGGACTTGTTTTCGGCCACGAACTTGATCTCGATCGTCTCGCCGATCTTCGGGTTGACTTCCTTCTGCATCGGCTTGAAGTCCCAGGGCACGCCCGGAGCAACATTGGCGTCGAAGGTAACCTTGATCGGCCTGTCGAGAATAACGCTGGATGCCTGGTCGACGCGCTGCGTCGTGCCGTTGAAGCCCGTGACCTCGCAGAAGATGCGATAGAGCGGCACGGCGGCGGCGCTCATGGCGCTCATACCGACGACGAAACTCAGGCACATGGCAACCACCAGGCCATTGTTGCGGCCTGTCGTCCTCACCTTGTTGGTTGTCCCCTCCTCCATCACGCCTCCTCAAACGTGTCCAGTGCCGACCTTGATGATGGTGATCGCGTAGAACAGGATCACCAGGCCGGCAAGCACCAGGCCGAGCGCGATATTGCGCCCTCGCCGCGATTTCTTTTGCGCGTCCGTAAGCTTGACAAGTTCGATCATAGCCAGCCCCCCACGCCACCCGACATCAGCGCGGCAACGAGCCTGTCGATCAAGAGCGCCGAAAAAATTGCGAAGAGATAGAAGATCGAAAAGGCAAAGAGTTTCTTCGCCGGCGCCATCTTTACATCGTCATCCGGCATGCGCCAGACAGAGATGGAACAGTGGACGAAAATCACACCGAGAATGGTGGCGACGACACCGTAGCCGAGGCTTGCAAAGCCCATGAAGGACGGGACCACGCCGATAATGGCGGTCAGCACGGCATAGGCGACGATCTGATTTTTGGTGGTGGGGATGCCCGCTACGTTCGGCAGCATCGGCACGCCGACGGACTCGTAGTCCCCCATCTTGAACAGCGCCAGCGCCCAGAAATGCGCCGGCGTCCAGAGGAAGATGATCAGGAAGAGCACGACGCTTTCGATCGTCACATTGCCGGTCACGCAGGCCCAGCCGATGACGGGCGGGAAAGCGCCGGCGGCACCGCCGATAACGATGTTCTGCGGCGTCGAGCGCTTCAGCCACATCGTATAAACGACGGCATAGAAGAAAATGGTGAAGGCGAGGATGCCGGCCGAAAGCCAGTTGACGGCAAGACCGAGGATCGTCACCGAGAAGCCCGACAATATCAGGCCGAAAGCCAGTGCTTCGGAAGGTGCCACGCGGCCAGCCGGGATCGGGCGTTTCGCCGTGCGGGTCATGATCGCGTCAATATCGGCGTCGTACCACATGTTCAGCGCGCCGGATGCGCCGGCGCCGACGGCGATGCAGAGAATGGCGATCAGACCGAGAACCGGATTGATATGCCCCGGCGCCAAAACCAGGCCGGCAAAGGCGGTGAAGACGACCAACGACATGACGCGCGGTTTCAGGAGCTCGAAATAATCGCGCGCACCCGCTTCCGAGAGGCCGTTATCGCCTTCCTTCGCAAGCGCTTCGTGATTGTCGATGACCGTCATTCTTTCATTTCCAATGTCAGTTGAGCCGGACGCCGCTTATCACGGCGTCCGGGAATAGGCTACTTGATACGCGGCAACTCTTCCCACTGATGGAACGGCGGCGGCGATGACAGCTGCCATTCGAGCGTCGTAGCGCCCTCGCCCCAAGGATTGTCGCCGGCAACACGCTTCTTGGCGAAGGCGTCATAAACGCCATAGAGGAAGATAACCACACCCACGGCTGCGACATAGGAGCCCATGGAGGAAACGAAGTTCCAGCCGGCGAACGCATCCGGATAGTCGATGTAGCGGCGCGGCATGCCGGCACGACCAAGGAAGTGCTGCGGGAAGAACACCATGTTGACGCCGATGAAGGTGACCCAGAAATGCAGGTTGCCGATCTTCTCGTTGTACATGTAGCCGGTCATCTTCGGGAACCAGTAGTACCAGGCGGCGAAGATGGCGAAGACGGCGCCGAGCGACAGCACGTAATGGAAGTGCGCCACGACATAGTAGGTGTCGTGCCATACCCGGTCGAGGCCGGCATTGGCGAGCTGTACGCCGGTGACGCCACCGACCGTAAACAGGAAGATGAAGCCGATCGCCCAGATCATCGGCGTGCGGAACTCGATCGAGCCACCCCACATCGTCGCGATCCACGAGAAGATCTTCACGCCTGTGGGAACAGCGATGACCATCGTTGCGAAGACGAAGTAGCGCTGCGTGTCGAGCGACAGGCCGACCGTATACATGTGGTGAGCCCAGACGACGAAGCCGACAGCACCGATCGCAACCATGGCATAGGCCATGCCGAGGTAACCGAAGATCGGCTTGCGCGAGAAGGTCGAGATGATGTGGCTGACCATACCGAAGCCGGGCAGGATCAGGATGTAGACTTCCGGGTGACCGAAGAACCAGAACAGGTGCTGGTAGAGGATCGGATCGCCGCCGCCTTCAGGGGCAAAGAAGGTCGTGCCGAAGTTGCGGTCGGTCAGCACCATGGTGATGGCGCCTGCCAGAACCGGCAGCGACAAGAGCAGCAGGAAGGCGGTGATCAGCACCGACCAGGCAAAAAGCGGCATCTTGTGCAGCGTCATGCCCGGAGCGCGCATATTGAGGATCGTGGTGATGAAGTTGATCGCGCCAAGGATCGAGGATGCGCCGGCGATATGCAGCGCGAAGATCACCAGGTCGACCGCAGGTCCGGGATGACCGACCACACCGGATAGAGGCGGATACATCGTCCAGCCGCCGCCCGCGCCATAGGCACCGGCCGGACCTTCGACGAACATCGACAGGATCAGAAGCAGGAAAGCCGGAACGATCAGCCAGAAGGAGATGTTGTTCAGGCGCGGAAACGCCATGTCCGGCGCGCCGATCATGATCGGCACCATCCAGTTGGCAAAGCCGCCGATCATCGCCGGCATGACCATGAAGAAGATCATGATCAGCGCGTGAGCGGTGACGAAGACGTTGTACATCTGCTTGCCGCCATCGATGGAAGCATCGCCAGCATAGCCATAAACCATGGAAGCCAGGCCGCTGAAGATCTGGATGCCGGGTTCCTGCAGCTCCATGCGGATGGCAATCGACAGCAGGAAGCCGATGAGACCCGCGAAGATCGCGAAGATCAGATAGAGGGTGCCGATGTCCTTGTGGTTCGTCGAGAAAAGCCAGCGGTTTGCGAAACTGGGCTTGTGAGCGTGGTGATCGTCATGCGCATGGGCGTCGTGATGATCGTGCGAGTGATCGTCGTGTGCCGTGGATCCAGCCATTGTCCCTAATCCCTCTTACTTCGCGACGTTTTCAGCGACATTGACGGTAGCCGGCTGATCGACGGCGGCCATCAGGGCCTTGTTCGCCTTGCTCAGATCACCGGCAGCACTGGTCAGCCACTGCTGGTATTGATCCTGGGAGACGATGCGGATGGCGATCGGCATGAACGCATGGTCCTTGCCGCAGAGCTCGGAACACTGGCCGTAGTACAGACCTTCACGGTCGGCCTTGAACCAGGTCTCGTTCAGACGGCCCGGAACGGCGTCGATCTTGAGGCCGAAGGACGGCATGCCGAAAGAATGGATGACATCCGTGGGTGCCGCGGTGACGAGAACGCGCACGACCTTGTCGACGGGCAGCACCAGCTCGTTGTCGACGGCGAGAAGCCGCGGATATTTCGACTTGTCTTCCTTGCCGGCTGCCCCGCGATCGGGCTCCTTCAGCATGAAGGAATCGAAAGCCAGCGGGTTATTTCCGCTGTTTTCATATTCGTAGTTCCACTGCCACTGCGTCGCCGTCGCCTTGACGGTCACGTCGGGATTCTGCGGAAAGGTGAGCTGCTTTGTCAGAAGTTCGAAGGACGGTACGGCTAGGAACAGAAGAACGAGAACCGGCCCCACCGTCCACATAACCTCGATCACCGTGTTGTGGCTCGTCTTGGAGGGCACCGGATTCTTGGAGGCCCGAAACTTGACCATGACGACGATCAGAAGGACGAGTACCAGCAAAGTAACCGGAATGATAAACCAAAGCGTGTATGCTTCGAACCAGCGTATTTCATGCATGTTGCCGGTTGCCGCCTCCTGCAGACCGGTTTCCCATGGTTTTGGCTGATCGGCATAGCTGCCGGTCGCAAAAAGCAGACAGGCGATAGCCGCCAGAGCTGCATAAGCCCTCTTAATCACGATGTCTCTCCCTCCAGCGTTTGATCCCAGATCAACCTCAAACGCAGTATCCCTACAGTCCTCTGCGCTTCAAACCACAGTTTGGGGCACACCGCAACAACTCACAACATTTGTCCGTGCGGCATTTTTGCGCGAACTATACTCCCCCGGGCTCACTAAACATGCCAAGCATTTCATCATCATACGAAAAATTGCATGATGGTCCATCGCGTTGCCGGGACAAAATAGGATAGAGGTCGTATTTCCGCCGCACTCGGTTGGAATTCAGCAGGCGGGGCTTTTCATTTGCCAGGCTGGGCTTCAACAATAGCGGCACTGATTCGAATCTAGAGGTTTCCATGGGTTTTCGTTCCCTCGCGCGGCTTTGGTTTGCCACCGCCAGCATCGCTGTCGCGGTTGCCGTGCCCGTTTCAGCGCAGCAGGCACAGCCGGCGCCGCAGGCCCAACAGTTGCAACCGCAGCAGGCTCAGCAGCAACCGACACATACCCAGCAGGTCCCCACCACCCAGGTTCCACAACCGCCGGGCACGGTGCGCTCGAGCCATGGCGCTTGGTCCGTGGTCTGCGACAAGCCGGCGGGCGCCGCCACCGAGCAATGTGCGCTGATGCAGAATGTCATCGCCGAAGACCGGCCGGAAGTCGGCCTCTCGGTCGTCGTGTTGAAGACCGCCGACCGCAAATCGAAGATCCTGCGCGTGCTCGCTCCTCTCGGCGTATTGCTGCCGAACGGCCTCGGCCTCAACATCGACGGCAAGGATATCGGCCGCGCCTATTTCGTGCGCTGCTTCACGGACGGCTGCTATGCCGAAGTGGTGCTTGAGGACGAGCTCTTGAAGACGCTGCGCAGTGGGGCGACCGCCACCTTCATCGTCTTCCAGTCGCCCGAGGAAGGCATTGGCATTCCAGTCGATCTCAAGGGCTTCGCTGACGGCTACGACGCGCTTCCGTAACCCGGCAGGGCTTGCTCTCTCGCCATGCGACGCCTACATCGGCTCTGAACGGAGCACCTGACCCATGAATACCGATCTCCTTACCCTCTTCGATGCCGACGAAACCAAGCTGCGCGCCATTGTTGCCGAGGCGCTTGCCGGCGCCGACGATGGCGAGCTTTTCGTCGAGCATGTCCAGGCGGAATCGCTGACCTTCGACAACGGACGGATGAAGGGCGGCAGCTTCAACACCGAACAGGGCTTTGGCCTGCGCGCCGTCGCTGGCGAGGCGGTCGGTTACGCCCATGCGGGCGACCTTTCGGAAGCGGCGCTGAAGCGCGCCGCCGATGCTGTACGCGCGGTCACCTCTGGCTATGCCGGCTCCTATGCAGCCGCACCCCAGCGCACCAACAAAGTGCTCTACAGCGACGAGAATCCGATCGGAGCGCCGAGCTTCGAGGACAAGGCGAAGCTCCTGCAGCAGATCGACAGCTATCTGCGCGACAAGGACGGCAAGGTTCGCCAGGTGACGGCCTCCGTCGCCGCGAGCTGGCAAGTCGTCGATATTCTTCGCGCCGACGGCCATCGCGTCCGTGACATCAGGCCGATGACCCGCATCAACATCTCCGTCATGGTCGGCGACGGCGACAAGCAGGAATCCGGTTCCTTCGGCACCGGCGGCCGCCTCGGCTTCGGCGATTTCGCCACCCAAGAGAACTGGCAGCGCGGCGCCGACGAGGCTCTCCGCCAGGCACTCGTCAATCTCGAAGCGATCGATGCGCCGGCCGGCACGATGGATGTCGTTCTCGGCTCCGGTTGGCCAGGCGTGATGCTGCATGAAGCCGTCGGCCACGGGCTGGAAGGCGATTTCAACCGCAAGAAGACTTCGGCCTTTGCCGGACTTTTGGGCCAGATGGTTGCATCGCCCGGTGTCACCGTCGTCGACGACGGCACGATCGAAAACCGCCGCGGTTCGATCACGGTCGACGACGAAGGCACGCCTTCGGCCTATAATGTCCTGATCGAGAACGGCAAGCTGGTCGGCTACATGCAGGACCGGCAGAATGCCCGCCTGATGGGCATGAAGGCCACCGGCAACGGCCGTCGTCAGGGCTATGCCCATACGCCGATGCCACGCATGACCAATACCTACATGCTTGGCGGCGACAAGACGCCGGAAGAAATCATCGCCTCGGTGAAAAAGGGCGTCTACGCCGTTTCCTTCGGCGGCGGCCAGGTGGATATCACCTCCGGCAAGTTCGTCTTCGGCTGCACCGAGGCCTATCTGATCGAAAACGGCAAGATCGGCGCACCGATCAAGGGCGCCATGCTGATCGGCAACGGCCCCGATGCCATGAAGCGCGTCTCGATGATCGGCAACGACATGAAACTCGACACCGGCATCGGCAATTGCGGCAAGGCGGGCCAATGGGTCCCCGTCGGCGTCGGCCAGCCGCATCTGAGGATGGATCAGGTCACGGTCGGCGGGACGAAGACGTAAGGCCTATTTCCTGCTTCATCCCACCTCCGGCCGGAAACGCCATTTCCGTTCCACAGCGGCGGCGAGGTCCAGGCCGTTGCGGTGGGCGAAGAGCAGGATATGGCCGAGCACGTCGGCCGTCTCGTCTGCCAGCGCGGTCGCCAGTTCCTCGTCCGTCATGCCCTTGCGCCTGCCACGACCTGTCGTCTTGTTCCAGATCTGGGTCAATTCCCCCATCTCTTCCTGCAGCTTGAGCACGAACCAATCGTCGTCGCGTTCCACACCATTGGCAGTGGCGTAGGTAACAGAAGCTTTCTCGAATTGCTGGATCAGACTGGCGAGCATCGATATTGTTCCCTTTATGTTCAGGGCATCAATGAGCGATTCTGCCGTAAATGTCGAGACGGCGGAGCTTGCGCCCCGCCGTCTCGATAGATCCAGATTTTGACTTTCGATCAGCCCTTGTGCGGCAGAAGCAGGCAGTTGAAATCGTTCCGCTTCAGCGCGGCACAGGCAGAGTTCGCGTCGTCGCGGCTATCGAAGCCGACGAAGCGGGCGCGGTAGACGGTGCTGCTGCCCTTGCCGACGGCTTCCGTATAGGGCGAGGCATTGGCGAGTGCATTGCCGGCCTTCGACTGGGCTGCGGAGAGCAGATCCTTGGCTGCCTGCGCTGTCGGGGTTGCGGCGATCTGCACCTGCCAGCGGCCGGTCGCCGGCTTGCCGGCATTCATGATTTCATCCATCGCCACCGGGCGGTCCATCGGCACGGTCACGTTCGGGACAGCCGCGAAGGCGAGCGGGGTCGGTGCCTGAGCTGGGTTGAACTCGGCGCGCTTACGCGTTGTCGCTGTCGTCTGCGTATCGATGTCAACGGCGACGTCATCCGATGCCGAAGCCACCTCGACCTGCTTGACCTTGCCGCCACCGATGCTTGCAACCAGGCGTGAGGTCGCCACGGGGTTGGCCTTTGGCACGTAGCGATCAAGAAGCGAAGCCATCAACGCGTCGCGGCCGCGGGCGGTTGCGCCACCCATGACGACGCCGATGACGCGGCGATTGCCCTGGCGCACGGCGCTGACAAGGTTGAAGCCGGAAGCATTGGTATAGCCGGTCTTGATGCCGTCCATGCCCTCGTAGCGATACATCAGGTTATTATGACCGCGAATGCTGTTGCCGCGATAGTTGAAGCCTGTCTGCGAGAACAGCCGGTATTCCTGGGGATAGTTGTTGATCAGCGCTACGGCGAGCGTCGACATATCGCGCGCAGTGGTTATCTGCGCCATGCTCGGCAGGCCCGACGGATTGGTGAACACGGTGCGGCGCATGCCGAGTTCGCGCGCTTTCTGCGTCATCATGCGGGCAAAGCCGCTTTCGCTGCCACCGAGCGCTTCGCCCATGGCTGTGGCGGCATCGTTGGCAGACTTGATGATCATGCCGTCGACGGCTTCACGCACGGTTACGGTGCTGCCTGCCTTCAGGCCGAGCTTGGTCGGGCTCTTGCCGGCGGCGTTGCGCGATACCGGTATCTTGCTGTTCCAGCTGAACTTGCCGCGATGAAGCGCCTCGAACGTCATGTAGAGCGTCATCATCTTGGTCAGCGACGCCGGATGATTGAGATCATCGGCATTGCTCGAAGCCAGCACCGCGCCGGTCTTCGCGTCCATGATGAAATAGGCACTGCCCGCAAAGCTCACCACGGGCGCTGCCAACAGCACGACGGCCGCAGAGAGGGCCATCAGATATTTTTTCATATTCGTCCCCAAACGAAACAAATGCCAATACACCGCGTCAACCTGTTGTGCGCTTTTGCGACAGAAGCCTGATATTCGGTGCGATATTGAGGCAACACCCTCAAGAGATTCCCAATTTTGCCTTTGCTGGTAAAATAACGGTTAACATATTGAAAATATGGCGCAGATTCAGCAAGGATTAACGGCGCTCCAGTACAGCATGGGTCTTCGTCAACCGGGTCAATCCCCATGCAGCAAGGCATCAGAGACTGTCTCAAGCGCGCCGCAATCTCCGGCGGGCTGGAAACTGCCATAATTCTGAAGAACCTCGGGCTGATGCGCGATGCTGCCGGCCTCGGTGCCATCTTTACCCTGCACCATGTCCGTCCGCCGCAGCCCCGCCGCTTCGCGCCGAATGCCCATCTGGAAATTTCGCCAGAATTCCTCGACCGCGCGCTGACCCGGCTGAAACGGGATGGCTACGATTTCATCGCGCTTGATGCGCTGCCGGAGCGGATGGCAAGCAAAGGCGACAGGCAGCCCTTCGCGGCCTTCACCCTGGATGACGGCAGTCGGGACAATCTCGACCATGCGCTGCCGGTCTTTGCTCGCCACAATGCCCCCTTTACGGTCTTCGTCGCCCAGGGCCTGTCAGAGCGGACACATAGCATATGGTGGGAAACGCTGGCCGACCTGCTTGACCGGCTGGACCACCTGACGTTCGATTTCGGGGCGGGGACGGAAAGCTTCGATCTTGACAGGGCCGGCCAGCGACAGGCCGTATTCGCGCGGTTCGCGACCTATGTTCATGGCCGCGACGAGAGGGAGGCCGTCGGCCGGGTCGATGAGCTTGCACGCAAGAACGACCTGGAGCCGCTCGATCTCGTGTGCGCCTCGATCATGGACCGGACGGAACTGAAGCAGCTAGTCGCCCATCCCCTCGCCTCGCTCGGCGCCCATACGGTCAGCCATCGGGCACTTGCCCGGCTGCCGGAGGCGGAAGCCGCGGCGGAAATGGCGCTGTCGGCGGATTATATTGCCGGGATCACCGGCCGGCGGCCGGCAGCGATCGCCTATCCCTACGGCACGGCCGATGCGGCCTCATCGCGTGAAGCCCGGCTAGCGGCGGAACTCGGTTTTGCCATCGGCGTCACGACCCGGCCCGGAACGATCGCGGCCGCAAATGCTGCCACCACCCTCCTTCCCCGGCTGTCGTTGAACGGCCATTATCAGAAGGCGCGTTATGCCTCAGCGCTCGCCTCGGGCATCCCCATGCGCCAATTCAAAATGTTACTGCGACCTTAGCGCGTCCGATTGGACGCGCGGCGCAGTCGTGGGACGCCGGGCGCCGGCATAATCAGTCAGGGATACATCCGGACCTTTTCCCAGGCACCTTCCGGCACTTCGCGACGGAATTCGACGCGGTCGTGCAGACGGAATGGACGATCGTGCCAGAACTCGATCGACAGCGGCCGAATACGAAAACCGGACCAATGAGGCGGGCGTGGAATGTCGCCGATGGCATAGCGCGCGGTATATTCGGCAACCGCCTTTTCCAGCGCGAAACGGCCCTCGAGTGGGCGCGATTGCTTGGAAGCCCAGGCGCCGATACGGCTGCCGCGAGCCCTCGTCTTGTAATATTCGTCGGCTTCCCTGTCGCTCACCACTTCAACCAGACCACGCAAGCGCACCTGCCGTCGCAGCGACTTCCAGTGGAAACACATGGCCGCTTTCTTCTGGGAAAGAATTTCTTGGCCTTTCTGGCTCTCGAAATTTGTATAGAATACGAATCCCTGACTATCGAAACCTTTCAGAAGGACCATGCGGACGTTTGGCAATCCATCCTTATCAACCGTTGCCAAGGCAACCGCATTCGGATCATTCGGCTCAGTGGTTTCTGCTTCGCGCAGCCAAGTGGCGAAAAGTGCGAAGGGTTCATTCTGTTCGGTGAAGTCACCGCTTGTTAACTCGTTTTCCGACATATTAGCTCAAATGCTCCGCAATTCCTAAAAATCGCCAGTCCCTGACGCTGGCCAAGATACTCGGGTGGAAGTCATAACAAAGTCGACGGTTCATACAAAGCGCAAGCTTGTAAAAGGCGCGGCGATGGCGATTGCCATTCTCTCCCTTTTCTCCCTTGGCGGCTGTGTCAGCGGCGGCATGGATATCCTGAGTTCTGCGAAGGTGGACCGAAGCGTGTCCACAGGTACGGTACCGACAGCACCCGTTACCACCGATAGCATTTCCGACGAGACCACCGTGCGCAATGCCGTGACCTCGGCGGATCTCCACAGGCTTAATGGACAACCCGTGCCGTGGGCGAATGCCTCGACGGGCAGCGCCGGCGTCATCGACACGATCGTCGAAAATGCCGCCTCGGGGCAAGTCTGCCGCCAGTTCCGCACCACCCGGCACTCCTATCAGGGTATCGCGAACTTCTCCGGCAGGACCTGCCTCCTCGGGCAAGGCGAATGGCAATTGCTGAGCTTCCAGCAGGCCGGCTGACCACCCGCCCTCTCCTCATTCATGCCCATCAAACGACCCCGCCGGGACAGGCGGGCGGTGGAACCGCGTGCTGTCTTACGGCCTTGGCGGGGACCTTCTCGCTGTCCCGCCTCGTGTCTTAGCGAACGGCTAACCATTATGGCAAATCGCCCGAGCAGCCCGCGCCCGGCGTAACAACTGATTAGCAACTGTTCCCGCAGGATCACACCACATGCGCGTCGACCTTCCCTGACACCTGGGGACACGGGAGGGGAGCGCGGTCCATTCTATTATTTCCTTTTGGGCGCCCCAACGAGGCTTGGCGCCGTCCAAATCGGTGGTTGAGATGATGCGCGATCCGTACAAGCTACTTGGCGTAAAGAGAGATGCAGGGGCAGACGAAATCAAGTCGGCGTGGCGCAACCTGGCAAAGGTGGTCCATCCCGACCATAATATCGGCGATCCCACCGCAACGGAACGCTTTGCCGAAATCGGCCGCGCCTACGAAACGCTGAAGGATCCGCAGAAGCGCAGCCGTTACGATCAGGTGGCGCACATGACCGAAGCGAAGGCGCAGAGCCGCGAACAGACCATCATGCAGCAGCGCCAGGCGGCGCGCGAAGCCGAGGAGCGCGCCAAGGCAGCGCGTGCTAATGCCGAAAAGATCATGGAAGAGCTCGCCCGCGCCAATGCCCGCAAGGCGCAGGCGGCGGCGACCGCCAGTCCGCAGGTCGCTGGCGCGAGCGAATCGCCCGAAGATATGGTCGAGCGCATTTTTGGCGTGAAGGCCGCACAAACCGCTCCGAACCAGGCTGGGGCCGACACCGTCGCCACAGAGGCGGAGAAACAACGCGAGGCGAACAGCGCCGCGATCAACGACGCTTTCGTTGACGAGGAGCAGCTTGCGACGGGAACCGGCTCGAGCGCTGTGCGCTCCCCTCTCGGCATACTCGGCGAGCTCGTGCGCCGCATCACCGGCGTCGCTCAGGACAAGCCTCCGGAGAAAACGCCGGAGATCGCCGCCGAGGCGACCATCACGCTCGACGACATGCTCAAGGGACAGTGGATCACCGTTGCGCTCCCCGAAGGGCGGGAAGCACGCTTCCAGGCGACGACGGATATTGGCAACGGACAGGTCCTGCACCTGAAGAATCAGGGGCTGAAACTGCCGGGCATGCTGCGCGGCGATGTGGCGATCACCGTCCATCTTTCCACCGACGACCGCTTCACGCTCGATGGCTTCGACGTCCGCACGACACTTCCGGTCACCATCGAAAATGCCGTGCTCGGTTATGAGACGGAGGTCGAGGGATTGAACGGTCAGGTTCGGCTAACGGTTCCCGCCTGGTCCGGTTCGGATCAGGTCATCCGAATCTCCGGCGAGGGCCTTCCGGATGGACAGGGTGGAAAAGGCGATCTGGTGGTGGAGTTGCGCCTGATGCTCTGGGAAAAGCCGGATGACAAAGTCACCGATTTGATGCGCAGCATGCGGGAAGGCTTTTTTCTGTGAAATTTCAGTGACAACCGCACCCTTTGTTACGCTCCCTAACAGTTGATGATCTTGACAATGCTTGAACAGGGGAACGGCCTATGCCATAGGCAGGGTCAATCGTAGTTCAAGGGAGCATAATATGGCTCAAGCCACTGGCCTCATGGCAGGCAAGCGCGGCGTCATTCTCGGCGTTGCTAATAACCGTTCCATAGCGTGGGGCATTGCCAAGGCCTGTTCGGACGCCGGTGCCGAAGTCGCAATGACGTGGCAGGGTGACGCTTTGAAGAAGCGCGTCGAGCCGCTCGCTCAGGAACTTGGCGCCTTCATGGCGGGCCATTGCGACGTGACCGAGCCCGCGACGATCGACGCCGTCATCGACGCGCTCGAAGCCAAATGGGGCAAGATCGATTTCGTCGTGCATGCCATTGCCTTCTCCGACAAGGACGAGCTGACCGGTCGTTACGTCGACACGAGCCGCGATAACTTCGCGCGCACGATGGACATCTCGGTCTATTCCTTCACCGCAGTCGCCCAGCGCGCCGAGCGAATCATGAATGACGGCGGCTCGCTAGTCACCCTCACCTATTACGGTGCGGAAAAGGTCATGCCGCATTACAACGTCATGGGTGTCGCCAAGGCCGCTCTCGAAGCAAGCGTTCGCTATCTCGCCGTCGACCTCGGCGGCCGCGGTATTCGCGTCAACGCGATTTCGGCCGGCCCGATCAAGACGCTGGCCGCTTCCGGCATTGGCGATTTCCGCTATATCCTGAAGTGGAACGAATATAACGCGCCGCTGAAGCGCGGGGTTACCATCGACGAGGTCGGAAATTCCGCACTTTATCTGCTCTCCGATCTCTCCACCGCCGTCACCGGCGAAATCCATCATGTCGATTCCGGTTACCACACCGTCGGCATGAAGGCTGTGGACGCGCCCGACATGTCGGTCCTCAAGGACTGAACAACAGGAAGTCTGAACCGTGCCGCCTATCCTTTATGTGATCCGCCACGGTCAGACCGACTGGAATGCCGAGCGTCGGCTGCAAGGCCAGAAAGACATCGATCTCAACGCCATCGGCCGCGCGCAGGCGCGGCAGAACGGCCTTGAACTGGCCGAGATTCTCGCCTTCGAAAACCAGCCCTTCGACTTTGTTGCGAGCCCGATGCGGCGCACGCGCGAGACCATGGAGATCGCGCGGGAAGCCATGGGCCTGCCGCCCAAGGACTATCGCACCGACGAACGGCTGGTCGAAGTTTCCTTCGGCGCCTGGGAAGGCTTCACCATCAAGGAATTGAAGGCGACCGAGGCCGAGCGTCTTGCCGAGCGCAATGCAGGCAAGTGGGATTTCATCCCACCCGGCGACGAAGCGGAGAGCTACGAGATCCTCTCCTGGCGCGTCGGCTCATGGCTGGCGTCCGTCGACAAGCCGACCGTCTGCGTCACTCATGGCGGCGTGATTCGTTCGCTATTCCGGCTCGTCGGTGATGTCTCGAAAGAAGATGCCTCGGAGACCGAGATCCCGCAGGACCGTGTCCTGAAGATCGATCCGCAGATGAAGATCATCGGCTGGATCTAAAGCAGCCGCGTGTTCGGCTAGCGGCCGCCAATTTTCACTGCACGATATCGAGGTCGTTGATGACGCGCTTGCCGTCGACTTCGGTGTAGAAAACATCGACCTTGACGCCGGGTTTCAGGCCGCTGAAATCGAAATCCTCCGGCGCCTGATAGTTCTTGCCGTCGTCCAGCGTAATGCTGAAATTCTTCGCGTCGACTTTCTTGATCGTGGACTGGACGTCGGCGCTTTCGGCAAAGCCGGCAACGGGGGCAAGAAAACTTGCCGTGGCCAGGAGCGTCGCAACAAAGAAGCGCATTGGAAGGACCCTTTTTATTCCATTTCGGTGCCAATTTTGATCTGACATAGATAATACTTTGAATATGGCGGAAGTTGCCCGCAACAATGGCTTTCGCCGCCCAATTGATGAATGTATCGTCACAATCCACAGCCTAGTCTAATCTTTGTTCACCATATCAGGTGCTTGACGGACTTTCACCTCCCCCGTGCGTGCGCCGTCATCATGGAAAGAAAGATTTGCCTCGGCGGTTTTTTGGCCTATGAGTGTGCCGCAATTCCAAAAGACAAGACGCGGCCCGCCGCCGGGCCGCCGCAATCCGGTTGTTCCCATGTCGCATAATAGCTTTGGTCACCTCTTCCGCGTCACCACCTGGGGCGAAAGCCATGGGCCGGCGCTCGGCTGCGTCGTCGACGGCTGCCCTCCCGGCCTGCGCTTCAAGCTGGAAGACATCCAGACCTGGCTCGACAAGCGCAAGCCCGGCCAGTCGCGCTTCGTGACGCAACGCCGCGAGGACGATCTCGTCAAGGTGCTCTCCGGCGTGATGCTGGACGAGGACGGCGAGACGATGGTTTCGACCGGCACGCCGATTTCGATGCTGATCGAGAATACCGACCAGCGCTCCAAGGACTATGGCGAGATCGCTCGCAGCTACCGCCCCGGCCATGCCGACTATACCTATGACGTCAAATACGGCATTCGCGACTATCGCGGCGGCGGTCGTTCCTCTGCCCGCGAAACCGCGGCGCGCGTTGCTGCCGGCGGCATTGCCCGCCTCGTCGTGCCCGGCGTCACCGTGCGCGCCGCGCTGGTACAGATCGGCAAGCACAAGATCAACCGCGCCAACTGGGATTGGGCGCAGGTCGATCAGAACCCGTTCTTCGCCCCCGATCCGGCGATCGTGCCCGTCTGGGAAGACTATCTCGACGGCATTCGCAAGTCCGGCTCCTCGATCGGCGCGGTGGTCGAGGTCATCGCGGAAGGCGTGCCTGCCGGCCTCGGCGCACCGATCTATGCCAAGCTCGACCAGGATATCGCCTCGCTGCTGATGTCGATCAACGCCGTCAAGGGCGTCGAAATCGGTGAAGGCTTTGCATCCGCCGAACTGACCGGCGAGGAAAATGCCGATGAAATGCGCATGGGCAATGACGGCAACCGCATTTTCCTGTCCAATCATGCCGGCGGCATCTTGGGCGGTATTTCCACCGGCGAACCCATCGTCGCCCGCTTCGCCATCAAGCCGACTTCTTCGATCCTGACCGAGCGTCAGTCGATCGACGCAGACGGCAAGAATGTCGATATCCGCACCAAGGGCCGCCATGACCCCTGTGTCGGCATCCGCGCCGTGCCGATCGGCGAGGCGATGGTTGCATGCGCCATTGCCGATCATTACCTCAGAGACCGTGGCCAGACAGGCCGGCTGAAATAAGGACTTTCTCATGCCCTATGACCAGAAGCGCGTCGTGGAAGCCCTGCGGGCATTCGAAGCCGGCGAGATCGTCGTCGTCATGGACGACAATGACCGCGAAAACGAAGGTGACCTGATCGTCGCCGCCGTTCATTGCACGCCCGAGAAGATGGCCTTCATTGTCCGCCATACCTCAGGCATCGTCTGCACGCCGATGCCCCGCGAGGAGGCCAAGCGCCTGAACCTCAATGCCATGGTGGCGGAAAACGATTCGGCGCATACCACCGCCTTCACCGTCTCGGTCGACTTCAAGCACGGCACGAGCACCGGCATTTCCGCCGACGACCGGACGCTGACGGTGCGCAATCTCGCCAATCCGAATGTCGGCCCGACAGATTTCGTCCGTCCCGGCCATATTTTCCCGCTGATCGCCCGCGAAGGCGGCGTGTTGATGCGCTCTGGCCATACGGAAGCCGCAGTCGACCTTTGCAGACTCGCCAATCTGCCGCCGATCGGCGTCATCAGCGAATTGGTCAATGACGACGGTACGGTGACGCGCGGCCCGCAGGTGGTCGAGTTCGCCGAGCAGCACGGGCTGAAGCTCGTCTCCGTCGCCGATCTCATCGCCTATCGCCAGCGCAAGGAAACGCTGATCGAACTCGGCACCAGCTTCGACATCGACACACCGTTCGGCAAGGCACGCGCTCACACATATTCGCTGCCCTGGGACACGATGCAGCACCTCGCCGTCGTCTTCGGAGACATCCGCGACGGCATCGACATTCCGGTGCGCCTGCATCCGGAAAGCGTCGCCGAGGACCTCTTCGGCAAACGCCGCCCGGTCGATTTCTACATGAAGAAGATTGCCGAGGAAGGCCGCGGGATCATCGTCTATCTGCGCGAAGGCTCCGTCGGCGTCGGCCACTTCGACAATGGCCGCAAAGCGCGCCAAGCCGAGCGCGAAAGCCATGCCGAGGCGCAGGCACGCGACAGCGAATGGCTGGAAATCGGCCTCGGCGCCCAGATCCTGAAGGATCTCGGCATCAGCTCGATCAAGCTGCTCACCAGCCGCGAACGGCACTATGTCGGCCTGGAAGGGTTTGGCATCAAGATCGCCGCGACGGAGATTTGTTGAGAGATTTATCTCGCCCCTGGCGGGCGAGAAAGTAAAAACTTGGGCTTAGATGAGGGCTTGTCCCTCGTCTAAGTCTTAGTTTTTACAAGAGAGGGGGTAGGCAGGGACGCACCCAATCTCTGAGGGACATGATCAAGAAACGGACCCCCGCTCTTGCAATTTCAATGGCTTAGAAATTGCGCTAAGTTTAAGACAAGCTGAACCTCCGGTGTCGCAATTCCTAAACCAGTGAAATTGCTTTCTCGCCCGCCAAGGGCGAGATAGGGCTCCACATGCCCTGCGCCTTCTGCGGTTAAAAGCTAGCTTCCTCGCCACCCCTCCAGAAACACCACCTTCTCAACGCCCGTAAACCGGGCGACGCGCTCCAGCTCTGCCTCCAGCTTTTCAAGTCGCCCGGCTGATGCCTTTACGCCCGGCTCCAGCCACAAGCGTTTGATGTCCAAAGTCCCCGCCTTGCGGTCGGCCTTCATGTCGATCCGTCCGACCAGACGGTCTCCTTCCAGCAGCGGGAAGACGTAATAGCCGTATTCCCGCTTCGGCTCCGGCACGAAGATTTCGATGCGGTAGAAGAAGCCGAAGAGGCGTTCGGTGCGGTTGCGGTCGCGCAGCGTCGGATCGAAGGGGCTGAGGACGCGGATGCGGGCCGGCGCTTCGGGGAAGCTGTCGAGTGAGGAAAGGAAATCGGCAAAGGCGAAGGATGGGCGCGGTTTGCCATCGACCGCCGCCTCGATCAGCACTTCGCTGAGTTCGTCGCGATGCGCCTCCACCCAGGCTTTCGCCTCCTGCGGCGTCACCAGGTTCCAGAAGGCGGCGATTTCGCCCGAGGTGGCGAAGCCCAGGCGTTGTAATGCGCCGCGGCAGGCCCAGTCGACGAACTCCTCATGGCCGACCTCCGGTGTATGGACATGATCCGGCAGCACGCGCTCGACCAGATCATAGACCTTTTGGAAGTTCGTGCGGCCAGCGATTGCGAATTTGCCGGTGCGCCAGAAATATTCGAGCGCCGTCTTGTTGGGATGCCAGTTCCACCAGCCGCCGGAAACGTGATTCTCCGCCTTGATTTCGCGGGCCATGATGGCGCCGTTCTTCAGCACGCGCTCGTAGGTCTCCTCGAAAGCGGACTCGAACCCCTCGCCACGCCATTTGCGCCAGCGGTCGACCAGCGCCAGTTCCTCGCGGCGGAACCGGTGCTTCCAGTAGACGAAGAAGGCGCTCGGCAGGATGGAGGCGTCGTGCGTCCAGTGTTCAAACAGCGCGCCGTCCTTTTCGAGCAGCTCCGTCAGATGTTCACGCCGATAGGTCTGGTTGCGCGAAAACAGGATCTGATGATGCGCCCGCTCGACGGTTCCGATGCTATCGACCTGCACGAAGCCGATGTCGTGGATCAGCTGCAGCAACCCCGCCTTGGTCAAGGCGCGGTTCGGTGGATTTGACAGCCCTTGCTTGGCGAGGAAGACGCGGCGGGCGTCGCGATTTGAAAGCAGATTCGTCATGATCGGATCATAGGCATAAATTCCCATGCTTTCAAATGGGCACTAATTTGATAATTCGCCATGATGGGCTATAGGACCGCAACACCACCACGGAAGGGGACCAGCCGCTTGGATATCCGCTTCGACAATGCCGGCGTCGATTTCGGCACACGGGCAGCCCTTCTGCCGCTCAGCCTGACGCTCAGCGAGCGGCGGATCGGCGTGATCGGGCTCAACGGTTCCGGCAAGACGACATTCGCGCGGCTGATCAACGGGCTCTCCAAGCCGACGACGGGCCGTGTCACCGTCAATGGGCTCGATACCGTCGGCGACGCCAAATCCGTGCTCGGCAAAGTGGGCTACATCTTCCAGTCGCCGCAGAACCAGATCATCCTGCCGATCATCCGCGACGACATCACCTTTGGCCTCAAGGCGCGCGGGCTTGGGAAAGCCGAAATCGAGGCAGCTGTCGATGGCATTCTCGACCGGTTCGGCGTGCGCCATCTGGCGGAACGGCGGGCACATGAGCTTTCGGGCGGCGAGCTGCAGATGGCCGCCCTTTGCTCCGTGCTCGTCACCGGGCCTGATATCCTCATCCTCGACGAGCCGACCAACCAGCTCGATCTCAGGAACCGGGCGCTGGTGCAAAAAACCATCGCCGCCCTGCCGGAAAGTGTCATCGTCATCAGCCATGATCTGCCGCTGGTCGAGGATTTCGACCGCGTGCTGCTGTTCGATCAGGGCCGTCTTGTCGCCGACGCGCTGCCGGCAGAAGCCATCGCCCGCTACAGGGAGCTGGCCGCCTGATGCAGACGCTGCATGTCGATGTCGATACGTGGATGCACCGGATATCACCGCGCCTGAAGCTCGGCATGCTGGCGGTGCTCGGCATCATCCTGTTCCTGATCGACTCCGTGGCACTACTCGCTCTCGCCGTTGCAATCGGCGCCCTCCTCTATTTCCGCACAGGTCTGCCGGCGGGCGAAGCGTTGAAACGGCTGCGACCGATCCTTCTCTCGATTGCCGTCGTGACGCTGTTCGGCCTGATCTTCAACCCGATTCATGTCGCTATCGTCACCACACTGCGACTGGTCGCGCTGGTGCTGTTCGCGGCGACGGTGACGGCGACGACCTCGATCGCCGCTTTCATGGACGAGATCACCGCGCTTGCCGCTCCCCTCGAAAGGCTCGGCCTGTTGAAGGCAGCCGATATCGGCCTTGCGGTCGGCCTCGTCGTGCGCTTTGTGCCCGAAATTCTCGACCGCTATCGCGCCATCCGCGAAGCGCATGAGGCGCGCGGGATCAAGATCCGCATCGCCACGACGCTCGCGCCGCTGATCATCCTGACGTTGCGCGACGCCGATAATATCGCGGCTGCGATTGACGCCCGCGGCATTCGGCGGCATTGAACAGAGATTGTTTTTGAATGGAGCCGTCATGACGACCCGCGACCTCGTTCTCTCCGCGCTGTTTGCCGCCATCATCGTGGCGCTCGGCCTGCTGCCGCCGATCCCGATCGGCATCATTGCCGTGCCGATCACCGCGCAGTCGCTCGGCGTCATGCTGGCGGGCGTTGTGCTTGGCGCGAAACGCGGCGCGATCGCCGTGCTGATCGTCGTGGTGCTGGTCTCGATCGGCCTGCCGGTACTATCGGGCGGGCGTGGCGGACTTTCGGTCTTCGCAGGACCGACGGCCGGCTTCTTCATCGGCTGGACCTTTGCCGCCTACATCACCGGCTATCTCTCCGAACGATTGGTCAAGGCCGAGCAGACCGGCATCGCCCAGGGCATCGGCTTCTTTATCGCCTCCGTGATCGGTGGCGTTGTCGTACTCTATGCCTTCGGCATCGGCTGGCTGGCCCTCGTGGCCAATATCGACTTCGGCAAGGCATTCTTCGGGTCGATGGCCTTCGTGCCCGGCGATCTCGCCAAGGCAGTGGTCGCCGCTCTCGTCGGCCGCGCCGTCATGGCCGGTTATCCGCTGCTGCCGCAGCGAACCTGATCGCTAGAACGTTTTTACGCAATTCCGGACGGAAAACCGCCGCACACTTTTCCTAGCATTGCTCTAATCAAGATATTTATAGAGCCAGTCGCGGGTGTCTTCAGGCAATGGTACGGGATCGTGCTTCTCGCCGCGCACGGCGAGCCAGAAGATCTCTACCTCGGCGGCCAGCTCGCCACCGGTTTCGACTGTGATCTTGAAACCGATGGACTTGCCGCCGATCTTGCTGACCCGGACGGAAAAGCGGGCGAGATCGTCATGGCGCAGCGCCCGATGCAGCGAGCAGGAAGCCTTGGTGGTGATATAGGCCGGCTCGTTGTCGACCAGCGGCCGGGTGCGCCAGAAATTCGATAGGGCAGTTTCCGCCTGGGAAATGTAGGATGCAATGAACATCCGCCCATGCCTGTCGACATCGCGGGGTGGCACCCGTATCTCGACGACATCGGATCGCTCTGCACTTGTCATCACGAAAAACCTTGGTCGGCGCGGGGCCTCGCACCTGATTGAAAGCTTAACACCGCCCCCGGGAAGTAAACGGGCGCTATTCCCTACCTGACTACAATGGATTGTTGACATTGCGGTGATACCGCCCATGTCCTGTAGCAGCCGTCATATCTCCCCTATAGATTGGTTTTCATGAGCACACGTCTTTACGAACATCCGATCTTTCTCGAACACATCGTCCCGTCAGGCCATCCGGAGCGGCCGGACCGCCTGCGGTCGCTGAACATCGCGCTCGAACATCCGAACTTCGACCGGCTGGATCGGCGCAAGGCGCCGCTCGCCCATGAGGACATGGTACTGCTCGCTCATCCCGAGGAGCATCTGGATTTTGTCCTGCGCTCGATCCCCGACAAGGGCGACGAGGGCGAGATCAACCAGCTCGAAGCCGATACCTATGCCAGCCCGAAGACATTGCAGGCGATTTTGCATGGTGTTGGCGCCGCGACGGCAGCCGTAGACGACGTGTTCTCGGGTGCCGCCGACAATGTCTTCGTCGCGGCCCGCCCGCCCGGCCACCATGCCGAGAAGAACAAGGCCATGGGCTTCTGCTTCTTCAACAATGCCGCGATCGCCGCTCGCCATGCCCAGAAAGCCTATGGGGCCGAGCGTGTCGCCATCGTCGATTGGGACGTGCATCACGGCAACGGCACGCAGGATATCTTCTGGGACGATCCGTCCGTGCTCTTCTGTTCCACCCACCAGATGCCGCTCTATCCGGGCACCGGCAAGAAGGACGAGCGCGGGGCGCACGACACCATCGTCAACGCGCCGCTCTCGCCCAACACCGGCAGCGATCATTTCCGCGAGGCCTTCAAGTCACGCGTGCTGCCGGCACTCGACGATTTCCGCCCTGACCTCATCATCATTTCCGCCGGCTTCGACGCCCATCACCGCGATCCGCTGGCGCAACTGAACCTCACCGGCGAGGATTTCGACTGGGCGACCGGACGAATCCTGGAAGCCGCCGACCGCAGTGCCAAGAACCGGGTCGTCAGCCTGCTCGAAGGCGGCTATGATCTGGAAGGCTTGGCCGAATCGGCCGGGCTGCATATTCTACGCATGATGAAGGGTTGACGATGAGCGAAAGCGCCAAGGTGGATGTATCCGACTATTCCTTTGAAAAGGCCGTGGCGGAGCTCGAAAGCATCGTTGCGCGGCTGGAACGCGGCGACGTGGCACTGGACGAATCCATCGCCATCTACGAGCGCGGCGAAGCGCTGAAGAAGCATTGCGAAGCCCTGCTATCGGCGGCGGAGAACCGGATCGAGAAGATCAGGCTCGACCGCGCCGGCAAGCCGCAGGGTGCGGAGCCGCTGGACGGGCAGTGAGCCGGAACCGGCTCGGCTAAGTTATAAGCAATTTCACAGCGGCGAGCCGAACATGTTGTAGCCCTTGTAGTCGAGCGCAAATGCGAAATCGATACTCTTTCCATTTTCGACCGTTGTGTAGGCAACGCTGTTTTCTCGTAGCCTGCTTGCAAGCGGATATTTCGTCCTGATCAAGGCTGCGAATTGATCTTCGATCGTTTTGTCGTCGGCCATACCCGGGTGGCGACGGTCTTGAACGATGCATGATCCCTGTGGATTGATACCCACGATGAGCGACCGATCATCCGTGGCGCCTTCGGAGTAGGCGTATTTTCCGCCTATCCAACTCGATCTTTGCTTGGTTTCGAACTTCTTTATGCCGTATCGCGCCGCGGCGGCGTAGCTTCCGGTATAGGGTGCCTTGAAAGCAAAACAGATGTCGCGAAACGCAGCAACTCCGCGATCGATCGTCAACGGGCTGGCCGGCTTTGCGGCGATCACACGGGAATCGTCGGCCGTCGTGCTGCATCCAGCTAGCATCAATCCCAAGAGAACGGCGATCAGCGCTCCGCGTCCACCAATGTCCATGCGTATTCGCCTCCAACAGTTGCTCCCCCGACGCCATAAGCTGGAACGTTAAACAACCCTTTTAAACAATCCGTACAAACGCGTTGAACAGCAAAATTTGAGTTTCCCACCCATTCCCGGTAGGTTGCGCTTCAACCGAATGGAGCGCTCGCCATGTCCTTCTTCCCCGGAAAAGATCCGCAGCCCGGCGATGCCTTTGCCTGCGATGCAATCGAGCATCTCATCATTCCACGTACCAGCGATATCGGCGGCTTTTTCCGTGCGCCGCGCGCTTCCGAGCAGTCGGCGGCGGCTGGTGGGGCCGTTCATCTTTTTCGACCGGATGGGGCCGGCGGTGCTGCGGCCTGGCGAGGCGCTGGATGTCCGGCCGCATCCGCATATCGGGCTCTCCACCGTCACCTATCTCTTCGATGGCGAGATTCGCCACATGGACAGCCTCGGCACCGAAAAGGTCATTCGCCCCGGCGATATCAACCTGATGACGGCTGGGCGCGGTATCGTCCATTCGGAGCGCACGCCGGACAATCTGCGCGGCCACCCGCTGGCGATGTCCGGCCTCCAGACCTGGTTGGCGCTTCCCGACGACAAGGAAGAGATCGATCCGGCGTTCGCCCATACGGAAAAGACCGACCTGCCGCTGATCAGCGATGGCGGCGCGACGGGACGCGTGGTGATCGGCAGCTTCGAGGGCGTGACCTCGCCCGTGAAGGTGTTTTCGGATACGCTTTATGTCGATCTTCAGCTCCAGCCCGGCGCGAAATTTCCTTTTGGGGCGAGCCATGAGGAGCGCGCGGTCTATATTCTCGCCGGCTCGCTCATCGTCGCCGGCGATCGTTTCGAGCAGGATCAACTCCTGATATTCCGTCCCGGCGACGCCATAACGCTGGAAGCGGCCGAAAAAGACTGTCATTTGATGCTTTTTGGTGGTGCGGCGCTCAGTTCGAAGCGCTATATCTGGTGGAATTTCGTATCGTCTTCCAAGGAGCGCATCGAAAAGGCAAAGGAAGAATGGCGCACCGGCCGTTTCGATATCGTACCGGGAGACGAGGAAGAGTTCATTCCCTTGCCGGAGAGCTAACGGGTTCATAACAGTGCCAAATGTTTCTTGTTCGGCCACTCCTTGAATTCGTCGGCTTTTGCCGCAATTTGTTTTGACGCAAAGGCGGGCCGCCGCCCAAGAATAGCAAGAAAGAGGCTCCAGCCTTGACACACATGCCAGAGACGCCCCTGCTGGATCAGGTCCATTATCCCTCCGACCTGCGAAAGCTGGAGGACCGGGATTTGCCGCAACTCGCCCGCGAACTCCGCGACGAGATGATTGATGCGGTATCGCGCACGGGCGGACACCTCGGCGCCGGTCTTGGCGTCGTCGAACTGACCATCGCCATCCATAACGTCTTCGACACGCCGAACGATCGCCTGATCTTCGATGTCGGTCATCAATGTTATCCGCACAAGATCCTGACCGGCCGGCGAGACCGCATCCGTACGCTGCGCCAGGAAGGTGGACTGTCCGGCTTCACCCGCAGGGCGGAGAGCGAATACGATCCCTTCGGTGCCGCCCATTCGTCGACGTCGATCTCCGCCGGCCTCGGCATGGCGGTCGCCGCCGATCTCGACAAGACCGACCGCCGCGTCATTGCCGTCATCGGCGACGGCGCGATGTCGGCCGGCATGGCCTATGAGGCACTCAACAATGCCGGAGCGCTCGACGCGCGTCTGATCGTCATTCTCAACGACAATGACATGTCGATCGCGCCGCCAACGGGCGCCATGAGCGCCTATCTGGCGCGCCTCGCCTCCGGCCGTACCTATATGGGTTTCCGCGATCTCGGCAAGAAGCTGACCGCCTATCTCGGCAAGAAGGTCGACCGTGCGATCACCCGCGCCGTCGAGCACGCGCGGGGCTATGTCACCGGCGGGACGATGTTCGAGGAGATGGGTTTCTACCATATCGGCCCCATCGACGGCCATTCCTTCGAGCATCTGCTGCCGGTTTTGCGCAATGTCCGCGACAATGCGCAAGGTCCGGTGCTGATCCATGTCGTCACGCAAAAGGGCAAGGGCTATGCCCCAGCCGAGGCGGCGGCTGACAAGTATCACGGCGTCAACAAGTTCGATGTCATCACCGGCGCGCAGGCCAAGGTGAAGCCGAATGCGCCGAGCTACACCAGCGTCTTTGCCGACGCCCTGGTGCAGGAAGCGACGTTTGACGACAAGATCGTCGGCATCACCGCCGCCATGCCGAGCGGCACCGGCCTCGACAAGCTGCAGGAACTCTTCCCCAAGCGCTGTTTCGATGTCGGCATTGCCGAGCAGCATGCCGTCACCTTTGCCGCCGGTCTTGCCGCTGAGGGCTTCAAACCCTTCGCCGCGCTCTATTCGACCTTCCTGCAGCGCGCCTATGACCAGGTCGTGCATGATGTAGCGATCCAGGGCCTGCCGGTCCGCTTCCCGATCGACCGCGCCGGTTTCGTCGGCGCCGACGGCCCGACGCATGCCGGTTCCTTCGACACGACCTTTCTCGCCACCCTGCCCGGCTTCGTCGTCATGGCGGCCGCCGACGAGGCGGAACTGAAGCATATGGTGCGCACGGCCGCCGCCTATGATCTCGGCCCGATCTCCTTCCGCTATCCGCGCGGCGAAGGTGTCGGCATCGACATGCCGGAACGTGGCCAGATTCTCGAGATCGGCAAAGGCCGTATCGTCAAGCAGGGATCGAAAGTGGCGCTATTGTCCTTTGGGACACGTCTCGCCGACAGTCTGGCCGCCGCCGAGGACCTCGACGCCGCCGGCCTGCCGACGACAGTGGCCGACGCCCGTTTCGCCAAGCCGCTCGACCATGATCTCATCCGCCAGCTCGCCAGCCACCATGAGGTGCTGATCACCATCGAGGAAGGCTCGGTCGGCGGGTTCGGCAGCCAGGTCATGCAGTTCCTCGCCAGCGAGGGCCTGCTCGACAACGGCCTGAAGATCCGCACGCTGGTCATGCCCGATATCTGGGTGGAACAGGCCAAGCCTGAAGTCATGAACGCCTTGGCCGGTCTCGACCGGGCCGGCATCGTCCAGACGGTGTTCAAGGCGCTGGGACGCAGCCGGATTGTTGGAGCGGCTGGGTAGGTTTACCTCCCCCTTGATGGGGAGGTCGCCACAAAACGGCGGGTGGGGTGATCTCTCGCGAAATAGCATAAGACTACGGCGTATGCCGTCGTCACCCCGCCCCGGCACTACGTGCCAACCCTCCCCATCAAGGGGAGGGTTATAAATCAGAACTCTTCCCACTCATCCTGAACAGCCGCGGCGGCCGTTGTCTTTCCGCCGAAGGCCTTGGCGACCGTGCGGCCAAGAGCCCTTGCCGGAGATACGGCGGGTTTTGAGCGCGCGGTTGCCGCCGCCGGTCGGGCAGGCGCCGCCCGCGATACGTCGCTCAGCCTGAACTGATGCAGCAGATCGTTCAGCGCCGCTGCCTCGCGGGCAAGCGAATGGCTGGCGGCCGTCTGCTCCTCGACCATGGCGGCGTTCTGCTGCGTGCCCTGGTCCATGTTGTTGACGGCGGTGTTGATCTCCTGCAGGCCAATCGACTGTTCACGGGTGGCCGTGACGATCGCGCCGACGTGGCGGTTGATTTCCTGTACTTCGGAAACGATCAGCTCCAGGGCCTTGCCGGTCTCTCCGACCAGCGAGACGCCGGTATTGACCTGCTGGCTCGACGTCGTGATCAGCGCCTTGATTTCCTTGGCGGCGTTGGCGGAACGCTGCGCCAGCTCGCGCACTTCCTGGGCGACGACGGCGAAGCCCTTGCCGGCATCCCCAGCGCGGGCAGCTTCGACGCCGGCATTCAGCGCCAGCAGGTTCGTCTGGAAGGCGATGTCATCGATGACGCTGATGATATTGCTGATCTCGCCCGAGGACTTTTCGATCTGCTGCATGGCTGAGACAGCCTTGCGTACCACGTCTCCGGACTTTTCGGCGCCCAACCGCGCGCGCTCGACCAGATGGCCGACATCCTCGGCGCGCTTGGCCGAATCGCGAACCGTCGTCGTCACCTCTTCGAGGGCGGCGGCGGTCTCTTCGACGGCGGCGGCCTGCTGTTCGGTGCGGCGGGCAAGGTCGTCAGCGGCCGAGCGGATCTCGCCAGCGCCGGCATTGATTGCCGATGCGTTACTACCAACCGACTGGAGGGCCGCTTCCAGCTTCTCGACGGCATTGTTGAAGTCGGCGCGGACGCTGTCGAACTGCGGCGCGAAGGCGCGGTCGAGACGTGCGGCAATATCGCCGGCGGCAAGCCCGGCAAGTCCATTGGCCAGGGCGTCCATGGCGAAACGGATTTCGCCGTCTTCATGCGCCTTCTGCTCGTCGGTCATCTGGCGCTGGCGCTCGGCATCGCCACGCATGCGCTCCGTCTCGCCGGAAAGACGCAGTTTCTCGATTGCAGCTTCCTTGAAGACGAGGACGGCACCGGCCATGCGGCCGACTTCGTCACCGCGACCCACGGCCGGAACGTCAATATCGTGTTCGCCACCGGCAAGCCGGTCCATGGCGGCGGTCATGCCGACGATCGGGCGCACGATGGTACGGGCGAGCAGCCAGGCCAACACAGCGGCGGCCAGCGAAGCAACGATGCTGCCGACGATCAGCGTCAGACGCAAGTCGGCATTGGCGTCGTCCTGTGTGGCCGTCAACTCGCTGGCCTTGGCGCGCGCCGCCTGCTTGATCTTGGCCGCAGCCTCGCGGAAGCCGTCAAGCTGGCCCTTGGTCTCGTTCTGGCCGATCTTGACGATCTGGTCGAGCGGCATCTCGCTTTCCTTGCGAGCCTTCGACTGCGGCTCGGCGAGCTGATGGAAATAAACGTCGGCCGCCTTCTGCATATTGTCGATGGACAGCAACAGGTCCGGCGCATCCGCCGCTGCCGCCTTGGCCGCACCGATGCTTTTCACCATACGATCGCGATTTTCGAAGATACCGCCATAGGTGCTGTCACTGCGCAGCAGCAGGAAGCCGCGCAGATTGACGGCCTGCTCCAGCAGGGCCTGCAGAGAATCATCGACAAGATTGACGAGTTGCTGCGACCGGGCCTTTTCGGCGGAAGCGCCGGCAGACACTTCTTCCTTGGTATAGACCAATGCGGAAACGCCGGCGAAAATAGCAATGAGAGCGGCAAAGGTGATGGCAAGCTTGCCATTCAAAGAAAGGTTCTTCGCAAACATGGGCGAGCGCCTCCTTTAGCGCCGGTCCTGGCGAGCATCGACGAACCCACGCAGAAGCGCGCAGCCGGATGCTCGAAAATTCAGGGAGAGGCATGATTGAGCGCAAAGGGCGCAAAGCCGTCATGGCAGGCGATCATTCCCAAACCGGACGATCGCAATCAGAAGCATAATTAGACGCTGCGGCTTTAAATTCATTTAATTTTGCACAATGCGGGAAACTAAACAGATACCCTATTCTGCGGCGCCATATCGAGGATGAGTACAGCGTCTGCCTCTACATTTGCCGCCATCAGCACAAAACGCTTGCAACCTCGGCCATTGCCCTGCATGGACTGCCGATGTCCGAACCACAACGTCTAGACCAACTTCTTGTCGCCCTCTCGCTTTTCGCCAGCCGATCGCGAGCGCGTGACGCCATTCAACGCGGCACAGTGACCGTCGGCGGCACGGTGGTGACCAAGCCGGGCACGCTGTTTACCGAAGATGTCGAGATCGCCATCAATGATCCTGCGCAGGACTACGTCTCGCGCGCGGCGCTGAAACTGGTGGCAGCACTCGATCATTTCGAGCTCGACCCCAAGGGACAGCACTGTCTCGATGTCGGCGCATCGACCGGTGGCTTTACCGAAGTGCTGCTGCTGCGGGGTGCCGAGCACGTCACGTCGATCGATGTTGGCCATGGACAGATGCATCCGCGCATATCGGCCGATCCGCGCGTGACCAGTATGGAGGGGCTGAACGCCCGCAACCTGACGGCGGAGGATGTCGGCAAGCCCTTCACCTTCCTCGTTTCCGACGTGTCCTTCATCTCGTTGAAGCTCGCGGTGGCACCAGCTCTTGAGCTTGCAGAGCCTGGCACGCGCGCGGCCCTGTTGGTGAAGCCGCAGTTCGAGGCCGGGCGCGATGCGGTCGGCAAGGCTGGCTTGCTGAAGGATCCCTCGTCTGCTCCGGCCGTTGCGGCTGAGCTGGAGCGCTGGCTTGTCGAGGATATGGGCTGGAAAAGCCTCGGCCTCATCCCCTCGCCGATTGCAGGCGGTGACGGCAATAACGAATTTCTTCTCGCGGGGATCAAGCCATGAGCACCGAAACCGTCACCATCCAGAAGCTCGGCGCCCAGGGCGACGGCATTGCGCAAGGCGCGGACGGCCCGATCTACGTGCCCTTCGCGCTGCCCGGCGAGACAGTCGCCATTGCCCGAGTAAAGAGCGAAGGCACGCTGATGTCGATTGCATCGGCCTCGCCCGATCGGCAAGAGCCGCACTGTCGGCACTTCGGCCCGGATGGAGTCAACGGCACCTGCGGCGGCTGCACGCTGCAGCACTATGCCGATGCACCCTACCGCGCCTTCAAGCGCCAGCTGGTGATCGACGCACTGCGCTCCAAAGGGTTGACGCCTGAGGTCGATGAGCTCATCTCCGCCCGCCCCGGCGAGCGCCGACGTGTCGTCTTTGCCGCGCGCAAGACCGAGAAGGACATGCTGATCGGCTTCAATCAGGCCGAAAGCCACCACATCGTCGCCATCGAGGAATGTCCCATCGCGTCGCCCGGCATCATGGCCCAGCTACCGGCGATCCGGGCGGTTGGCGCAGCGCTTGCCATCAATGCGGAATCATTTCGCATCTCCGTGCTCGAAACGCGCACCGGCCTCGACCTTGCCGTCGACGGCATCAAGGGCCTTTCCGACAAGCACCGGCGCAGCGCCATCGAAACCGTACTTGCCCTTCGCGGCGTTGGCCGTGTTTCGCTGAATGGCGAAGTCCTGGTAGAGACGACGAAGCCGATAATCGATTTCAGCGGCGTGCAGATCTCACCGCCGTCGGGCGCCTTCACCCAGGCGACGAAGGCCGCAGAAGAGGCGATGGTCGAGCTGGTCGCCGCGCATATCGGCAAGGCGAAGCGTATCGCCGATCTCTTCGCCGGCAGCGGCACCTTCTCGCTACGCCTGGCGCGCATCGGCCGCGTCCACGCCGTCGAAAGCGAGGACAAGGCCTTGGCAGCCCTCGACCACGCCGCCCGCAACACGCAAGGGCTGAAGCCGGTCTCGATCGAACGCCGCGACCTCTTCCGCCGACCGCTGATGGCGCAGGAGCTGAAGAACTACGACGCCGTCATCTTCGACCCACCGCGCGCCGGTGCGGAATTCCAGACCAAGGAACTGGCCCGCTCGGTCGTCAAAAAGATCGTCGCCGTCTCCTGCAATCCGCTGACACTGGCGCGCGACCTCGCCATCCTGACGGAGGCCGGCTACCGGATCACGAGGGTGACCCCGATCGACCAGTTTCTCTGGACCTCGCATGTCGAAGTGGTAGTCGCGCTGGAGAAGTAATTCTTTCCTTGTCGGTTTCGTGGCCGACCCTCGTGGTTCGAGGCTACGCCCCCTTCGATAGGCTCAGGGCGCTTCGCGCCTCGCCATGAGGGCGGAGAGAGAACCGCACTATCATCATGGCCCCACAATCGAACGAATAGCGCAACGGTTAGCCCTCATGGTGAGGAGGCCCGCAGGGCCGTCTCGAACCACGAGGGCGGGTGTGGGAAAAGAATTGCTCACTAAGCACACCCAATGGTAGAAAATCACTCATCGTCAGATCGAGAACTCTACCATGGAAGTCATTGTTTACATCCTGCGTTGCAGCGATGGCTCCTATTACACCGGCCTCACCAAGCAAGAGATCGAAGCCCGGGTCTGGGAACACAATGCAGGCATCTATGACGGCTATACCTCCAAGCGCCGGCCGGTCGAATTGATGTTTCACGAAGTCTATGACCGCATCATCGATGCCATCGCCCGCGAACGACAGATCAAGGGTTGGTCACGCCGGAAGAAAGAGGCGTTGATCGCGCTGGATTATGAAGCCCTGCCGGCATTGTCGCGGCGTGGGTCTACGAGAAAATAACCGGGATTTAGGGGCCAACCCTCGTGGTTCGAGGCTACGCCCTACAGGCTCCGCTCCTCACCATGAGGGTGGAGTGAACCCCGGAATGAAGGCTAGGGCGGATCTCGAATAGGGATGGGGTGAACATGTAGTCACCGACCATCACAGAGACTAGCCCTCATGGTGAGGAGGCCCACAGGGCCGTCTCGAACCACGAGGGCGGGTGGGACAATCGTCCTCACCGCTTCATAAACGCCTCAAACGCCGCCCTGGCTTCCGCGCTCTTTAGCTGCGCCGCAAAGAGCGTCGCCTCCTCGTCAATGCGGGCGAGAACATCTGCTGTCGAACCTTTGATCAGGTCGCGGGCGATCCGCAGCGCCTCGGGTGGCTTGGCGGCGAGCCTGGTGGCGAGCGACAGGGTTTCGGCTTCCAGCACCTCCGCCGTGGTCACCTTCGAGATCAGGCCTGCATCCTTTGCATCAGCAGCGGAAAAGCCTTCGCCCAGCGCCAGCAGGGCGAAGGCGCGCTGGTGGCCCATTACGCGGGGCGCGAGCAGGCTGGAGGCGGCTTCCGGCACGAGGGCGAGATCGACGAAGGGTGTCTTGAACAGGCTGCGGTCGGAGGCGACGGTCAGGTCGCAATGAAGGTGGATGGTGGTGCCGATGCCGATCGCCAGGCCGTCCACGCCCGAGACAATGGGCTTTTTCGCCGTGGCGAGCGCGCCGAGGAAATCCAGCACTTCGCGGCCCATGCTGCCGCCCATGGCGAAGGCCAGGAAATCGGCCATGTCGTTGCCGGCGGAGAAACAACCTTCGGTGCCGAGAAAAACGGTGACGCGGATATCCGGATCCTCATCCGCCGCCCGCAGCGCATCCGTCATCGTCTGATACATGACGCGGGTGATGGCGTTTTTCTTTTCCGGCCGATTGAAGCGGATGACCTGCACATGCGGTGCGGTCTCGGGACGCTGGATCAAGATGTGTTCAGTCAAAGTGTCTATCCTCAAGCAAGAGCGATGCGTGCAGCTTCAAGGCTGGAAGCGCCGGTAACGACGCGATCGGTGAGTGCTGCGGTTTCGGCCAGCATGTTTTCGGCAGCGAAGCGGCAGAGCGCGATGCGCTTTTCGCCTTCACCGTCCGCAATGTCCACCAGGCCGCCCTTGGCGAGATAGCAGCCGGTCAAGACGAGGCCGAAGAGCCGCTGATAAGGCGTTGCCCCAGCCAATGCCTCGGCCACATGTCCCTCCGCTTGCTGCGCCAACAGCCATTCGCTTGCCGTTTCGAGATCGGCGATGGCGGCATTCAGCCGGTCAGCCGTCTCACCGAAACCGTCGAGATTGGATTTGGCGACGGCATCGGCAATCCCGCGCAATTCGGTGATGAAGCCACGCACCTGGTCGCCGTTACTGATAGTCAGCTTGCGCGTGACGAGGTCGATTGCCTGGATGCCGTTGGTGCCTTCATAGATCGGCGCGATGCGGGCGTCACGCAGCAGGCGCGCAGCACCCGTCTCCTCGATGAAGCCCATACCGCCATGCACCTGGATGCCGAGCGAGGCAACATCGACGCCGGCGTCGGTGGAGAAGGATTTGGCGATCGGCGTCAGCAGGGCGGCACGCTCCTGCCAATAGCGCGCCTTGCCGGCATCGCGGTGCGACATGTCGATCGCCTCGGCGCAGGCATAGCAGATGGCACGCGAGCCTTGCGTCAGCGCCTTCATGGTCAAAAGCATACGGGCGATGTCGGGATGCTCGATGATCGGGCTCATTCCGAAAGCTGCCGTGCCCGGCGCCCTGCCCTGCGTACGCTCTTTTGCGTAAGCGATGGCCTTCTGTGTCGCGGCTTCGGCAATCGCCACGCCCTGGATGCCGACGGCAAGGCGGGCATTGTTCATCATCGTGAACATGCAGGCGAGACCCTTGTTCTCCTCGCCGACGAGCCAGGCAACCGCGCCTCTCTCATCCCCGTATTTGCCGTCACCATAGATCATCGTGCAGGTCGGCGAGCCATGGATGCCGAGCTTATGTTCCAGCGAATGGGCGAAATAGTCGTTGCGGGCGCCGAGCGAACCATCATCATTGACCAGGAACTTCGGCACCAGGAACAGCGAAATGCCGCGCGTGCCGGCAGGCGCATCCGGCAGGCGGGCGAGTACGAAATGGATGATGTTCTCGGCTGCCTCGTGGTCGCCCCAGGTGATGAAGATCTTCTGGCCGAAGAGGCGATGGGTGCCATCGTTGTGGCGATCGGCGCGAGTGCGCAGGGCACCGACATCGGAGCCCGCATGCGGCTCGGTCAGGTTCATCGTGCCGGCCCATTCGCCGGTCACCAGTTTCGCAAGGTATTTTCTCTTGAGGTCCTCGCTGCCGTGGGCGACAAGCGCCTCGACGGCGCCCATGGTCAGCGTCGGCGCGAGACCGAAAGCCATGGAGGCGGAATTCCACATTTCCAGCGTCGCGACGTTCAGCATGTGCGGCAGGCCCTGCCCGCCAAACTCTTCCGGGGCGGTCAGGCCGTTCCAGCCGCCGGCGATCCAGTCGCGATAGAGCTTCTCCCAGCCATCGGGCAACACCACCTTGCCATCAACAAGCTTGGCGCCCTGACGGTCACCGATCTCGGCCAGCGGTTCCATCTCGTCGCCGGCGAAACGGCCGGCCTCGGTCAGGATGGCATCGAGGACATCGCCGCTCAGGTCGCCGAGACGCCCCTCCTCCATCGCCTGCCCCATGCCGGTGACATGCTTCAGCGTGAACGCGATTTCTTCGACAGGCGCCTTGTACATGATATCTCCTCCGCAGTGATGATGCCGACAGTCTACCTCACCCAGATCATCGGTCGCTTGTTGTCTATAGCTAATTGATTTTTACGTAAGCGTCAATTTTAGGAAAGCAATGCTGCGTCAAAATTGCGACATGCTCGGGCTGATATCTCTAGCCGCCATCGACGGAAAGAATTTCCAGAAATTCGATAGCCATCACCGTATCGGGGACGTTTCCGCCATTCTGCACGATTGTCCCCTCTCCGCCGGCACTTGCATAAACAACCGTCATGAACAATGACTATGGCTACTCCCTTGATGATGCGAACAATCCGGCCATGAATACGATCACCACAACCAACAGGATCCCGGGTTTTGTCTGGGCTTATCGCTTCCGCCCCGGCGCGGGCAACGCCGAACGGCTGTCCGATGACACGCAGCGCGCGGGATTGTTCGATGGTGATGGCTTCGTCTGGCTGCACCTGAACCTTGTCGACGCCCGTGTCGCCGCATTCCTGGAAGATATCCCAGGGCTGGATGAATCCGTACGCACGGCGCTGATCACGCATGAGACTCATGCGACGATCACCGTCGACGAGCAGATGTTGTTCGGGACGCTGGTCGATTTCCAGCGCGAATTCGACCAGGAGACCAGCAATATCGGCTGGCTGCATTTCGTGCTTACCGACCGCATGCTCATCACCACCCGGCTACAGCCGCTGCGTAGTGTCGAGCGCGTCCGCATGGCTGTGGAAAAGAACGCGGCGAAATTCGAAAGCCCGCTTGACCTGTTCGAACTGCTGGTCGTCGAGTTCCAACGCACGCTGATCTCGCTGGTCATCGAGATTACCGAGGAACTGAACCTTATCGAGGATTTCGTCTATGACAACGCGCCGCGCGACGAGCGGCGGCGACTGGCGCCGGTGCGCCGAACAATCGTGCGCCTGCATCGGCATCTGCGCACGGTGCTGACGCTGATGCGGCGGGCGGCGGCGGCCGATGACGAGGAGATGCCGCTTGGCTTCGAGGATGTCGCGGGCCGGCTGACCGGCCGGCTGGAATCAGTCGATCATGACGTCTATGCGCTTCAGGAGCGCGCGCGTCTGCTGCACGAAGAGATCGACTCGAAGCTAGCCTCCGAGATCAACCGCCATCTCTATATCCTGTCGATCATGACGGCTCTCCTGTTGCCGCCGACGCTGGTGACCGGCTTTTTCGGCATGAACACCTCGAGCCTGCCGTTTTCAGGTGGCGGCGCCGGCACGGAATATGCCGTAGCCCTGATCGTCGCTTCCATGCTGCTCGCCTGGTGGCTGCTGAAGCGGGTAAACATTCTCTGACAGGACATCCACCAACAAAAAAACCGCCCGGCGATAGCCGGGCGGTTTGCTTTGATGCACCTTATCCTGCTCAGAAGTAAGGCGAGTAGCACTGTCGGCGCGGGCCGTTATTGGGCTGGAACGTGTTGTCGTAAGACCGGTAGGACCGATAGCGCGCATAGCACCAATCGACATGGCGCGGATTGACGCCCGCAGCCCGCGGCGGGGCGGCGTAGCGCGGCTGGCTGGCGATCGCGCCACCGATGATGGCGCCAGCGCCAAAGGCCGCTAGCGGGAACCAATAGCCATCATGGTAGCGATAGCCGCGACGATAACCGTCATAACCACGATAACCGCCGTGCCAGCCGCGACGATAATAACCGCCCCGATAGCCACCATAACCGTCATGACGCCACTGAACCTGCTCGATGCCGGCAGGCGCGGCCTTGTCCGCCGCAGCAACGGGTGCGGCAGGCATCTGTATTGCGAAGGACGGCGTGAAGCTCGTCAGAGCCACGGCGGCCGAAAGAGCGATAGTCGCAATTCTCGCACGGAAACCAAGCATTTACTTCTCCATTCCTTGGCTTATTTAGTGCTAAAGCAGATAATGCTCCGCGTCGGGGAAAGTTCCCCGAAACAGGGTACGAACTGCCTGCCGCGTCCGATCATTCCAATGGACGCCGCGTCGCATGAGCTTTGCCTTCAATCAGTACCAATTTAAGGTGCTCTGAGCGGGCCTCATCGTAAATTTATAACGATCTCATTCTTAACCAAAGATTAACCAGCAATCCTTACTATTATTTCATGAAAGGATACCGGCAGACTCACCCTCTGATTTGCAGTCTCCTGATGGTCCTGGCACTGCTGGGACTGGCCTCCAGACTTGCGGCGGGTGAAAGCCAGCCCTGGACCGATCCTCAAAACGCCCTCATCGTCGACGCCTACGAGCTGAACACCATCGATTGGGAACAGCTCTTGCAGGACAAACGCATCTCCGGCTTCATCTCCAAGGCTTCCGATGGCCTACCCGAGAGCTTCAGCTGCACCGGCGATCATGCCGGCGACACGTTTGCGCACTGCAAGACCATGTGGCGCAAATATGCGGTCAGCCGCGAACTCTATCAGACACGGCGGATGCTGGCGAAAATGAGCGGGTTGCTGTGGGGCGCCTATCATCTCGGACGTCCCGGCAATCCGGTCGATCAGGCCAATCATTTTCTCGACTATGCCGATCCGAAACCGGACGAGCTGATGGTGCTCGATATCGAGGGCCTTGATGTCTTGCGGTATATGTCGCTCTCCGACGCGCAGGTCTTCGTCGGCCATATCAAGGTAAGAACCGGACGCTATCCGATCCTCTACACCAACCACAATACCGCTCAATACATCGCCGACCATCGCCAGGACTACCCGATCCTGTCGCGGCTGCCGCTATGGTATGCGCGATACAAATCCGACGTGAAGGGCGCTTTCCCGCTTGGCAATTGGGACACATACGCCCTCTGGCAGTTCGCCTCGTCCGACAATTGTTCGGAAAAGAGCTGTCCTTATCGGGTGCCGGGGACGCTCACAGATATCGACGTCAATGTCGTGCCGATGACGAAGATGCAGCTTGCCGGGATCTGGCCGCAGGGCGATCTTCTGCCCGCCAAGCCGATGCCAGCGCCCGACATGATCGCCAAGGCGCCGAGCTGTGTCGAGCCGCTGCAGACACTCGTGTCAATGATGGTCGACCCGGTCGTCACCGCCTCGACCCAGCAAAAGACACCGGTCGAGATCAACGAACTGAACTACCAGGACTTCTAGAGCGGTTCAGCGCTCTACCCAGTTTTTTTACGCAATTCCGGACGGCAACCGCTACGCACTGGAATTACTTTAGGCTTCGATCTGCACATCCGTCTTCGGACGCGAACAGCAGGCGAGGATATAGCCCTCCTCGATCTCGTCGTCGAGAATACCACCATTGTGGCTCATCTCGACCTCACCCGAGAGCTTCATTACCCGGCAGGTGCCGCAGAGGCCTGACTCGCAGGCCGCACCTATGCGCACGCCCGCGCCGCGCGCGGCTTGCAGGATCGTCTGGCCGGGCGCGCAGGGGACGTCCTTGCCGGCCATGGTGAAGCTGATCGAAGTCGCTGCTTCCGTCGGCGCGTCATCGCTGACTTCAGCCAGCGGCGATGCCGCCTGCGCCGGCTGGAAGCTTTCCTGATGATAGCGCGTCATGTCGAAGCCGTGCGCCACCAGCATGGAACGGACGGCATCCATGAAGACTTCCGGGCCGCAGCAGAAGATCGTGCGGTCCATGAAATCAGGCGCCAACAGCCCGATCTTCGCCTTGTCGATGCGGCCCTTCAGCCCCGACCAGAGATCGGTGCGGCCACAGCCTTCGACAATGAAGCCGAGGTCGAGGTTCGGCATGAAGCGGGCAAGATATTCCAGCTCCGAGCGGAAGATGATGTCGGCGGGGCTGCGCGAGCAATTGATGAAGGTGATGTCGGATAACGGCGCGGTATCCGACATGTAGCGCGTCATCGCCATCATTGGCGTGACGCCCGAGCCGGCGGACACGAAGAGATATTTTTCGCCCGGATGACGGATATGGCTGAAGTCGCCGAGAGGACCGAAAGCCTTGACGCGCATGCCCGGCTTCAGGTTATCGAACATCCAGCGCGTGCCGATGCTGTCCTTCTGCGCCTTGACCGTGATGGCGACGGAAAGGGGCCGCGACGGGGTCGAGGACAGCGTGTAGGTGCGCATGACCGGCTCCGCAGCCGCCGGCAGCTCCAGAGTGACGAACTGGCCCGGCAGATAGCGGAACCAGTTGTCCTTGTCGGAGCGGAAGGTGAAGGTCATCACATCGGGTGCTTCCGGCGTTGCCGAAAGGCATTCGAGCAGATGCTGCCTGTCGGTCCAGGGCTTCATCTGGTCCAAGTGCTGATGGCGGAGGGAAACGGTCATGTTCATAACTCAGGCGACCGCCGACAGCTTGGCCTGATCGCCCTGCAGCCGGTTGATCATGAAATTCGCGTACCATTCGACGAACTGCATCACGCCGCCTTCATCTTCCGGCGAATAGGGGCCGGGCTGGTAGGCGGGGGAGCGGATGCCGAAGGCATTTTCCTCGACGATCCGGCGGTCCTGATCGTTGGTCTCGGTCCAGACGTGGGTGAGTTCGTCGATATGATAGTCGACCCCTTCGACCGCGTCCTTGTTGACGAGCCACTTGGTCGTGACCTGCGTTTGCTCGGGACCGAGCGGCAGCACGCGGAAGGTGATCGCATGGTCGGCGAGCACATGATTCCACGTCGACGGATAGTGGAAGAGCAACAAAGTGCCGATATGGCTTTCCAGCACATCTTTGGAGAGCGGCCGCTGCACGGCGCGCGCGCCCGACATGGTGTAGCTCTCGGCATCCTGGATGAGCGGCATGCGTGCGGCGCGGAACTGGCCGGACGGCGACATGCGGAATTCGCTTGGAAGATCCGACGCCTCACACTTCGCCCAGTGCGCCGAAATCACCGGATCGTCCTTGGCGCCCTGCACGCCGGTCGCGCTCGGTGCTTCCGGATAGGTGCGGCAGAGCTCGGGATGGTTGGCCGCGCAATGATAGCATTCGCGATTGTTTTCCCACACGAGCTTCCAGTTGCCCTTCTCGATGATCGTGCTTTCGAAGGCGACCTTGGTCTCGCCGAGGCGGTGGCGGACGAGATAGGGCTCGACCATGGCGCGGAACGGCGCGAAGTCCGGCGCCTGTTCTGCAAGGCAGATGAAGACATAGCCGCCAACGCTTTCGCAATGGACCGGCTTCAGCGAAAACTCGCTCTTGTTGAAATCCTCCGGCATATGGCGGGCAAAGAGCAGGCTCCCGTCAAGCTCGTAGGTCCACTGATGATAGGGGCAGACCAGCTTTGCCGAAGAACCGCGCTCGGAGGAACAGACGCGCGAGCCGCGATGGCGACAGCTATTGTGGAAGGCGCGGATCACCTGATCGCGGCCGCGAACGATGACGACCGGATAATCGCCGATCTGGACCGTGAAATAATTGCCGGCACGAGGCACTTCGCAATCATGGCCGATGAACAGCCAGTCGCGATAGTAGATCGTCTCCATGTCGAGCTTGAAATAATCCGGATCGGTGTAGAAGGGCTGCTCCAGGCTGAAGCCCTCGCGGCGGTTCTTCAATTGCCGCAAAACGTTGGTGCTAATATCCATTTGCCTATCCTCGCGCAGTACCGGTGAGCAGGCAGAGGACATGCGTGGCCGCTTGAGAACGACCCAAAGCAATGTCCCGACCACCCGCCGCGGTCAGTAAACCATATCTCCCCAAGGCTGGTTTCCGGGCTCTGGAGCGGTTCTCTAGAGAACCCCATGGCACCTTCCCAGGCTGTCTCAGCCCAGTGGTTTTATTCGCCATGCTTCACTCCACCACCGTTGCGGGGGCAGCGCCGGATTTCGACCGGCTTCCCAATTCTCCGCCCCCTAGCGGGCGGCACCTTGAGATTGATGTCATCATAATCCTCGCCCCGCCCGCCGCTCTGCTGCAATGCGACATCGGCTTCGAAATTGACGACAGACGAAAGAAGATTTTCGGAGAGACCGCTCAGCCGTAATATCGGAAGATAATTCAAATCGTTATGCTCCCGCAGCCAGCATCATTTTCCGCTTGAGCCGCTCTGCATCTGCGCCGCTTTGTCTTGATTGCGACAGGCTCGTCACTGGGCGGCTTCAACGCGGGAGCTGCGCTGCCGAAAGCGCCTGTAGTGCAGCCATTGCACGCCCGGCATCGGCCACCGGCACGAAGATATGATCATGATAATAGCCGGCAACGACATTGGCGCTGATCCCCTCGTTTCCCAGCGCCGTCGCAAGCGCAGCCGTGAGACCCACGGCTCCCAGCGAGGAGTGGATTTCGAGAGTGATCATCCGCATCGCAGGCTCGGCCGGAAGCCCCGCTTGTCGGGCCGCCTCGACCGGCAAGATCAGCGTCACACCCTCTCTCTCCTGAAACAGTCCAACCGGATTCAGGTGGATGTAATCCGCCAGCGACGAGGCGGGCACGCTACAATAGACGAACTCGCCCTCGACGAGATCAGGCTTCATGCCGACAAGCAGCAACTTGAGATCGGTGATGCCGGACATGGTTCTGATCCTCCTCAGCGATCCATCAGCAAGCCCGGCTCAAGCTAGATGATCTATCCTTCGCTATCCAGACCTCCATGGCGAGCCGGCATGGCAAAGCTCAGATATTTCGATGCCAAGAAACCCGCCGACCCGGAGCCGACGCTGCCGGCACCCGGGTATACGGAATTCCTGCGCACCGGCCGCATCAATCGAGACAAGACGCATTGGCTCGCTGAGGAGCGACGCTACCTCACCTTCGAGGAAGTGGCCGAACGCACGGCTAGCAAGCTCAGAAGCGCCGGCGAGACGACCCATGACCGCCTCAACAGCTTTCACCAGTCGATCCGCTTTCCAAAACTGATCTTCCATCACACGCTCAGGGATACGCCGCATCTCGGCTATTGCCACGTCACTGCTGCGCGGACACAATTCGCGCAGTATGAGCAAGTGAGCTGGGCCTTCTACATCGCCAATTTCTTCGCCCGCCTCGGCCAGAACGATAATTTCTTCGAAGACATCAGCCTGAAATATTCGCGGATGTATTTCGCCGTCGCCATAAGGCCGGATGAGGATGCCTCGAAGAAGAAGCTGACGATCAATCGCGAGGTGCGCGGCAACGGCGTGCTTTTCCACACCCATGATCCACAGATCGCCATCCGCAATGTGCTTCTGCTCGGCGCACGCAACGAACAGCTCCGTGACATCATTCGCCAGCTTTGATCATTGATCCCCAAACTCGAAAAGCATAAGAACGGCCTGAACGACAATCGGTCAGGTCATGGCGCGACATATAGACATTCTCCAGCATCCAGAGGCGGCAATAGCGGCGGCGACGGCCACCCTTGCCGAGGGGTTGCCGATCGGGCTACCGACCGAGACTGTTTACGGGCTTGCCGCCGATGCCACCAATCCCGCCGCCATCACCCGCATCTACGAGACCAAGGGCCGGCCGCGCTTCAATCCGCTGATCTGCCACATGAGCGACCTCGCCATGGCCGAACGCTACGCGATCTTCGATCCCGTCTCGCGAAAGCTGGCGGAAGCCTTCTGGCCCGGTCCGCTGACGCTGGTGCTGCCGCTGCGCCCAGAGAGCGACATTCACCCGCTGGCGACCGCCGGGCTCGATACGGTCGGCATCCGCGTGCCGCAGGGCTTTGCCGGCGAGCTGATCCGCGCCTTCGGACGGCCGCTTGCCGCTCCCAGCGCCAATACATCCGGCAAGATCAGCGCCACCAACGCCGATCATGTCCATGACGATCTCGGCGAGCGGATTTCGCTGATCCTCGATGCCGGGGCTTCGGTCGTCGGCGTCGAGTCGACCATCGTCAAGGTGGAGAACGGCGAGATGCGCCTGCTCAGGCCCGGCGGGCTGGCGGCAGACGAAATCGAGCGGGTCGCGGGCCAGCCTCTGAAGCGCAAGAACGGCGCGTCAGCGACCATCGAAGCGCCGGGGATGCTGGCCTCGCATTATGCGCCGGGTGCCGCGGTGCGGCTCGATGCGACCGCCGTTTCCGCCGGCGAAGCGCTGATCCGCTTTGGCAGGCCCGATATTGCCGGCATCGAGACGGCGGCTGTCGTGCTCGACCTCAGCCCATCCGGCGATCTTACCGAGGCCGCCGCCAATCTCTTCGACTTCATGAAGCGCGCCGATGCCAGCGGTGCTGCGACCATTGCCTTTTCCAGCATTCCCGACGAGGGCCTCGGCGAGGCCATCAACGACCGGCTGCAACGCGCAGCCGCGCCGAGAGAGTAAATCCGATCACACGCAATTCGGCAAAGGATACGCCATGAGCAGCGCCGCCCCTTCCTCCGCCCTTCTCGATCGCTTCGCCGCCATCGTCGGTGAAAAGCACGCGTTGAGGGAGGCTGCGGATATTGCCCCGCATCTGATCGAGAACCGCGGGCTCTATCACGGCGCATCACCGATGCTGCTCAAGCCCGGCTCCGTGGAAGAAGTCTCCGCGATCCTGAAGCTTGCCAGCGAGACCGGTACGGCGATCGTGCCGCAGACCGGCAATACCGGCCTTGTCGGCGGCCAGACGCCACGCGAGGGCGGCTCCGACATCCTCCTATCGCTGGAACGGATGAACCGTATCCGCGACATCGATCCGGTCGGCAACACCATGGTCGTCGATGGCGGTTGCATTCTGGCCGACGTGCATAAGGCCGCAGCCGAGCATGGCCGCATGTTTCCGCTGTCGCTCGGCTCGGAAGGCTCGTGCCGCATCGCCGGCAACCTTTCCACCAATGCCGGCGGCACCGCCGTTCTCGCCTATGGCAACATGCGCCAGCTTTGCCTCGGGCTCGAAGTCGTGCTGCCAACCGGCGAAATCTGGAATGGGCTGCGCCGCCTGAAGAAGGATAATACCGGCTATGACCTGCGCGATCTCTTCATCGGCGCCGAGGGTACGCTCGGCGTCATCACCGGCGCGGTGCTAAAACTCTTCCCGCAACCACTTGGTCATCAGGTGGCCTTTGCCGGGATACAGTCGGTCGACGATGCGCTGACCCTGTTCAAGAACGCATCCGGCCTCTGCGGCACAGCGCTGACCGGCTTCGAACTGATGCCGCGCATCGGCGTCGAGTTCACCGTGCGCAACATCCCCGGCGTGCGCGATCCCCTGGAAACGGCTCATCCCTGGTACGTGCTGATCGACGTTTCCACTTCGGATTCGGCCGAGACCGCCGAGCGGATGATGACGACACTGCTGGAAGAGGGCTATGAGGCCGGCTTGATCCAGGACGCGACCATCGGCAGCTCCGAGGCACAGCAGAAGGCGCTATGGCACATGCGCGAGAGCATGTCGGACGCGCAGAAGCCCGAGGGCGGCTCGATCAAGCACGATGTTTCCGTGCCGGTCGCGCTGATCCCGCAATTCATGGCTGAAGCAGAGGCGGCGGTAATGGCGGCCCTGCCCGGCGCCCGCATCTGCGCCTTCGGCCATATGGGTGACGGCAATATTCACTACAATATCTCCCAGCCCGTCGGCGCCGACAAAGAAGAGTTCATCGGCCGCTGGCACGACATGAACGAGATCGTTCACGGGCTGGTGCTGAAGCATAACGGCTCCATCTCCGCAGAGCACGGCATCGGACAGTTGAAGCGCGACGAACTGGCCTCGATCCGCTCGGATATCGAGATGGACCTGATGCGCAGGATCAAGACGGCGTTTGATCCGGCGGGGGTCATGAATCCGGGGAAAGTTTTGAGGGTCTGAGGTTAGCTCCGTATCTGCCGAACCTCTGGTACCCCCCTCTGTCACTTCGTGACATCTCCCCCACAAGGGTGGAGATCGTTGGGAGTATGTCGCGCCGCCTAACCAGGTAATTATGCTTCGGTCTCTGCGGATACGATGTTTGCTTGAGGCGAGTCCGCCGCAGGTTACCAATCTCCCCCCTTGTGGGGGAGATGTCACGCTAGTGACAGAGGGGGTGAACACTCTCCGCAACTGCTGCGGCCAATGCGCCCCCCTACTGGATCAATCAAAATCCTCATTGCTCGGCTGTGCTGCCTGCGCCCCACCATTCCGGTTTCCCGAAATGATCTCGCGCTTGCCGACGTGGTTTGCCGGGCCGACAAGGCCGTCTTTTTCCATGCGTTCGACGAGCGAGGCGGCGCGGTTGTAGCCGATGCCGAGGCGGCGCTGGATGTAGGAGGTGGAGCACTTCTTGTCACGCATGACGACCTTGATCGCCTGTTCGTAGAGGTCGTCACCATCCTCAGAGGCGATGGCGCCCTTGTCGAAGACTGCGGTGTCTTCTTCGTCGTCTTCCTCATCTTCATCGGCGGTGACCGTGTCGAGATATTCCGGACGGCCTTGCGTCTTCAGATGCGCGACGACCTTTTCGACCTCTTCATCCGACACGAAGGGGCCGTGGACGCGGGAGATGCGGCCGCCGCCAGCCATGTGCAGCATGTCGCCCTGGCCGAGGAGCTGTTCGGCGCCCTGCTCTCCGAGGATGGTGCGGCTGTCGATCTTCGACGTCACCTGGAAGGAGATGCGCGTCGGGAAGTTCGCCTTGATGGTGCCGGTGATGACGTCGACGGACGGACGCTGTGTCGCCATGATCAGGTGAATGCCGGCGGCGCGGGCCATCTGCGCCAGGCGCTGGATTGCGCCTTCGATTTCCTTGCCGGCAACCATCATCAGATCGGCCATTTCGTCGACGATGACGACGATATAGGGCATCTGCGTCAGGTCCATCTCCTGGCTCTCCTCGATCGGAGCGCCAGTGCCCTTGTCGAAGCCGGTCTGAACCAGGACGTGGATCGTCTCGCCCTTTTCACGGGCCAGGGCGACGCGGCTGTTGTAGCCGTCGATGTTACGGACGCCGAGGCGCGACATCTTGCGATAGCGGTCCTCCATCTCGCGCACCGCCCATTTCAGCGCCATCACGGCCTTCTTGGGATCGGTGACGACCGGGGTCAGCAGATGCGGGATGCCGTCATAGACGGAGAGTTCGAGCATCTTCGGATCCACCATGATCAGGCGGCACTGTTCCGGCGTCATCCGGTAGAGTAGCGACAGGATCATTGTGTTGATCGCGACCGACTTGCCCGAGCCGGTGGTGCCGGCAACGAGCAGATGCGGCATCTTGGCGAGTTCGGCGATGACGGGTTCGCCGCCGATGGTCTTGCCGAGGCCAAGCGCCAGCTTGTAGCCGCTGTTTTCGAAATCGGCGGATTCGATCATCTCGCGGAAATAGACAGTTTCGCGAATGACGTTCGGCAGTTCGATGCCGATGACGTTGCGGCCGGGGACGACGGCGACGCGGGCCGACAGTGCCGACATGGAGCGGGCGATATCGTCGGCGAGGTTGATGACGCGCGAGGATTTGACGCCGGGGGCCGGCTCGAATTCGTACAGCGTCACGACCGGGCCGGGACGGACATGGATGATCTCACCCTTGACGCCGAAATCCTCGAGAACGCTTTCAAGAAGGCCGGCATTCTGTTCCAGCGTTTCCTGCGTCATGATCACGCCGGGTCGGGCGACGGGCTCCTGCAGCAGCTCGCGCGGCGGCAATTCATATTCGCCCTCGCCGCTACGGGCGACCGGACGCCATTCCGGCGGGGTCAGGGCATTGGGCCTGCGCGGCGTAAACTGCGACGGCGGCGGATCGATCAGCCGCTGCTTGGCGGCTTCAACGGCGGGGATGACGGGCGCTGCCTCGACAACGGGCGCCACGGCCGGCGCCGCCTGTGCCTTCACCGGCATCGGTGCGACGACCATGACCGGAGCCGGCTTGGCTGCGGCTGCCTTCGATGCGGCAACAGCCTCACGCTGTTTGGCAAAGACGGCGGTAACGAAAGCGGGCGGCACAAAGGCAGCGGGCTCGGTCGTTTCCGGTTTCACGGCGACTGGAGCGACCGCTGCGATCATTGCCGGCACAACGGGTGTGAGGGCCATAGCTTCCAGCGCGGCAAGCTCGTCCATGACGAAGGTGCTGGCCGGGGCAACGGCTGCAACAATCGGCGAGACTATTGCTTCCTGCGGAGCCTCAACGACCGGCGACGAACGGCGGCACTCGACGACGCGGAATTTCGCGACGATCGATTCGACTTCGGCCTGGATCTCGGGAACGAGCACCGGCTGGGCCAGCGTACCCTTGATGGCGGACACGAATTCTCCCTCGAAGGGCATAGCGTCCCAGAAGGCGAAATCGGAGAGATGGGCGAGCCGCGACTCGATCACAGGCGCGGCAACGGATTCTGCAACGTTTGACAATGACGGCGAAGCATCCAGCGCGGTCGCCGGAGCCCTATAAAATGCGGTAGCGATGACAGTCATCTCCAATGCGTCCGGCGCAGTCGCCGGAGAGTTCTGAATTACGGCGGGCTGGTAGGTTTCGGCCGCAAACGACACGCCCTCCCATGGCGGCAGATCGAATTCGACCGACGGTTCCACTGGACGAGCGACAAGCGGAGCCGGTGATTCGACCACCGGCGGCTCCATGACCCGCATCGCGGCATGATTCGCAACCGGCGGCACAATGGCGGGCAAGGGCTCCGCCGGCGGGCGGCGGCTGACGATCTCATTCTCGCGCGTCCGGGTGAAGCGGACGTTCGGCCCCATCAGGAAGGCGTTCTGCCAGCCGGGCGAGGCAAGCTCTTCAGCAGAGATCCCCTGCGGCGTGACGGGCATGATCGGGCCGCTAGCTGCCACGGTGCTCGCCTGCAGGGCCTCCACGACCGGCTTCGGCGCTGCTGCGATTCGCAAGCGTGCCTCCTCGGCAATCCGCCGCTCCTCTGCGCGGCGGCGCTCTTCGGCCTGGCGCTTGGCTTCGCGGACGGTGCGGATTTTTTCTTCCAGGAAGGCGCGGCGGGCAGCGATCTGCTCGGCACGGCGGGCTTCTTCCGCAACCTGTTCCGGGTCAAGCTCGCCTTCAGGCTGGGAGCCATTTGCAGCATTCGAAATGTTCGTTCGGGAAAGACGCATGAGACCTGCAACCCAGTCATTGATATTGCCGATGGCTTCCCAAATCGAATAGGGCAAAGACGGTTAATAAGTTCCTTCTGATCGTCGCAGAATGCACTTATTCCGCATCCCCTGCACAAGGGAGCGACCCATAGCGGCACGACGGCAACAGGCGCACCGATTGCTTCCGCGCCGCGAGGGAAAGCGGTGCGAATCAACGATGATCCTTTGTGGGATTGATTACTTGGCCGAGGAAAGCTGCGCGATCGACAGCAGCGTATCGGCACTGATACCGACGCTTGAGGAGGAACTCGTCAAGATCGAGAGCGCGGGTGATGTCGACGAGGTGGTGTTGTTCGCCAGGTCATACATCGCCGAGAATCGCTGCAGGAGCTTGTTGACCTTGGTCGGATCCTGCAGATCGCTGACATCGACGAATTTGGCAAGCAGCTTGGCCTGGGTGTCGACATCCATCGACGACATCGCGCTCGGCAGGCTGTAGGTCGTGGTGATCACCTGATAGAGCGCGGTGTCGCCCATGATATCGTAGATCGAATTGATATCCGGAGCCTTGCGCTGGAAGTAAAGCGCCAGACGCACGCCGGCATTGGTGTCTCCCTCCTGATCCTCAAGGGTCTGATGCAGGAAGAGGTCGTTCGTATCGGCGATCGTGCCCTGATTTTGCGCAGTCCCCAATTTCGTGTTGGTCAGATTCCCGTCCGTGTCGAAATTGAACGCGTTGACGATGCTCTTGAACTGCGCGCCGGCGGTCGTGTTGACGAAGCTCTTCGAATCGCTCGGATCGGAGGCAAAAGCCTTTTTCAGCGTCGCTGTGTCGACGGACTTCGGATCGATGCCGTTGGCCGTCAGGATGAAATCGGTGAGCTTGCTGTCGGCGAGAAGGTCGGTGACGCTGGTGACCTTGACGATATTGGTCGCGAAATAGGTGGCGGCATCCTTGGCATCGCTGGTGGCCTTAGTGAGCTGGGCGCCCGTCAGCCCGATCTTGCTGCGGCTGGAATATTCGGAGACGTAACTGTTGATCTGCGCTTGCGACAAGGACTGGACGGGCGGCTTCAGCTTGCCGTCGCTGTCGAAGTTGAAGGCCTTGGCGAGATTGGTGAAGCGCGTGTCCTTGAGCGAATTGACGTAGCTCTTCGGATCGTAGGGGTCGCTCTCGAGGACCTTCTTCATCTGCGTCTTCGTCATCTCGTCCGGACTGATGCCGTAGGCACGCATGGCCATCTGGTAGAGCTCGGGAAGACTGTCGTTGCTGGTATCGCTATCGGCTGCGGCATTCGTGGCGAAGAAATCATCAATGGTCTTCACGGCGGCAATGCGCGTCTGGTAGTTGCTGACGGCATTGGTGGTCACAGATGTCTGCGACGTCTGGTAGTTCTTCATGTAGGCAGTCGACGCGGCATCGATCGCCGTCTGGGATTGCGCCGTGTCACCCGAGGCAAGGGTGCCGTCCGACTGGAAATTGAACTGCGAGACGACATCGGTGAGGCCGAAGATAGCCGCGGTCGAAGAACTCGAGAAGGCGTTCTTGAACACGACCGCGGGCGTATCCGCATCGATTCCATAGGCCGTCTTGATATAGTCGAACAGGCGGGTATCCGAGGTCAGCTGGTCGACGGTGGTGATCGAGCCGATATGATCCTTGTAGTAAAGGTCGTTGTCCTTGGCGCCGACATCCGTCGTGTAGGATGGCACCGCAGAATTGTAAGCGCTCATGACATCGGCCGTCTGGCCGAGCGTCTGCGGGCCGCCCTTATAATTCGTCGCATAGGCGTCCGTCGTGGCGCTGATCTGACCCGATGTCTGCGCCTGCGCGCCATCGGCGACGGTGCCGTCGCTCTGGAAATTGAATTGCGCCATGACATCGGTCAACCCGTTCGACGTGGCAACGCCTGCATCCTTGGCCGAAGCGTTGAACCGGCTGGCGGTGATATAGGCCGGAATGTCGAAGGCCGTCTTGACATAGTCGAACAGGCGGGGATTGGAGGTCAGCTGGTCAACGGATGTAATGCTGCCGATCTGGCTCTGGTAGTAGGCCGTATCCGCATCAGCCGTCGATGTCTTCACCGTTCCGTCGGCGTTGAAATTAAATTCCGCGACGAGCGTCTTGTCGGCGGCGCTGCCGTTTTGATTGACGAAGCTGTCGGGATCGCTGACATCGCTCGTCAGCATCTGCTTCAGGAATGAATTCGATGTATAGGTCGGATCGAGGCCATAGGCCTGCAGCACGTAGCTCTTAAGGCGGGCATTGCCCAGAAGGTCGTCGACGGTCTTAACGCTGCTGATATTCTGGCTGAAATAGGTGGTTTCGGTCTGCGCATTGGTTGCCTCAGTCGTAAAGGACTGATTGTAAAGGCCGATCAGATCATCTTCCTGGTTGCTGGTTTGCGCCGTCGAAGAGCTGCCCGTGCCAAAATTGAACGCGGCGGCGAATTCCTTGTAGCGCGTATCGGTCAGCTTATTGGCAAAACTGGTGGAATCGCTGAGGTCGCTGGTCAGCACCTGTTTCATAAAGGCCTTGGCATAGGTCATGTCCGACAGGCCGTAGGCTTCCATCGCATAGCTATAAAGCTGGTAGTCACCCATGAAGTCGTCGACATCGGTTACCTTGCCAATATTGGCATTGTAGTAGTCGATCTGACGCTTGGTTTGCGACTGGGACGCCACCTGATTGAGCGTCGTCGCCATATTCCTGGTTGCTACCGCATAACCAAGATAAGTGGATATCATCAGCCCGACCCCAATAAATCTCTAATATAAGCCAGCAAATCTCTCCGCAGTATCGCAGTTAAACCTTACCCGAGACTTACAATACTTCGTCTATTGCGTGTACCAGATCGGCACGGCCCGCTTGCGCCGTGCATTCACTTTATGGAAACCCTGATCGATTCGGTTTTGCTAACCATTTGAGGACGCAAAGTTTTCTTAACCGCAATTTTTAAGCTGTCTGGAAGGGACGCCGCCTAATCTGAACCCAACGAGAGGACATGACGTTCTCCGTAAGAAGACCGGAAAACCGGCTCTCAGGTAAAGCAAGGGTAGAGATTAGATGACAAATACCGTCCTGAAGCCCGATTGGGCTGGAAACACACTGCGGCTTGATCCGGCGCGCTTTCCGCAACAGGTCAGCTATGCCATGCGGGGTGCCGAGGGTGACGTCACCATCACGATCGACGAGCGCGGCGCGGTGCTGCGCAAGATCCTCCCGTCCAGCGGCCTGCCGCTGTCCGTCGCCTTGCCGAAACGCGCTTTCATGGGTGTTGCCGCCCGTGCCATCGACCATGGCGACGGCGAGGTCACCGTGACGCTGGAATTGCATCACTCTGATCCGGACCTCTGCATCCCTCTCCTCGTCGCCCACGATCTGAGCGACATCGCCGCCGACTGGCGCTCGTGGTCGGAAGCCTTCCGCATTCCAATGTTGATGATCGAAGCCGATGGCGTCGCCCGTCCGCTGGAAGAGCATCTGGGCGGGGTTGCCGCCCGTGATACCCAGCCGCGCCGCCGCCACTCCTACTTCGCCGAACGCCGTCCGCGCTTCCTAGTACGCCGCACAACCGGTTCGCTGGGCCTCAAGATGAAGATCGAAGGTCGCGAGATCATCGCGCGGCGCTGAAACTACCCGGGATTGATATCCCATCATTCGTCAGATATCGGCCGTAGTGCATTAAGCCCTGCGGCCGATTTCGTTATGGCTCCAGCGAGCGTTCCATGATGATTGTCCGCTCATCCTCGTGGTAACTGTCCCTGACGGCTTCGAATCCGAGCTTGGCGTAAAATGCCTGCGCGGTGACGGACGACGGCACGGTCAGGAGCATGACGCCCCCAATACGCGCAATCCGCTCGATCTCTGCCATCAGCAGAGTTCCGACCCCCTGCCCCTGCACTGCCGGGGAAACGAACACCGTGCGAACCACAGCATCGTCGAGGCTGGCGGTGCCGGCGACGTCCTCGCCTTTCATCGCGACGAGAACCGTCCGGCTGCCCAGAAGCTTTAGCACTGCAACAGGGCTGAAACTCTGCGCGACACGGGCGATGATATCCTGCGAATAGTCTTTTGCGTTGGTTTCGCGAAGCGCGGACAGGATCACGGCGCTGATGGCATCAGCGTCACTTTCGCGAGCCGGTCGGACATCGCATGCCATGGCAAGCATCCATCGCTGGTTAGGTTCATCAGAAAACGAGAAGCAGAAACGACAGAAACAGGCCGGCGAAGATGATCAGGCCGACCCGGTTGTTGGATAGGAACAGGGCACGGCACTGCTCGCCATCGTTGATATCGAGCACGGCGATCTGGTAGGCGAACATGCCGCCCGCGACGAGCAAGCCGACATAGGAGAGCCACCCAGCCCCCGCCAGCGCGAAGGCCAAGAACATGAGCACCAGCGTCGCGCCGTAAATACCGATCAGCCAGAGGCGGGTCTTGTCGCCGAAGAGCCGGGCGGTGGAGCGCACGCCGATCAACTCGTCGTCCTCCTTATCCTGATGGGCATAGATCGTATCGTAGCCGATCGTCCACAGGATGGCGGCGGCATAAAGCATGATGGGCGCAAGCGACAGGCTGCCGAACAACCCGGCCCAGCCCATTAGTGCACCCCAGGAAAAGGCAAGACCTAAGAAAAACTGCGGCCAGTCGGTGAAGCGCTTGGCGAAGGGATAGAGCGCGACGATGCCAAGCGACAACACGCCGAGAATGACGGCGAACCAGTTGAATTGCAGAAGCACCAGAAGACCGACCAGCGCCTGTAGCACTATGAAGACCTTGGTCTGAAAGCGCGTCACCCGGCCCGACGGCAGCGGGCGCGAGCGCGTGCGGGCCACGGCCATGTCTATCTTGTGATCGACCAGATCATTGTAGGCACAGCCGGCGCCGCGCATGGCGACCGCGCCGATAAAATAGAGGAAGAGATGGTAGACCAACAGAAAGCCGGGCGATTGACCTATTGGGGCAGCGGCGTTGGCGGCCAGCGCCGCCGACCAGAAGCATGGCCACATCAGGAGCTGCCAGCCGATCGGCCTGTCCCAGCGCGCGAGCTGCGCATAGGGCCAGAGCGCCGGGGGCAGGATGCGGTAAACCCAGTTGCCGGAAGGCGCGTCGGCGACGCGCCCGTTGATGTCGCCTGTCTTTTGCATAGGCGAGTAGTAGTGATATCCGCCGTACTCGGTCAAGCGGCGGGGCCGCAGCCCCGCGCTTTTCTCAGTTCGTCGTGAAGCCGAATTTGTAGGTGGCGGAGATGCCGACCAGCAGTTGGTTGCGGCTGCCGCGTTCGCGCACCAGGCTGCTATCGGCGGCAGCACCGGTCAAGCGACTATATTCGACGAAGGTGCTCGTGCTCCAGTTCTGCGTTGCCTTCCAGGTCAACGCACCTCCGGCGCCGACCGACTTCACCCCACCACCCGGCTTGTAAATGCCGAGGCCAGAGGCGGCCGACTCTCGGGCGTTGACGCCGTAGTAAGTGTTGAAATAATCCATCGAGGCGAGCGTCATGCGCGGGCCGCCGGAAAGGCGCAGGTCGGGAGCGATGTCGGTGAAGGCGTCAATGGCAGCGTCGGCGACGATGCCACTATGCGCACCGAAACCCTGCCGGACCTCGACGCGAGCGCGCAGCCAGTCGGTCGGATAGACCTCGGCGAAACCACCGGCTTCCACACCCCACCGAACCTTCTTCAGGCCTTTCAGTTCGCGATCGTCGCCGGCATCGCGGCTCGGCACGAATTTGCCGACGATACCGGCGCGGAACATGCCATTGTCGATCAGCGCGAACGAAGGGTTATCACTTCGCGACGAGAAGCGCGGGCCAGGCCCCTTGCCGATCGAGACCAGAGGCACCCATTGCAGCTTGTTGTGGCTGCTGCCTTCGAATTTCGGCGCCGAGAAACCGGCCGCGCCGACGCTTAGATACCAGCCATTCGACCAGGCCTGCTGACTGTCGGCAGCCGACACTGCTCCCGCGGAAGCGGCGAACAGGCCGAGGGCGAAAAATAGACGCGACTTCGCAAACACATGCAACTCCTTGATACGCAATACAACGGAGCAATACATGCCTCCGAGAGTTGCCTCAAACTATCCGGATCGCGTTACCGCTCCCTTAACCACGCGCAACCGAATGCGGGATAGATGGCACAATTTTCAACACGACATGCATTGGCTTCCGGCGTGCGCCCATCTGTCGCAGCGATTTAATTTCGGCATGCGCTACTCAATCGAGAGTACCCACCAGGGTTCGGGCATAGGCAATGAATTTCTCATATAGAAATTAAGCGAGAGAGCGGAATGAAAACCAGATCTTTGATGTATCTCAGTGCTTTTCTCAGCGTCGGCATGGCACTTTCAGGTTGCGTCAGCGCACCACTCGCCGGCACCAAGCAAAATCAATATTCGCACAAAGTGATTTCCGGCAAGAAGACAGCTCTGGGAATGACCGCATCCGTCAAGCGCGACTGTACATTCAACTCCTATCCCTATGCGGCGGTGATCAAACAGCCCAGCCACGGTAAAGTCACGTTCGAACATGGCACGGTTCATGTCAAATACGACAAGGATAGCGATGCCTATATGTGCAGCGGAAAGCCCGTTGAAGGCACGACGGTATACTATACGTCCGATCCCGGTTTCACCGGCACCGACGAATTCACCATGCGGCTGACCGTATTGTACGCAAGCAGCGTCAGCGATGAGAGTGTGACCCTCAAGGTGGTCAAGTAACCCACATATCCTCGCTATCTGGCGAGGCTGAATGCTAAAACGCCGGACTTTGGAAATCCAAAATCCGGCGCAACCTTTCAAACAACAGCAAACCTTCAGAATACAATCTTCTCCAGCGGCGCGCGGGTCGCCTCGAACTCCCTGAGCTTGGCCTCCCGCTCGCCGATATAGTTGCGGTTGTCGGGAACGGCGAACTGGTTCTTGGTGATCTGGATCTGCATGATGAAGAGCTCATCCCAGCGGAAGCCCATTTCCGAGCCGGCCAGGTAGAACTCCCACATACGGAAGAAGTTCTCATCGTAGAGCGCGACGGCCTCGGCCTTGCGCGCCACGAAACGGTTGCGCCAGTGCCTTAGGGTATGGGCGTAGTGCATCGGCAGGATTTCGACATCCTTGACCAAGAGCCCGGCCTTTTCCAGCGGCGGCAGGGTCTCACCCACCGAGGGAATATACCCACCCGGGAAAATATACTTCTCGATGAAGGCGTTGGTCGCAAAGCTCGGCTTCGGACGCGCGATGGAATGCAGCACCATGACACCGTTGTCGTCGAGCAGCTCCGAAACCTTGTTGAAGTATTTGCGGTAGTCGCCGATGCCGACATGCTCGAACATGCCGACCGAGACGATACGGTCGAACTTTCGGCCGGCGAGGTAGCGATAGTCCTGCAGCTCGAAGCGGACGCGATCGGACAGGCCGCGCTTGGCGGCGCGCTCGCGCGAGACCTTGAGCTGCTCTTCACTCAGTGTAATGCCGGTGAAATCGAGGCCGGGATTGGCTTCGGCAAGGTACATGCCCATGCCGCCCCAGCCAGAGCCGATCTCCAGCACGCGCTGGCCGGGCTCGACCAGCAGCTTGGCGGCGATATGGCGCTTCTTGGCCACCTGTGCCTCCTCCAGGCTGATGCCCGGCGGCACGAAATAGGCGCAAGAATATTGCCAATCATCGTCAAGGAAGAGATCGAACAGCTTCGCCGACAGATCATAGTGATGCGCAACATTGTATTTGTTGCGGTTGATCGGCGAACGGCTCTTGAGCTGCTGCCAGACGATGCGCCCGATCAGCAGCGTCGCCATGCGCATATCAAAGATTTCGTTGGTGGTATTCTGCTTCACCAGCGCGAGGAAATCATAGATATCCCCCTGCTCGAGAATGAAGCGCCCTTCCATATACATTTCGCCGAGCTTCAGCGTCGGATCGCGCGCAACCGCGTCCTCCGCCTGCTGGTCGGCAACACGGACGGCGACTGTTTCGCCGGATCCGTCGCCGATCATATGCGTCTCGCCGGAAGCAAGCGTAAGTTTCAGGGAGCCTTTACGGACCAGTTTTTTGACAAGAGAGAACAGTGCCGACGCCATGGACGCCTCGAATGTTATGACATGACAATAGCGCTAACTTTAGCGTCTCAGAACATTGTGGCAAGCGTAGCTTTTCGCACTCTGTGGCACTCCGGCAACAACGCTGCCAGAGTGTGATATTCTTGCAATATTTCGTGCTAAGTCCTTATTTTCGTTTGAACGCGTCCGCCAGGGCGGCACCGAGACTACCCTGCTGAGGGGTGTTCGGGCGGCTGTTGTTCTTACCGCTAGCGTTGCGCGCGCCATTTTGCTCTCGCGACTCACGCGCAGCCGGGGCGGTCTCAGCGCCGCCATCCTTGCGCATCGTCAGACTGATTCGCTTCCGTTTGGCGTCGACGTCCACAACCTTTACCTTCACGACGTCGCCCGCCTTGACGATCTCGTGCGGGTCTTTCACGAAGCGATCGGCAAGCTGCGAGACATGCACGAGGCCATCCTGGTGAACTCCGATATCGACGAAGGCACCGAAGGCGGCGACGTTGGTCACCGTCCCCTCCAGCAGCATGCCGGGCTTAAGATCGCTGATCTCGTTGATCCCCTCGGCGAAGGTCGCGGTCTTGAAGCTCGGGCGCGGGTCGCGACCGGGCTTTTCCAGCTCGGCGATGATGTCGCGCACCGTCGGCAGACCGAATTTCTCATCGATGAACTGGCGCGGATCGACCGCCTTCAGCGCTGTCGCGTCACCCATCACGCTGCGCAGATCGCGGCCGCAGGCGGCAACGATCTTCTTGGCGACGCCATAGGCTTCCGGATGCACCGAGGAGGCATCGAGCGGCTCCTTGCCATTCGGGATACGCAGGAAGCCGGCGCATTGCTCGAAGGTGCGCTGGCCGAGGCGGGCGACCTTAAGGAGATCGCGGCGGGTCTCGAAGCGACCTTCACCGTCACGGTGCTTGACGATCGCGTCGGCAATAGACGGTCCGAGGCCGGAGACGCGGGCCAGCAGTGGCGCGGACGCCGTGTTCAGATCGACGCCGACGGCGTTCACCGCATCTTCCACGACGGCATCCAGCGAGCGCGACAGTTTCAGCTGATCGACATCATGCTGGTACTGGCCAACGCCGATCGACTTCGGCTCGATCTTGACGAGTTCGGCCAACGGATCCTGCAGACGGCGAGCGATGGAGACGGCGCCGCGCAGCGTCACGTCGAGATCGGGGAATTCTAGCGCCGCGGTCTCGGAGGCCGAGTAGATGGAAGCACCGGCCTCGGAAACGATGACCTTGGTCGGTTTCGGTGCCGGCAGGTCGGCCAGCATGTCGGCCACCAGCTTCTCCGTCTCGCGGCTACCGGTGCCGTTGCCGATGGAGATCAGTTCGACATTGTGCTTGCGAACCAACGCTGCCAAGGTCACTTGGGTGCCGCGCACGTCGTTCCTCGGCGGGAAAGGATAAACCGTCGTCGTTTCCAGCACCTTGCCGGTGCCGTCGACCACGGCGACCTTGACGCCGGTGCGGATACCCGGATCGAGGCCCATGGTCGCGCGCGAGCCGGCGGGCGCTGCCAGCAGCAGATCCTTCAGATTGCGGGCGAAAACGTGGATCGCTTCCTCTTCGGCGCGCTCGCGCAACTCACGCATCAGATCGAGCGACAGCGACATGGAAAGCTTGACGCGCCAGGTCCAGCTCGCGACCTCCGTCAGCCAGCGGTCGCCGGGGCGGCTTAAGCCGATCTCATAGGCGGTGGTGACCATCCGCTCGACCGGCTTGTTGGGAGAGACGGCATCGACATCGATTTCGATGGTCAGCGTCAGGAACTCTTCGTTCCAGCCGCGCAGCATGGCAAGCGCGCGGTGGCCGGGGGCGGTTGCCCAACGTTCCTGATGGTCGAAATAATCGGAGAATTTAGCGCCAGCTTCCTGCTTGCCGTCAACGACCCTGGCCTTCAGGACGGCATTGGTTTTCATGTAGGTGCGCAGCTTGCCGAGCAGGTCGGCATTTTCGGCAATGCCTTCGGCGATGATGTCGCGCGCGCCTTCGAGCGCCGTCTTCACGTCCGGCACATCGGCAGTAAGGAAGCCCTCGGCCAGAGTCGCCGGCTCCCGGGAACGGTCGGCGAGAATGGTATCGGCAAGTGGACCGAGGCCGCGCTCCCTGGCGATTTCGGCGCGGGTGCGACGCTTCTGCTTATAGGGCAGATAGAGGTCTTCCAGCTCGGCCTTGGTGGCGACCACGGCGATCTTGCGCATCAACTCGTCGGTCATCTTGCCCTGGCCGTTGATCGAGTCGACGATGGCGGCGCGGCGGGCTTCCAGCTCGCGCAGATAGGCCAGGCGTTCGGCTAGCGTGCGCAACTGGCCGTCATCGAGACCGCCGGTCACTTCCTTGCGGTAGCGGGCGATGAACGGCACCGTCGAGCCTTCATCGAGAAGCTCGATCGCGGCCTTGGCCTGATCGGGGCGCGAATTGATCTCGTTGGCGATAGTTGCGGCAAGGGAACGAATGTCGGCGGCCATGTGTCTCTCTGAACTGAACTCGGTGGGGGACCATAGGCGTGATCCCGGAAAGTACGAAGCGGTTTCGGGCGAGATCGGGCTAACCAAGGCATCCGAGGAGGGATCACGACTCAAAACCAGCATCTCGCTTTAGCGACATAAAAAGGCAGGGCAATGTTGCTGCCCACGCCTCCACAGGATTTGCCGCTTGACCTTTGGGCTCTCCCCCTTAACCGCGCAGAAGAACCTAATGAAGAGGGCAAGCCATGAAAGTTCTGTTGATCGGATCGGGCGGACGCGAGCATGCGCTGGCCTGGAAACTGGCGCAATCGCCGCTGATGACGGAACTCCATGCCGCACCCGGCAATCCCGGCATTGCCGAATATGCGACGCTCGCCGCGATCGATATCGAGGACCATGGCGCCGTCGTTGCCTTCTGTAAGGAAAAGGCCATCGACTTCGTCGTCGTCGGCCCCGAGGCACCGCTGGTCGCCGGCATTGCCGACCGGCTACGCGCCGAGGACATCGCCGTTTTCGGACCGTCCATGGCCGCCGCCCAGCTCGAGGGCTCCAAGGGTTTCACCAAGGATATCTGCGCCCGCTACGATATTCCGACCGGCGCCTACCAGCGCTTCAACAATGCGCCGAAGGCGAAAGCCTATATCCGCGAACAGGGCGCTCCGATCGTCGTCAAGGCTGACGGGCTTGCCGCCGGCAAGGGCGTGACGGTTGCGATGACAGTCGACGAGGCGCTTGCCGCCGTCGATGACTGCTTCGAAGGGGCTTTTGGCGAGGCCGGCGCGGAAGTGGTGATCGAGGCCTATCTCGATGGCGAGGAAGCGAGCTTCTTTTGCCTTAGCGACGGAAAGCACGCGCTGGCGCTCGCCACCGCTCAGGACCACAAACGCGTCGGCGACGGCGATACCGGCCCGAATACCGGCGGCATGGGCGCCTATTCTCCCGCTCCGGTCATGACGGCGGAAATGGTTGAGCGGACCATGAAAGAGATCATCGAGCCGACGATGCGCGGTATGGCGGAAAGCGGCTATCCCTTCTCCGGCGTCTTCTTCGCCGGGCTGATGATTACCGCCAAGGGACCGGAACTGATCGAATACAATGTCCGCTTCGGCGACCCGGAATGCCAGGTGCTGATGATGCGGCTGAAGAGCGACCTACTACCGCTGCTTCTCGCCTGCGCCAACGGCACGCTGGATCAGGTCAGCGCCGAATGGAGCGACGACGTGGCGCTATCCGTGGTCATGGCCTCGAAGGGCTATCCTGGCGCCTACGCCAAGAACACACCGATCGCGGCCCTGCCCGCCGATAGCGACGGCGCCAAGGTGTTTCATGCCGGCACGGCGCTGAAGGACGGCGTGCTGGTCGCAACCGGCGGCCGGGTGCTGAATGTCACCGCCACCGGCAAAACCGTCAGCGAGGCGCAGAAGCGCGCTTATGCCCTTGCCGACAAGGTAGACTGGGAAAACGGCTTCAGCCGCAGCGACATCGGCTGGCAGGCCATCGCGCGGGAAAAGGCCTGAAAATGTAGCCGGGAAGCCCATCCCGAATTCCGTTCTCCACTAAACTTTTACCTAATCTCCTGACGGGATGGAAACGAAGACGCGCTAATCTCTCAGTCACGATAAGACGGAGTGGTTTGTTATGCGTCCCTTCTTCCTGACCTTGGTATTTGCGCTGGCGGCCGGCTCGGCCATGGCGTCGTCGATCCAACCCATCGACAGCAAGACGCAAACCGGCGGCGGCAGCATCGTCGACAAGGTTTGCGCCGATTGCCCGGCCATCAAGCCGCAAATCGTCAAGAAGGAGTATGTGGTGCCGGAATTGACGCCGGGCACGCAATCCATCGTCGTCCGCGACATTGACGGCCAGAAGAAGGTGGTGCGCACCGAGGCCTGGATGGGCGGCTCGCCGGTGGTCTTCATCTCCAAGCCGACGCCCGAGGCGCTGGCGGCAGCGAACATAGCACCCGACGGCATCGACATGAACGCAAAAACCGCGGCTCTGCCCAAGCCCGCCAGGACACGGGAACCCGCGCCGCTCGATCTCTCCGGTTTCCAGCTTCGCCAGTAAGATAGCTTCCCAATCCAGTTCCCTGCCCCGCCCGATCAAAGTTTCGGTCGACGGGGTCCGCCGCAAGGCGGACCAATGCGCCCCTGAAGAGAAGCGGGGGCGCATTCGTTTTTCATGAACCGCGTTTGAAAACATCCCCGGCGGCGGCAATCCGCTCGACCAGCTGGTCGATCTCGCGGTCGGAATAAACCTCGATGCCGGCTCGCTTCAGCAAGGCTGCGGTGACGCCATCGCCCGGATGCCGGCTACCGGAAAATGTGCCGTCATAGATAAAGCCCGAACCACAGGACGGACTGCCGTCGATGAGCAGGGCATAGCGACAGCCTGTTTCTTTAGCGAGCGCCAGAGCGTTCTCGGCGGCTTGACGAAATCCATCGGTGACATCGCCGCCACTGATTTCCATCACCTGAGCGGTGCCGGCCAAAACGTCTTCGCCTGTCGCCCCGTCCGATATCTCAGCGGGAGGACGCGGCACGGCCATGCCTGCCGACATTTCCGGACAGATGGTGACGAGCCTTCCCTCTTCGCGCCAACGGTCGATAGCCGGATGGAGAAGCGGTTTGGCGCGGCCGTCATATCGGACGGCATGCCCCATGAGGCAGGCGCTGACGAGGATCTTAGAGATCATTATTTGCCCGGTAGTGTGGCGGATGGTGTCACAGCGCACTCCCAGCCATCGTATTCGCCATCGAATTGAGCAGCGAGATGAGTGAGCTTGACCGTTACGGCTGTTATCTGATTTGGAACATCGATCCGGCGAAATCGAACGGACCAAGGCCTGGCCGAATCGTCGATTGACGCCTGATCGGCAACTTCGAAACCGTACTTCAAAATAGAAGCGGCAAATTTTCTCTGCTCTTCGGCGGTGGAAAAATATGCGAAATGGTCGACAACTCTTGGGTGCGTTCCATCGTCGCCGTGAGCAATCATGCTAGACAGAACTTTATTGTCTTCAACCCGCTGAATATCGTCGCCGCCTGGAAGCAAGGATTGGCGATAAACGGACCAATTTGCATCGCTGATGACACGAGTCTCGAAGGAATACTGCGGAAATTGCGCGGCGGTTTCTTTGATCGAGGCCAAAAGACCTCCAACCGTAGAGGTATAAAAGAAGAACTTTACCACGCCACCCGATAATTTTCGCCCGACGTATCGGTTTTCGTTGGATGCGCGAAGGACCTCGCCCATCCGATCCTCGATCGCATATACAGCTTGCGACTCGTCCGATTGCGGTAGCCCGTTCTCACGCGGATGCGTTAGCTTGATCTCCAAAATCACCAGTGTTGAAAATGACGAGACGGCAGCCATTTTGTATTGCAAGTCTACTCCGATGCTCGCGAGAGCACCAAGATCGTTGGTCAAATAGACACCCCAATCGCCACCGTCCAATTTGCCGCCTCTCTTGCAAGTCGCCGTCTATATTAGAAACATCGACCAAGCAGTTACACCAACTAAGACGGGAAGAGAATGCCTATCCGGCAATCTTCGAGAAGTCCGCTACCGTCCCAGTCGCCTCACGGATCAGGCGCAGCAGCGCCAGACGGTTGGCGCGGATGGCGGCGTCTTCGTCGTTGACGAGGACATCCCCGAAGAAGCGGTCGACGGGCGCGCGTAGTGTCGAAAGCGCGGCCATCGCCGAGCGGAAATCTTCACCGGTAATCGCCTTGGCCGCTTCGGCTGAGGCCTTGGTGACGGCAACGAAAAGGTCTTTTTCAGCGTCGAGCGTTAGCAATGCTTCCGAAACACCATCGGCGACGACAGTGCCCTTCTTTTCCTCGGCGGCGAGAAGCTGCGTGGCGCGCTTGGCGCCGGCGAGCAGGTTCTTGCCGTCTTCCGAGGTGATGAAGGCTGTCAGCGCCTCGACGCGGCGGGCGACCATCAAGAGATCGTCGGCTTCCGGTGTCAACACGGAATCGATGAGGTCGTAGCGGGCGCCCTGATCGCGAAGATAGACTTTCAGGCGGTCGTGGAAGAAGGCGAGGAGATCCGCATCCTTCGTCGCCGCCAGCAGCGGCAAGCGCACCTTGCGTTCCAACAGGATCCTGACGACACCGAGAGCCGCACGGCGCAGCGCATAGGGGTCCTTAGAGCCGGTGGGCTTCTCATCGATCGCCCAGAAGCCGATCAGCGTATCCAGCTTGTCGGCCAACGCTACGGTGATTGCCACCTTGTCGTCCGGCACGCGGTCGGACGGACCTTGTGGCTTGTAGTGATCCTCGATAGCAGCAGCCACAGAGGCGTCTTCGCCCTGCAGCCCCGCATATTTACGGCCCATGAGGCCCTGAAGCTCGGGGAATTCGCCGACGGCTTCCGTGCGCAGGTCGGCCTTGGCGAGCACGGCAGCGCGATCGACCTTGACCGGATCGGCGCCGGTGATCTTGGCGAGTTCAGCCGCCAGCGTACGGATGCGGGCAACGCGTTCGCCCTGGCTGCCGAGCTTGGCATGAAAGGTAACGTTCAGCGCATCGAGCTTGGCCATGCGCTGATCCAGCGGCTTTTTCAGATCGAGGCCGAATTTCGCGGCGGAAGCCTCCAGCGTTTCGAGGTCCGGCAGATTGCCCTGGTCGCGCTTCCAGAAATGCAGCGCGTCGGAAAGACGGGCGCGTACGACCTTGCCGTTGCCATGGATGATCTCCTTGCCGCCATCCGTCGCCTGGATATTGGAGACGAGGATGAAACGGTTGGAGAGTGTCTCCCCGGCCTGCGAACGGGTGACAAAACACTTTTGGTTCGTCTTGATCGTCAGGCGGATGATTTCCGAGGGGATCGACAGGTAATCTTCCTCAAAAGAACCCATCAGCACCTGCGGCCATTCCACCAGGCCGGACACCTCTTCCAACAAGCCCTCGTCCTCGACCAGTTCCAGGCCGTTGGCGAAGGCGATGTCGCGGGCATCGTGCAGGATGATGTCCTTGCGGCGCTCGGCATCGAGAATGACTTTGGCCTTGTCCAGGCTGGACACGTAATCGTCGAAACGCTTGACGGTGATCGGGCCCGGCGCATGGAAGCGGTGGCCAAAGGTCACGTTCGAGGCAACGATACCGTCGATCTCGAAGGGGATGACAACGGTCTCTTCATGCTCGGTGCCGAACGTGCAGACGATCGACTGGAGCGGGCGCACCCATCGCAGCGAGCCGGGTTTGGCTGACGCCTTGCCCCAGCGCATCGACTTCGGCCAGGGGAAATCGCGAATAATCCCAGGCATGACGTCGGCAACGATCTCCTCGGCGCCACGACCGGGCTTGGAGATGATCGCAACATAGAAATCGCCCTTCTTCGGGTCGCTCTGCACCTGTGCTTCGGAAACGGAAGATAGGCCGGCGCCGCGCAAAAAGCCTTCGATCGCCTTTTCATTGGCGTCGGTGCGCGGCCCCTTGCGCTCTTCGCGCACATCGGCGGAGCGTGCGGTGACGCCGCGAATGTCCAGCGTCAGGCGCCGCGGCGTCCAATATTCGCGCGCGCCCTCATAGGACAGACCTGCCTCGACTAGCGCGTCGGTCACCAGCTTCTTCAGATCGCCGGCAGCCTTGCGCTGCATACGGGCGGGAATTTCCTCGGAGCGGAGTTCGAGAAGGAGATCGGGCATGTCAAGGTTCCTCACCCTCCCCTTGAGAGAGAGGGTCGGCACGGTGTGCCGGAGTGTGGTGAAAATGGTCGGCCTCTGCTAGCAAAATTTGCCGCTGCTGCACAATGGCAAATATCGTATCCAGAACAGCCTCAATCTCGTCTGTTACCTCGGCATTCCAGAATCGGACGACGTGATAGCCCTGACTTTCGAGAAATGCCGTGCGCTCCGTATCATAGCGCCTTGTCGCATCTTCCGCGTGCTGGCTGCCATCAAGTTCGATAATCAAACCAATCTGATGGCAAGCGAAATCCGCGAAATACCGCCCAATCGGAACTTGCCGTCGAAAATGCGTGCCCTCGATAGGAATGCGCCACAGATGCTTCCAAAGCTTTACTTCGGCATCGGTTGAACCAGCGCGCAGGCGACGACTGTTGGCGATTTTAAAGCGATCAAGCTTGGAGGGCTTCTTCGGCATAAGGAGACCTCTAACCTCTTGAAATAGCAAATCTCTATGCGGCCACAAGCACCTCCCCTTGAGGGGGAGGGTCGGGCCAAAGGTCCGGGGTGGGGTGATCGCGGCGGCCTCTGCAGCCAGCCAATTTTCACCCCCACCCGCCGCTTCGCGGCGACCTCCCCCCTCAAGGGGGAGGTGTTCAATCACCATCCCCCTCCTCCGCCGCCGCCGCCTCCGCCACCGGAGAAGCCACCCCCGCCTGAGAAACCACCACCGCCACTGCTGCTGCCAAAGCCAGAGGACGAGCTGGAGACTGGTGCGGGGATAGTGGAGGCGATGGTCGAGGCCATGGAGGAGGAGAACTCGCCGATCCGGCCGCCAAGATTGCCGCCGTAGACATTGCCGACGTACCAACCGGGGGCGTAGCTCGCCGCGATCGCAGCACCTGCGGCCGTTGCCAGCCATGCATCGAAAGCGCTTGACCAGGGCTTTTCGACGCCGAGCGCGACGGCGTAGGGCAGCAGCTTTTCGAAATGCTGCGGCGACATTTGCGGCGCGCCCTGCATGTTCATCCGGTCGCGTTCGGCGAGCGTCAGATATTGCCGCAGCCCGGCGATGCCATCCGTCATCTTCCGCCCGATCGGCGTCGGTGCGCCCATCAGGAAGAAGAACACGACGTTAAGGGCGAAGATGCCGACGATACCGACCAGCAACGGAAGTTCGCCCGCTTCCATCAGCGGCACGACGACGGCGGCGAAAAGACCGGCGACGATAGAGACGATGACGAAGCCGATGAAGGCGAAGACGAGGACCGAGAAAATCCGTCGCCCGAGGCCCGCGTCGTGGCGCAGAAACATCCGGCCTATGGCGCCGGCAAAGATGGTGACCACGATCGAGAGGAAGCCGGGAATAACGATGAGCGGAAGCGCATTTTCATGCAGGCGGCCAAAGATGACAATGGACGCCAGGATGAGCACCGACAGCGCAATGCCAATGACGATATAGAGCCGGTTGGCCTTGTAATATTCGTCGCGATGGTCACGCTCGATGGCGCTGCGGAATTGCTGTCCGAGCTTTTGGACGGCAGCGCCATTCGCGGCGTCGATCACCAGCGGCGTGAACGGGCCGATTGCGCCGAACAGAACCTTTTCGCCGCTGCCCAGATCGCGGCCCGCCGTCTTGCCGGTCGCCTTTAGGATCACCTTGTCCTTCAGATCGTCGAGGGTGACGTAACCGCGTACGGCAAGATCAATCGCCGTTGCCGAGAGCGCCGTCCATCCGGCGCCGGAAAAGCCTCTGTTGTCGATGTAATTGACCAAGGCCGGCGAGACGCCATCCGGCGGATCCCAGCGCGGAACCATGACGCCCCGCGGCGGATCACGCCCTACGGTGATCCAACTCCTGAGATAATAGGCAAACAGCAGGATCAGACCACCGATGGCGATGATCGCGTCGAGATGATCGGCGATGAACCAGCGCCATTGCTGGCCGCTGCTCGGCGGCAGGATCACTCCCTTCGCCAGCTTGACAGCGATCGTCAGCCCTTCACCTTCAGCCAATGGACGAGTCGTGGCGAATGTGACTTTTCCGGCTTGCTGGCTCGCGCTTGCATCCTGGCCTTTCCCACCGATCGGGCCGGTGTAATAGGCCAGTTGCTGCGGCGTCACGCCATCCGGCAGGGTAACAGTTGCCGAGGCGCGCAGGATCGGGAATTGCCAGCCATTGCCGGTAACGTTCCAATAGAGTTCGTCGTGATTGTCGAAATAGCGGAATTGGCGGTTGGTCGAGTAGGTGAGGCGGAAGATGTGTGGGCCAGGGCTGAGGAGAAATTGCGTGCTCCCCTGATCCGCCCGGCCGATGTAGATGCGCTCGCCGCCTTCGATCCGCTCGAGCCGCCATTCCTCCGGCTGCCCGTCGCGTTCGACGGAAACGACATCAAAATCCACCTGCGCCTGGCGGCCAGCGGAATCGAGGAATGTCAGCGGAAAATCCCGGAAGATGCCGCGACGGATAGCACGGCCTTCGGCATTCACGGCAATGGTCTCGGTTACGCTCATCGAGCCGTCGCGATTGAGCGCAATCGCCTGGGCGAAGTTTGTGATGACTTCGGCCGCCAAGGCTGCCGTTGCGGAGAACAGCAGGATCAAGGCCAGGAAAACCCCGGAAAGCCAACGCATCATCACACCCCCATGTGATCCCCGCAGCGCCCAGTGGAGGGCGCCGCATGACTTGAACGTAGATCCACGCTCCCAGGGGGAGCGAGGCATTAGTCGTCGTAGGCAACACCCAGCGAAGCCAGTACCCGCCAATAAGACGGGAAGGTTTTGGCAACGCAATCTGGGTCGAGAATGGTGATGCCACCGATCTTCAGGCCGGCGAGCGCGAAGCTCATGGCGATGCGGTGATCGGCGAAGCTGTCGATCTCGGCGGGTAGCACTTTGCCAGCCAAGCTCGGATCGGAAGCGACGATCAGATCATCGCCCTCTTCGGTGCCGAGGCCCGGAACGATGCGCGACAGGCCGCTCGACAGCGCGCGGACGCGGTCGCATTCCTTGACGCGGAGGTTGGCGATACCGACGAAACGGACGGGCGTCTCGTTGAAGGCAGCAAGGACAGCAAGCGTCGGAATGGCGTCCTGCATCTGCGATCCGTCGATGACGGCGGGCAGATGCGGGAATTGCGAGATCAGCTCATAGGCGCGAGCGTCCGGCTGCGAGAATTCGGTCGCCGGCGTGCCGAGGTCGATCTTGCCGCCGGTCAACACTTCCGCCGCCCAGAGATAGGTGGCAGCCGAAGCATCCGGCTCGATGAGGAAATCCGCTGCGTGGTAGCCGGTCGGCTCGACCCGCCATGTGACCGGGCTGGTGCGCTCGACCTTGGCGCCGAAAGCGCGCATGGCAGCAACCGTCAGATCGATATAGCCGAGCGCGCCGATATGCTCGCCGAGCAATTCGACATCGACCGGCCGGTCGCCACCGGCGGCCATCATCAGGAGGGCCGAGACATATTGGCTGGAAAGACCGCCATCGATCCGCACGCGGCTCGCCTCAAAGCGGCCCGTGCCGTTGACGGTAACCGGCGGGCAGCCAGTTTCAGCCGTTGCGTCGATGCCGAGCGAGCGCAGCGCGTCGACCAGCGGGCCGATCGGCCGCTTGCGCATATGGGCATCGCCATCGACCACGACCTTGCCGTCAACCAGAGCGGCGGCGGCCGTCAGGAAGCGCGTCGCGGTGCCGGCATTGCCGAGGAAAAGCGGTTCCGCTGCAGGCTGAAGCTTGCCGCTGCCGGTGACGATGAAGGTGGTGTCGTCGGGCTCGTCGATGGTAACGCCCATGGCGCGCAGCGCTTCGGCCATATAGCGGGTGTCGTCACTCTTCAGCGCGCCGGTCAGTCGGCTAGTGCCCTTGGCGAGGCCGGCAAGCAGCAGCGCGCGGTTGGTGATCGACTTCGATCCCGGCGGCATGGCGCGGCCGGTCAACGGCTTGCCAGGCGGGATAATCGTGAGTTTGGCTCTACCCATCATCATTCTCTTTGGTCAGTCAGGAAAGCGGCCGATGGCCTGCGGTCGGCTTCCTTTACCGCCTCACATGCAAAACCGATAGCGGGAATCTCAGAACTTGACGGTCGGAACAGCGCGGTCGGCTTCGTCGGTGATCTCGAAGAAAGCGCGCTTGGCGAAACCGAACTGGCCGGCGATGAGATTGGAAGGGAAGCTCTCGACCTTGACGTTCAGGTCGCGGGCAGCACCGTTGTAATAGCGCCGGGACATCTGGATCTCGCCTTCTATCGTTTCAAGCGAGCGCTGCAATTCGAGGAAATTCGTGTTGGCCTTGAGATCCGGATAGGCTTCGGCAAGTGCGATGACACGGCCGAGCGCTTGGCCGAGGAGACCTTCGGCCACACCGCGACCTGCGACATCGCCTGCCGGCACGGCCTGCGCCTTGTTGCGCAGCTCAACGACCTCTTCCAATGTCTGCCGCTCATGGCCGGCATAGCCTTTGACCGTCTCGATAAGATTGGGAATGAGATCGGCGCGGCGCTTCAACTGTACGTCGATGCCGGACCATGCCTCCTCGGCGACCTGCCGGGCGCTGACGAGACCGTTATAGACGAAAACGGCATACAGCGCGGCAAGAACGATGACCGCCAGGATAATATACATCGCGAACCCCCCGTTGCGATTACAATCAAGGGGACACTATGCGGCTTCGCGACTATTGTCATCCGCTTTCGCTGTGCTGGCAGTATCTTAGGCGGCCTGCTTGCCCCAGTTGACGCCACCGGCATCCGTCAGCAGGAAAGCCTCGCCGCATGCCTTGGCGAGCGTACGCACGCGCAGGATGTAGCTCTGGCGCTCGGTGACGGAGATCACGCCGCGCGCGTCGAGCAGGTTGAAGACATGGCTTGCCTTGATGCACTGGTCGTAGGCAGGAAACACGCATTTGTGCAGACGCTGGTTGTCGCTGTCACCGGGCGCGCCGGCGGCCAGAAGCGCCAGGCATTCCTTCTCGGCATCGCTGAAATGACGATGCAGCATCTCGGTATTGGCATATTCGAAATTATGCCGGGAATATTCCTGTTCGGCTTGCAGGAAGACATCGCCGTAGGTGATCTTTTCATCGCCTTCGAGGCCGTTGAAATTCAGGTCGTAAACGCTGTCGACACCCTGGACGTAGGTGGCAAGACGCTCAAGGCCATAGGTCAGCTCGCCAGCGACCGGCGCGCACTCAATGCCGCAGATCTGCTGGAAATAGGTGAACTGCGATACTTCCATGCCGTCGCACCAGCACTCCCAGCCGAGACCCCAGGCGCCGAGCGTCGGGCTTTCCCAATCGTCCTCGACGAAGCGGATGTCATGCAGGAGCGGATCGAGACCTATTGCCGCCAGCGAGCCGAGATAGAGCTCCTGCAGGTTCGGCGGATTGGGCTTCAGGATGACCTGATACTGGTAGTAATGCTGCATGCGGTTCGGGTTTTCACCGTAGCGACCGTCGGACGGGCGGCGGGACGGCTGCACGTAAGCGGCCTTCCAAGGCTTCGGCCCCAGCGCGCGCAGCGTGGTTGCCGGATGGAACGTACCGGCACCGACTTCCATGTCGTAAGGCTGAAGAACCGCGCAACCCTTGTCGGCCCAGTAATTATGCAGGGTCAGGATCAACGCCTGGAAAGAGCGCTTCGGGTTCATATGGTCGGGCACGGTGGCGGTCATGGGATTGATTTCTTCAGGTAACGAACGGTTTGGCGGACAGGTGCCACGATGGAAGACAAGGGTCAAGAGATGACGTATAGATATGGCTATGCGTCTCCGCGATGACTTGGAGAAGAATAATGAACGTCAAAACCGAAATCACATTGTCCGAGCACCATCTCCGCCTTGCGGAAAAGATGGTCGAGGAAGGTGCATTTCCTTCGATTTCCAGCCTTGTTGAAGCGGCGATCGAGCAGATTGACCAGTCGACGCATCATGATGGTACGCCCGATGATGCGGTGTCCGGCATGGCGGATGAAATTCGTCGGCGCATGGAATTGCCAGCTGACCAATGGATACCGCTAAAGGGCGACACCTTGTTTGACGACGTCCGTACCCTCATCCGCAAAAAAATGGATGAAAAGCAGAATGGCGTATGAGGTCACTCGCCATCCCCTCGTTCGAGCCGACCTTTTTAATATTACGACACTGATTGGCGAATATGCCGGCTACGCCACCGCCCAGAGTAAAATCGAGCAAATCGAGAAGACGTTAAACTCGCTGACCGATTTTCCTCATATCGGAACAACGCGCGATGATATTTACCCAGGTCTACGCGCCATTCCCGCTTCAGAAAAAGCGGTCGTGTGCTTCACTATCGATGATGCCACCAAGGTCGTGCGCGTTATCTGCATCAGCTATGCCGGCGCGGATTGGATGTCTCGGGTAAAAGAACGGCGTTAGGGTGGGTGTGCGACTTAATCGTGTCGAACAACCCTGTATCAATGACTACTCCTCATCCCGCTTGACCCGATACTCCCCCGTCTTTGGATCCTTCACCAGTGTCCCGACGGCACCCGTCCGCCGTTCGTTTTCGGCCCGGCGTGACTTTTCGGTAAGCTTTTGTGCAGCACGCACAAAGCGTCGATAAAGCCACCAGATGCCGCCGATAACGACAGCGAAGAAAATGATCTGCGGCATTACGCAGCGCTCCCGATTACAATCCGTACCGTCCCCACAATGCCTTTTCCTCCGCCGCTTGCGCAAGTCCGGAGGCGAGGCCGGCGCCGATGCCGTCCATGCCCGCAAGCGAGATGCCGGGCGCACGGCGGCCGAAGAGGCTACGCGGCGTGCCAACCAGCACCAGCTTGGTCTTGTCGCCGAAGCGCTTCTTCAACTCCTGGCGCATATCACCGAGCCCGTCGATCAGGCCGAGTTCAAGACCACGTCCGCCGGTCCAGAAGAGGCCGGAAAACACTGTCTCGTCGTCAGTCAGTTTGCCCGCCCGGCGCTCGCGCACCATGTCGATGAAGACCTTGTGGATCTCCAGCTGCAGGCTCTTCAGATATTGGATGTCCTTTTCCTTTTCCGGCTGAAACGGATCAAGGATCACCTTGTTTTCGCCGGCGGTATAGACGCGGCGCTCGACGCCAAGCTTCTTCAAAAGCTCTGGAAAGCCGAAGCCGCCGGAGACGACGCCGATGGAACCGACGATGGAGGTTGCGTCGGCAATGATCTCGTCGCCGGCGAGCGCAATCATGTAGCCACCGGACGCGGCAACATCCTCGACAAAGACCAGCACCTTTTTCTGCTTCTCCCGCGCAAGATCGCGGATACGGTTATAGATCATCCGGGACTGAACCGGTGAGCCGCCAGGCGAATTGACGACGATCGCGACCGCAGGCGCGGCCTTCATCTCGAAAGCCTTTTCCAATGCCTGCGAGATGCCGGCAAGGTTGAGCGACTGCCGAAGCGGCCCGCTGCCGGACGCAATCGCGCCGCTCAGCCGGACGACAGGGATGACTACTCTTTCCTTGCGAAACCGCTTCGGAAGCATGCGCTTGAAAAAACCAGCCATTCGTCGTCCCTGAATCATGATGTTTGCTGCCGTGATGTATGCACGGAAACGGCAAACGCAACATCGATCATTGCATTTTCGCGTCGGGATTGCTCCAGGCCGCATGTTTTTCATCGATGACAAGAGAGGATGCGCTTTCGCCCCAAGCGCGCGGCGCCGCAAAAACATTCCTCCCTTTCCATCAAGATTGGGCGCTGCACCCTCTACATCCGTCGATCAAAAAAATAGGCTATGCCATCGAATTGCAGGAGCATCGCATGTCCAGCCAGGCTGCCAACATCATCGATTTCCAGGCCTATCGTGACGCCCGCGCCAAGAGCGTGCCGGTAGAGCAGGCCCCCGTTTCCGCGTGGCCTCAGCAACCTTTCCTGATGTGGGTTCCCTTCATGGGTTTCGTCCCGGTGATGCCGCTTGGCAACCCGAACTATGGCGCTTGAATCCATCGAGCCGCTGCATGTGATCCCAAGAGTCGAGTCGATCGACGAAATCTCGGCGCTGACGGGCCAAAATCTTCGCCGGCTGCGTACACGTCGCGGCTATTCGCTGGATCGGCTGGCAAAAATCTCCGGTGTCAGCCGCGCCATGCTGGGACAGGTCGAAACCGGCAAAAGCAGCCCGACAATCAGTATCCTCTGGAAGATTGCCGCAGCACTAGATGTCCCCTGCGGCTCGCTGATCGCCCAGCCGCACGACACATCGTTGCAGGTCCTGACCCATGCCAAGGCGAAGGTGCTATCCGCATCCGAAGGCAAGTTCCAGACGCGGGCGCTCTTTCCCTATGAAAGCGAACGCAAGGTCGAATTCTATGAGCTGCGCATTGCGCCTTATCATACGGAGATCGCCGAGGCCCATCATCACGGCACGATCGAAAACCTCGTGGTCTCGCGGGGCACGGTCGAAATCGTCGCGGGCAAGCATCCGCCGCAGATCCTTGGCGAAGGCGACGCCGTGATCTTCGATGCCGACGTCGCCCATAGCTATCGCAACATGACCAGCAGCGAAGCCGTGCTCTATCTGGTCTCGACCTATGTCGAGGAAGTTCGCGGCTAAGGCATCCTTGCCTGGAAAAGCAAAAAGGCCGCCCTTGCGGACGGCCTGAGGCAGATGGAGGTCTGCTTTCTATTCCAGGGGGTGGATGCCCTTAGGAATTAGGCTGCTTCCATCATGCAGCACATCATCATGTTGCCGCACATCATCATCATCGGCATGCCGGACGACATCATGCGCTTGCAGCACTCCATGAACATGTCCTTGTCCATGCCTTCCATCGGCATCATCTCGCAGACCATGCCCTTCGGTGTCATCTTGCAGGTCATCTTGCTCATCATCATCTGCATCATGGGCATCATGCCGTTCATCATCGGCATCTGACCCATCATTCCGCCCATCATCGGGTTCATCATCCCGCCCATCATGGGATTCATCATCGGCATCATCATGCCGTTCATCATCGGGTTCATCATACCACCCATCATCGGGTTCATCATCGGCATCATGTTCATGGCGGGGTTCATCTGGGTCATCTCCGGTGCTCGGCCGTATTTCGGCTTTCAATGAAAATTGAGGTAGAACAACTAAAAATAACGTTCAACATAAAAAAACGTTCCAATAATCTTTCCTCCAACAGAATGGAAACATGTCCGCTTGATGTCGAGCAACGTTCGTTATCACGGATATTCCTCTGCCATCACGGACTATACCGATGCCTTGGTCGAAATGAATGAAACCGGGAATGGTTATTCTTGGCCCAAACGAATCGCATGGCCATCAACCAGCCGAGGACGGCAGGTCATTTTCGCGCGTAGGCGGCACGGCCATTGTTGAGATCATCGACAAAGTCGGAGAACTTGTGCGTCCCTTCGCCGTGCATGATCAGCGGCGCGCGCAGTCCCAGCCGCGCCCTTGAGCCCTTGATTGCCGTCACGAGGATGCGCACTGCATTTTCGCCGTCGCGCGGATGGATGGGCGTGATCTCGATGCCGCCGAAGCGGCGGCCGCAGGCGGCGATGATCTCGCCGATCGATTGTGGCCGGGCGATCAGCGACAGTTGGCCGCCGGGGATCATGATTGCGCCTGCCGTACGGACCCAGCGCTCGAACAGGCCGTCGGTCATGGCATGCGCCTCAGCCTTCAGCGCGTCGGGCGTCAGCCGGTCGCTGGCGTCGTTGAAGGGCGGGTTCATGATGACATGATGGAAACTGTCATCGATCAGACCGGCGGCGTTGCGCTCCTTGCCGATCAGCGTCACATCGGCTTCGATCACCGAGACGCGGCCCCCGAACCGCGCATTGTCCGCAAGGACCAGGCTCTTGCGGGCAAACTCGGCCATTTCCGCGGAACGCTCGAACAACACCACCTCGGCCTGCTCGAGCCGCGAGGCAACCGCCATTCCGGCAGCACCCGCGCCGGCGCCGAGATCGGCCACCCTGATGCCGCGCTCATCGGCCACCAGGGCTGCGAGCAGCATGGCGTCCATGCCGGAGCGATGCCCCCTGCCCTTTGGCTGGACGACATGGAAGGCACCGCGATGGAAGGCGTCGATCGTTTCGGACGAATGGCCGGTCATCGCAAACCTCAGTCGCCCGCGGAGCGCAGCTCGTCGCCGAGACCGGCATCGATGAGGATGCGTCGGGCCTGATCGGCGCGGTCGGTCTCCACCAGGAAGCGGCGCGGCAGCATACCGAGCGAACCCTCGAGAATGCTCATGGCCTGATCCGCGACAAAGCAATGAATCCCGGCATCCTTCATCAGACTCTCGGCAAAGGAGAGTAGAACCGGGTCGTTGGTGCGGATGAGTTCGTGCATAAGCCTCGGGTTTCCTGTCAAATTTACGCGACGAGACAATTCGCCTCTTGCCGCCCCCTGCGCCCCTTCTTATTGTGCTTTGTGAAAAATGAACAGGAGTCCGGACAGTTGGGCGTCGTGATACCGCTTGAAGAAAGCAAGAATAAACAGGCATCCATCAAGCCATTGGTGGACCTGACCAAGGCGGATATGGAACGCGTGAACCAGCTTATCCTATCGAAAGCCGGTTCCGACGTGCAGATGATTCCGGAAGTGGCGGAGCACCTGATCTCGTCCGGCGGCAAGCGCCTGAGGCCGATGCTGACCATCGCGTCCGCCGCACTCTACAACTATCAGGGCGACAATCACATCAAGCTCGCGACCTCGGTCGAATTCCTGCACACCGCGACCTTGCTGCACGACGACGTCGTGGACGAAAGCGATCTGCGGCGCGGCAAGTCCACGGCCCGCATGATCTGGGGCAACCAGGCGAGCGTTCTCGTCGGCGACTTCCTGCTCGGCCAGGCCTTCCGCATGATGGTCGAAGTCGGCTCTCTGGAGGCGCTCGACGTGCTGTCGTCGGCTGCCTGCGTCATCGCCGAGGGCGAAGTGTTGCAGCTCTCCGTCTCCAAGAACATGGAGACGACCGAAGACGATTATCTCTCCGTCATCCGCGCCAAGACGGCAGCGCTTTTCTCTGCCGCCGCCGAAGTTGGCCCGATCGTCGCCAATGCCGGCAAGGCCGAGCGCAATGCGCTGAAATCCTACGGCACCAATCTCGGTCTCGCCTTCCAGCTGGTCGACGACGCGCTGGATTATGGCGGCAAGGCCGCCGATCTCGGCAAGAATGTCGGCGACGATTTCCGCGAAGGCAAGATCACTCTTCCCGTCATTCTCGCCTACCGCCGCGGCACCGAGAAGGAACGCGCCTTCTGGCGCGAGGCCATCGAGACCGGCGATAACAGCGACGAGAACCTGGAAAAGGCACTGGGTCTGATCACCAAATATGGTGCGCTCACTGACACGATCGCCCGCGCCGTTCACTACGGCACCATCGCCCGCGATGCACTGGCGCCGCTTCCGGAAACGCCGTGGAAATCGGCACTCATGGAAGTGATCGATTTCTGCATCGAACGTGTGAACTGATCGGCCGCGGCCCGAATTTCTTGCGCCGCCGCTTCAAAAAAGCCATCCTGTTGTGAATCAGTTGACACGAACGCTTTGTGCTGCCGGCGCCCTCGCTGGCAATCCCTTGATGAAAGGCATTCTAATGCGGCAGAGACTTGCCATCCGTTTCCTCTCGGGCGCAGCCTTGGTGGCGATCCTTTCGCTGTCGGCGCTGAATAGTGCGCGCGCGGAGGATGCTCCGGCAACGCCGGAAACCAAGAACGAGGTGGTCTTCGACGCGGAAGCCGTCGATACCTTCGCGGGTGCCTTCCTCGCCGCCCGTACCGCCGATGTCGACCATGATTACGATACGGCGATCGCGCTCTACAGAAAGGCCCTGATGCTCGAGCCGGGCAATCTGGAAATCCGTCAGCGCCTGATGATCTCGTTGCTGCTCAACGGTAATCTCGAAGAGGGCGTGAAATACGCCAACGAGCTGAAGAGCGACCCTTCCGTCGAGCGCGTCACCACGATCGTGCGCGGCATGGATGCCATCCGCCGGCACGAATACAAGACCGCGCAGGATATTCTCAAATATAACGGTCCGAACGATCTCGACCGGATGATGAACAATCTGCTGCTTGCCTGGGCGCGTGCCGGCGCCGGCCGTGGCAAAGAAGCCATCGCCATGATCGACAAGATGAAGGGACCGGACTGGTTCAACATCTTCAAGAACTATCACGCAGGCGCCATTGCCATCACCATCGGCGACGTGAAATCCGCCCGCTCGCACCTGAACGACGCCATTCTCGACAAGGCTGGCGGCGCAACCGCGCCCGACACCTTCATGCGCGCCGTCATGGCATTGGCACGCCTTGAAATCAAGGCTGGCGACAAGCAGAAGGCGCTCGACACGGTTTCGGTTGGTGACAACCTGATCAACAATTACGCGCCGTTGAACGCGCTGCGCGACAGCATCAACAAGGGCGAAAAGCCGGATCAGCAGGTGACCGACGCCACGCAAGGCGCTGCTTCCGTGCTCTTTACCATCGGCGCGGCGTTGAACCGCGACGGCGCCGAAGATGTCGTCTCGCTCTATCTGCAAATCGCCAATACGCTCGATCCCAAGAGCGCCGATACGCTGGTTCTCCTCGGCGGGCTTGCCGAAAAGCAGGAGCAGGTCGATCGCGCCATATCCTTCTACAAGAAGGTGCCCGACGATTCGCCGATGGCCCGCATCTCCGAGCTGCAGCTCGGTCTTGCGCTGGCACAGGCCGGCAAGGTCGACGATGCGCGCAAGCACCTGAAGGCGCTGATCGATTCCGACCCGAAGGATGTCCGCAGCTACCTGGCCTATGGCAGCGTTCTCTCCGACGCCAAGGACTTCCAGGCCATGGCCGACAATTACGACAAGGCCGCGGATGTCATCGGCGCCGTGCCGAAGCGCAGCGACTGGGCCGTGTTCTTCCAGCGCGGTATCGCCTATGAGCGGCTGAAGAAGTGGCCGCAGGCGGAGCCGAACTTCAAGAGGGCGCTGGAACTGAACCCCGACCAGCCGCAGGTGCTGAACTATCTCGGCTATTCCTGGGTCGACATGAACACCAACCTCGACCAGGGCCTCGACATGATCCGCAAGGCCGTCGATCTGAAGCCCGATGACGGCTATATCGTCGACTCGCTCGGCTGGGCCTATTTCCGTCTCAACCGCTTCGACGATGCCGTGACCGAACTGGAGCGGGCCGCACAGCTGAAGGCCGGCGATCCCACGATCAACGACCATCTGGGCGACGCCTACTGGCGCGTCAACCGCAAGCTGGAGGCGGTCTATCAGTGGAACCGTGCGCTGGCCTCCAAGCCGGAGGAAGCGGATATTCCGAAGATCAAGGAGAAGGTCGCCAACGGCCTGCCGGCGCTCGATACCGACCCCAAGACGGTCGACAAGAGCAAGCAGCCCGACCCCACTCCGCCGCCGGCAACCGACCCCGATACGAATACCCCGCCAGTCGATAAGAAGTCATAAGACTGCCGATGACCATGATCTTAGCGGCGGGCGATTTCGACCTCACGGAGGAAGCGCCCGCCAAGATCAATCTGGCGCTGCATGTCACCGGCCAGCGGGCCGACGGATATCACCTGCTCGATATGCTGGTGACCTTTACGCAGCATGGCGACCGGCTTGGGTTCCGTGCAAGCGAGCGCGACGAATTCAGCCTTTCCGGACGCTTCTCCCCTCTTCTTACCGCTGACGCGGATGTCGGTGGTAATCTGGTGCTGAAGGCGCGCGACCTGCTGCGGCGGGCCGCCCACGATGCCGGGCTGGAAGCACCATCGGTGCATATCCATCTGGAAAAGAACCTGCCGGTCGCCTCGGGCATCGGCGGCGGCTCGGCGGACGCGGCGGCGACCCTGCGCGGATTGGCGAAGCTCTGGAACCTTGCCCTGCCCCTGGACACGATGACGGCGCTTGCGCTGAAGCTCGGAGCCGATGTGCCGATGTGCCTTGCCAGCCGACCACTGATCGCACGCGGCATCGGTGAGGCGATCGAATTGCTGCCGGACTTTCCGTCCTTCGCCATGGTCCTCGGTAACCCCCTCGTCGGGGTTTCGACGCCGGAGGTGTTTCGCCAGTTGGCCCGCAAGGACAATCCACCGCTGGTGCTCGCTTCACGGATGCCAAGCGACCACTCACAATGGATCACGACGATCGGGACGCTGCGCAACGATCTTGAGCCGCCGGCACAGTCGCTGTGCGGCGAAGTCGCCACGTTGGCGCAGATGATCACCGATGAAGGGGCGCTTGTGACGCGCATGTCCGGCTCCGGTGCCACCTGCTTCGGCTTGTTTGATGATCTTGAGCAGGCAACTGCGGCAGCGGCATCGCTTCACAGGTTGCGGCCGGACTGGTATTTCCAGGCGACGGAAACAATCAAGGGAGATGCATGATGGCTGGCCCAAGCGAAGCAAGACCCTTCATTCCCGTCGGCATCGCCGTGCTCACCGTTTCCGATACGCGCACGCTTGCCGACGACAAATCCGGAGACACGCTGGTCGCTCGCATCGCGGAGGCCGGCCACAGGCTGGCCGCCCGCGCCATCGTCCCCGACGACAAGGAGCGCATTCGCAGCCAGGTGGAGGCCTGGACGCGCGACAAGACCATCGACGTCGTCATCACCACCGGCGGCACCGGCTTTACCGGACGCGACGTGACGCCCGAGGCGCTGGAGCCGCTGTTCGAAAAGCGGATGGACGGCTTTTCCGAGGTGTTCCATCGCATTTCCTACGACAAGATTGGCACGGCGACCATCCAGTCGCGGGCAACCGGCGGCGTCGCCAACGCCACTTTCATCTTCGTGCTGCCGGGCTCGCCCGGCGCCTGCAAGGATGCCTGGGACGGCATCTTGAAGGCGCAGCTCGACTATCGGCACATGCCCTGCAATTTCGTGGAGATCATGCCGCGCCTCGACGAGCACCTGAAGCGTGGCTCCGGCACCAACTGAGATTGGCGTTTCGCTGAGATAAAGTCGCCCGGCCTTCTGAACTGCTATGCCTTTGGCCCAGGAAGAACAGGAATAGAATCCCAATTCTGACCGGTGAGAATGACACAGCTGCGACCGGTGACATCGGTGATCATCATTGTCCAGCTGCCGCTTTCAGCGGCGAAGATTTCGACGATCGTCTTTGAATCGAGCTGACCGATGGCCGAGGGTTTCTCGGAATAGTGCCCATCAAGAAAAGCAGCAATCTCGGCGCGCTTGGCGCAGGCGAGTGTCGCCTGTGCGGCGGCCTGGTTGGGGAGAAGGATTGCCGTTGCCAAGACGGCCGTTCCGATAAGGCGGTTGAACATCGTGCGTTCCATAACGCACCTCCTTTCGCCGGAAATCCGGCAGAAGAGGAGAGTTCTGCTGACCTGTTCTGCCGCATACCGGCATCTTCATGGTCGACCGCCCAACGCGACACGCGAAAGCGGCCGCCACAAGAAAATTATGACAGCTATTCCAGTATTTACAAATAGAGATCTGGATTGGCGACCCTACCGCGCCCCGCGCGCGACCCAGGAGGGGATGAGCTCGCTGGACAAACGGCGGCCCTTTTGTCCCTTGGCGAACTCGGCAAGCCGCATGCCGGTCTTTGCAAACGCTATGGCCTGCCGCTTGGAGAGAAGCAGCCCGAGTTCCAGTGGTGGCGAGCCGCGTCTGATGCGCTGCAACAGCGGCCGGCGATAGCCGCGCGAAGCGGTGAAGCGGGCAGGCACCTTGTTCAGCGAGACATATTCGGCGATCTCATCGATCCAGCCGGCCTGCGGCCGCGCGCCGGGCTCGACCAAAAGCAGCCACTCGCCCCGCGCCGAGCGCAATATGTCCTTGATATCCCACTGCGAATAAAAACGGCAGCCGGCGGCGTCGGCAACCCGCGAGGTGCCGTCGCGCGAGCCGTGATCGAGCACGACGACGTCGCAGACGAGCCCTTCGATCGCGCCCGCCACCAAAACCGCCAATGTCTGTGCCAGCTCAGGTTCCTGATCCTGGCATTCTATGATGACCGTCAACATTGCCCATTTATAGAGCGCCGCACAATTTATTGCCAGCGGCTAAGCCGAAAACCAGAGCGTTTAAGAAAAGAATCATATGCAACTTTGAAAAAGCTGTTCCAGCCTCCGCCCGTCCCTCGAATGAAGGTAACCCTCTGTATTTTGTTCTTGCATTGTTCTCATTTGTCGGATAGGAATTTAATCAGCTTAGACGCGGCATGCAATGTCATAAACCGCCCCCCGGAGTTACCGATGAACGAGCAGTCCCTTGCAGGGCAGGCCGCGTTTGCGCCTGCCAACACGGCAGATATTGCCAATGCGTTGATCGCCGATACCGGTCTCAGGGTCGAGATCGACCGTCGGCGTGGCCGTGGCGCCGGGCTGAACCCGAGCGGCCGGTTCGAGCCGATGCAGCGCGAGACATTCGACGACGGCTGGCAGACCCTCGAAGATCTGCCGCCCTTCAAGACCGAAGTACAGATTGAAAAACCGCGCACGGCAATCACCCGCAACGAATCCCCCGACATCCCATTCGACCGCTCCATCAATCCCTATCGTGGCTGCGAGCATGGCTGCATCTATTGTTTCGCGCGGCCGACGCACGCCTATATGGGCCTGTCGGCAGGGCTCGATTTCGAAGCGAAGCTGTTTGCCAAGCCGGATGCGGCGAAGCTTCTGGAACGGGAGCTGGCAAAGCCCGGCTACAAGCCGCGCGTCATCGCCATCGGCACCAATACCGATCCCTATCAGCCAATCGAGAAGGAATGGCGGATCATGCGCCAGATTCTCGAAGTGCTGAACAAGGCCAACCATCCTGTGGCGATCGTCACCAAGTCGGCGCTGGTCATGCGCGATATCGATATCCTGAAGGAAATGGCCGCCAAGAATCTGGTACGGGTCGGCCTCTCGGTGACGACGCTCGACCGCAAGCTGGCCCGCACCATGGAGCCGCGCGCGGCGACGCCGCAGCGGCGGCTGGAAGCGATCAAGGCGCTGAGCGATGCGGGTATCCAGACCGCCATCATGGTGGCGCCGATCATCCCCGCCCTCAACGACCATGAGATCGAGCGCATCCTCGATGCCGGCAAGGCGGCCGGCGCCATGGAGGCGAGCTATGTCATCCTGCGCCTGCCGCTGGAGGTCAGCCCGCTGTTCCGCGACTGGCTGCTGCAGCACTATCCGGATCGCTATCGCCATGTCATGTCGCTGATCCGTTCGATGCGCGGCGGCAAGGATTACGACGCCGATTTCAGCAAGCGCATGAAGGGCGCCGGCCCCTATGCCTGGCAGATCAGCCGCCGCTTCGAAATGGCGACCAGGCGGCTGGAGCTTACCCGCCGCAATATCGCATTGCGCGACGACCTGTTCGTGCCGCCGGATGGCAGCGGCGTGCAGCTCTCGTTGCTCTGACCCCTTTCCTTGCGGGTTTCCCTGCCCGCTGGAAGAGCCCCCCGGTTCGCCGCCATGATCCACCGGGGGCTTGCAGGAGATCGGGTGGTGTGCGAGCTTCGCCGCATGCCACGCAGACCACCCGATTCTCCCATGCTTTTCGACGAAAGGCCGATCGTTCCAAGCTTCGAGCTGGAGCTGATCGCCCGCCGTGCCGGACATTGGCCCGTCGCCGGTGCCGACGAGGCCGGGCGCGGCCCCCTGGCGGGGCCGGTCGTTGCCGCCGCCGTCATTCTCGACCCCGAGCGCATTCCCCAGGGATTGAATGATTCCAAGCAGCTCTCGGCTGCCCGACGCGAGGCGCTATTCATCGAGATCCTTGCCACGGCGACGGTCTCCATCGCCTCATCGAGCGCGACCCGCATCGACGTCACCGATATCCGCAAGGCAAGCCTTGATGCCATGCGTCGCGCCATCTGCGGCCTCGCCATACCGGCAAGTTATGTCCTGACCGACGGGCTGGATGTGCCAGCCGGACTGGCCTGCCCGGGAAAGGCCGTGGTCAAGGGCGACGCCCGCTCTTTCTCCATTGCAGCCGCCTCGATCGTCGCCAAGGTGACGCGCGACCGAATGATGGCGCGGGCCGGCGACGTCTTCCCAGCCTATGGCTTTGCAGCCCATGCGGGCTACGGCACCGCCCAGCATCGCGCCGGCATCGAGAAGCACGGCCCCTGCTCGCTGCATCGCATGAGCTTCCGGCCACTTCGAAGAGACGAAGCCTGACGGCTATCATTCGACAAGGCCAGCGATGATCTTCTCCCGATTCTCGCTGATGTAGCCAATATCGTTCCGGTAGATGCGGTCATGGCCTTCCTGAAGGTCCTGGCGATACTTCTCCACGCCGCGCGCCGCTTCGCTTTCCATGAAACCGACCAGGGCATTCAGCCGCTCGGCTATCATGTCCGGCAATACCGGACGCCGCGCTGCCTCCAAGCCATAAGCGTCGAGAAAGATGCGAGCGCGACCGATCTGCCTGTCCAGCCTGTCGAGGCCCTCCGCCGCAATGCCGATCGACAGAGGCGCCCAGCGATAGAGGGCATAGGCCAGATCCCAGCGGCGTGGACCGGGATGAGCCGTTTCAAAGTCTATGATGCCCGTCACGGCACCATCATTCAAAACAACATTATAGGGCGCGAAATCGCCGTGGCAGATGACCTCGATCGGTGCACGAGGCGATAGTTGCCATTCCTGGCTCGCACACATCTCCGGCAGAAATAGCGCGGTACAGTCGTGATAGCGGCGCAACAGGGATGCTGCCGACCGCAAAGCCGTCTCGGATCTGATATCCTCGCTGTCATCCAGATCGCCGGTCAGACCGGGAAGAAAGCTCACCTTCTCCCATACGGCATCGTAACCGGCAGGCGCCGGCGCCTGTGTAAAACCATGGGCATGGAGCGCCGCGAGCAATGCCTGTACGCTCACCGTCCATGTGCGAGCGGGCCGAAAGATGACATCGCCCTTGCGAAACGGGCTCTCGCCTTCCTCCATCGTCAACACCGCTGCCTCCGCTGCCAAGCCTGCAATCTATTTTCGATTGCCGGCCGTCGTCAAACGCTGGGAAAACAAAAAAGCCCCGCCGAAGCGGGGCCTTTCAAAACATGATCGCTTACGCGTTTAGTTCAGCCGGGTCTTCACTTCGCTGACAGCGGTGTTGAACAGATCGGACTGAACTTTGCCGCCCGCCTTCTTGGCAAGCACAGATTCAGCTGCGGCGATAGCCAGATCGACGGCAGCGGAACGAACCGCCTTCATCGCATCGACTTCCGCTTGCTTGATCTTCTGCTCGGAAAGTGCGGTACGGTTGGTGACGAATTCCTCCGTCTTCTTGCGTGCTTCCGTCGTCAGCATCTCGGCTTCGCGCTCGGCGGCGGCAACGATATTCGCCGCATCCGCTTCGGCTTCCTTACGCTTGCGCTGGTATTCGGCCAGCAGATGCTGGGCCTCTTCGCGCAGGCGCTTGGCTTCAGCCAGATCATTGCGGATCTGATCGGCGCGGTCGTCCAGCGACTTCGCCATCATCCCCGGAACCTTCAGATAGACAACGATGCCCAAGAAAATAACGAGAGAGAGAAAAGCGAAGAAAGTTTCGTCAAGAGCGAATGTCATGGATCAACCCTCCTGCTTCGCAGATACCGCAGCAACAGCCGAAGCGATATCAGCCTTGCCGGCAACGTTGCCCACTAGCTGTTCGACGACGGCCGAGGCCGTTTCTTCCGCAATCGCGCCGACGTCAGCGAAGGCTTTCGTCTTGATCTCGCCAATCCGCGCTTCCGCGGCTTTCAGCTTCTGCGAAAGGCTCGCTTCGATCGCCTTGCGATCTTCCTCAGCCTTGGCCTTGGCGGCATCACGAGCGGTCGCGCCGATCGTATTCGCCTTGGCGCGGGCTGCGGCCAATTCGCTTTCATAGGTCGCGACAGCCGCATCGGCCTCGGCCTTCAGGCGTGAGGCTTCTTCGATATCCTGCGCGATCCGGTCATGCCGGCTTTCCAGAATTTTGCCGACACGCGGAACGACAATCTTCTGCATGGCCAGATAGAAGATGACGAAAGTGATCACCAGCCAAAGCAGCTGTGACGGATAGGTCGTATGGTCAAACGGCGGGAATACGCCGGCGTGATGGCCTTCGCTGGGCGCACCCGTTTCCGTATGCACCTCGCCGGCGGCCGGCGGTGCTTCGTCAGCATAGGCCGGGGTCACAAACATGCTCACCTCCAGGTGGTCTGCAAATACAAAGGATCACGGCTCGCTGTTTCGCGAACCGTGATCTATCACGTCGCCAATATCAGACGACGAAGAGCAGGAGGAGAGCGACGAGCAACGAGAAGATGCCCAGAGCTTCCGTAACGGCGAAACCGAATACCAGACGGCCGAACTGGCTGTCAGCGGCAGACGGATTGCGCAGTGCGCCGGACAGGTAGCTGCCGAAGATATTGCCGAGGCCGAGAGCCGTGCCGGCCATACCCAAGCAAGCCAAACCTGCGCCGATGTACTTTGCTGCTTCCGCGTCCATGTTGAACTCCTTTGAAATGGTTGTGCGGTGAATGACTGACGCCCTTAGACGCCAACGTCTTTATCCTTAGTGGCCACCTGGATGGACTGCATCGTTGAGGTACATGCAAGTCAGTACCGCAAAGACATAAGCCTGGAGGAAGGCGACTAGGAATTCGAGACCGGTTAGGGCGACGGTCATGATGAGGGGAAGAATGGCGCCGCCGATGCCAAGCGCACCAAGGGCTCCGAGCGAGGCGACGAAGCCCGCGAACACCTTGAGTGTGATATGGCCCGCCAGCATATTAGCGAAAAGACGAACGGAGAGCGAAATCGGCCGGGACAGGAAGGAGATGATTTCGATGACCACGACGAGCGGCAGAAGAACACCGGGTACGCCCTCGGGCACAAAGATCTTCAGGAAACCCAAACCGTGCTTGAAGAAACCGTAGATAATGACCGTGAAGATTACCAACAACGCCAAGGCGAAGGTGACAATGACCTGGCTCGTAACTGTGTAGAAGTAAGGAACCATGCCGAGCAGGTTCGCCATTAGAACGAACATGAAAAGCGAGAACACCAGTGGGAAAAATTTCATTCCCTTGGTTCCCGCCCCTTCCTTCAACATGGAGGCAATGAACTCATAGGCCATTTCCGCCACGGACTGAGCGCGAGTCGGAATAACGCCGCGACTCGAGGTTGCGAAATAAAGGAAACCAGCTGACAGCATTGCCGAGGCGACCATGAACAGCGAAACGTTGGTGAACGAAAAATCAACTCCACCGATATCAATCGGGACAATCTTGAGAATCCGGAACTGATGGATAGGATCGCTTGCCACCGCTTGCTCTCTTTCGTTTTCCCGCTCTGTCGAACGGATGCCTCTCACTTGAAAGCCGCGCCGAAACGCCGCCTCCGTCTCATTTCTCATCGTCCGGTGCACCGGGCTTCGGTGTCGCCACCTCGCCTGCGGAGCGCAGAATATTCAGTACACCGGCACAGAATCCGAGAAGCAGAAGAATAATCATGCCCCACGGCGCCGTACCGACAAAACGGTCGAACACGTAGCCCAGAACAGCACCCACGATGATCGCAGCAATGAACTCACTGGAAATCTTCATCGCCTGAGCATAGCCTTTGCGGCTCACCTCGGCGCGAACCTCCCCGCGTTCACCCTCTCTCACCGCAGCACGCCTGCTTGCCAGTTCGGCTCCAAGCTGCGCCCGTCGCTCTTCCAGACTTTCGTCGCGGTCGTCCGTCATGGTGATATCCTCCCCCTTTTCGTTGCGCGTAGTCCCATTTCCCCGGTCAACGCGTAAACGAACAAGAGGTTTCGCCACCTTTCGGCCCGTTTTGAAGTCGCGCGCAACATAGTTTTAGGAAAAAGCATAGTCAAGGCGTAGACGTCATCTGTCCAGCCATAAATTAGCCGAATTAAATCATAACCTTAGCGCGAAGGTGCGGTGCAAGGCGAAATCTGAGCCGAAGAATCCTCTTCAGGCCCTCCATTACCGCAGCTTTTTTTGTGGCTGCCCGTCGCCTGCCATGGCAAACAAGCCACTCGGACGAACACGTCAGCTCCAGCCGCCGCCATAGGTACGGTAGAAGATGTGCATGCCGATGCGGCCGACCTTCACCATCTCAGCCGCCCATTTCGGCCTGACATAGACGGCGTGGTAATGCGTGGCGGAGCCGACTTCCGGCAACCAGATTTTGCCGGCGGTGACGGCCATGGCGACCTGACGGGCGATCTTCCAATGCTCCGGCGAATTGACCCGCTCCTTGACGTTGTCGCAGGCAAAGGAAAACTGGCAGGCATTGTGCCAATCCTCATTCTGATAGACGACGCCGCAGATGGTCTTCGGATAGGCCGGATTGCGGACGCGGTTGAGAATGACCTGGGCGACCGCCGCCTGCCCTTCCATCGTTTCCCCGCGCGCCTCGAAATAGATGCCGGTGGCGAGACACTGCTGTTCGTCCGAGGAAAAGACCGAAGGTGGCAGGACAGTCGCGGCCCAGGCATGATCCTGCGGCCCGATCTGCGGCACGAAGCGGCCTTCATTGTCCTGGTCCTTGGCCAAAATCGAATCGAAGGGCGAAACATTGGCGTAGTCCGGCGACGGCGATGCATAGGCGGCGGCGAGAACATCGCCATCCTGGCTGGTCACGAGCTTGGCAAGATAGGACGGCACGCTATCATCCGGCTTCGGCGGCTCCTTCTTATAGAAGGCCATGGCGATCTGGATCTCCTTGCCACCGATCCTAGGCTTCAGGAAAGCGGTCCTGTCCTGCGTGTCCGGCTCCGGACGCAGCAGCATGCTGCTGCGCTGCAGGATGGAACCGGCGGAAAAATCCTTTGGCGGCTGCATTGGCGAGACGGCAACCACCCGGCCCTTTTATCCTGGCGGTTGATGCGCTCTTCATCAGACTTGGGGTCGCTGCCCTTTTCCTGCGACAGGAAGGCAACGCGACTGCCGTCCGGCGTGACGAGACCGCCATCGCCAAAGGCCGCCGCCGCAGATGCATCGCCAAAGGCAAGTTCGGCCTGATGCGTGGATCCGGCCGGCGAAGCCGTGATCACCATGCGCCAGTTACTGCCACCTCTATCGACACCCGACAGCAGACCGGCAAGGTCGGCATAGGCCGCGGTCGACGGAAAGATCAGCCATGCGCAAAGCCCGAAGACGGCAGGAGACGTCCAATTTTTCGGCAACAAGCCAAACTTGCGGAAAGCACCACGCGGACGAAGCAATACCGGACTCCAAACGGCACTCGGGATCAGGAGCCGGAATAATCTCCCATTAACCTTGATGGATGGTTAATTCAGGCTTTTGCATGACCGCGCGCACGTTCTGAAAGTCAGCAAGCAAAAGGCCCGGCGAATATCCACCAGGCCACGGATCGGAGTCCTTGCAGGCCGATGCAAGAGCGCGTCGCCTTAAACAATGGCCGAAACAGCTTCAACGGCAGACGGCGGCTGAATTTGTTCTGCTTCCATATACCGCCTTGTTAGGACGACGGAAACATAGGTCCAGCCCATCACCTGAAAGCTGTCGGAAATGAGCATTATGAGAGCCAGGGGGATATTCGGCTGACCATTGCTCATCAAATCAGGGCCGGTGAAGACAACCGACGCAACCACGGCCACCATCCCCACAAGTACAGGAATACCTACTCCAGCCATGATACGACCACTCGTCGCTAACAACCGTGCTTTGCCTCTCTGAAATGCATCGCCGATGCTTGTGTTGACGCCACGTAGGCCAGCCGGAAGCCAAGTACCGAGGAGCGCCATGACGATACTGAAGATCACAGAAAATATCAGCATTCCCGCAAATATGGACCACAGCGTGATGGAAGAAGAGTCTCTGCCCATCAGGAAAAAATACAGAACCGGAAGCATGACGAGAAGAGCAATCAAGAAAAGAGCGATGATCTTAAAAGAGAAGCTCAGCAGAGGGAGGCCGCCGACCTTGGCGGCGGCTTTGAGATCAAGATTCCACAAAACGGACTTTTGTACATTCATCGAGAGCAAGCACAGCAAAATCGTACTGGCTACATTTGCGCTGGATCCTTTAAAATATTCATCGGCAATTTGAGCACCGAACAATAGCAGCACATAAGTTATATAAAGAACCACGTTACGACGTGCGATAGAAAAGGTCTCTTTGAGCATTCGCAATTGTCCTCTCGAAAATGCAATGCAGCGATTCTCCTTAAAATTGAACTCCATTGCGTACTGGTTTCGCAATGGAAATATTAAGACCCGGCGGAAACCCACCGGGCCTTCCGCAAAATAGGAGCTACGCTTGCGTCAGATAATGACGTGCGAACCCAGTTCCACCACCCGGTTGGCCGGCAGGCGGAAGTAGTCGGATGGGTCCGTCGCGGCGTTGGCGAGCGCGATGTAGAGCCGGTCCTGCCAGTGCGGCATACCGGACTTGGCGTCGGGTACCAGCTTGCGGCGACCGAGATAGAAGGAGGTCGACATGATGTCGAACTTCACCCCGGTTTTGCGCAGGGTCGCCAGCGCCTGCGAGACGTTCTGCGATTCCATGAAGCCGAAGCGTAGCTCGACACGCGAGAAGCGGTCGGACACCTTCTCCACCGAATAGCGGTCTTCCTGGGGCACGCGCGGCTTGTTGGTGGTGCGGATCGTCAGGATGACGTTCTTGTCGTGCAGAACGTGATTGTGCTTCAGATTATGAAGAAGGGCTGCGGGCGCCGATTCCGGATCGCTGGTGAGGAAGATCGCCGTGCCCGGCACATGCGCCGGGGAGTGATCGCTCTTGCGCTCGATCGAGCTGACGAAGGACGATAGCGGGATATCCGTATGCCGCGTCTTCTCCATCAGGATCGCGCTGCCACGACGCCAGGTCCACATGATCACCGTGAAGGCGGTAGCGATCAGCACCGGAACATAGCCGCCGTCGTGGATCTTCAGCAGGTTGGCGCCGAGGAAGACGAATTCGAGCAGCAGCAACGGCGTCAGCACGGCAATCGCCATCGGCAGCGTCCAGTTCCAGCGGACGCGGACGAATTCGAAGGCCATGATCGAGGTGACGACCATGGCGCCGGTCACCGAGATACCGTAGGCGGTCGCCAGCGCATCCGAGGTCTTGAAGCTCAGCACCAGGAAGATGACGCCGAAGAAGAGCACCGCGTTGACCGCCGGCAGGAAGATCTGGCCGGTATTGGTCTCGGAGGTGATGAGGATTTCCATGCGTGGCAGGAAGCCGAGATGGATCGCCTGGCGCGTCAGCGAGAAGGCGCCGGTAATGACCGCCTGGCTGGCGATGATCGTTGCCATGGTAGCGAGAATGACCACCGGCAGAAGCGCCCAATGCGGATACATCAGGAAGAACGGATCGGACATGGCGAGCGGCTCGCGCAACACGAGCGCGCCCTGGCCGAGATAATTCAGCGTCAGCGACGGAAATACCAGCGCAAACCAGGCCCACTGGATCGGGCGCCGGCCAAAATGGCCGAGGTCGGCGTAAAGGGCTTCGGCGCCGGTCACCGTCAGGAAGACCGCACCGAGCACGACGACGCCCAGAAAGCCCTCGTTCATCAGGAAGTTGACTGCATACCAGGGGTTCAAGGCAGCCAGGATGCCGAAATCGTCGGAGATATGCATGATGCCGGCAACGCCCATGACGACGAACCAGATCACCGTGATCGGGCCGAAGAAGCGCGCAACCGCGCCGGTGCCATGTGACTGGATGGCAAACAGCATTGCCAGGATCACCACCGAGATCGGCACGATATAGTCCGACAGCGTTGGCGTGACCAGCTTTAGACCTTCGACGGCGGAGAGAACCGACAGGGCCGGCGTGATCATCGCGTCGCCGAGAAAGAGCGCCGCACCCAGAAGTCCGAGAAGCATGAGAACGGCGGTATGGCCGTTCGCCGTCTTCATCAGCAGCGCAAGAAGCGACAGCGTGCCGCCTTCGCCGTCATTGTCGGCGCGCAGCAGAAAAAGGACATATTTCATGGTGACGATGATCGTCAGCGCCCAGAACATCAGCGAAACGAGGCTGATGACCTCCCCACGCGTCAGACCGTCGGCAGCCACGGGCTTCAGCGCCTCGCGAAAGGCGTAAAGCGGGCTCGTACCAATATCGCCGTATACAACGCCGACGGAGCCGACGGCGAGGTACGACAGTTTGCGTATGCTCATTTTCCCGTCGGGAGAATGATGAGTTTCGTCAGACATTCAGGATCACTAGACTCTCAGAGCCAGCCTTTCCAGCGAAAAAAGAAAAACGGAACGATGGCGGACACCACCATCAACAACAACGACGCCGGGTAACCGTAGACAAAATGCAATTCAGGCATGAGCTCGAAGTTCATACCATAGACCGATGCCACAAGCGTCGGGGGCAAAAAAACCACGGAGGCGATCGAGAAAATCTTGATGATGGAGTTCTGCTCGATATTGATCAGGCCAAGCGATGCATCCAGCAGGAAGGTAATGTTGCCCGCCACGAAAGAGGCGTGCTCGGATAGAGACTGCACATCCCGCGAGACATTGCGGCACAATTCCTTGGCCTCTTGGTCCTGCTGCATGGCAGGGATGGTATTGAGGAAGGTCAAAAGCCGCGACAATGAACTCAGGCTATCTCGTACCTTGCTGATCGTACGATGGTAGCCCGCAATATCCTTTAGCTTCTCTTCCAGATAGTTTGCCGGACGACGGATTTTCTTCACGCGGTCGCCGAATACGTGCGCTGACAATATATCGATGCCGGCGACCGTTTGTTCAAGAACCTCAGCCGTGCGATCGATAATTGTTTCGAGAAGTTTCGCCAGCAGCGAGATACCCGTCAGCCGATCTTGCGGAACTCGCTGCAGGGCGGCGATGAACAGCGCAAAGGATTTCGGCCGGGCATAGCGGATCGTGACCAGGCGGTGTCCCGTCAAAATGAAGGCGACATCTGTCAGCGCCGGCAGATTGGTATCGGCTTTCCACAGCAGTGAGGCAGTCAGGAAGACTGCGTCATTCTCGACATAGAGCCGGGCTGACGGCTCGATATCCTTCATATCCTCGCGAGTCGGAACCTCGAGCCCCAGCAGGCGCTCGATATTCGTTTCCTCTTCGCGAGACGGTTCGACCATGTCGATCCAGACCGCATTGTCCGGCAATTGGGCAAGGGTCGAAAGGTTTGCCAGTTCGAGCGAGGTACAGTCGGAACAATAGGCGGTGATCAACGCATCGCTCCCGGCACGGCGCAGGCAAAGCTATAGCCAGAGCGCTTCATGCGCTCCGACTGCGATCCTACCAATGGCCAAAGAAGAAAACTCATAAAACTCCGGGCGTATCCCGCCGGTGCGGCTGGGAATCCGTATCCATATTGATTGCGCTGCAATACCAATTCTTCGCTCGTCATAAACAACGCCGATCGCTCGGGCGAGACGAAGTCACCATGCCGCGGGCGGCCGTCATCCAATATGCTCGACCGTATTCACGCCGGCGGCGCATATGCAGCAAAGCGCGCAAAGAATCAAGCCACAACCCCTTCAATGCGCGTTTTCACTGCAACTTTCCGATTTGCGAAGTCATAGCACATGGCGCGGGCAAGGCAATCACACCGATGGCCACAGGCCCGAACCTTCACGAATTATTCAAAGACGATGGAGGGGGCTGCGCGCAAAGGCGTGTTGCTGACCTGCGCCCAGACCTTGGCGGCGATCTCGCGATAGATGCCGGCAACAACGCCCTCGGGATCGGAGGCAACCAGCGGCGTTCCGGCATCGGACGTTTCGCGGATACCCATGGTCAGCGGCACCTCGCCGAGGAAGGGCACGCCGATACGCTCGGCCTCCTTGCGCGCGCCGCCATGGCCGAAGATATCGTAGCGGGCGCCCGTGTCCGGCGCGATGAAATAGCTCATGTTTTCAACAATCCCGAGGACGGGAACCTCGACCTTGCGGAACATGTTGAGGCCCTTGCGGGCATCGATCAGCGCCAGATCCTGCGGTGTCGAGACGATGACGGCGCCGGCAAGCGGCACCTGCTGCGCCATGGTCAGCTGCACATCGCCGGTGCCCGGCGGCATGTCGACGACGAGAACATCGAGTTCGCCCCAGGCCACTTCGCGCAGCATCTGCAGCAGCGCCGACTGAACCATCGGCCCACGCCAGATCATCGCCGTTTCCTCCTCGACGAGGAAGCCCATCGACATGACCTTGAGGCCGTAATTCTCCATGGGAACGATGATGCGGCCATCGATCTGCTTTGGCTTGCCAGAGATTTTCAGAAGGCGCGGCATCGACGGACCATAGATATCGGCGTCCAGTATGCCAACGCGCAGGCCATTGGCCAGCAGTCCGAGCGCAAGGTTGACCGCCGTTGTCGACTTGCCGACCCCACCCTTGCCGGAAGCGACGGCGATAATGGCACCAACGCCGGGAACGCCGATCTTTCCGGCGCGGGGCGGCTGTTGTGGAGCATGCGCATGAGGATGGGCATGTGGCTGTGGTTGCGGCGGGGCAGGACGAGCAGCCGGTGCGCCGCCAGCCTTCTTGTCCGCGGTCAGCGCGACCATGGCACCCTTGACGCCGGGCATCCCCTTGATGACGCGCTCGGCAGCAAGACGCATCGGTTCCAGATCCTGGGCGCGTTCGGCCGGAACGGTGATCGAGAAATACACCTTGCCGTCGGAAATGAAGACGTCCGACACCATGCCGAGCTCAACGATATTGTGCTCCAGATCCGGTCCGCGAACGGTCTTAAGCGTATCCAGAACCTGTTCCTTGGTGATGTCAGCCATTTCATCCTCACTGCGTCATTTTCATCCGCAGCCTGCCTCATCGGGCAAGCGCTCTGACTCTCTGGCTTAGATAGTGGAGCGGCGGGGCTTCGCCAAACGAAATTCAGGGGGATTGTCGACAAAAGTGGCTGAGTTCGTTGCGGCCGGCAGGTCCGCCGGGTTTTATAACCCCACCAGCCGCAACGCTCGCTTGGAGACGCAAAGTATTTGCGGGGGCCGGGATAAAGCAAAGTCTGGGAAGGAATAGGGCAAGTCCGCGAAAAATCGCGACGCGACATCAGTTGAACTCGAGGACGTGCTCAATAAGCAACAGCCGCCGTCAAGACCGGTCGCCGGGAGAAGCAACGACACTGGTATCGACGACGGCTGCCTGATCCGCGCACATTGATCGGCGCTGTTATCAAAGTCCCCTCTGGACCTCTTGCATATTGCGATGCAGAAAGCATGCCAGTTTCGATGAATTGGAAAAGTCATTATTTTTCAGATAATTGACATGAAGTCGCCCATTTCGGCTCAGGGTGCACTGCAAACATCGCCAGCAAATTTTATAGGCAACGCACAAAATTCGCGCAGAAAACTGCCCGAATTCCATCCGGCCTCACGCTTGTCTGCATGCTATCTATTTTATCAACCCGACGCGCAACGCCTTTGCGACCGCCTGGGTGCGGTTGACGGTATCCAGCTTCTTGGTGGCACGGTTCAAGTAGTGATTGACCGTATGTTCCGAGAGCGTGAGGATTTCGGCAATTTCGGCGCTGGTCTTGCCGGCTGCCGTCCAATTCAAACAATCGATCTCGCGGTCGGTGAGCGCATCGACGATCCGCACATCCAGGCTGCGGATTTCGGCGAGCCTGTCGAAGACATAGATCGCGACATAGAAGAGATCCTTGATCTCTTCAGCCGTGAAGGGGTCACGATCGCCCGAGAGTATGACCGCGCCGCGAATGCCGGATGCATCATGGGTCGGCAAACAGATGCTCCGCGCCATCCGAAAACGCTCGAACAAAGAAACCCTGACCTGAATCTTGCTGTCATCGTGATTGGTGTTTGCCGCGGAATCGTAGACGAAGGGCAATGTCGAAACGCGCAGGCGCCGCGACACGGTGCTGTTGCGCAAGAGCCCTTCCTGATCATACATCGTCAGCAGTTCGGCCGGCCAATTGTTGATAACCGAATTGCTCTGCAGATCGAAGGACGTGGGCGTCGGCAGGTTCACGACCAGGAAAGCCCGGCAACGATAGGCTTCGGTCAAGCGCTTCATGAAACGAAAAACATCGAACTGGGTTTTCAGACCGGCGATTTCATCAATGTAATCTTCACCGCGAGGGGATCCTCCCGCCTGCACTAAAGCTGCCATCATCAGTCTTCTTTATGTAAAGAGAGGACGGGGGAATAAACTCGAAAGCGCCGCCTCCACGCCTCCGTGTCATCGCACGAACGTCAACATGCCGGCGCCCGATAAAGCATTTCGCTAAACTCTTCCAAGGGCGGCAGTAGGCACTTATCGAGACACGCAGATCATCGGCGTGTCTCGATAAGTAACACAGAATAAACGTGTAAACCGGCCAAGGTCCAGTGCACGTAAACGTTAAATCAATGGATTTCGTATGACAGTCGAGGAAAATCGCCGAAACTATCGCTTCGGACCCAGCCGGCTGTGCATATCCTGCATGATGGAGGCTGCAGCCGCCCTGACCAGGGGCGCCCACTCCTGCAACTTTTCCGATGTGACGCGATAGGCCGGCCCGGTCACCGACACGCCCGCCAGCATATTGCCGTCGTCGGAATGAATGGGCGCAGCGACGCAACAAATACCACTTTCGTGCTCTTCGCGGTCAAAGGCGTAACCGCGCGTCCTGATAGCCGCGATATCGGCAAGAAGATCCGCCACATCGCGATGGGTATGCTCGGTATAGGCATGAAACTTGAGACCGGCGAGACGCGCTTCGAGGCCGATATCGTCCAGCATGGAAAGCGCCGCCTTGCCGACACCGGTGCAATAGGCCGGCGAGGCGTTGCCGATCTGTGAATACATCCGCACGGACTGCCGGCCCTCGACCTTGTCGAGATAGATGACCTCCGCGCCGCGCAGGACGCCGAGGTGTACGGTTTCGCCGGTCTGCGTGTGCAAAAGGCTGAGATGCGGCTCGGCGACAGCGCGGAATTCATTTCGCTCCCAACTGCGTGACGCGAGGCTCAACAGCCTGATGCCGGGCAGATAGCGCCCGTCGCGATCGATCTCCAGCAGCCCCTCCTCAACGAGGTGCGACAATTGCCGATGCAGTGTGCCACGCGGCTGGTTGGAGAATGACAGGATGTCGGTGAAACGCATGGGGTGATCGGCCAGCGCTACGAGATCAAGCAGCGCCATGAGTTTGCCGAGCGTCCCCGTCTCCCGGCCACGGCGCGTACCCCCCATATTCTCGTCCTGTTTCAAATTCACAACCGCCCCATCACATCTCCGTCACGTCCTTGACATAGCCGAAGGGTAATCCGATAATTCCACATAGTCAAATTTGGTTCCGAATAATGGAACATTAATAAATTCAACGATCCAGGGAGGGATAGGAATTTGACCGAGGTACAGGCGCAATTTCCTGATCTTAAGGATCGCACAGTCCTGATCACCGGCGGCGGCTCCGGCATCGGTGCGGCCCTTGTCGAGGGCTTCGCGCAACAGGGTGCCAAGGTTGCCTTCATCGACATCGCCGAGGAGCCGAGCAAGACGCTTGCCGCCCGGCTGTCGGCGCAATCGGCGCATCCTGTCGCCTTCTATCATGCCGACCTGCGCGATATCGGCAATATCAAGAGTACGGTTGCCGCCGTCGAATCCGATCTCGGCGCCATCGGCGTCCTCGTCAACAATGCCGCCTGGGACGACCGCCACGACTTTGATACGACGACCGAGGAATACTGGGACAACAGCCAGGCGATCAACCTCAAGCAGGTGTTCTTCGTCTCGCAGGCAGCAGCGCCCGGCATGCGGGCGGCCGGCGGCGGGTCGATCATCAATTTCTCGTCGATCGTCATCAAAATGAACCAGCCGCAGCTTTCTTCCTATGCGACCGCCAAGGCCGGCGTCATCGGCCTGACCAAGAGCCTCGCCGGCCGTCTCGGACCGGAAAACATCCGCGTCAATGCCGTTCTCCCGGGCATGGTCGTCACCGAACGGCAGATGGAACTCTGGCTCACCGAGGAAGGCATCGCCAAGACGATCGAGCGCCAATGCCTCAAGCATGTTCTGAAGGCCGCCGATCTGGTCGGCCCCACTCTCTTTCTCGCATCCAACTGCTCGGGTAGCATCACCGCGCAGTCCATCATTGTCGACGGAGGCATTTTCTAATGACAAGACCCGCATATGTAGCGGTAGACTGGGGCACCAGCAGTTTCCGGCTGTGGGTAATCGGCGAGGACGACAGCATTCTCGGCGAGCGCCGTAGCGGCGAAGGCATGACATCGGCGGCGCAGACCGGCTTTGCCCAAGTGCTGCAATCGCATCTGACCGCCCTTTCCGCGCCCAACGACCTTCCCGTCATCGTCTGCGGCATGGCCGGCGCGCGTCAGGGCTGGGTGGAAGCCGGCTATATCGACACACCGACATCGCTTGCCGCTATCCTGACCGGCGCCGTCTCCGTCCCCGGTCAGGCGCGCGATGTCCGCATTCTGCCGGGCCTTGCGCAGCGCGCCAAGGATGTGCCGGACGTCATGCGCGGCGAGGAGACGCAATTGCTCGGCGCAATCCCGGCCGACGCGAAAGGCGAGCAGATCGTCTGCATGCCGGGCACGCATTCGAAATGGGTGCGTGTGATCGACGGCCAGGTCACTGGCTTTTCCACCTTCATGACCGGCGAGCTTTTCGACGTCATCACCAAGCACAGCATCCTCTCCCACGCTGTTGCTGGCGCCGCCGACCTGCCGGCCGACAATGCCACCTTTGAAACCGCGATCAAGGCCGCCTTCGAGAAGCCGGCGCTGGCCACCAACCTGCTCTTTACCGCCCGCGCCGGCCAGCTTCTGCATGGACTGACAGCGGCCGGTGCACAGGCGCTGATTTCCGGTACACTGATCGGCGCCGAAATTGCCGGTGCGCTGTCATCGGCCGGCCAAGGAGCGACGATTACCTTGGTCGCCTCCGGACGCCTGCAGGCGCTCTATGAAGATGCCTTCCGCACCCTATCCCTCACCTATACGACTGTTGATGCCGATGCCGCCGTCCGCAGCGGGCTTTCCGCCGCCGCCAAGGCAATCTGGCCGAATAACGAAAGAGCAAGCTGATGACGACCCGCGTCCCCTTCCCTTCCATGAAGCGCCCGCTCATTGCCATTCTTCGCGGCATCAAGCCGGAGGAAACAGCCGATATCGTCGGCGCGCTGATCGAGGCCGGCCTGACAGCAATCGAGATTCCGCTGAACTCGCCGGAGCCTTTCCGTTCGATCGAGATCGCCGCCAAGCTGGCGCCCGCCGATTGCCTGATCGGCGCCGGCACGGTACTGACCGTCGAAGATGTCGATCGGCTGGATGCCGCGGGCGGCAAACTGCTGGTGACGCCAAACGTCGAACCGGCGGTCATTAGCCGTGGTCGCGACAAGGGCATGGTGACGATGCCCGGCGTCTTCACCGCGACGGAAGCGCTGACCGCCGCCCGTGCTGGCGCGACCGGCCTTAAATTTTTCCCGGCCGGCGTGTTGGGCGCCTCCGGCATCACTGCCATCCGCGCCGTGCTACCGCCGGAGCTCGTCATCGCCGCTGTTGGCGGCGTTTCGGACAAGAATTTCGCCGATTACACCAAGGCCGGCATCCTCGCATTCGGTCTCGGCACCAGCCTCTACAAGCCGGGAATGACGACGGCAGAGGTTGCCGAACGCGCCAAGGTGACCATTTACGCCTATGACGCCGCCATAGGAGCTTGAGCATATGACCGCGATTCACGACTTCCAGGGCACCATTCTTTCCGACACCGCTTCGGTGCTGGGCGAAGGGCCGACCTATGATCCAGATACCGATACGGTCTGGTGGTTCAACATTCTCGGCAAGGAATTGCACGAGCTGCATCTTGCAAGCGGCAGGAAGCAGGTCCACGACCTGCCGATGATGGCAAGCGTGCTTGCCCGTATCGACGCCGGACGGCAGTTGCTCGCCACCGAAGAGGGCCTGTTTCTCCGCGATACCACGACCGGCGAACTGACTTTTTATGCCGCCATCGAGGCGGACAAGCCGGAGAACCGTTCCAATGACGGGCGCACGCATATCTCCGGTTCGCTGTGGATCGGCACCATGGGCAAGCGCGCCGAAATGCAGGCGGGCGCCATCTATCACGTCGCCGGCGGCAAGGTGACGAAGATCTTCGATCAGATCAGCATTCCGAACTCGATCTGCTTTTCTCCCGACGGCACCATGGGCTACTTCACCGATACGCGCGTCAGCCAGCTGATGCGGGTGATGGTCGACCCTCTGACTGGGCTTCCCACGGGCGAGCCCATCGTTCTGGTCGACAGCATGGAGGATCCGGGCGGCATCGATGGTTCGGTCTGCGATGCCGACGGCTATATCTGGAACGCCCGCTGGGGTTCCGGCTTCGTCGATCGTTATAGCCCGGACGGCCTGCGCATCGAGCGCTATCGCGTGCCGGCCGCACAGCCCTCCTGCCCGGCCTTTGTCGGCAAGGATGCCGATCGCCTGGCGGTGACGACAGCCTGGGAGGGCCTCGACGAGGACGCTCGCTCGACACAGCCGCAGGCAGGAGCACTTCTCGAACTCGGCCCGACGGTCAAGGGCGTTTTCGATCCAGCCTACAAGATCTGATTGCGTTTGCCGTCTCTCCAGCGGAGGCGATCACCGCGAGGACGGCAAGCAGGAAAGCACAGGCCAGGGCGCTCGGATCGAGCCGCCCTGCGCCAGGAGCCGCGGCGCTCCCGCCGCAACCGGCCACTCTGATCGACTGCTTTTGGTTGCATCTATCTTTTCATAAATAATTGATTTCCCATTATATTTTTTCCACGTCTGGGCGACGCGGCGCCGTTTTCTGCAACTTTTTCCGGAACCAAACCTATCCTCGACCAGTTCCCCTAATGAACCGGCACGATGATGGTCAGCCAAGAACGTGGCGCCGCCCGAGCCGGGGAATGTACCCACCACCATGAAAGGTAGGTTCACAATGACCGGTAAACTGTTCACTTCTGTCGCTGCAGCCGCAATCTTTGCCACAGCATCGGTTCTTTCTCCGATGGCTTTTGCCCAGGCTCAGCAGCCATCAACCAACAATAGCAACGCGCCGGTGACACAGACCACTCCGGCAACGCCTGACACCACCAAGCCGGCAATTAAGACGCCGCAGAACGATGCCCAGGCACCAGCTTCGGCGCCAACGACAACCATGGCGCAGACCGGTGGATATCTGACCGAGCAGTCGGCAGATCAGATAAGCGCCAAGACCTATATGGGCCAGTCGGTCTATAATGGTCAGAATGAAAGCATCGGCAGCATCAACGATCTGGTCCTACTGAAGCAGGGCGGCGTGGTCGCCGCAGTCGTCGGCGTCGGCGGTTTCCTTGGCATGGGCCAGAAGAACGTCGCCGTTTCCTTCGACAAGATCACGGCGACGCAGAATGCCGAGGACGGCACCGTCAAGCTGACGACCACCGAAACAGCCGAGACGCTGAAGGCGGCGCCCGAGTTCAAGACGCTCGCCGTGCAGGCCTCTGATAAGGCCGCACAGACCACTCCGACGGCACCCGGAACTGACAGCACGACGACCTCGTCGACGACCGATAAGTAACGAAGGTTCTCGCACAACAATAAAAAACGGCGGCCCTCATAGGCCGCCGTTTAGCGTTGCACGACAGGTCAGGCCTTTAATGTCCCAACCTCTTATTGCGTGCCGCCAAGGTCTTCAGTCGCAGCCCGTTGAGCTTGATGAAACCCTCGGCATCGTGATGATCGTAGCTGCCCGAGCCTTCCTCGAACGTCACCAGGTCCATCGAATAGAGCGAATTGGGTGAACTGCGCGCGACGACGCTGGCCGATCCCTTGTGGAGCTTTACCGTCACCTCACCATCAACATAGGTCTGGCTCCGGTCGATCAGCGCCTGCAGCATCTCCCGCTCCGGCGCATACCAGAAGCCGTTATAGATCAGCTCGGCATAGCGCGGCATGATCTCGTCCTTCAGGTGAGCCGCACCACTGTCGAGCGTGATCGACTCGATCCCGCGATGCGCCGCGAGCAGGATCGTCCCGCCCGGCGTCTCATAAACCCCGCGCGATTTCATGCCGACGAACCGGTTCTCGACCAGATCGACCCGCCCTACGCCATGTTTGCCACCCAGCTCGTTGAGCTTGGTCAGCAGCGTCGCCGGTGACAATCTGTCGCCGTTGAGAGAGACCGCGTCACCCTTCTCAAAGCCGATAGTGATGATCTCGGGTACGTTTGGCGCGTCCACGGGATCGACCGTACGCTGATAGACATAGTCCGGCGCGATATCGGCCGGGTCTTCCAGGACCTTGCCCTCGGACGAGGTGTGCAACAAATTCGCGTCAATCGAGAACGGTGCCTCGCCGCGCTTGTCCTTGGGGACCGGGATTTGGTTCCGTTCGGCATACTCAATGAGCTGGGTGCGGGACTGAATGTCCCACTCGCGCCACGGTGCGATGACCTTGATGGATGGGTCAAGCGCGTTGACTGTCAATTCGAACCGGACCTGATCGTTGCCCTTGCCGGTGGCGCCATGAGAAATGGCATCGGCACCCACTTCCTGGGCGATCCTGACAAGATGCTTTGCGATGAGCGGGCGGGCGATGGAGGAGCCGAGCAGATACTGGCCTTCATACACCGTATTGGCGCGGAACATCGGGAACACGAAGTCACGCACAAATTCTTCACGTACATCCACGATGCGGATGTCCTTGATCCCGAGCATCTCAGCCTTGGCGCGCGCCGGCTCAAGTTCCTCACCCTGCCCCAGATCGGCGGTGAAGGTCACCACCTCGCATTTGTAAATCTCCTGAAGCCATTTGAGGATGATCGAGGTGTCCAGACCGCCCGAATAGGAGAGCACGATCTTCTTGATATCTTTGACCATGAGTGATTTTTGTTCCTAGCGTTATCTCCTTGGAACGATAGGTCAAAGCTAACGCAATTGGCTTGCGAAGACAGTCGCAAAATTGCATAATATTGGCACATTATAGCGCATTAATCAGACATGGGAGCAGATGATGCCAGTGGCGCTAGACGCTATCGATCGGCGCATACTTCGCGCGCTCCAGCGCAATGGGCGGATTCCGAATGTCGAGCTGGCCAAAGAGGTGGGGCTTTCGCCCTCGCCCTGTCTGCGCAGGGTACGCCTGCTGGAAGAATCGGGCGTCATCGATCGCTATGTTGCCGTGCTCAACGCTGCAAAAGTCGGCGTGGGACTTACCGTGTTCGCGCGCGTTTGGTTCAAAACGCAGGACGCCGAGATTACCCATCAGTTCGCAGAGACAGTCAGGAAATTCCCCGAGGTCGTCGAATGCTACCTAACGACCGGTGAGTGCGACGCCATCATGCGGATCGTTACCGCCGATCTCCACAGCTATTGGCGTTTCCAGGCCGACCATCTGACACGCATACCCAGCGTCCAGAGCGTCAAGACCGACGTTCCGATGGAAACAATCAAGCAGAGCCATGAATTGCCATTGCCGTAGGCTTGATGACGCGCCGAGGCGCATGCCACCCGGGTCGTGATCAATTTCCGTGGAGATAGCGCAGAGTGGCGGTGCTATCGACGGGCTTGCCGTAATAGTAGCCTTGCCCCATGGCGCAGCCGAGCGATTTGAGTTTTGCCGCCTCGGCGTGGTCCTCGATGCCTTCGGCCACCACTTCGAGGTCGAGCCCCTCGCACATGGCGAGGACCGCCTTAACGATGTGTTCGGAGGCGCGATCCGAATTGATGCGCGAAACGAAGGCACGGTCGATCTTGACCTTGTCGAAAATGAACTCGCGCAGGCGGCCTAGGCTGGATTGGCCGGTGCCGAAATCATCCAGCGAGATGCGCACACCAGCACCCCGAAGGTCCGCGATGATGCGATTTGCCGTTTCGGCTGAGCTCATGACGGCGGTTTCGGTGATCTCCAGCTCAAGGCGATGCGGATCGAGCCCAACGCGGCCGAGAATGGCGAGGATGCTGCTGCTCGTGCCGGGGTCCATCAATTGTGCCGAGGACAGGTTGAAGGAGAGGAACAGCTCGCGCGGCCAGGAAAGTGCCGCCTCGGCAGCCTTGCGCAGCAAGGTCTCGGAGAGGGCATCGATAAAGCCGCGCTCCTCGGCCAGCGGCACGAAGACGGCCGGCGACACGAAGCCGAGATCGGCGTCGTTCCAGCGCGCCAGGGCCTCGAAACCGAGAACCGCACCGCTGGCGAGCGAGACGATCGGCTGGAAATGCACGTCGATGGCATCGGAAATAATGGCATTGCGCAGCGCCTGTTCGAGCTGCGTCGCGCGCTTCATCTCCTGGGCGATTTCCTTGGAATAAACGGTGATCTGGCCACGGCCGCGACGCTTGGAGCGATAGAGCGCGGTCTCGGTGTTTTTCAGCAGATCGTCGAATTCCTCGCCGGCGAAGGGATAGATGGCAAAGCCGAAAGAGGCGGACAGGCGAACGTTGCGATCGCCGAGATCATAGGGCGCCGACAGCACTTCCCGGATCATCTGCCCGAACTTCTCCGCACCGACACGCTCGAAGACCAGCGGCAGCACGAAGGCGAATTCGTCGCCTTCGTGGCGCGTCACGGTGGCGCCATCGGGAATGCAGGCCTTGAGGCGGTGGGCGACCTGACACAGGATCTCATCACCGGCGTCGACGCCGAAGAGATCATTGATGGGCTTGAAGGAATCGAGGTTGACGATGCCGATGGTGAAGGGCGCGGGATCGCTGGCGCGCTCGACCGAAAGCAGCCGCGCACGATCGCGCATGCGGTGACGGTTACCCAGACCCGTCAGGGGATCGGTATATGCCATCGCCTGCAGCTCGTTCTGACTGACTGGCGCGAGCGGTATTTCAGCCGATTTCATGTTCAGTCCCGACATTTTCTCCACCCGCGAAAGAGCATGACAACGAAGTCTTAACAAAGGATGGCAGGACTTCGGTCATTCCATACGGGCAATATCTGTTCATCGGGGCTGGCAATTATGAGACTTGCCTGGCCTGAGCTTTGCGGCTGCCACGCATGTACTTCTGGAACACGGTCTCGAGGATATCCGGGCTGACGGGCTTCAGGATGACATCGTCCATGCCGGCATCGGCGCATTCTTTGCGGTCACGCTCGAAAGCCTGGGTCAGTACGCCAATGATCGGTGTATGCGATCCGCCATCCTTTTCGCTGCCGCGGATCAGCCGCGCGGCCTCAAAGCCGTTGAGGCCCGGCAAGGAAATATCCATCAGGATCAGCTCAGGACGATGCTCGCTCCATAGACGCACCGCCTCGTCACCGGTCGGGGCGATCATGTAGCGGTATCCAAGCCCCTCGAGGATCTGCGAGAAGACGATCTGGTTGATGTCATTGTCCTCAGCAACCAGGATCTGCAGGCCGTGTTCTTCGCCGCCCGCCGCAATCTGCCAGTGCTCCGCCCCGCTCTCGGCGCTCCCGCCGGGTTTGCGGCGGATGTTGCGGTTGAAGTGCCGCGCAATCAGGAAGGTAAGCTCGGAGGCAAGCTGCGAGCCGTCCAACGACAGCGCCGGCACGCTCTGCCGCTCCGCCAGTTCCATGCCGCGATTACCGAGCAGGTTGTCGACGATCACCAGATCGATCTTGACCCCGAGGGAGCTCGCGACATCCAGGAACGCCGCCTCTTCGTTTTCATTGTGGACCGAGCAGGTGTCGAAGCCGTATTTGGCGAGCATCTTCAACGCAGCCGTTTCGGCGGCGAGATCGCTGGTCACCACGAGAATCTTGCGGCCGGAGAAATTCTCGGGAACGAAGGTCTCCATGGCCGAAGGGCGGCGCGATATAGTCTGAAGCGCCGCCATCGGCACGTAGGCACGCCGGTAGGAACGGTCGCTGTTCTCCTTGATCTCCCTGGCAAGCGCGAATTCGTCGAAATCGGCTCCGTCCTTCGGCAGGTCCTGCATGGTGGCAATGAGGAAATAACGGCCAGGCTTGCCGATGCGCTGCTTTCGCGTGACCACGTCGCGCTCGACGCCGTCGCGTGAGATCTGCCGCTGGTGCGTGATCGACATTTCGCCGGTCTCGATGACATGCCGGTCGCTTTCCTCGAAGCGGTTGGCAATATCGGTAGAGAAGAGATCGGCGCCCTTGCGGCCCAGCACCTCCTCCGGCGTGGTCTGGTATTTGTCGCTGAACGCCTTGTTGACCGCAACATAGACCATGTTGCAGTCCTTGACGAACAGCGGAAACGGCAGGTTGTCGAGGATATCCTCGGTGAGCTGCACGCGTTCCATATCGATGCGCCACTGCTCCTCGCGCTTCTTCACCTCGGAAATATCGGAAAGAATGCAGACGCCGAACCCCGATGGCAGCCGGCGCTTGACGAAGCGGACCCAACGATCCGCGCCAACGCGCTCCGTCGTCTCGAACCGCTCGCGCCAATGGGAGGCAATACGCTGCGAGATCCAGTCGTCGCGCGTTACCGCCGATCTCGCATGGCCATTCGGATGCCGCACGCCGGTATCGAAAACCGCGCCTAGATAATCCCGCAGCCGTGTGGACGGTTGCAGGAACTGCGGCGGGATCGGGAAGAAATTCAGGACCTGGCGGCTGGCAAACAGCAGCAGATCGTTCTTGTCATAGACGAGGACGGCGCTGGAAAGCCCATCGCAGACGGCATCGAACAGCGCCGCCTGCAGATTGCCGTCCGACGGCGCATCTTCAGTCATCACTGCAAAGGCTGCCTTGCCAATCTCGGCAGTCATTCGTCCGCTTCCTACATCTATCCGATTACAGCACGCCAAAGCTTAAGAGCCGCGATAGCTCTCGAGATCAATTTGTGGAGACATCATGCTGGCATGGGTGCTTGAAACAGGCGGAAGCCGGCTCATGAAGAAATGACGGCCACCAACCTGCCGCCAAGAGCCGTATGCGAGCAAAAAGCGCGCCACCTGCAATCATTTCAAGTTTTCCAAGGGCAACCTGTCATCTTTCCCTTAATCATTGATTAAATTTGTGAACAAAGCCCCCAACCTGAATCGGGTGGATGATAAGAGGCGAACAGCGATTTCTCTTTCCAGTTCGTCCCGAATCCACGAAAATACAAAGATGGCCATCAAACAACTCTCGGAAACCCTGATCAACCAGATCGCCGCCGGCGAAGTCATCGAGCGGCCGGCGAGCGCTGCCAAGGAGCTGATCGAAAATGCGCTGGATGCCGGCGCGACACGCATCGAAATCGCGACGGCCGGTGGCGGCAAGGCGCTGCTGCGGGTCAGCGACAACGGCTCCGGCATGGAGCAGGCGGATCTCGAGCTTGCCATCAAGCGGCATTGCACATCGAAAATTTCCGATACGCTGGAAGACATCCGCACGCTCGGTTTCCGTGGCGAGGCCCTGCCCTCCATCGGCTCGGTGGCGAGACTGTCAATCGCCAGCCGCAGGGTCGGCAGCCCCGGCGGCGCCGAGATCGCGGTGGCGGGCGGCAAGGTGCTGTATCTGCGCCCGGCAGCGGCCAATCCGGGCACGATCGTCGAGGTGCGTGACCTGTTCTTCGCGACACCGGCGCGGCTGAAATTCCTGAAGACCGAGAAGGCTGAAGCGGCAGCGATCACCGAAGTGGTCAAGCGCATGGCGATCGCCTTTCCGCAGGTGCGCTTCGTGCTGTCCGGCAGCGACCGCTCGACGCTGGAGTTTCCCGCGACGGGCGACGACCGTCTCGCCCGCATGGCGCAGGTGCTCGGCAAGGACTTCAAGGACAATGCGATCGAGCTCGACGCTGCGCGCGAGGATGTGAGCCTCACCGGCTTTGCCGGCGTGCCGACCTTCAATCGCGGCAACTCGGCGCACCAATATGCCTTCGTCAACGGCCGGCCGGTGCAGGACAAGCTGATCCTGTCGGCGATCCGTGGCGCCTATGCCGAGACCATACCGTCCGGGCGTTATCCCATCGCCGTTCTGTCCATCACGCTCGACCCGGCCCTCCTCGACGTCAACGTGCATCCGGCGAAATCCGATGTCCGTTTTCGCGATCCCGGTCTGGTGCGCGGCCTGATCGTCGGCGCCATCCGCGAAGCCCTGGCGCGCGAAGGCGACCGCGCTGCGACGACAGGCGCAGACGGCATGCTGCGCGCCTTCAGCCCCGGTTTCCAGCCGGGATGGCGGCCATCCGCTCCAAGTGCGCCTTGGACGCCCGAGGCTTCGCCATCACGGCCCTATCAGCCGGCGGCAGCCAACGGCTATGGCTTCAGGGAACGGCCGCAAGCCGCCTTTGATGGCCTGACCATGCCTACCGCCCGCACCGAGAGCACACCATCCGTCGAGCCGGCGCATACCGAGGAGCCGGCACGCTTCCCCTTGGGTGCTGCCCGCGCCCAGTTGCACGAGAATTACATCGTCGCGCAGACCGATGACGGCCTCGTCATTGTCGACCAACACGCGGCGCATGAGCGGCTGGTGTTCGAGGAAATGCGCAAGGCACTGCATTCCAAGCGCCTGTCTTCGCAGGTGCTGTTGATCCCCGAGATCGTCGACCTGCCGGAAGAGGATTGCGACCGGCTGATGGTGTTTGCCGACGAACTGGGCGAGCTCGGCCTTGCCGTCGAACGCTTCGGCCCCGGCGCAATCGCCGTGCGCGAGACGCCGGCCATGCTCGGCGAAGTGGATGCGCAAGGGTTGATCCGGCAGTTGGCCGACGAGATCGCCGAGTGGGACACGGCCTCCGGCCTTGCCGCCAAACTCGAATATGTTGCCGCCACCATGGCCTGCCATGGCTCGGTGCGCTCCGGCCGGCGGCTGAGGCCGGAAGAGATGAACGCACTGCTACGTCAGATGGAGGCGACGCCGGGCTCGGGCCAGTGCAATCACGGCCGGCCCACCTACATAGAGCTGAAACTCTCGGACATCGAACGGCTGTTCGGACGCAGCTGAGCGCGGATATTGTCAAAAGAACTGGAAAAGTCCGGCCTGGCGCGTTATGGCAAACAGGTGACAAGTATTGAGGACGGCAGCAGATGAATCTTTTTGAAGGACACGGAAACCGCGAGGCGAAGGTTCGCTATCTCGACGGCGATTTCCAAATCCTCATGCCGGGCTCCTATGTCGTTTGCGCCATGACCGGCCGGCATATCGTGCTTGATGAGCTGCGCTATTGGAGCGTCGCCCGGCAGGAACCCTATGCCGATGTCATGTCTTCACTGGAAGCCGATAAACGCGCCGGTGTGCTTCCGAACCAGAAGCGCTGATTTCAGCACCCTTATTTCGCCTTCTGCCCTTCCCGCAAGCGACGGTCTCGCGCCGCTGCGATCGCCCGGTCGATGATCAGCTCCGGCGCGTGCGGGTCATCGAAGACCATGTCGATTTCGATGACGCGGCAACGCGCCAGGAGTTCGTCGGCGCGGCCATGATGGCCGATCAGGCGGACATAGTCCTTGGAGGTGGTGACGATCTGAAGACCGTCCCGAGCGGCCACGTCGAGAATGTCGGCGATATTATCTTCGCCGAGATGTTCGTGGTCGCCGTAGGTACGGCTCACCGCGATACTGGCGCCCAACGACTCGACCGTGCGGAAGAATTTAGTGGGATCGGCAATGCCGGCGAAGGCGAGCACCTTGCGCCCGCGCAGATCTTCCTGACCCAGTACCTTGATCGAGGCGGAGAAGAACGGCTTTCCGGCTCTTGCCGCCAGGCGCACGATCCGGTCGGCGGCGTTACCATCACCCACTTTCAGCAACCCTGATGTGTAGCCCAACTGCGTCCGCAGCGGCGCGCGCACCGGACCGCCGGGAACCAAATGCCCGTTGCCGATGCCTCGCGTGGCGTCGATCACCACCAAGGCATAATCGATGGCGAGTTGCGCGCTTTGAAAGCCGTCATCCATGATGATCAGATCGGCACCTTCGTGCACCAGTCGCTCCGCCCCCTCCGCGCGCCGGCGCGAAATGACCGTCAACGCCTCGCGGGCGAGCAGTAGCGGTTCGTCACCGACGGCGGTCGCATGATGATCATGGGGATCGACCACGGTCGTCACGTCGAGCGAGCCGCCATAGCCGCGGCTGAGAAAGCCGGGTTTCAATCCCTTGGCCTTGGCGGCACGGGCAAGCGCCAGCGCCGTCGGCGTCTTGCCGGCGCCACCGACCGTGAAATTGCCGACGCAGATGACCGGTACCGGAACGGAGGCACGACGGCCATGCACCATGCGATGGCCGGCCACGCGGCCGTACAGGAAGGAAAAGGGCGAGAGCCCCCAGGCCCGCCAATCCGGCTTCCGCCACCAAAACGGCGGTGCTTCCGATACCATGCTCTAATCCCGTCTCGCGTAGGCTGTTGCCCCATACGATCTCAGCAAGGCGGCAAGAAAGGGCAGATCAGATGAAAAAGCAAGCCTGTGCCGTACTCACACCGGCTGGGCGACCGGCAACAGGCTTTCCAGCTCGGTAATGTCGTTCAGGCAATAATCGGAAGCAGCGGCAAGCGATTCGCGCGAGCCGGTGCCCGTCAACACGCCGACCTTCAGGCCCACCCCGGCATTGTGCCCCATGTGCAGATCATGGTTGTTGTCGCCGACGACGGCAATCTGTTCGGGGGAGAGGCCCGTCGCCTTCGAGAAGCCGAGCACCATGCCCGGCTCCGGTTTGGTGCCGAAACCGCTGTCGTAGCCGGCGATATAATCGACATAATCCAGGAAGCCGAAGCGGCGGGCCGTCTGGCGGATCGAACGTTCATTGTCACTGGAGGCAACGCCGAGCTTGTAGCCCCGTTCGTGCAGGCGGCGGAAGAAAGCGGCGAGATCGGTGACCGGCGCGGAAAAATCGGCGGCATGGGAAAAAAGTGCATCCAGCTTTTCCGTCAGCTCCGCAACGTCCACTTTCGAGCCGGCCGCGACGAGACCCTCGGAAATCTGGCGAGTATTGCCGGCGGCGAGCAGGCTGTCGGGCACGATATGGCCGGTGACCGGATCCATGCCGCAGGCCAAGAGCAGATGGTCGGCAAGCACTGCGTCACCCTCAGCGGCGATGCGGGCAAGCTCACGGTTGACCGGCAGCCAGCTTGCGTCATAGTCGAGCAACGTGCCGTCCTTGTCAAAAAGAATGCCCGCGATCGTCTCCAGCTTCACCGCTGCCATAGAGTGCTCCCCCTCTTACCCCTGCGCCATTGTCTTCGGCATCAGCCGCGCCTTCACGGTCAGCGGATTGATGTAGGGCTCCAGCCCCTTGATAGTGGCGGCCAGCGCTCCGCGCATCTCATGCACAGCGATGAAGCCGGCATCGATCATGGCGCGCCGCGCCGCGTCGTTGGTCAAAAGATAATGCACGCCCCGCGCCAGCATCTCGGTGTCGCGCACCATGCGGGCGCTGCCGCGCCGGGCGAGCAATTGATAGGCGTCGCGAAAATTCTGGACATGGCCGCCCGTCAGGATGGCGCAGCCGAGCATGGCCGGCTCCAGCGGGTTCTGGCCGCCTTCGTTCAACAGCGACTTGCCCATGAAGGCGACCTCGGTCATGCGCAGATAGAGGCCCATTTCGCCGATCGTGTCGCCAAGGAAGACATCGACATCCGGCGAGAGCACATCGTTGCGGGTGCGGCGGGCGACCTTCAGCCCCTGCTCGACCAGCATCGCCTCGATTGCGTCGCAGCGATCGGGATGGCGCGGCACGATGATGGTGAGCTGGCCGTCATGCTCCGTCAGCGTCTTGTGGACGACGGCCGCCGCATTCTCCTCGCCCTCGAAGGTCGAGACGGCAGCCCAGGTCTTGCGGGTGCCAATCTGCTTCATGTAGCGGGCGAGCGTCGGCGCATCATAGGGCGGCGCATCGGTATCCACCTTGAGATTGCCTGATTTGATGACCTGCAGCGCGCCGAGATCGCGGAAGCGCTCGGCATCGAGATCGGATTGGGCAACGACCAGCGCGAGCTTTTCGAACATCGCCTCGGAAAGCGACGGATGTCCGCTCCAGCGGGCAAAGGAACGATCCGATATACGGGCATTGACGAGGATCTGCGGAATGCGCCGGCGCTCGAGCTCAAGCACGGTTGCTGGCCAGATTTCGGATTCGGCGAAGATGGCGCAATCGGGCTGCCAATATTCGAGGAAGCGGCTGACGGCCGGCTTCAGATCCAGCGGTACATATTGGTGGATGACCTCGTCGCCGAGACGCTCCTGCGTCACCTTGGCCGACGTCATCGTCCCCGTGGTCAAAATGACGTGAATATCGCGGCGACGGATTTCGCGGATCAAGGGAACGACGGCCGAGGTCTCGCCGACGCTTGCGGCATGGAACCAGATCAGCGGCCCCTGCGGGCGATTGGCGCTGGCATAGCCGGAACGCTCCAGCCGACGGGAGCTGTCTTCCTTGCCCTTGGCGGCACGAAACGCGAGATAAGGCCCGATCAGGGGATAGATCGCAATGCCGCCAAAGCGGTAAGCACCCAAAGCGAGGCGCGCCCTGAGGCTGCTCATCTCGACTGCCTCCGATCCAAGCTGATCGTCATCGATGCCAAATCCCAACTGTTCAACGGCCGAAAGATCGGCCGACTCTTCGTTCTGATTGCGTCAAAAATACCGCGTGATAACCGGATTGAAAGCGACAATGCCCCTCCGGACGGAAATATCAAATGTAAAATGGAGCGAAACGCGGCTTCAGGATGCCTTGTCCGGATCAAGCAAACGATGCAGATGGACGATGAAATAACGCATGTGAGCGTTGTCGACAGTCTGCTGCGCCTTCGACTTCCAAGCCGTCAACGCGGTCGCATAGTCGGGATACATGCCGACAATGTCGAGTTCCTTCAGGTTGCGGAACTGTACTTCCTCAAGGTTCTCCAATTCCCCGCCGAATACGAGGTGCAGGAGCTGCTTTTTATCGCTGGTAACGGTCATTTTCGTCTCTTTCTGCTGTCGTCCCCCTCCGCACTTCCTCTGCGGGATTTTGACCGAAACGTCAACCGTCTCGTCTGTGGGCAAGCTGGCGCAGGAGTTCCGGCAAATGGACAGCCGGTGCGCCACAGAGTTCGCCGTGGGAGACATCGGCGCGATTGTAGTTGAGCGGTTGGCCAGAGAGGTCGACCAGCGCGCCGCCCGCCCGCTCCAGGATGAGATCGGCGGCGGCAAGATCCCAATCGTGGGAGTTGCGCTTGACGATCGTCCCCTCGAGCCGACCGTCGGCGACCATGGCAAGGCGATAGGCAAGCGAGGGCACATGCTTCACCCGCTCGATTGTCTTGCGGAAATCCGGGCTTAGTCCGTGAAGCGCGTCCTCGGCGGTCGCAAGCCTTTGGACGTCATGCCCCATTCTGCCGGAAACGGCGATCGGCTCGCCATTCTTCAGCGCCGGGCCGCTCTTGGTCGCGACGAACAATTCGTTCAGCGCCGGTGCGTAGAGCACGCCTGCCGTCGGGCGCCCATTGGTGACGACGGCGACGCTGACGCACCACAGTTCAAGTCCCGAGAGGAAGCCGCGCGTGCCGTCAATCGGATCGACAACGAAAACGGTTTCATGCGACAGCCGCTCGGCATCGTCATCCGTCTCTTCCGAAAGCCAGCCGTAACCGGGCCGCGCCGGGCGCAGGATGGAGGCCAAAGTCTCGTTGGCGGCGAAATCGGCGGCACTGACGGGCGATCGCCCTTCATTCTTCCACCAGACCTCGGGCGACTGCCGGAAGAAGCCAAGAGCGACCTCGCCTGCCTGACGCGCCGCCTCGACGATCAGGTCCAGGTCGCTCGATGCAGCGCCCTTCTGGCTATCATCCATTCACAAAGTCCAATCTCTGGGTGGCTATGTGCTGGCTATGATCTTGTCCGAAAACCGCTGCACACTTTTCGGGATCATAGTCAACGCCCGGCCAGCGTCATGCCCTCAATGGCGAGCGTCGGCGCGGCAACGCTGAAATCGCGGTCGATATCGTTGGCCTGCGTCACGCGCATGAACATGTCCTTGAGGTTGGAGGCGATCGTCACCTCCGAAACCGCGAAAGTCAATTCACCGTTCTCGATCCAGAAGCCGGTGGCGCCGCGGCTGTATTCGCCGGTGATCATGTTGACGCCCTGCCCAATCAGCTCGGTGACGTAAAAGCCGTTGCCGACATTGCGGATCAGCTCTTCCGGCGAGATATCGCCGGGCTCCAGCGCCAGATTGGAGGAGGACGGAGAAACCGACGTGCCACCGCGCGCGCCGCGACCGTTGGTCTTGAGACCGCCGATCTCGCGCGCCGTCGAGGTGGACAGGAACCAGTGCTTCAGGACGCCGTCCTCAATCATCACCAGCCGCTTGCCGGTAACACCTTCGCCATCGAAGGGACGCGAGGCGGAGCCACGCACGATCAGCGGATCGTCGGTGATCGACAGGCCGGCTTTCAGCACCCGCTCGCCCATCTTGTCGCGCAGGAAACTGCTCTTGCGGGCAACGGACGCGCCGTTGATCGCGCCGGCGATATGACCGACGAACCCACGCGCCACGCGCGGATCGAAAACGACGGTCACGTCCTTGCCGGTCGGCACCTGACGCGGATTGACGCGCTTGACCACCCGCTCGCCGGCACGGCGGCCGATATCCGCGGAGGCATCCAGATCAGCGAAATAGAGGCGGCTGTCGAAATCATAGTCCCGTTCCATGCCTGTGCCTTCGCCGGCAATGACGCTGACGGAACGGCCGAAACGCGAGCCCATATAGTGGCCGGCAAAGCCATGCGAGGTGACAAGCACCATGCCACCCATGCCGGCGGATGCGCCCGAGCCGGAAGAATTGCTGACGCCGGAAACGGCGAGCGCTGCCTCCTCCATCTCAAGGGCCGCCTCGCGCAACTCGGCAGACGAAACCTCGGTCGGATCGAAGAGGTCGAGGTCGGGGTAACTTTTGGCCAGATCGGCGTCGTCGGCGAGGCAGGCAAAGGGATCTTCCGGCGAGACCTTGGCCATGGTGACGGCACGCTCGGCGAGCGCCTGCAGGTCGAAGCCTAGATTGGCCGAAACGCTGGCGACACGGTTGCCGACGAAGACCCGCAGCGAAAAATCATCGCTTTCGGAGGATTCTGTGCCCTCGACCTTGCCGAGACGAACGCTGACGGATTGCGAACGCGAGCGAACGACCACGGCATCGGCCGCATCCGCCCCGGCTTTCCGGGCGAGGTCGATCAACTGGCTGGCGCGGGAAAGCAGAGTGGCGGAATCGATTTCTGAGGACATGATTTGGCCTTTCCTTCGCGTTCCATTTATTGTGCACTACATAAAGCTACAAGGGCGGTGAAGCCGATTCTTGTCCGAATGTCGTCACGCATGGTTGTTTCTGACGATCATGCGCCGCAACACCGACTGCCCACAGAGAGAAACAGACGATGTCCGCGCCCAATGCCCTCTTCACCGAAACCCTGATGCTGCTCGGAGGCGCTGTCGTCACCGCGCCGATCTTCAAGAAATTGGGGCTTGGCACCGTGCTTGGCTACCTCGCCGCCGGCGTCGTCATCGGCCCGGTGCTGCACGGCATCGGTGATAGCGAGGCTGTGCTTGCGGTGGCGGAACTCGGCGTCGTCTTCCTGCTGTTCATCATCGGCCTGGAATTGAAGCCATCGCGCCTATGGCAGATGCGGCGCGACATTTTCGGCCTCGGCACTGCGCAGGTGGTGCTCAGCGGACTGGCACTGACGCTCGCCGCCTATCTCGCCAATATCACCGGTTGGCGTGGCAGCATCATTGTCGGCTTCGGCCTGGCGCTGTCGTCCACGGCCTTCGCCATGCAGATCCTCGAACAGGAGGGCGACGTCAACACGAAATACGGCCAGCGCTCCTTCTCCATGCTGCTGTTGCAGGATCTGGCGATCGTGCCGCTGCTTGCCCTTGTCACCGTTCTCGACGGGCCGAAGGAGGCTTCCAATCCAATACCGGACCTTGCTATTGCCGTTGGTGCTGTCGCGGCAATGATCATTGCCGGGCGTTACCTGTTGACGCCGCTGTTCCAGATCATTGCGCGCACCGGTGCGCGCGAAGCGATGATCGCGGCCGCACTCTTGGTCGTCATGGGTTCGGCGACCTTGATGCAGCTCGCAGGCCTCTCGATGGCGATGGGCGCCTTCCTCTCCGGCGTGATGCTGGCCGAATCCTCCTATCGCCACGAGCTGGAGGCGGATATCGAGCCTTTCCGCGGTATCCTGCTCGCCATTTTCTTCATCGCCGTCGGCCTGTCGCTGAAACTGGACGTCATTGCCGACAACTGGGTGCTGATCGTGCTCGCAGTCCCGGTCCTGATGATCATCAAGGGCTTGGTTATCTATGTCCTCTGCCGCACGACCGGCTCCTCGCATAATGATGCCATCCGCATCGCCTGCCTGCTGCCTCAGGGCGGTGAATTTGGTTTCGTGCTGTTCAGCACGGCCAGCGCCAGCGGCGGACTTTTCTCCGCCAGTACTGCCTCAATGCTGATCGCGATCGTCACGCTCTCGATGGCGCTGACGCCGCTCGGCTCCGCGCTTTCGAAGCGCCTCTTGAGCGGCGATACGCACGAGGAGCTGGACGAGGATTTCGAGGGCGCGGGCTCCGACGTGCTGATGATCGGCTTCTCGCGTTTCGGCCAGATCGCCGCGCAGATCCTGCTTGCCGGCGGCCGCGACGTCACCGTCATCGACTTTTCCGCAGACCGTATCCGCCAGGCCTCGAATTTCGGCTTCCGCATCTATTTCGGCGACGGCACCCGCAAGGACGTGCTGCGCTCGGCCGGCATCGACCATGCCAAGGTCGTCGTCATCAGCACACATCAGCGCGAGATCACCGACAAGATCGTCGAGTTGGTGCAGACGGACTATCCGCATGCCAGCATCTTCGTCCGCTCCTATGACCGCATCCACTCGATCGAGCTGCGCAACAAGGGTGTCGACTACGAGCTGCGCGAAACGCTGGAATCCGGCCTGCTCTTCGGCCGCCGCACGCTGGAAGCCCTCGGTGTCAGCGAAGCCGATGCCTACGAGATCGGCGAGGATATCCGCAAGCGCGACGAACAGCGGCTGGTGCTGCAAGCAAGCGAAGGGCTGCAAGCCGGGCGCGACATGCTCTTCTCACGCCCAGTCAAGCCGGAACCGCTGGTCAAACCCAAACGCGCCGCCGACATCTTCAGCGACAACGACGATCTCTCCGCTTTACCGGCGGAGGAGCCGGAACGGGCTTAGAACGTTTCAACGCAATTCCGGACGGAAAACCGCAGCACAGTTTTCCTGGAATTGCTCTAATTCTTCGCGGTGATCACCCGGTCGAGGGCGAATTTCAGTTCGTCCTTGACGCCTGCGGACATGGCAAGGATCTCGCGCGCCTTCAGGAAATCAAGCACGCCGGTGCGGCCAACGGAGGGCCGCAGGAAGATTTGCGGCGCTAGCAGCCGAAGCTTGAGTGCGATGTTGGACTGCATGGTCAACTGGCCGGCACCGAATAGGCTCTCGATGCGGTTTGGAAACTGGGTGCCGTCGCCTTCCGGCCCGCCGACGACGTCGATGCCGATGATGATATCGGCAAGCCCGGCCAGATGCTCGTAAGGAACCGGGTTCATGATGCCGCCGTCGATCATCACCCGCTCGCCGACCTTGACCGGCATGAAGACGGCCGGAATGGCAGCGGAGGCGGCCAGCACCGGGAAAAGCTCGCCCTTTTCGGTCACGACCTCCGCCTGGTCGTAATAATCCGTCGTCACCACCTTCAGCGGGATGTGCAGTTCGGAGAAATCTTCGGGAAAGGCAGGCGGCATGAAGGCGCGCAGGATGCGCTCGAGATTGAACTGGCCGAACCGGAAGCTGCGCACGGTGGCGGGCCTGAGGCTCCAGATCTTGTTGAGCACGGCTGAGCGGTTGCCGACGGTTGCGAGCGTATAGTCGCGGATTTCCGCGCCGCTCATCCCAGCCGCCATCGCCGCACCCATGATCGAGCCGATGGAGGCGCCAGCGATCGCAACCGGGCGAATGCCGAGTTCGTCCAGCGCCTCGATGATGTGGATATGGGCGAGACCACGCGCGCCGCCGCAACCGAAGGCGACGGCGACGCTCGGCGTGCTCGATGTCGCGAGCGTGTCGCTCCCGACAAAATCAGCATAATCGCCCATGGTCGTCTCCCTCCGCCGCTAGGCCTGCCGGGGCTGATAACGGAAGAAATGCATCTTGCTGTCGCCGAAGGTCCGCTCTTCGAGGAAGAGAAAATCCGGGGCGACTGTCACTGCAACGTCTGTCCGCTCTTCGAGGATCGCCAACGCGCCCGGCACCAGCCAGCGGCCCGCAGCAGCAGTCGCGAAAGCCTTCTCGCCCAAACCCTTGCCATAAGGCGGATCGGCGAAGAGGAAATCGAAAGGCTCGAGGTTGCCGACGCTGCCGAGATCGGTGGCGTCACGCCGCAGCATGCGCGTGCGGCCATGCAGGCCGAGCGCATCGATGTTTTCCCAGAGCAGACCACGACCCTCGACGCTGCTTTCGACGAAGAGCACATGACGGCAGCCGCGCGAGGCGGCTTCCAGGCCGACAGCGCCCGTGCCGGCGAAGATATCCATCATCCGCGTGCCATCAAGCGCCTCGGGATAGGCATGGGTCAGAATATTGAACAGGCTCTCGCGCGTGCGGTCCGCCGTCGGACGAATATCGTTCGACTTCGGAACCGCAAGCGACCGACCGCGAAACTCACCGCCGACGATCCGCACCGCGCCTTAACCCTTTCCGCCCTTCGGGCCGCCCCTACCGGGGCCACCACGGCTCGGACCGCTGCGGCTAGGAGACGGACGTCCAGCGCCGCCGGGCTTACCCGAGAAACTGCGTGCGCCGCCGGGCTTTCCGGAAGGCTTGCCGCCACCAAAGGACTTGCCGCCGTCCGGCTTCTTGCCGAAAGGCCGGCCGGCCGGCCGGTCACCGGCAGGACGTTCGCCTTGCGGACGGTCACTACGGGGAGGACGATCACCGAATGGGCGATCGCCACGAGGGCGCTCGGAGCGCTGCTCGCTATCGAACGACCGGGCGCGCGGACGCTCTTCACCCTCGGCGCGGGGCCGACGGTCACCCGTGGGACGATCGCCACGTGGACGATCGCTGAACGCTCGATCGCCACGGGGCTTATCACCATACGGACGGTCACTGCGAGGCTTGTCGCCGTAAGGGCGGTCACCGCGCGGCTTATCACCGAAGGGCCGATCGCCACGAGGACGCTCCGAGCGGGCTTCGCCCTGGAATGATTTCGCACGGGGGCGGTCGCCGCCCTCGGGCCGCGAGCCACGTTCACCGCGGGGACGGTCGCCAAAAGCTTTATCTCCGCGGGGCTTGTCACCATAGGGGCGATCACCACGGGGCTTGTCACCGAAAGGACGGTCACCGCGCGGGGGACGGTCGCCTTGAGGGCGATCGCCACGGGGGCGGTCGGAGCGCTTTCGGTCGGAACCTTGGTCATCGCCGCGTGCCGTGCGCGGTGCTTCCTCGCTCGCGCGGATCCATTCGCCATCCGCCTCTGCGACGCGGTTGACGCGAACGCGCGGGCCTTCGTCCGGACGGTCGAAGCCGCTGCGCTGCGGGCGCTCGGGCTCGCCACGCTTGGTGGCAGTTCTGGTATTCTTGGCAGCTTTCGCGGCAGCCTTCTCGCCGAGCGGACGGGCGCCGGGCGCCATCCAGACATTGGCGTTGCGGCGCGCGCCGAGCGGCGGCCGCTTCGGGCGGTCGTCTTCGTTGCGGCCACCTTCTCGGCGTCCTTCGTCACGACGATCGTCGCGCTTGGTGTCGAGACGGCTCAAAGCGCGTTCACGCTTATCCTCAGGACGCTCGCGGTCGCGCCTCGGGCGCTCCTCTTTCGCGGCACGTTCCGGTTTTGCGGCGCGCTCCGGCCTGGCTTCAGCCTCATCCTCGCCGGCAGGCGCCGAGGCGTTGTACAGCGGCGCATCGAAATTCGCCTTGGCGTCTTCGACCAGACGAGGGCCAAGCTGATCGCGCAGCGTGCGGCCGCGCACTTCCAGCGCCCGGCCTTCCGGCAGGTCGCCGAGCTGGAACGGCCCGTAGGAAATGCGGATCAGGCGATTGACCTCGAGACCGAGCGCGCCCATCACGTTCTTGATTTCGCGGTTCTTGCCTTCGCGCAGGCCCATGGTGATCCAGACGTTGGATCCTTGCGTACGATCGAGTGTCGCTTCGATCGAGCCGTAGAGCACGCCATCAACGGCAATGCCGTCCTTCAGCTTGTCGAGCGCTTCCTGACTGACCTCGCCATGGGCGCGCACGCGATAGCGGCGCAGCCAGCCGGTGGTCGGCAGTTCCAGCACGCGGGCAAGGCCACCGTCATTGGTGAGCAGCAACAAGCCTTCGGTGTTGATGTCGAGACGGCCGATCGACATGACGCGCGGCAGTTCTTCCGGCAGATTGTCGAAGACGGTCGGGCGTCCTTCCGGATCGGCATTGGTGGTCACCAGGCCGGCTGGCTTGTGATAGAGCCAGAGGCGCGTGCGCTCGATGCCGCGGATCGGCACACCGTCCACTTCGATCTTGTCGGCGAGCGTCACGTTGACGACCGGGCTGTCCAGCAGCACGCCGTTGAGCCTGACGCGGCCGTCCATGATCATACGCTCGATATCGCGGCGAGACGCCACGCCGGCGCGCGCCATCACCTTGGAAATGCGCTCGGCCTTTCCATCACCACCGTCGATCTCTGCAGACACCCTGGCGGGCGCTGCCTTCATCGGCTTGGCATCGTCGCGTTTCATCGCTGGCTTCGTCTTGGTGTCGCGGGTAAAGGGCTTGGACCCAGGCCGCTTGGGCTTGTCATTCATTGTCATTTGTTGTTTGCCTGAATTTTTAAGGCGTGTTCCTATCAGGTCACGCCCCTGCGGTTAAGTGGAAAATCTTAAATGGCGAATACAAATCACTTCATGAAGCTGGCGCTCGCCGAAGCACGAAGCGCCGGAGCACGTGGTGAAGTGCCGATCGGAGCCGTCCTCGTGCTCGACAACGCCGTCATCGCCAAAGCCGGCAACCGCACCCGCGAGCTCAACGACGTCACCGCCCATGCCGAAATCGCCGCGATCCGCATCGCCTGCGAGGCGCTCGGCCAGGAACGCCTGACGGGCGCCGATCTCTATGTGACGCTGGAGCCCTGCACCATGTGCGCGGCGGCCATCTCATTTGCCCGCATCCGCCGCCTCTATTACGGCGCGGAAGATCCGAAAGGCGGCGGGGTGGACAACGGCGTGCGCTTCTATCGCCAGCCGACCTGCCATCACGCGCCGGAGGTCTATTCGGGCATTGCCGAACGGGATGCGGCTGACATTCTCAGGGAATTCTTCCAACTGAAACGGCAGGAAGACTAAAAAAGCGGCGGTTCAGGCCGCCGCTTCATGCTCGGAAAGACTTATTGGAACGGCTTCCACCAGCTGCTGCTGTTGGACTGCTGCGCTGCCTCGGCATCCTTCTTGCGCTGCTTTTCCTTTTTGCTCTCGGGCGTACCGACATCGCTCAACGCCGTCGGGTCGGAGACCTGACGATATTGCTGCGGCGGATCGATCAGATAGCGGCGCTGATTATAGGTGCCTGCCTGATCCTGGCGCGCGGCGCGATAAGCTGCCGTCTGCTCCACTTCCGTCTTGCGGTTGCGGCCGCTGTCAGCCTGAGCGAGCGGCGAGCGATAATTGACGTCGTTCTTGTTCTGGTCGGCCTCTTCAGCCAGACGCTTGCGCGCATCTTCCGGCGATTCCAGCCAGGCCGGGTTATCCTTGCTCGCCAGCGTCTGCTGTGGCGTGGTCAAGGCTTCCCTCTGGTTTGCAGCGGGGAGAACCAGACCGGGGCGGTTCGGATAAATCACACCCTTGTCCTTCGGCGTGGCGGCCGAAATAGAGGCGATGTCGCCGAGGTCGTCCAAGAGCTGCACGCCGGCGGTCTTGTCCGTGCCGTATCTCGGGCTGCTCAAGCAGCCGGACATCAGACCGCAGCCAACCACGAGTGCCGCCAAGCTGACGCCAACACGAACCCTATGCATCGCTCTCATGAAAACCCTTCCCAGCCATGCCGGTGCAACTATCGCGGACCCCAATTCATGCCAACTGCCGCAAAAATCGGGCCATTTTCAGGCAGCTTTTACCGGATGAACGCCTCGAAGGCAATTCACCCGGCAATTTTCTTCAGTTGCCCACCGCCAATTCGCGCAAGGCCGCGGCGTCACGCGCCGAGACGTCGGGATATTCCTGATCGGACCCAACGTCGGTGGTGATGCGCCAGGAACGGGCACATTTGCGGCCTTCGGCCAGTGTCGGCACGACGCTTACCTTGGCGGCGTCGTCCAGACGGAAGGCATCGGCCGGGCCTTCGCCAGCGCTGACGGTGATGCCGGAGGTGATGCAGATCTCAGCCAGATCCTGCCCCTCCAGCGCCTTCACCAGCTCCGGATCGGCGACATAGACAACGGGAGCGGCTTCCAGCGAGGAGCCGATGCGCTTGTCCTTGCGCTCGATTTCCAAAGCGCCGGTGACGACGCTGCGCACGGCGCGGATCTTCTTCCACTTCTCGGCCAGCGCCTCGTTCTTCCATTCGGTGGGAACGGCGGGAAACTGTTCGAGATGCACCGAGACCGCCGATGGATTGCGCGACAGCCACGCTTCTTCCGTCGTGAACGGCAGCATCGGCGCCAGCCAGGTCACCATGCAGTCGAAAATCGTGCGAATGACGGCAAGGGCCGCGCGGCGGCGCAGGCTCGACGGGGCGTCGCAATAAAGCGCATCCTTGCGGACATCGAAATAGAAGGCCGAAAGCTCGACATTCGAGAAATCGATGAGCGCGCGGGCGATGCGCTTGAAGTCGAAAGCGTCGTAGCTCTCGCGCACGAGCTCATCGAGCTCGGCGAGACGGTGCAGCATCAGCTGCTCCAGCTCCGGCATATCGGCGTAAGCGATCACCTCGCCCTTGTCGTGCGCCAGCGTGCCGAGCATCCAGCGGATGGTGTTGCGCAGCTTGCGATAGGCGTCGACGTTGGTCTGGATGATCGCCTTGCCGACGCGCAGGTCTTCCGCGTAGTCGGAGGTCATCACCCATAAGCGCAGGATATCGGCACCTGCATCCTTCATCACTTCTTGCGGCGCTGTAACGTTGCCCTTGGACTTCGACATCTTCTCGCCCTTCTCATCCATGGTGAAACCATGGGTGAGGACGGCATCGTAAGGCGCACGGCCACGCGTCGCGGCACTTTCGAGCAGCGACGAATGGAACCAGCCGCGATGCTGGTCGGAGCCTTCGAGATAGAGATCGGCAGGCCATTTCAGGTCCGGACGATCTTCCAGCGTGAAGGTATGGGTCGAGCCCGAGTCGAACCAGACGTCGAGGATATCCATGACCTGCGTCCACGGCTCGTTGGCCTTTTCGCCCAGGAAGCGCTCGCGCGCGCCTTCGGCAAACCAGGCATCGGCCCCTTCCGCGTCGAAAGCTTCCAGGATGCGGGCGTTGACGCCGTCATCCTGCAGGATCTCGCCTTCATCGTCGACGAAGATCGCGATCGGAACGCCCCAGGCGCGCTGGCGCGAGAGCACCCAATCCGGGCGCTGCTCGATCATGGCGCGCAGGCGGTTCTGGCCGCTGGCGGGCACGAAGCGGGTATCATCGATCGCCTTCAGCGCGCGAGACCGCAGCGTCGTGCCGTCGGCAAGGTCCTTGTCCATGTAGACGAACCATTGCGGCGTGTTGCGGAAGATGACCGGCTTCTTCGAACGCCAGGAATGCGGATAGGAATGCTTCATGCGTCCGCGCGCGAAGAGCGTGCTCGTCTCGATCAGAGCCTTGATGACGAGATCGTTGGCATTGCCCTTCTTACCGTTGTCATCCATGACGCGGCCGCCGTCAAAACCGGGGGCATCGGCGGTGTAGAAGCCGGCGTCATCGACCGGGAACGGGATGCGCGAAGAGATACCGCGCGCTTCCACAGCGCGAGCATTGGCCATCCAGACGTCAAAGTCCTCTCGGCCGTGGCTGGGCGCGGTATGCACGAAGCCGGTGCCGGCATCGTCGGTGACATGATCGCCGTCGAGCAGGGGAACCTTGAAGTCGTAGCCGAGCGAAGCCAGCGGATGAGCGCAGACGAGCGCGCCGAGCTCTTCGGCTTCCAAATCGCATATAGATTCAAGTTTGACCTTTGCTTTGGCAGCACACTCCTCTGCCAACCGCTTCGCGAAGATAAGTTTCTCGCCCGGTTGCGGACCAAAACTATTCTCGGCTGCGGTAACTTTGTAGAGCCCGTAGGGTACTCGTGACGAATATGCAATCGCTCGATTGCCGGGGATCGTCCAAGGTGTAGTTGTCCAGATGACAACAAACGCACTTAACAAATCCTGCAGTCGCGCATCACTAGCTGTACGAAGCGCCCCTTTCCGAACTTCACTGATTTCTGCTTCCACGACCGGGAACTTCACCCAGATCATGTCGCTCTCGACGTCGGCATATTCGACTTCGGCTTCCGCCAACGCCGTGCGCTCGACCACCGACCACATGACCGGCTTCGAACCGCGATAAAGCTGGCCGGTCTTGGCGATCTTCAGCAACTCGCCGGCGATGCGGGATTCGGCGTGGAAGTTCATCGTCAGATATGGATTGTCGAAATCGCCGACGATGCCAAGACGCTTGAACTCTTCGGACTGGATCTTGATCCAGCCGGCGGCGAAGTCACGGCATTCCTGGCGGAATTCGTTGACCGGAACCTCGTCCTTGTTCTTGCCCTTCTCGCGGTATTTTTCCTCGATCTTCCACTCGATCGGCAGGCCGTGGCAGTCCCAGCCCGGAACATAGTTGCTGTCATAGCCGCGCATCTGGAACGAGCGGGTGATGACGTCCTTGAGGATCTTGTTCAGCGCATGGCCGATATGGATGTTGCCGTTGGCATAGGGCGGGCCGTCATGCAGCACGAACTTTTCACGGCCGGCGGCGGACGCGCGCAGCACCTTGTAGAGGTCCATCTCCTGCCAGCGCTTGACCAGCTCCGGCTCCTTCTGCGGCAGGCCGGCGCGCATCGGGAAATCGGTCTCGGGCAGGTAGAGGGTCTTCGAATAGTCGAGTTTTTCAGCGGTATCGGTCATGGTTCTGACAATTGCCTCGGCGTCTCGGGCATATCGCGCCAATAAGGCGCAGCCATAGGGGGATTTTTTCGGCGGCGGTAGCGCCTCAAGAACGGGCGCCAAGAACCCGGACCTTCCGGCAGCTTAAAGCGCGCGGAAGGCCGGGCCAATAATTCGTATCGATAGGCTCAGCCGAAATTGGGTCATAATGGGCGGTTCATAAGCGCTTTTTGAGCGGAAAGGAAGAGGAATCCACCGCGACAAGGCACAGAAAAGCCGCGGACGTTTCCGCCCGCGGCTGATTGTGGAGCCGGCCCGATCAGGCGTGGGCCGGAGCGCGCGCCGGTATGACCGCGTTGAGGATCACCGACACGATGATATTGGCGGCCAGCGCCAGCAGTCCCGTGTAGACGGTGAAGCTGGTATCTCCGAGAGAGACCATATGCAGCGGTTTCCAGCCGGCATCCCAGACAAGATAGGTACCGCCAAAGAAGCCGACGACCCAGCCGGCCAGCAGAGCGGGCGCGCGGAACCACTTGGTATAGAGGCCGAAGACCAGCGCCGGCAGCGTCTGCAGGATCCAGATGCCGCCGAGCAGCTGCAGGTCAAGCGCGAACTGCGTCGGCAGGAAGATGATGACGAGAAGCGCGCCGACCTTGACGACCAGCGAGGTCATCTTGGCAACCTTCGCCTCGCCGGCATCAGAGACCTGCGGATTGATGTAAGCCTTCCAGAAGTTGCGGGTGAAGAGGTTGGCGGCGCCAATGCTCATCACGGCAGCCGGCACCAGCGCACCAATCGCGATGGCCGCGAAGGCGAAACCGGCAAACCAGCTTGAAAACAGCGACTGGAACAGCGCCGGCACGACATCATTGGGGCTATCCAGCTTCAGATTTGCCGCGTGGCCCATATAGCCGAGCAGGGCCAGCAGGCCGAGCAGCAGCGTATAGGCCGGCAGCATCACGGCATTCTTGCGGATGGTGTTGCCGCTGTTGGAGGCAAAAATGCCGGTCAGCGTGTGCGGATACATGAAGGCAGCCAGCGCCGAGCCGAGCGCCAGCGTCGCATAGGCGACATACTGGTTGCCGCCGAGCACCAGGCTGCCTGCCCCCTTGGCCTGGAAAGCCGCATCGGCGGAAGCAAAGACATTGGCGTAGCCGCCGAGCTTGGCCGGAATGAGCGCAATGGCAGCGATCACCACGATGTAGATCATGATGTCCTTGACGAAGGCGATCAGTGCCGGAGCGCGAAGGCCCGCCGAATAGGTATAGAGCGCCAGGATGATGAAGGCGACGGCGAGCGGGAATTCGCCATGCAGGCCCAGCGCCTTGAACACCGCCGTCATGCCGACGAGCTGCAAGGCGATATAGGGCATGGTGGCGATGACGCCGGTCGCGGCAACTGCCAGTTCGAGCGCACGCGAGCCGTATTGACCATGCACGACATCGCCCGCCGTGACGTAGCCATGATCCTTCGCGCGCTTCCAGAGAAGCGGCATCACCATGAAGACGAAGGGATAAACGACGATCGTATAGGGCAGCGCGAAGAAGCCATAGGCGCCGACCGTGTAGACCAGGGCCGGGACGGCAATCACGGTATAGGCGGTGTAAAAGTCGCCGCCGACGAGGAACCAGGTGATCCAGGTGCCGAAGTTGCGGCCGCCAAGGCCCCATTCGTCGATACTGGCAAGGGTCTTCGGCCTGCGCCAGCGCGCGGCGACAAAGCCCATGACGGTTACCAGCACCATGAAGAAAATGAAGACGGCAAGTGCCGTCGGGTCGATATCAGTCATCATGGCGCATGCTCCGGTAGGCGATCCAGGTCAGGAAAGCGGTGATCGGCACCCAGGCGAGCTGGTACCAATAGAAGAAGGGGAAACCGAAGAGAACCGGATCGTGAGCGTTGTAAAAGGGGACCCAGAGCAAGCCAATATAGGGAATGACAAGCAGCCAGCAGGCCGCCGTCCCAAAGCGTTTATCCATTTCGAGTGCCTTTCGGAGACTGGCGCACCGACTCACGCCTGATCGCGGATAAGGATTAACGCATATGACGCTTGGCTCAAGGCAAAAAAATGCTGCGGCGCGGCAAACTTTACCCACCCAATCCCTTGCGCAACATCAGGAAAAGGCGATGGCCCGATCGATGTCGCCGAGCGGACGGATGCCGGCGAGCAGCGCCCTCGCCTCTTCCTCGTCCCTCTTGATCTGCGCCACCAGCGGATCGAGGCCGTCGAACTTCAGTTCGGGGCGAAGATAACCGAAGAAGGAGACGGAACAGATCTGGCCGTAGAGATCGCCGCTGAAATCGAAGACGAAGGTTTCGAGCAGCGGCGCGCCATTGTCGGTGACCGTCGGACGACGGCCATAGCTGGCGACGGCATCGCGGATGACGCCATCGGCGGCACGGAAACGCACGGCGTAGATACCGGGTTTCAGCTCCACTTCGGGCGGCAGCCGCATGTTAGCAGTCGGGAAGCCGAGTGTGCGGCCAAGCTGTTCGCCGCCGATCACTTCGGCTTCGACCGTATAGCGATAACCGAGTAGGCCGGCGGCCTCGGCCACCTCCCCTTCGGTGAGCAATGTCCGGATGCGGCTCGACGAAACCACGTCGGCATTTTCATCGCGGAAGGCGTCGATCAGCGTCACGCCGAAACCATGCTTGCTGCCGGCATTCATCAGGAAGGCCGGGCCGCCCTGGCGATCATGGCCGAAATGGAAATCGAAGCCGGTGACGACTTCGGACGCATGCAGCCAGTCGATCAGGATCGAATGGACGAACTCGTCGGCGGAGCGCTGCGAAAAGGCCCGGTCGAAGGGATATTCGATGACAGCGTTGAAGCCCATCGCTTCGAGGAGACGGGCCTTTAGCGGCGCCGGCGTCACGCGGAACACCGGATGATCGGGCTTGAAGACGGTGCGTGGATGCGGCTCGAAGGTCAAGACCAGCGCCGGCACGCCGCGCTCCCGGGCAATCTCCAGCGCGCGATCGAGCACAGATTGATGGCCGCGATGCACGCCATCGAAATTGCCGATGGCGATGACGCCGCCCTTCAGATTGTCGGGCAGCGGCTCGCGGGTCTCGTTGCGATGGAAAACGGTCATCGGCTACCCCTCTCCTCAGACAAGGCGCGGCATCCACCACTTCGGCGACGCCTGCTCGCGCGCCAGGAAGGCGCCAAGCGCTGCCTCGTCGGTGTGACCGTCGACGACATATTCGCGGGCATGGATGCCATGGCTGATATAAAGAAGATCGAGACCGTAATCGAGCGCGCCACGCACATCGGTCGGCATGCCATCGCCGATGGCAATGACGCGCGACAGCGGGAATTCGCCGCGAACGTCGCGGGCGGCTGCGATCGAAGCATCGTAGATCGGCTGATGCGGCTTGCCGGCAATTCGGGTCTCGCCGCCGAGACGGTCGTAGTAAGCGGCCATGGCGCCGGCACAAGGGATCATACGGTGGCCGCGCTCGACCACGAGATCGGGATTGGCGCAGATCAGCGGCACCTTGCGGGCAGCCCAAGCCGTCAGCATTTCGGTATAATCGTCGGGTGTTTCGGTCTCGTCATCGAAGAAGCCGGTGCAGACGATGCTCTCAGCCTCCTCCGCCTCGACGCGCACCACGTCCAGTCCTTCGAGAATGCCGGTGTCGCGCTCGGGACCGAGCAGGAAGACTTTCTTCGGTCCCTCAGCGATCAGGCGGCGGGTCACGTCGCCGGAGGTGACGATGCGGTCATAGGCGCTGTCGGGAATGCCGATCTGGCGCAACTGCTCGACCACTTTCGGCGCAACGCGGGGGGAATTGGTAATGAGGACGACAGTCAGGCCTTCGCCGCGTGCCGCCTCGAGCGCAGCAGGTGCGTCCGGATAGGCGGAAACGCCATTGTGCAGCACACCCCAGACATCGCAGAGCGCGACATCATAATGTCCGCCGATCTCGCGAAAGCTTTCGATACGCTTGCCCATGCAGTCCTCGCACTCAAAGAAATCAAGGGCTGACATCGCAAACCGGCTGGCAAATTACAAGAGTGCAGCGCAGGTTTTTGCATTGCACACGCGCCGCATGCGCCTCAATGGGCAAGACGGAGCAGACAGCCGGCCAGGGCGGACACGCCGAGCACGGTTGCCACGCCCGCCCGATGCCGGAAGACCAGCACGACGGCGAGCGTGAAAAGCAGCAGCGCCGAGATGTCGAGCGTCGCCCATGTCGGCCAGGCGATGCCGGCGATCGGGACATTGACGTAGTCGCTACCCTGGACGTCGATGCGGCGACTCCAAAGCACCAGCCTGCCGACATCGGCAAAAAGCACATGCAGGCCGAACCAGAGCGACAGATTGGTCATGACCCCGACAATCGCCGCGGTGATCGCCGCAAGAGCGGCCGACAGACCAGCATGACCGCGCAGCCGCTCGATATAGGGCGCGCCGGCAAAGATGAAGAGGAAGCTCGGCACGAAGGTCGCCCAGGCTGCGAGGCCGGCGCCGAGAAAGCCCGCCGTCAGCGGATCGAAGCCGAACGGATTGCGGAAGCCGGCCATGAACCCGACGAAACAGAGAACCAGCACCAGCGGCCCCGGCGTCGTCTCCGCCAGCGCCAGCCCATCCAGCATCTCGCCCGGCCGTAGCCAGGCATAATGCTGCACCGCCGTCTGCGCCACATAGGCCAGCACCGCATAGGCGCCGCCGAAGGTGACGACCGCCATGCGGGAAAAGAAAGAGAAGATGGCACCGAAGACATTGGTTTCGCCGCTCAGGGTTTCGGCGATGATATCCTTCGGACCATCGAGGCCGTGGATCAGCAACAGCGGCGCCTGCCAGATCGCCAGCCAGCATAGAAGCGTGAGAAGGGTTTTTCGCACGCGGACACTTCGCAGAACGCTTTTGCCGGTGCCCGCAAGCGCGAGCCGAGGCAGTCGCGGACGCCATTGATCATCACGGTAGGCGCGGCGGAGTACCCGACCATAGCCCGCAAGTCCGGCCAGAAGCACCACCAGCGGAAACGGCAGATCGAAGACAAAGAGCAGCAGGAAGCTGGCGATCGCGACGCCGACATGAAACCGCGTCTTCAGCGCCCGGCTGCTCAGCCGGATCAGCGCCTGCAGCACGATTGCCAGCACGCCGGCCTTGATGCCGAAGAAGACGGTCGCCAGCAGTCCGGTGTCATGAAACAGCGCATAGAAGGCCGAAAGCCCCAGGATGACGACAAAGCCCGGCAGGATGAACAGCAGTCCCGCAATCAGGCCACCGCGCCAGCCATGCAGCAGCCAGCCGATATAGGTGGCGAGCTGCTGCGCCTCCGGTCCAGGCAGCAACATGCAGTAGCTCAGCGCATGCAGGAAGCGCTCCTCATCGACCCAGCGCTTCTCGTCGACCAGAACGCGATGCATCAATGCGATCTGCCCGGCAGGGCCGCCGAAGCTCAGGCAACCGATGCGCGCCCAGACGCGGACAGCCTCAGAAAAGACCGGTTTAGGCGCTATCTCGCCCGGCGTGGACACTCCGATCACGCCAGTCAACGCTCCCCGCCTACGCTTTTTGCTAAAAAATTCGTCACGAGCGTCCTTGACTCACCTGGAGCCCAACCCTAAATCTCCGTCGCTAGCACTCGCCAAGGCTGAGTGCTAACAAGCCCCATACGGATCCCCCGCTGATCCGTGAAGTCATTTGATCGAGGGATTAGACAATGGCAAGCACCAATTTCCGCCCCCTTCATGACCGCGTCGTCGTACGTCGCGTCGAGTCCGAAGCAAAGACCAAGGGTGGTATCATCATTCCCGATACCGCCAAGGAAAAGCCGCAGGAAGGCGAAATCGTCGCCGTAGGCTCCGGCGTTCGTGATGACTCCGGCAAGATCGTCCCCCTGGACGTCAAGGCCGGCGACCGCATCCTGTTCGGCAAGTGGTCGGGCACCGAAGTCAAGCTTGACGGCGAAGACCTTCTCATCATGAAGGAAGCCGACATCATGGGCATCATCGGCTAATCCAGCCGGTTTCCCCTTTTCCGATACAGCTGACGGGCCATAAACCCGGACAATGCGAATTCAGGAGTTTTTAGACATGGCAGCTAAAGAAGTAAAATTCGGCCGCAACGCCCGCGAAAAGTTGCTTCGTGGCGTCGATATCCTCGCCGACGCAGTCAAGGTAACGCTCGGCCCGAAGGGTCGTAACGTTGTTATCGACAAGTCCTTCGGCGCTCCGCGCATCACCAAGGACGGCGTCACGGTCGCCAAGGAAATCGAACTTGAAGACAAGTTCGAAAACATGGGCGCCCAGATGGTCCGCGAAGTTGCTTCGAAGACCAACGACATCGCCGGCGACGGCACGACGACTGCAACCGTTCTCGCCCAGGCCATCGTTCGCGAAGGCGCCAAGGCAGTTGCAGCCGGCATGAACCCGATGGACCTGAAGCGCGGCATCGATCTCGCTGTTGCTGAAGTCGTCAAGGATCTCCAGGCCAAGGCCAAGAAGATCAACACTTCGGAAGAAGTCGCACAGGTCGGCACGATCTCCGCAAACGGCGAAAAGCAGATCGGTCTCGATATTGCTGAAGCCATGCAGAAGGTCGGCAATGAAGGCGTCATCACGGTTGAAGAAGCCAAGACCGCCGAAACCGAACTCGAAGTCGTCGAAGGCATGCAGTTCGACCGCGGCTACCTCAGCCCCTACTTCGTGACCAACCCGGAAAAGATGATCGCCGATCTCGAAGACGCGTACATCCTTCTGCACGAGAAGAAGCTCTCGAACCTGCAGGCAATGCTTCCGGTTCTCGAAGCTGTCGTTCAGACCGGCAAGCCGCTCCTCATCATCGCTGAAGACGTCGAAGGCGAAGCTCTTGCTACGCTCGTCGTCAACAAGCTGCGCGGCGGCCTGAAGATTGCTGCCGTCAAGGCTCCGGGCTTCGGCGATCGCCGTAAGGCCATGCTGGAAGACATCGCTATCCTCACGGGCGGTACTGTCATCTCCGAAGACCTCGGCATCAAGCTCGAGTCGGTTACGCTCGACATGCTCGGCCGTACCAAGAAGGTTTCGATCTCCAAGGAAAACACCACGATCGTCGACGGCGCCGGACAGAAGTCCGACATCGAAGGCCGTGTTGCCCAGATCAAGGCCCAGATCGAAGAAACCACCTCTGACTACGACCGCGAGAAGCTGCAGGAACGTCTTGCCAAGCTCGCTGGCGGCGTTGCCGTTATCCGCGTTGGCGGTTCGACGGAAATCGAAGTCAAGGAAAAGAAGGACCGTATCGACGACGCTCTGAACGCGACGCGCGCTGCTGTCCAGGAAGGCATCGTACCAGGCGGTGGTATCGCTCTGCTGCGTTCCTCCACGAAGATCACCGTCAAGGGTGAGAATCAGGATCAGGAAGCCGGCATCAACATCGTTCGTCGTGCGCTGCAGGCGCTGGTTCGCCAGATCGCTGAAAACGCTGGTGACGAAGCTTCGATCGTTGTCGGCAAGGTTCTCGACAAGAACGAAGACAACTACGGCTACAACGCTCAGACGGGCGTCTACGGCGACATGATCGCCATGGGCATCGTCGACCCGGTCAAGGTTGTCCGCACGGCTCTGCAGAACGCAGCTTCGGTTGCTTCGCTGCTGATCACCACCGAAGCCATGATCGCCGAAGTGCCGAAGAAGGACGCTCCTGGCGGCATGCCTGGCGGCATGGGCGGCATGGGTGGAATGGACATGATGTGATAAGGCCTTAGCCTTATTGCGGCTGTCTATTCCGGCATCCGGAATTGACGAAGGGCGGCTCTCGGGCCGCCCTTTTTGTTTGCACCAAGACTGTTTCGATACTTGAAATATAAGATTTCGTACCCGTGGGAATTTACAGAGTTTGCCCCATTGCCGTTTTCGGAAAATCTCCTATAAATCGCAGCGCAGCGATTTGAGCGGAGGTTGCTGCTGAAGACTCTTTTTCTACTTGTTTTCAGCGCATGATGCGCAATCGGGGACAGTCATAACCTTTTTGATAGCAAATACGCCTGGATTTATTACTTAAGTTAACTTGGTGAACTAAGCTAGGAATCCGGAGGCACCTGTTGCGGATGGGTTTGGCGCGGCGGCCGCTTCGCCGACCCGTAGCTGTGGCAATATGCGGAGCGACGCTCCGTTCGTTACTGCATGGAATTTCGATTGAAGCGCGCGCAGGGGAACCCGCGTCTCAAGTTGGGGAACATCTTGTTCAAGATTGCCAGGGCCAGCCTTGCCGCACCTTTCGCTCCGGGATCCCTGGAGTTTGACGGTCACGATCCAGATCTTCTGGCGCAGTTCTGCGTTACCGAAGGCTGGACCGGCGATCTGGCGAGCGGCATCATCAAGCTCGGCCAGTGGAGCACCATGCTGCACGGGCTGACTGCGTCGGAATGCGGCCTGTTAAGCCTGATGCATTGCTATGACGCCAATGACCGCGCCCGTATCCTCGACCTGTTCGAGCAGGCGGCAACCTCCTCCTCCAGCTTTTGCTACTCCACCACAGCTCTCGGCGTCGGCGGGCATCGCCAGCCGATCTTCTGCGTTGGAGAATCGATCGGCACGGAAGGAAAGCACGCCGGCAGCATGGTGGGCGTTTTCCTGTTTCCGCGCTTCAAACCGGATCCGGGCAGCCAGTTGGCGGCTCGTCAGTAGAGGCCCGAATGCAAAAGGCCGATCCTTTCGGACCGGCCTTCGATCTCGCGCAGACACGCTCAATATCAATCCCGCTTCGGAATATTCAGCCCGCGCTGGCTCGCCGGGCGTGCAGTCGCGCGCTCGACCCAGGCCATGACCGACGGGAAGCTTGCGAGTTCGAGAACCTCGCGACCGCCGTAGAAGACGTCGACGCCGCGGACCCACGGGAAGGTGGTGATGTCGGCGATGGTGTATTCGTCGCCCATGATCCACTGGCGATCCTTCAGGCGGTCCTCCAGGACGCTGAGCAGGCGCTTGGCCTCATCGCGATAGCGCTCCACCGGATAGGAATTGTTGGCGACCTTGTCGGCGGCGAATTTGAAAAAATGGCCGAACTGGCCGAACATTGGACCGATGCCGCCCATCTGGAAGAACACCCATTGCAACACCTCATAGCGCCCAGCCGCATCCTTCGGCATCAGCTTGCCGGTCTTTTCAGCGAGATAAACGAGGATAGCGCCGGATTCGAACAGACCGATCGGCTTGCCGCCGGGACCATTGGGATCGATGATTGCCGGAATGCGGCCGTTCGGGTTCAGCGAGATGAACTCCGGCGATTTCTGGTCGTTGGTGCCGAAAGAAACCAGATGCGGCTCATAGGGAAGTTCGAGTTCCTCGAGCGCGATCGAAACCTTGGCGCCGTTCGGCGTCGGCAGCGAATAGAGCTGGATAATATCCGGATTGCTGGCGGCCCAGCGCTTCGTGATCGGAAATGAGGACAGATCGGCCATAAGGGGTTTCCTTCCGAAAATTATGATTTGGCAGTGAATTCGCGCCACCATAACCGATACCGCGCGGATGGAAAGAGTGATCCAAGCGCATCATTGTTCAACAATAGTGAACTAATTGTGCGCAGTTGTTTACCTTTCCAATCACGCCAAAATCGCGAATAAGGGTCAACAGAAATCGTCACT